>CACWSX010000029.1 GCA_902763615.1 uncultured Prevotellaceae bacterium | reverse complement strand
ACGAAGGTTTCCTGACACGCGACAGCCGTGAGGTAGAGCGTAAGAAGCCAGGTCAGCCCAAGGCTCGTCGTCGCTTCCAGTTCAGTAAGCGTTAATCCCTTTGGGAAACTGAACAGTTTAGTATCTAAACCCTTTGGATTCTTTTGGACTACCATCGGGCTGATTCTAAGAAGAATTAAAAAGAAAGTAAACAATTTAAAAAGCAAGACAACAAAATGGCAAGAACAAATTTTGACCAGTTGCTGCAGGCTGGCTGTCACTTCGGCCACCTGAAGCGTAAGTGGAACCCCGCAATGGCTCCCTACATCTATACCGAGCGTAACGGTATTCATATCATCGACCTGCACAAGACAGCCGCTAAGATCGACGAGGCTGCCGAGGCTCTCAAGCAGATTGCCAAGAGTGGCAAGAAAGTGCTTTTCGTCGCTACTAAAAAACAGACCAAGGAAGTGGTTGCTGAGAAGGCTGCAAGCATCAATATGCCTTACGTCATCGAGCGCTGGCCCGGTGGTATGCTCACCAACTTCCCCACGATTCGCAAGGCCGTGAAGAAAATGGCGAACATCGACAAGTTGATGAATGATGGTACATTTGGTAACCTGTCAAAGCGCGAGCTGCTGCAGATTACCCGTCAGCGCGCAAAGCTGGAGAAGAACCTCGGTTCTATCGCCGACCTGACCCGTCTGCCCAGCGCCCTGTTCGTTGTCGACGTACTGAAGGAGCAGATTGCCGTGCGCGAGGCTAACCGTCTGGGTATCCCCGTGTTCGGTATCGTTGATACCAACTCTGACCCCAACAACATCGACTTCGTGATTCCTGCTAACGACGACGCTAAGGACAGTGTTGAGGTCATCCTCAATGCTTGCTGCGCTGCTATGGCCGAGGGTATCGAGGAGCGTAAGCTTGAGAAGGCCGACGAGAAGGCCGCTGATGCTCAGGCTGAGGGTGACGAGGAGGCAAAGCCCCGTCGTCAGGCCCGCAAGGCCCGCAAGGATGAGGCTCCCGCTGAGGAGACTGCACCCGCTGCTGAGGAAGAGGCTCCCGCCGCTGAGTAATAAATTGTAAAAAGGTAATTTTTAAAATTGTAAATAACAATGGCAATTTCAATTGACGATATCAAGAAGCTTCGCGCAATGACCGGCGCTGGTCTGGCTGACGTAAAGAAGGCTCTGACCGAGGCTGATGGCGACTTCGATAAGGCCAAGGAACTGCTCCGTGAGCGTGGCCTGGCTATCGCTGCCAAGCGTAGCGACCGTGAGACATCTAATGGTTGTGTACTCGTAAAGAAGGTAGATGGTTTCGCAGCTATGCTCGCCTTGAAGTGCGAGACCGACTTCGTGGCCAATGGTGCCGACTTCATCGCTCTCACACAGAGCATCCTCGACGCTGCCATCGCCGCTAAGGCTGCCGACATCGAGGCTGTAAAGGCCCTCGACATCAACGGTCAGACCGCTCAGGAGGCTGTCACACAGCGCAGTGGTATCACTGGTGAGAAGATGGAGCTCGACGGCTACCTGACACTCGAGGGTGACAATGTGGAGGTTTACGACCACATGGGTAAGCACACCCTCTGCACCATGGTTCAGACCAACAAGCCCGCTGCTGAGCAGGGTCACCTCGTGGCTATGCAGGTGGCTGCCATGAAGCCCGTAGCACTCGACGCTCAGAGCGTTGATCAGAAGATCCTCGACGAGGAGTACAAGACCTCTTTCGAGAAGACCAAGCTCGAGCAGGTAGAGAAGTTCGTGGAGATGAAGCTCAAGAAGGCTGGCATCAACCCCAACCTCGTTGACTCTGAGGATCACATCGAGAGCAACACCGCTAAGGGTTGGCTCACCAAGGAGCAGGCCGACGAGGCCCGTAAGATCATTGCTGACGCAAAGGTCGAGGGTGAGGCTCAGCTGAAGATGCCTATGATTGAGAACATCGCCAAGGGCCGTGTTCAGAAGTTCCTGAAGGAGAACTGCCTGGTCGACCAGGAGTTCCAGTTCGGTGATGGCGACAAGGCTACTGTTGCTCAGTGGCTCGCCAAGCAGGACAAGGATCTGAAGATCGTTGCCTTCAAGCGCTTCACACTCGTAGCTGACTAATCATTAGCGCAAGTATAAAAAGAATCGGCATTGCAAACGCAGTGCCGATTTTTTGTGTCTTATAAAGCGGTTATTATTTCCTGCCGAAGTCTGCAGGCACCTCGCCCCATTTCGACGTCTCCCACTTGATGATGGGATTCCGGAAATTATGGGTGTTCAGCCATTGCTCAGCCCGCAGGATAATCTGATAGAGCTTCTCCGTCTGCGGCGTGCGTTCCAGCTTCGTCTTGCACTTGCGCTTCTGAACCCAGAGAATGGCGTTGTAAGAGTCTGAGTAGATGATCTTGTCGTGCAGTCCCTGATTCCAGCAGAGCGCCAGGGCATGGACGATAGCCAGAAACTCCCCGATATTATTCGTGCCGTGGATTGGTCCGAAATGAAACACCTGATAGCCCGTCTGCAAGTCGATGGCCTGATATTCCATCGGTCCGGGATTACCCGAACAGGCCGCATCCACAGCCCACGCATCAGCCTTCACCTCCATTGGCAACGGCAGCACAGTATCGTGGCGATAGTCGGGCGGGTTCTGTGTCATCGTTTACATTCTTTCCGGCACCTCGATGCCCAGCAGCCCCATACCGTTCTTGATGATCTTCGCCACGTTCTTGGCCAGAGCCAGCCGGAAGAGCTTCTTCTGTTCGTCAGGCTCGTTGAGGATCGAGTAGTCGTGATAGAACTGGTTAAACACCTTCGTGAGCTCGTAGCAGTAGTTGGCGATGCCCGATGGCGAATAGTCCTTGCCGGCCTGTTCTACGGCAGCGCCGAACTCGTTCATCTTCTGTATCAGCTCCACCTCCTTCTCCGAGAGTGCAACAGCGGTGATGGCAGGCTTCAGGCCCTCAGCCTCGGCCTTGCGCAGTATCGAACGGATTCTCGCATAGGTATACTGGATAAACGGACCTGTATTACCATTAAAGTCGATACTCTCCTCAGGATTGAAGAGCATATTCTTGCGGGCGTCAACCTTCAGGATAAAGTATTTCAGCGCACCCATACCCACGATACGGGCAATCTCCTGACGCTCCTCATCGGTCATATCAGCAAACTTTCCCAGTTCGAGCGAGGTCTTCAGCGCATCGCTCACCATCAGTTCCATCAGGTCGTCGGCATCCACCACCGTACCCTCACGGCTCTTCATCTTGCCGTTGGGCAGCTCCACCATACCGTAGGAGAAATGCACCAGCTCCTTGCCCCACTTGAAACCTAAACGGTCGAGCAGTATCGAGAGCACCTGGAAATGGTAGTTCTGCTCATTACCCACCACATAGATCATCTTGTCGATGGGATAGTCCTGGAAACGCATCTCGGCCGTGCCGATATCCTGTGTCATATACACGCTGGTGCCATCAGAGCGCAACAGCAGCTTCTGGTCGAGTCCCTCGTTGGTCAGGTCGGCCCAGACAGAGTTGTCGTCATGGCGCTCGAAGAGACCTTTCGCCAGTCCTTCCTCCACCTTAGCCTTACCTTTCAGATAGGTCTGCGATTCATAATAGATCTTGTCGAAGCTCACCCCCAGTTTCTTATACGTCTCGTCGAAACCGGCATACACCCAGTTGTTCATCTTCTCCCACAGGGCGCGCACCTCCGGGTCGTTCTGCTCCCATTTCACCAGCATCTCGTGGGCCTCCTTTATCAGCGGCGCCTCCTGCTTGGCCTTCTCCTCGTCCATGCCCTGCGCCACCAATGCCTTGACTTCCTCACGATAGTGCTTGTCGAAAGCCACATAGTAGTCGCCAATCAGGTGGTCGCCCTTCTTGCCAGAGGATTCCGGTGTCTCGCCGTTGCCGTATTTCAGCCATGCGAGCATCGACTTACAGATATGGATACCGCGGTCGTTCACGATATTCGTCTTCACCACCTTGTTGCCGTTGGCAGCCATGATCTGCGCCAGACTCCAACCGAGCAGGTTGTTGCGCACATGACCCAGGTGCAGGGGCTTGTTCGTATTCGGCGATGAGTATTCGATCATCACGAGAGGCGCGTCGTCCGAGGCCTGCTTCATGCCGAAGTGGTCGTCCTTGTCGATGGCGCCGAGCAACTCCACCCACGCACCGTCGCCGATGCTCAGGTTCAGGAAACCCTTCACCACGTTGAATTTCTCCACCGCCTGACAGTGCGCCACCAGATAGTCGCCTATCTCCTGCGCCGTCTGCTCAGGACCCTTTCTGGCAGCCTTCACAAAGGGGAACACCACCAGCGTCAGGTTACCCTCAAACTCACTTCTCGTCTTCTGCAGCTGCAACATCTTCTCCGTAGCCTCCAGGCCATAGAGGGCCTTCACGGCCTCGCCGGCAGCCTGACTGATCAATCCTTCTATATTCATCTCTATAACGCTAAACTATAAAACTCTAAACCAAATTTGGGTGCAAAGGTAACAAAAAATTCTTGATGCTCCTAAATAATTGATAAAATATTTGGCGGTTTCGGGAATTAGCCGTACCTTTGCACATTGAAAACGCGCCGCAATGGTGGAATTGGTAGACACGAGGGACTTAAAATCCCTTGACCCGAAACGGTCGTGCGGGTTCGAGTCCCGCTCGCGGCACCTATTATCCCTTAAAAACAATTCGAATTATTTTTATGCAGAACAAACAGCTTTTCCTTTTATCAGCCGCAGCCATGATGCTCTTCGCATCGTGTTCCAAGTTAGGACCGCTCTCGGCCGATAACTTCAATGTGACACCCAATCCCCTCGAGACACAGGCAGGCGTGGTGCCAGCCACCATCAACGGCCATTTCCCCGAGAAATACATGAAGCGCAAGGCAGTCGTCACCGTCATGCCCGAGCTCCGCTACTCCAACGGCACCATCGTCAAGGGCAACAGCGCCACCTTCCAGGGCGAGAAGGTGATGGGCAACGATCAGACCATCTCCTACCGTCTCGGTGGCAACTATACGATGAAGACCAACTTCAAGTATGCCGACGACAACAAGGCCGATATGTATCTCACCTTCCTGGCCCGCATCGGCAACAAGCAGATGAAGGTGCCCGAGGTGAAAGTGGCAGAAGGTGTCATCGCCACCTCCGAGCTGTATAGGAAGACACTCGTCACCGCACAGGCAGCCATCGCCCCCGATGCCTACCAGCGCATCAACAAGCAGAAGCAGGAGGCCAACATCAAGTTCCTCATCCAGCAGGCCAACCTCCGCAAGAGCGAGCTGGCCAACAACTCCGTGCAGGAGTTCGTCAAAATGCTGCAGAAGATCAATGCCGACCGCGAAGGACTCAACCTCGAGAATGTCGAGGTGTCAGCCTATGCCTCACCCGATGGCGGCTTCTCCATCAACGACCGTCTCGCCGCCGAGCGTCAGAAAAACTCCGAGCAGTATGTCAACCAGGAGCTGAAGCGCATCCAGATGCAGGCCAATGTCGATGCCAAGTACACCGCCCAGGACTGGGAGGGCTTCCAGGAGCTCGTCAAGGCCAGCGACATCCAGGACAAGGACGTCATCCTGCGCGTACTCTCCATGTATAAAGACCCCGAGGAGCGTGAACAGCAGATCAAGAACATCAGCTCTGCCTTCCGCGAGCTCGCCGACGGCATTCTGCCCCAGCTGCGCCGCGCACGCCTCACCATCAACTACGAGACCGTAGGCCGTTCCGACGACCAGATCCTCTCGCAAGTCAAGGCTGACGCCACCAAGCTCTCCATCGAGGAACTCCTTTATGGCGCTGCCCTGAAGGACAACCTCAACGAGCGCGAGGACATCTATAAGATTGCCGCCGAGGTCTATCCCAGCGACCCCCGCGCCTACAACAACCTCGCCACCATCCAGTACGCCCGTGGCAACTACGAGGCCGCCAAGCAGTATATCCAGAAGGCACAGAGCCTCTCGGCCAACCTCCCCGAGGCACAGGCCAACCTAGGCATGCTCGCCCTGCAGGCCGGCGACCTCGCCAATGCTGAGCGCTACATCGCCGCTGCCACCGGAGCCAACGGTCTCAACGAGGTACTCGGCAACCTCCACCTCGCCCAGGGCAACTTCGCCCAGGCAGAGCAGGACTTTGCCGACATCTATTCCAACAGCGCCGCCCTCGCACAGATTCTCAACAAGAACTATGCCTCGGCCGCTGTCACCCTCAAGTATGTCAAGAACCCCGATGCCACCACCGACTACCTGAAAGCCATCCTCTACAACCGCATGGGCAACAAGGACGACTCTAAGGAAGCCCTCGCCAAGGCCGTCAAGGACGCATTCTATGCCAAGTATGCCGCCAACGACCTCGAGCTGAAGAGATAACCATTCGCGATGGCAGGCATTTTCGGAAACCGGATAGTTGAAAGGCTATGGGTAGGCGTCACGCGCCGACCCGTAGCCTTTCTCACATCGTCCATCATCCTTCTCACATCATCCCTCTTAGCCTCCTGCGGCCCCGACGGCAACCAGTTCGAGATGTCCGGCAAGTTCAAGGGCTTCAGCCAGGGAGAGCTCTATCTCTATGCCACCGACGGTCCCTCGCAGAAACTCGATACCATCGCCGTGGTCAACGGCACCTTCGAATTCACGACCACCCTCGACAATCCCCGCACCTATATCATCGTCTTCCCCAACTTCTCCGAGTTGCCCGTCATCGGCGAGCCCGGCGAGGAAGTCACCATCGAGGGCGATGTCTCCCACCTCAAGGAAGTTGAGGTCGAGGGCACCGAGGCCAACGAGGCCCTCACCGCCTTCCGTCTGCAGACCAGCCAGCTCACGCCCCCCGAGGTAGCCGCAGCCGCCGAGACCTTCATCACCGACCATCCCCTGTCGCCGGCGAGCCTCTACCTCCTCAACCGCATCTTCATCCAGAGTCAGACGCCCGACTATGCCAAGGCCCTGCAGCTCACCACGGCCTTAGCCGATGCCGATGCCGGCAACCATGCCCTAGCCCGTCTCAAGCAGCAGCTCAAGGGCCTCACCCATCTCAAGCCCGGTGCCCAGCTCCCCCAGTTCCGCACCACCGACATCAACGGGCAGTATGTCTCCAATACCGATCTCACGGCCAAGGTCAATATCATCAGCACCTGGGCGTCGTGGAACTACGACAGCCAGAATGCGCAGCGCAAGCTTCAGCGTCTGTCGAAGGAGCACAGCGGCAGCCTGCAGTGCATGGGCATCTGTCTCGACGGCAGCAAGCAGGATTGCCGCCGCAATCTCGACCGCGATTCCATCCGTTGGCATACCGTCTGCAACGGCCGCATGTGGGAGATGCCCATCTTAGGCCAGCTGGGGCTCTATTTCGTCCCCGACAACATCATCTTCGACAGCAAGGGGCGCATCCTCGCACATTCCATCCCCACCAACGAGCTCGACAGGAAAATAGAAGAGCTGCTGAAATAAAGATACAACAATAACCAATTAACTTTAAATAATATGCTAGTAAAAACATTTTGTGCAGCCGTTAATGGCTTGGAAGTAACGACAGTCACTGTCGAGGTTAGCATGACCCGTGGGGTGATGTTTCATTTGTCCGGACTGGCTGATACAGCTGTCAAAGAAAGTTATGACCGCATTCGGGCTGCTTTGGGTAATATTGGATTCAAACCACCTACAGCCGAAATCACCATTAACCTATCGCCGGCTGATATCCGCAAGGAGGGCAGCGGTTATGATCTGCCCTTGGCAATCGGTATTTTAGCGGCTCATGGTAAAGTTGACGACACGATGCTATCCCAATTCATGATGATAGGAGAATTGGGTCTTGATGGTAAACTGAAGCCTGTGGCAGGTGCATTGCCTGTAGCTATTCGTGCTAGGAAAGAGCAGTTCAAGGGTCTTATTGTTCCTAAGGAGAATGCTAGGGAAGCTGCAGTCGTCAACCAACTTGACGTTTATGGTATGGAGAATTTGACAGATGTCATCAGTTTCTTCAATGGCAACGATACTTACGAGACGACAGTTGTCGACACCCGTCGTGAATTCTACGAGTGTCAGTATTCTTTCGACCTTGACTTTGCAGATGTGAAGGGTCAGGAGAGTGTAAAACGTGCTTTGGAAGTTGCTGCGGCCGGTGGGCATAATATGATTATGATAGGACCGCCAGGCAGTGGTAAGTCGATGATGGCCAAACGTTTACCTGGCATCCTGCCGCCTTTGTCACTAGCTGAGAGCTTGGAAACCACACAGATACACTCCGTCGCAGGAAAGTTACCCAGTGGCTCCTCACTCATCTCGCAACGTCCTTTCCGTAGCCCACACCATACGGTATCGCAGGTAGCGATGACCGGTGGTGGCAACAAAGCCTTGCCAGGTGAAGTAAGTATGGCCCACCATGGGGTGCTCTTTCTCGATGAATTGCCTGAATTCAATAAGACTACCCTTGAAGTGCTCCGTCAGCCCCTCGAAGACCGCAAGATTACCATCAGCCGTGCGAAATACACCATTGAATATCCGTGCTCGTTTATGTTTGTTGCCTCGATGAACCCTTGCCCCTGTGGCTATTACGGTGATCCTACACACCATTGTGTATGCACGCCAGGGCAGATTCAGCGGTATATGAACAAGATATCAGGGCCGCTTCTCGACCGCATCGATATCCATTGCGAGGTGATGGTGGTGCCCTTCAAGGAGTTGTCGCAGATGGAGCCGGGCGAACCCAGTAGTGTGATTCGTGAACGGGTAATTAAAGCCCGTCAGATTCAGGAACAGCGATACAAAGACTATACTGGTGTCTTCTGCAATGCACAGATGTCGGAGCGGATGATCCATCTGTTTGCTGAGCCTGACCAGCCAAGTCTCGATATGCTTCGTATGGCCATGGAGCGCCTTTCGCTCTCAGCCCGTGCCTATAGCCGTATCCTGAAGGTGGCCCGTACCATTGCCGACCTCGAAGGTTCAGAACGTATCCAAAGCCAACACATTGCTGAAGCTATCGGCTATCGTAACCTCGATCGTGGCGATTGGGCAGAAAGAGGTATATGATCTTTTTGCTTTCATACTGCTTGATATTTTCCTTCGGGCATACGACATGATGTGAGGTTACGATTGCTGGGGATAGAATCGGTAGAATTGGGTTGGTTTTTATTGATAAAACTGATACTTTTTCCATCGAGTTCGATGAGATAGCGAGAAGGGACAGGTTCCCTTTTGGCGATTGTGTACCAGACTTCATTTCCTTCACCGCCCAACTCCATCCAAGCTTGTTTAACAAAAGCGTTGATATTCCTTTTAATCATAGAGAAATCATCCTTAAAATTAATCAGGGTTCTTTTATCTCTTGATGCACCTTTGTTTTTCCAGTTCCTATTTTCGATATAATTGATTAAAGGATTATTTTCTTCTTCTGGGTACATCATTTTGGACATATCCATCAGATGCTGGTTATTGAAGGCGGTCTTTGTAGGATCGTCTGGACACCAGATAGCTTCTTTTGTCATAAACTGACGGGGGTGAAGCAAAAACCATGTATATAACACCTTATCTCTACCATATCTGAAATTTATCTCTTTTGTCTGACCATTAGGGGACACGAGGCAGACGTTATAATAACCTCCACTATAGGCTGTGGGAATCACATATCCATCGTACATCACCTTTATAGTGTAACTACATGCCTGGGACGTAGATGGTTTTACGAGCTTAAACAGATAGACCGTCAGTTCGATGACGTCACATTTAGGATAATAGCGATTCAGATGATTTTCAAAATCAGACTTGCTGGCACCTGCACTCTTCCTTCTTTGTAAGCCGTTAAGAATCCTGTTTGCATAACGTTTTCTAAGGAGTTCTTTAGTCTCATCTTCATTTTCACCCTTGGGAAGATCTCCCCCTAACCTAGGAAGTCTTCCAATTCTATATAAATGCTCGAACCAGCTATATCCTAATATATATCCTATCTCCTCATCGCGTTTCTCGATGAGTTCAAGGAACTTCTGAAAAAGCCTATCTTCCATATGTCATTGTTTTAAGTTGCCACAAAAGTACGATATTTTGTGGCAACTTCCAAACATATTAACTTCTTTTATCCAAATAAATTGTCGTCTGAGAAGATATCCGCAATGAAGCCGAATATGGAGCCCAAAACCATGAAGATCAGGCGGAATACCGCCCAGACGACAAAAAGTACAAGCATTAATGTAATCATAACAATAACCGAATTAAAATATTAAAAACCAATGTGACGACCTGTTTTCACAAGACTCTCTTGCTGACATATCATTTTCAGATTTTCCACCGAAGCGGATTGTTCACCATAAAGTGCAGTTTCAACAGTCAGACGCCTAGCCACATTCTGTATCTGACCACCGCTGAAATTGTAGAATTGAGCTAACTCGTCAGTAGTGGTTACGTCAATTTGTGGCAGCATGGCGTGCCAGATAGACTTGCGTGTTTCAAGATCGGGCTGCTCGAAGTTTACCTTATACAGGAAACGGCGTTCGAAAGCACGGTCGAAGTTGCTGGTCAGATTGGTGGTCGCAATGAGGATGCCCTCAAAGCGCTCCATCTCTTCAAGGATGATATTCTGGATGGCATTCTCCATCTTGTCGACAGAGTATTGCACATTCTCCAATCGGCGCCCAAAGATGGCATCAGCCTCGTTGAACAGCAGAATAGGAGTGTCGTTAAAGGGGTTCAACTCACTATATCTCTTGAAGATTGCCTTTACCTGTTTCTCACTCTCGCCTACATACATGTCACGGAGTTGGGAGAGGTCAACCTTCATCACATCGCGATGGGTTTGGAAGGCCAACTGATAAACGGTCTCCGTCTTGCCTGTTCCTGGTGCGCCATAGAACAGACAGGTAAAGCCCTTTGGCATATTCTGAGCCTCAAGCCGCTCACAGATGCTGTAATAATTGTCATTACTGATGAGCTGGCCAAGACGGTCTATCTCTTTCTTAATACGCTCGTTGTAGAACATGGGGCGAGGCTTGATGGACTTATACTGTACGACATCACGAGGCGTCTTCGTCCTAAATTTGTAGTCAAACAAGTCGAAAAGCAAACTCTCCTGTATCTTACGGGAAAGACAGAAAGAATCCTGCGAGCGGAGGCCGTCTTCATAACCCTGCTCTACAATTCCATTCTTCCGCAGCTCTCCCCAGCCATGAACAAGGTCGCAAGCGATGAGGCTGAATCCCGCACTTTCGGGAATCAGCTCTTCGAGTATACTTAGGGACACATTCTCTTTGTATTCAACGATGTGATAAGCGGCCAGGATCATGACGATTGTCTCATCAGTCTCGTTCAACTTCAAATCCCGTAACTTCTGGACAAAGTTGGTGGTGGGATTGCAATTCATGAGGTTGCGCAGTTCCTCGACCATCTCTTGGTAGCCAATCTCTTTCTCTTTGCGGTGACGTAAAAAGGTCATCACCTCATACATCAATTGCCTGGGCGAAAGATTCTCCTTCTTCGCGGGTACAAAGTGCTTGTTCTCCTTAAAAGCGTCTATCGCTTCCTTGGAAATGCGATAGGCCTTATAGCCTCCTCTGAGTGAAGCGATGAGCAGGTGGTTCTTGACGAGTTGGTCAAGATCGTTAGAATAGCGTAGGATAGTGATGTTGCGACAGTCGAGCAACTCTGACAGGTCCTCGATAAAGGTATAGTCCTTAAGGCTCTCATTCAGGACGAGAGCGAGGAAGAGTGCCTGCATTTCCGAGATCTGTTGTAGCTCTGCGACATACTTCAGGTAAGGCTGCGCTTTCTTGAGTGCAGTCTTGCTGAGGCCAGATCCGTCCATAATTTGGACAACGGCTTCACAGGCGGTGAGCATCGTCAGCTCTGCATTAGGATCAACCAGACAGGCCTTCTTTTTCTTCCTGCCAGTCTTGGCAGGCTTGTTGTCAGCCTCGTAGTAACCATAATCGTCATCAAAAGGGCTTCTTGTCTCCATATTCGTTTCACCTTTATTAATTATACATGTCTTTTCGTTTCACATTATGCTGCCATCATACGTTTGCGTGCTGCCTCATATTCCCTCAGTTGTGAAGATGATACTGATGGACGAATGATCTGGGCGGCAAATACCAGCTGTTGCTGATTGACAGGAACACGCAGTCGTGCAGCAATTAGAGATGCCTTATTGACTATTGCCTCTAAGTCGGATACAATATAGCCTTCTGTCATATCAGCAATCTCGGAATAATTGATACGTTTCCGGTAGACATTCTTCAGTCGCAGACGCAGTACGGCCTCACGCATCTCAACATCTGGCATAGGCACATAAATAGCCTCATCAAAACGGCCCCTTCGCAGCAAGGCCGGGTCGATGTGTTCAGGCCGGTTGGTGGATCCGATCACAAAGATGCCACGCTCAGAACAGTTATTGAGCTGGGAAAGCATTTCATTGACCTCCATAGCATACGTCTCTTGAACCATCGATGAGCGTTTGCCAGCGATGGCATCTAATTCGTCGATGCACAGAATACATGGAGCCAGGCTTTCTGCCAGGTCAAACATCTTTCGAATCTTTTCTTGCGTACCATGAATAAAGGTAGAGGCAAGGTCAGAACTTTTCACGAGCATATAGTTCATTCGAGACTCTTCGGCAAATTTCTCTGCAAGGAATGTCTTACCACAGCCCGGAGGACCGTACAACAGTATGCCGTTGAGGGCATGACCATTATACTTTGTCTTGAATATCTCATCTGTGAGTGGGAAAAGCACTTCATGGTCAAGTTTAGTCTTCAGTTCACTCATACCAGCGACATCTTTAAAGCCGCCAGCACCATCTTTTGCTCTTTTCACAACGCAAGTAAACTTGTTGTTGTCAACATCAAACGGATCGTCATCATGCATGACTGTTGATGAGATGTTTGTTACTACCTGTTTCTTCTCTGTAGGTTTTCTTTTTTCTTCCATAATCTTCTTTTGTTTTGGGGTTCAACTTAAATTCGGAGGCAAAAGTAGAATTAATTTGGGAATAAACCAATTTTGTTTCGTCTTGGGTATAGATTTGTAATACCTGTTTTTAAACTGATGCTTTTTGTTTAAAATAGGTTAATTATTCTATTATGAGAGGAGAATAACAAGATAATCACTACATTTGCAAAATAAAAAGTCTTGTGTATGAACATCATTAAGATAATAAGGTCTTTCTTCGGGCTAAACAAAGTTTCTCATATTGAGGAGGTTTTCATTCAAGAGGAGAAAGAACATCAGTTGATTAATTTGGCAGCGCTGGAATATAAGATAATTCCGCAACATTGTTTTGTGATGTGTTCCCGTCGGCCAGACAAAGATCCTTGGATTGATAGCATTGAACTATTAAAAGATCGTGCTTACTTGTTATCAGACACAGATAAGCAGGCATTAGATGTCAAGAGTTACGAAGATGACAACGTGAAGTGGGTATTTTACCAGTTCCCACAGCCAGAGAGAAGTAAGATGGCTTATTACGGAATGATGATTCGTCGCGCTGGAGGCTCTAAGACCTACTATACACTAGACAGAGGTGCAGATGATCATGAATTATTTTTCAGCAAATGCGATGACATTGGACGTACTGTTCTCTGTCCCTATAAGGGCGAGTTGACACCAGATGCTTTTATCAACTTTGTACTTGCTTATTAATCGTATCGCGTAATTTCCGCGCTATCGTTGGAGGCACAGGTTTGGAGGGAGGAAACACCTTGTAGCACTCAATATGCTGATGAGTATCTCCTTCGCCGATAGTATAGACCAGATAGCAGTCATCACTATCGTCCATCAACGACGGACAATCATTGTGCTTTTCAAGCCATTTCTGCTTCAGTTCTTCATAACGTTCAGACGTTGGAGGAAGCATCCCGACAATCGCCAGTTCGATACAGTTATAGCCTAACACCTCAACGATGTCGCCCACCTGAAAACGAACCTCCTCTGCAGGGTGCCCATAGAATTCTCCGCTTTCCGTAGCTAAAGAATGGTCGTTCGCCTCGCCATCAGCATTGTATGACCACCACTTTGGATGATGGCTGAAATCTTGCAGTTCTCGATGCAAAACCTGCAGACTGCTTATCAGGTAGCCTAAGCACTCCTTCTTATAATCATTGCGTCCCCAGCTCTTATAGTGTTCCTTTTCAGCCTGTATATAGAGCCGCATACTCTCCTCTGCATTCTTCAGAGAATCAAACAGTCCGATTCTGTTCAAATGCATTTTCCGTTTGGGGTACCTCTGCCCCCAAACGGAAATCTGCTGTAGCTCATATACGGTCTTTTTCATACCGAATTTTTATCAAAGTGCTTCGATTCGTAGTTTGCTTGTCTCCTTTTGATTACTAATCCATGCATTCAACTTTTTTTTATGATAAGGTTTCCATTCTTGGCATAAATAGTATTTGATATCTTTTATTATAATAATGTCTTTGTAATAATATTTAGGACGTTTTTCCTTCTTTTCTTTTGGAATTAGAATGCAATATGACAAACTGAAATTTCTTTTGCAATATTCTATATCTTGCAATTTTTTTATTAAATCATCATCCTCTAAACGGCCCAATATATTTCTAAATTCCCCATTAACTATGGTGCTCACTCTTTTAGGTTGATCATTATTTGTCTGTTTTATTTTTGATATAGACCCATTTTCATTAATTACATTGATTTCATTATTTCTTATTAGTTTTTTTGCCCACTTACTAGGATCCTTATCCGTGTTGAGTTTATTATCTATTGAAACCTTAACAGACTTGAAAGCATTCGCATTCATTTTCTCACTTAGATTATAAATCTCCATAGCAATTGCCTTAAGCAGATTCTTTAGTTGCCTACAGAAACAATCAGAATCATCTTTATCTGTTAGTGCTGCAGCATATAATGGCGTAATACAAAAGTTCCACATGGAAGAAAAAAAATAAGGGTCATCAGTCTTCCCCCATATATGTGTTATCATGAAATTCTTCATTGTGTTGCGACTTCTTCCTTCACTTACAATATGATGTGTACGATTTTTTATTTCATCTCGAACGTTTTTGTTTCCATCTCTATCAACAATAACTTCTCCTTTTCCTTTAACAAAAACCGGACTTGAATTATATAGATTTTTTGATGTTATTATCTCAATCTTTTTTCCATCCTTATAATAATCTGTCCCAGAAGATTTCCTGACATACTTCGGAGGCATATTTATAAAACTTTCAAATTGTTTATTTACTACATCTGGATGAAAAAAATAAGTATGTTTAACGATGAACTCGATAGCTTCTTCTTCTGATTTAAAAAGTTCGAGAAAGCCATCAAAACCATCAATAATTTCAAGTTTTACATTATTACTTTGTCCATTTTTCTTTGCCATAATGTCTATTTGTTGGTTTCACAATAATTGTTATTTCTGATTATTCACCACTAATAATTTCTCCCAGACTTTGACCATTGCCCAAGTGTCGAGTTCACAATAGCGGAGGAGAGCTTCGCGACTGGCGGCAGCTTCCTCTGGAGGCATGTGCTCGATGAGAGGGAAGAGGGTCATGGCGTTACCTCCATTCTGACAACGCTCGTCGAGGTTGTGGTAGTTGAGGCTCGGCTCATCAGGGAAGAGGGCTGGCAGCACACTCTTGATGCTGAACGAGCCGTGCATGGCTGGCACATAATAGAAGCCGTTCTGGAAAGGTACCAGCAAATCCTCGATATGATCGCGGATGTTCATCAGGTGGACGGCGAGGTCGGGATAGAGCGCTGCCAACTCCTTGATGCGACTGCACTCGAAACTTTTATTGTAAGCCAGCATGCAGACATTCATCGGAATATCCTTGCAGAGTTGCTCAGCCAAATGACGACGAGGATCGCTGCCATCACTCGGTGCCAGGAACTCTCGATGCTCATAGGGAGCCGTCTCGCTCTCCTTGATGTGGAGAGAATATTGGAAAGTGATCTGCTGGTAGGGACGTGCACCATCATATTGAGGCACAGCCTGTTGCATGGTCTCGAAGTCGAGGAAGTAGAGCGGATAAGTCAGCGTATCGAGGAACTGGCTGATGCCCTCACGATCGATGTGGGATGTCTGGCCCAAGGTACACTCCACCTGCATTTGTTGTTTGTCGCTGAGCTTCTCTTCGCGCACATTATTAAATAAGATACGACCAGCGTGGTAATGCTCCAACTTCTTGGAGAAGGGCATCCTATAAAGGTCGAAGACCGTGGGCTGGTCCTCAGGCACGCCATGATAGCGACGACAATAGGGCAGGAAACCACAAGGGTAGGGCTTCATGCAATGCTCAGAGAGGTCGGTGTCAGGCTCGTCCTTTGTAGCTAACAGCTTTTTGGCCATTGGAACGCGTGCAGGCACCTTGGCCAACTCGTTCTCTACCAACTCACGCATGTCTATCACAGCAAACAACTTCTGAATGTCAAGTTCACCCTGACGCACATAATCGCTGTTGAGACAGACGAGATAGGTGGCAGTAATGTTAACACCACATTGCGTCAACAACCATTTCTGGTAGGCAATGTCTGGTGCATACTTATCGAGCTTGGCCTCTTGTCCGTCGAACTCAGGAAAACTAGAGCTCTTCACTTCGTAGATGGCCCAGCCGTCCTTGGTCTTACGAAGGATATCGACAGCACAATAATTGTTGTCGAAAGTAAACGAGGCCTCGCAGATGGTCTCAGTGCCATCAGCCATGGAGGTACGCGTCTTCTCCACCATCGCAGTCAGGTCGAGGCTACCGTCAGTTCGCTTTATTGTGACTTCCTCGAACGGGCCGAAAAGACCCATTGCCAAGTCACCAATTTCGTTTCCGGCCTCAAAACGAGCCTCAGTACTGCCGTCCACTACAGCCTCATCGGGCTTGTTCGTCCTCAGCCAGAGTGCCTTTGGACACTGGCAGAACAAGGTATAACGCGATTTTGATAATCCTTTCATATCTCCTTATTCATCGTTTGTTGGTTCTGCAAAGATATGACTTTTCCTGCGAATCTCCAAACTTTTTTGCATGATTATCACAATTATTTAGTATCTTTGCACCCATGAACGAAGCAAACTGTACACAATTGTTGGAGGAACATGGCATCAAGCCGACTGCAAACCGTATCGTCGTGGTGCGGGAACTGGCTAAAAGCTTACGACCTGTGACGCTTGCAGAGCTGGAGACTAGGATTTTGACTATCGACAAGTCGAACATCTTTCGGGCGCTGACGCTCTTCCGTGAGCACCATCTAGTGCACGTCATCGAAGGGGGCAGCGAGGGTGTGCGCTATGAACTCTGTCATAGCCACGATCACGAGCATGATGAGGATATCCATCCGCATTTCTTCTGTGAGAAGTGTCAGCAGACATATTGCCTCGACTATACAGAGATACCTGAAGTAATTCTTCCCAAAGGCTTCGAGAAGAAATCTGCTAATTTGATGATAAAAGGAATATGCGGAAACTGCCAATCAAAGTGATCGCGTTTGATGCGGATGACACACTGTGGGACTGCCAGTCGCATTTCGAAAGAGTAGAGGAACACCTCTACAGTCTGATTGCGCCTTATTGCGAGAATCCCAAACAGGAACTTTTTAACACGGAGTCAGGCAATATGGCAGATCTCGGCTATGGCTGCAAAGCTTTCACCATTAGCATTCTTGAGACTGCCATGAGAGTGGCAGGCAATGATCTGAGCGCCACCACACTTGCCGATTTACTGAAGGATTGTAAGCAACTGCTTCATTTGCCTGCTACTCCTTTGCCCGAAGTGGAAGAAACACTGAGAGAAGTAAGAAGGAAGATGGAAGATGGAAGATGTAAAATGGTTGTGTTTACCAAGGGAGAACTTCAGGACCAAGAGAACAAACTTAAACGGTCAGGTTTGCTGAAGTATTTCGACGATGTGGAAATTACTTCTGACAAGTCACAGACAGAGTTTCTTGCCCTCTGTGAGCACCAACAGATTCATCCGTCAGAATTGTTAATGGTGGGAAACTCTTTGAAAAGTGATATTGCTCCTGCTTTGGCTATAGGTGCCTCAGCAATCTACATACCCTTCCACGTCACCTGGCAACTGGAGCATGTGGAGGATTTTGACCATGAACAGATGGTGAAGATTGAGCATTTTAGCGAGATATTGGAGTATATTTAAAGAAGTCAAAGGGTGATAAAGTGAAGATAAAGGGACATATCATATTGCTGGTGTTGGCGATTGTGGCGCTCTTTGCACTGAATCTGGTGATGGGTTCAGTGAAGATACCTGTGAGCGATGTGGTTAGTATCCTGTTGGGCGATGATAGTACTAAGCCTTCTTGGCGCTTTATCATCCTGGAATCACGCCTGCCTCAGGCCATTACCGCTGTGCTCTGCGGCGGGGCTCTGGCTGTGAGCGGACTGATGTTGCAGACAGCCTTCCGCAACCCGCTGGCAGGACCGAGCATCTTCGGTATCAATAGCGGCGCAGGACTGGGTGTGGCTCTGGTGATGCTGCTCCTTGGCGGTAGTATCTCGGCAGGTTCGGTGAGCCTCTCTGGTTTTATGGCTATCCTGGCAGCTGCTTTTGTGGGGGCCATGGCGGTGATGGCGCTGATCTTCTTTTTCTCGACGATTGTACGCAACAATGTGATGCTCCTCATTATCGGCATTATGATTGGCTATATCAGCAACTCTGCCATCTCACTGCTCAATTTCTTTGCTACCGACGAGGGGGTGAAGTCGTATATGGTCTGGGGCATGGGCTCGTTTGGCGGGGTGTCGATGCAGACGATGCCTGTGTTTGCCACCGTGACCATCGCCGGACTGCTTGGTGCACTGCTGCTCATCAAACCGCTGAATGCCCTGTTGCTGGGTGATCAGTATGCTGAGAATCTGGGCATTAATATTCTCCGTACCCGCAACTGGTTGCTGATTGTGACGGGTATCCTCACGGCTATCACCACGGCTTTCTGCGGCCCTGTAGCCTTTATCGGTCTGGCGGTGCCTCATATCACCCGACTGTTGCTCGGTACTGACAATCACAGGGTGCTACTGCCGGCAACGATTCTCTGTGGCGCGATGATTGCCCTCGTCTGTAACCTCGTGTGTTTCCTGCCGGGTGAGAATGGTGTCATACCGCTGAATGCCGTCACTCCGATTATGGGTGCGCCGGTCATCATTTACGTCATTTTGAGAAAATGACGGAAGCAGTTATCTGGTGGATTTGAATTCTTTGATGGCAGCGATGAGGGCATCGTTTTCCTCGGGGGTCTGAGCTGCCACACGGAAGCAATGGATGTCGAGGCCATGGAAGTTGGAGGCATCGCGGATGAGGATGCCATGATGCGCCATCAACCAGTTTTTCAGTTCCAGTGAGGTGGTCCATTCGACATTTACCAGCATATAGTGGGTAAAGGTATCCATGATCATCAGGCCATCGATTTTCTCCAGTTCGCTTTTCAAACGCTGGGCTTCTATCAGGTAGGTCCTTATATCAGGCAGCACCTTCGGATCATGCTCCACCAGGTATTTGCCGGCTTCGATAGCCAGAGTGTTGACGGTCCATGGCTGTCGGAGGTTGCGCAAACGGTCGATGATGATGGGTGAAGCGGTGAGATAGCCCAGACGAAGGCCGGGAATACAGTATTTCTTGGAGAAGGAGCGAATCAGCATGACGTTGTAGCAATCCATGACTTCCTTGGGTTTGACAACCGGTTGTATGGTGTAGTCGGCATACGACTGGTCGAGTACGTACAGAAAGCGCGGATGCTGCTTGATGATGCGCATCATCAATGGTTTGAGGATGACATTACCAGTGGGGTTATCCGGATTGCAGAGCCAGTAGATGCGGTCTTGTGGCAGGATGTCGAGTTCGTCGGTGCGCTCATAGGATATCAGATGGTCGTACATCTTACAGGCGTCCTCGTATTCATGATAGGTGGGCTGGGGGATGACCGACGACCAGCCGCGATAGAGTTGTGCAATCAGGTAGATGGCCTCGTTGGCACCACTGGTGACCATGACCATGTTGGCAGGAATCTCGAGTTTTGCGGCAATCATCTCCTCCAGTTCCTGGGCAATAGGAGCCGGATAATGCCTGATGGCATCGAGATGCTGTGACAGGTATGCCTCGAGTTCCGACAGATCTGCCTTCTGGTAGATGTTGGAACTGAAGTTCATCTTTACCTGGTCGCCATAGCGATAGGTGTCGTCACCGTGTCCGAAAATCATAATATATCATTTTTTACTCTAACTGTCAATGTCTGTGCATCGAAGGTGATGCCTGGCCGTTCCACATATCCGGCAAGTGCGCCGCTCTGCGCCAGCTCATGTGGGGTGCCAATGTGGAGCTCATCTGTCATCAGCCATAGCTTATCGGCCACTTGAAGGGCCAGTTCGAAGTCATGGGTTGAGAGGAAGATGGTTTTCTGCTCCTCTTTTGCCAAACGGCGCAGCAGCTGCATCATCTCCACTTTGCTGGGGAAGTCGAGGAAGGCTGTCGGTTCGTCGAGGAAGATGACGGGTGTCTGTTGTGCCAGTGCCTTGGCGATCATTACCTTCTGCCGCTCTCCATCGCTGAGGGTATGGACCATCCGCTCGCGGAGTTTGCTGATTCTCACAGCATTGATGGCCTCATCGACCACTTGCCAGTCGGCATCGTGGAGTGTCCCCCAGAACCCTGTATAGGGTGAGCGTCCTAAGGCCACCAGCTCGCGCACGGTCATATTCCGGATATCGGGCTTCTCTGTCAGCACCACGCCAATCAGCCTACTTAATTCCTTATCAGTATAAGCGGAAATCTCCTGACTCCTAACTCCTTCCCTCCTTATTACAATCTCTCCAGATAAAGCTGGCTGGAAGGCTGAGAGGGTGCGCAGGAGTGTAGACTTGCCCACGCCGTTGGCCCCCAACAGGCATGTCAGTTCTCCGCTCTGGATGGCAGCATTGATACCTTCCGCCACCACGCGTGTACCATTTTTCGTGTGATAGCCAATGCTGAGTTCTTTCAGTATGATGGTCTCTGTTGCCACAGCGGTTCTTATTTGAGGTTTTCGCGGCCTGCTTCAAGGATTTGCCGGAACTCATGGGGTGTCATGCCGAGTGCATCCTGGAACTTGCGGTTGAAGGTTCGGATGACAGTGAAACCGGCTTGCTGGGCACAGGCAGCAATGCCCCATGCGGGCTGATTCTGGATGTAGTACATGGAGCGCAGCAGTCGCAAATAGTCGAGGTAGTCGTCAACGGTCTTGTGGATAGGCGAACGGCGGAAGAGGTCGATGAGTCGCGTCTGTGTGGTGCCGATGAGTTCGGCCAGTTCCTTAAGTCCGAAGTCGGGATTCTCATGTTGCAGCTCGCTCTCCAACCGTGTCTCGATGAGTGCCATCAGTTCGGCATCATCGCGCAGGTCGGCATGTCGGATCAGTTCTTTGTGACGGATGACGAGTTCCTTGAGCATCTGTATGCGGCGACGTACATCGTAGTAAGCATTGATTTGCTGGCTGAGCTGCAAATTGTGGCTTACCAGATCGAGGTTGGTTTTCTGCAGTGTTTCTACCTGATGCTGCAATGCCTGAATTTGTGATTCGTATTCCTTCTGGTTCATCGGACAATGATTATGAGTATTAATAGTCGTTTTTGCTCGTTTCGTGTGCAAAGATAATAAAAATCCACGAAACGTGCGATAGTTTCGCGGAATTTTAATAAATTTGCATCGAAATATGGAAACATTGAAGGAGAAGACGGCAAAGGGGCTCTTCTGGGGCGGGATGAACAATGGCGTACAGCAGTTGCTCGGCTTGGCCTTTGGCATTATCCTCGGACGTCTGCTCGATCCGTCAGATTATGGTATGACGGCGATGCTAGCAGTTTTTTCCGTGATTGCCAACGAACTGCAGTCGAGTGGTTTCAAGACGGGGCTTATCAATCTGAAGGCGCCGACTCATAACGACTATAACGCAGTGTTTTGGTTTAACATCCTCGCAGGAGCAGCCATCTATGTGGTTCTTTTCTTCTGTGCACCTTTCATCGCTGACTACTATCACCAGCCTAAACTCATCCCGTTGAGCCGTTATGTGTTTCTGGGGTTTGTGTTCTCCAGTTTCGGTATGGCGCAGTCTGCTTATATGACGAAGCAGATGCAGATTAAGCAGATTGCCAAGTGTGGTATGACAGCAACATTGGCGTCAAGTATTATCTGTGTGATACTGGCAGCATTGGGCTTCGGCTATTGGGCGCTTGCCACACAGTATCTGGCATATATTGCCATCAACACCTTGTTATTATGGTATTTCAGTCCTTGGCGACCGACATTCAAAGTTTCCTTTGAACCCATCCGGCGATTATTCCCTTTCAGTTTCAAGATTATGGTGTCTGCCATTTTCACTCAACTGAATGTTAACATCATGAATCTGCTATTAGGCCATTATTATGGCGATATAAATACAGGTCATTATAATAAAGCCTATGAATGGAGTTCGAAGTGCTTCTTATTGGTAGGCAATATGGTGCGACAGGTAGACCAGACGGTGCTCGTGGGTCTTCATGACGAGAGAGATCGACAACTGGCAGTCCTTCGTAAGATGGTACGTTTTACGGCTTTCATTTCTTTCCCGTTGCTTTTCGGGCTCGGTCTGGTGTCGCATGAGTTTATCATCTTGGCGATTGGTGAGAAATGGACTTTCTCAGCATCGCTCTTGCCTTATCTCTGTCTTTGTGGTGCCTTCATGCCATTATCGACATTGCTTACCGATGCTATCATCAGTCAGCATCGTAGTGATATTTATCTTTGGAGCACGATGGTCCTAGGCATTCTGCAGATTGTGCTGATGGTAACCCTTTGGCGTCAAGGCATCTATACGATGGTGATAGCTTATACCGTGTTAAATATCCTCTGGGTGTTTGTATGGCATTTCTTTACAGATCGTCTGATGAACTATGGCCTGCTGTTGTTCATAAAGGATATCCTGCCCTTTGCCCTTGCAGCTATAGCAGTGATGGTGGTGACGGGTTTCGTGACTCAGGGCATCACCAATTTGTGGTTGTTACTCATCAGTCGTGTGGTAATTGCCGCTATCCTTTATTATGTGATTATGCGGGTTTCTGGGGCAGTCATCCTCAAGGAATGCCTCGCCTTTATCCTGTCGAAAAAGAAATAACCTCGCTTAATCGGAAAACTCGAGTTTTCCAACATGTGGTGCCAGTTTGTCCAGATCTGGCAACTGCATATAATCGCCGAAGATATGACGCAAATGGGCATCAGCATCATGAGGCACAGGCAACTGACAGCCTTCGAACACATGCGTTGTCAATGGGAAGATCTCCTCAACATAGCGGGGATTATGGAAAGGGATACCCATGCCGCTGGTGATGACCTTTGATCCGAAGGTGAATTGTGAGAGGATGGTCCGCAGACAAGGAAAGAAAAAGCGGTTGTTGAAATTGAAGATGCGCCTTACTGACCGGATGGCTTTCTCATCGTCAGTACTTGTTCGCCAGATCTTATACATGTGGCCTACGGTCTTTTCCGTCAGTTTATGCATCCAGATAGGGTGACGTTCCATCGGGAAGATGTCGATATAGATACCCTGTTCTTTCCACAGGCGGTCGTAGCCATTCTGCTCCAGCATCCGTGAACGACGGTCGCGCACCTTGGCATAGAAATAGAAGTAATTGGGATCAGTCTCGTCATTTTGGAGCGCCAGCCACTCTGGCAGTTCTGTAGGCAATACTTTCATCAGTCGCAGATAATCAGAGCGCATCATCTCGATGTCGAGGTCGTCATCCCAAGGGATAAAGCCATCGTGGCGCATAGCACCGATCAATGTGCCGCTACTGAGCCAGTAACGGATGTTATGCTTCTTGCAGATCTTATCTACCTCGAGCAGTATCTCGAGCATCCTCATCTGCTGGCGACGCAAAAGTGAGCCGTCAGGATTGAAACGTTGGCGAAGCAATTCATGATTCATCGCTGCAAAATTACGAAAAAACGAGAGAAAAGCAAAATTATCAGAGATTTTTCGTATCTTTGCCGCATGAAACATCCGTTCAAGACCGATATCGCTGTATTGATGCTGTTCTTCAATCGCGCTGACACCTTCCGACAAGTGTTCGAGGAGGTAAGAAAGGCGCGGCCCTCAAAGTTGTTTCTGTATCAGGATGGACCACGAGGCGAGCGTGATATGGCTGGTATCGAGGCTTGTCGACAGGTGGTTAGCGATGAGAACATTGACTGGGAATGCGAGGTGCATCGTAACTATCTGACCAAGAATCAGGGTTGCGACCCTTCTGGCTATCGCTCTCACCAATGGGCTTTCTCGTTGGCTGATAAAGTCATCGTGCTCGAAGATGATGTAGTGCCTGCACAGTCGTTCTTCCCCTTCTGTAAAGAGATGCTCGACAAGTATGAGCACGATGAGCGCATCACGATGATAGCGGGCTTTAATATCGATGAGGTGTCGCCCGACTGCAACGACAGCTATTTCTTCACCAGTGCTTTCAGCATCTGGGGCTGGGCCTCTTGGCGACGGGTTGCTGAGCGCTGGGATCCTACGTATAGCTTTATCCGTGATCCTCAGGCGATGCAGAAGTTAGAGACCATTGTCAAGGAGCGGAACCTGCGGAAAGATATGTTGCAGATGTTCCGTGATCATAGTCAGAGTGGTAAGGAATACTTTGAGACAATCTATTGGAGTGATATGTTGCTGCACGATGGTCTGGCCATTATGCCTTCAAAGAATCAGATCAACAACATTGGCTTAATGGCAGACTCTACCCATTTCTCTGCAGAACTGAAAACCACACCTCATCGTATCAGAAAGATGTTCACGATGGGAAGACATGAATTGGATTTTCCCTTGAAGCACCCGTCAGTCGTTCAGGAAAACCGTTACTATCTCGAACGGCTTTACATCATCAATGCCTGGAATCATCCTTGGATCAAGATACAGAACTCCATCGAGGAACTCTTCCTGAACTTGCGCTATGGGCGGTTCTCACATATCAGCAAGTCGTTTACCCGTCGCCTTCGTAAGTGGTTGGGCACAGATAAGCACGTCTAAAGTGTAACGTGGATGGGTGACAGGAGGAAGTCTGTCAACAAATAGCCATTATATATAAATAGATAGAGCGTCAGCAATAGGAGGGTAAGGCGGAGAATCACGGGGACAGGCACCCTGATTTTCGCTGCGCTCCGATCATTGTGCCAGTCCCCATGATTCTTCAGCAGATAAGCAGTGGCGATGGGAAGTACGAACATGAAATGTGGCGCCATGATAAACACCTCGTTGATGCCAAAGCCTAAGATCAGATGAATCAGCATATCGAAGCCAAAGCACGATAGACAGAGCCATAGGAAACGGCTCTTTCGTCCACACCAGATGCCAGCACCAAAGAGCAATAGCATCAATCCTTCGATGATATAACTGTGAATCCAACGATAGGCCACGAATACAGGCCGATGGACGAGTGTGTCCTCGAGGAAGAATTCCTGATGAAACTGCAACGACTCGCCAAAGAGGTTCTCGTAGGCAGACTGCCAACGGGAGGTGGTGATGTCCGTCCATTTCAGAAAACCGTGATTCTCCATTGGTGTGCCTGATTTTGCTGCCTGACGACGTAGCACTGCCTCGCGTCGCGCTTTCTTGGCCTCATATCGCCGTTTCTCATCAGGTGTCATCATAGCCACATGTTCGGCCTCTTCCCTAGCCTTTTGCGCTTTTTGTTCTGCACGAACTTTCTCCTTTGGAATCACAAACTGCTGATACTCCCACGTGGCTGTTCCCCATAATAGTGCTGCTGGTAGAATGACAGCCAACAACAGATACTTCGGACGGAAAAAGTCTTTGAGGTTCACGAAGAAGCCCGACAGAAACACTTTGATGCCGTTGCTTAGGGTAACGCCCGCTGTGATATAGAAGAGCAGAGCCGACTGCCACCACTTAAATTCTCTGCCTTTCTTGATACACACGCCTGAGATATAGAGCGTGATGAGCAACAGGAACATGGAAATCGTAAAGTGATCAGGCACAATCAGCGACAAGAGGATATAGGCGAAAGAGAAATAATAGGCCGTCAGCAATGTGGCGTCCCAGCACTCTAATTCTATCACCTCACGATGGATGCGATAGAGGAAGATATAGGAATAGAAAGCGCAAAAGATGATGGGAAATGCTACTACATACTGCACGCAGTTGATGCCAAGGAGCGAAGAGAGTCCATCGTTTAATAGGTACAACGGCCAGATCATAAACGCCAACAACGGATGACGATACACCTGATACACCACATCCCAGTCTGTCACGCCCAAATATGTCAGCGGGTCATAGCCAGAGAGATGATATTCATGTTCGAAGGTTTTCCAATAGGGTCCGAAACCTGGTTGCATAAACAGATCGTGCAGTCGCCAGATAAACAGGGCATTGAACGCCACGATGACCAACAGCGCTATCAGTGCCTGTAGTCGCTCCTCTGGTTTGAGCTTGAATATCTTCAGTGGTGACTTCATGCGCTAAAGGGTTTGTAATGCGATTCATCAGCAAAAGCCAACAGTTCCTTATCGCCCCGACTGTCGCCATAGGCTGTCAGATGATAGTCTTCACGATGCGGATAGCGGGCGAGAATACGATTCACTTTCTCCTGACCATAACAGTTCTTAGTCAGGAAACGACCAGTCAGAACACCATTATTCACCTCAATCTGGGTGCCGAGAACGGTTACGTCTGCAAAGAAAGGCTTTACCCAATTGTCGATGGATGCACTCACGATCACAACTTCAGCCCCATCGTCCTGAGCCTGCATCAGCGTCTTGATGCCTTGCGAACGGAGCAGATGCAGATTGTCTTGCGCAAATCGCTGGCAGAGGTCATCGAAGGCCTCTATCGTCATGCCCTTGAAGAAAAATGAAAAGACCTTCTGCTTGACCTTCCAGTTAGGATAAAGTCCCAGCTTCATCAGCACCAGCAAAGGCGAGTAGCGCAGAAATCCCAAAGCAAAGAGCCAGAATCCACAGGCATAGCGGATAAACACCAGCAAAGTATCCTTGGTGGTGAGCGTTCCGTCGAAGTCGAAGGCGTAGATCTTTTTCATATTCTTACCACAAGTTTTAATGCCTTCTGCAACAGCCAGGCCAAAGGGATCGTTATCACGATAGTAAGCAGAGCCGTGAGCCAATACCCCAAATGATAGGGCACGATATACGTCATCACAAAGTGATAGTGTATCAGATAGGCCTCCAGACTAAGTGCTCCGAAGAAAGCGCAGAAGCGATTGAACCATTTTGGAGTGCGACGGAACACGCGATTCAGCATCAGGATGAGCGTCATCGTAAACGGGATATAAATCATCCGCTCAACAAACAGCGGGAATCGTCCGTGAGTCATCTGCTCAAGATAGATACACGAACTGAAAGTGGCCAGAAAAAGCATGAGGACGAGCCAGATGCCTGCTCCGTCGATTTTTGTTTCCCGTCTGACCAATTCGCCACAGTTGATGCCTATAAAGAAGATTGGTACGCGACTCCAGAATATCTCGATATGCCCCACAGCCTGATGCAGCGGTGCAATCCATTGTACCCAGATACACCACAGGATCATCAGCACAGGCAGCCATCGGTAGAAAGGATGTTTCTGAATCAGACGCATATAAGGTGGTGCCCAGAGATAGAGCATCATAATGGCTGGAATATACCAGAAAGTCAGTTCGTCGTTCAACCAGAAGTCCCAGTTGATGCTGATGTCGCCAATCAAGTCGATATAGTCGCCTTGTTGCCAATCGAATCTTGGCAGATAGTAAAGTGCCGCCATCACCAGCCAGGCAGGATAGATGCGCAGAAGCCTCCGCTTATAGAATTGCCAGACAGACGGGTTCTTTACCCATGAGAACCAAAGGCCGATGCCGCTCAGGAAAAGAAACATGTCGACGCCCACATTTCCACATCGCCTCAGACCAAAGAACTCATTACTGCGATCCAGAGGCACGTGGAAAAGTATGATGAACAGCATAGCAGCTCCCATCAGTTCGCTGCGATAGCGACTTATGTTGGCCAGCTCTATATCCTTGATCTTCATAGCTTGGGTTGGGGAATACGGTCAATCAGTTGCTTGACAGCCCACGAGATAGCAATCACAGCGATGATGTAAAGCATCAGTCCGTCGTAGATATCCTGTTTCCAGGCAACGGTGATAAAGAGTTTTCTGGCTATCGGATGGGCCACGAACATAGCGGCAGAGATGTTTCCGAACCAAGTGACGATGCTGAGCATCCACTTTGGCATCGCCTTCACCAAAGCGATGGTACCAAGGATGATAAAGACTGGTATCCAGAGTAACCAAGTATAGAAGTTGAAACTCATGGCGAAGACAAGCGCCACAGAGAGAATGAATACCAGTAGCCAAAGGATTGGTCCGTAAGGAGCGTACGCTGAGTCCGTAGGGGTCGTACTGCCAGTCCGAAGGGTTCGTACTCTTGCAGCGATAATACCTAATCCGAAGGGAAGCAGGCCGCCGATGCAGTTGTAGCGCAATCTGTTGAGTGTCTCGCCTTCAGGATCGCAGAAAGCCTGCAATAGCCAGCATACTACTATCAAAGCAACGGCAATCCACGAACTGCGACGATAGAGCAGCAGGCGATAGACGATATAAAACTCCATCATCAGTCCGAAGAACCAGTAGATGCCAGGCCAGATGGTCTTTTCTGGCTCAGGCAGTACGTTGATGTACATCAGCAGCTGGGCAATGACGTTGTCCCAATGGAATTGGAAGCGTCCAGGCGTCACCATATCCACACAGATAAACAGCGAGAAACCCACAATCAGCATCCTCAACAGTTTAAGATAGTTGTAGCGCACAAATCTCACAGGAGGACAGGAGTCGTCCGAGGTCTCGTATTTCCTGACGAGTCCATAGCCGCTCAGAAACAGGAAGACAGGTACGCCATAATGCCCGAAGAACGAAAACAAATGTATGGGCAGCAACTCATCCGGATGGCTGATAACCTGCCACAATTGCTCATTGTGCGAAACAAAGAACTGATATTCGTTCTCTTGCACAATCTTGCTGATAAAGTGGCAGTAGTTGTGCAGAACGATGGCCAGAATGGCTATTCCCCTCATCGCCGTACATTCATTCCTGGTCAGCAGTTCCTTCATTTCTTGAGTGTGTTATAGTCAGTCTCGCCTTTCAGGATTCTCGGGCGCTTCTCGTCGTACTTGGGACTGATCACATTCAGTTCCTCACGATAGAGTGGGGTAGAGATGCCACCCAGATACATCAGCAAATGGGGCAATGCATCGATCATCAACGGACGATTCTTGGCATTTTGTATCGCTAGCCAACCATAAGGGTGATTTTCACGATACTGTGGTGAGCCCCATATCCAGAAAGGAATCTCCATTTCATTGCGAGCCAGACGGTAGTCGATGTTGGCACTATGCATGCGACCATACATATATGGACTGTCGTCGAAGATCTCCTCACCATGATCGGGCACATAGATTACCACAGCATCCTTGTCGATGAACCGTTGTGTGACAACAGCCACAATGGAGTCATTATAGCGCAGCGAGTTGTCATAATGCGCCAGTATCTGTTTCTGCTGGTCTGAGAGTTCAGGACGGTTGTACATCTGTGGCGTAAATACGGTATTTGTCTTTTGCGGATAACGGGCGCGATAGTCCACATGCGAGCCCATCAGATGCAGAATCACGAGATTGTGCTTGATGGTCGAATCCTTCAGGGCATCATATTCCTTGATTACACCGTCATCGAAACGATGTGTTTTCGTGTTATGGCTGTCAAACTGTCGCTGACTCAGTTCTGGGTCGTTCAAGAAGAATCCGCCACTGAAGTCATACACAGCATCTTTGGCCTTAGGCTCAAACTGGTTGGTGACGAAGGTTACATGATAGCCTGCCTTTCGGAATACCTCTGGGAAGAGCGGTTGGTCGCACCACTCGCCTGAGTCGCCTACAGCATAGAGCGAGAACAGGTGCTTGAACACAAAACTCGTCAGGTTCCACGTCGATACCACATCCGTATATTTCACCAGACTGCCCTCTGCTTCGAGCGCCATCTGTCGAGGTGTCGTTGCCTTGTCGTAGCCATAAAGCTGACTATGGTGCTTGTTATAGCTCTCGCCAATCACCAACACGATGTTGGGCACGCGATAGCTGCAACTGTCTACCTGAATCTTGTCGCTCGTCACCTCCAACTGGTCTATCTGAGTATCGGCCAACCCATTGGCATAAAGGCCGAAGGCCAGACGATAGACGGGGATATAGAGATTTGCTTTGTCCTTCTTGTTCAGTTCGTGTTCCACTTGTCCAATGGTTTCACACGCGAAGAGCCGACGTATGGCCATCTTATTATTCCACGTCTGAGAGATGGCGCTATACAGACACCAGGCAGTGAGCAATCCGATCAGCAGTTTCGGAATAATATAGACTGACTCGTGAAGCTTGGGTAGAAGTATCCGTCTGCTCATTTTTTTTGCGAGAAGCCTGACAAAAGTCCAAACGACATGAACAGCCATCAGCAATAGAATCCAGCCCACGTTTGTCTTGACGGTGTCCCAAGAGAGATAGCCTGAGAGGAATTCTTTGGCTTCCTGACTTGTAGTTTCCATTGCCAGCATCAGCATCGTGGGCGTGAGTGTCGACTCGAAGCGCTCATAGCAGAACATATCTACCAGCGCCAGTCCGTATAGGAAGACATAGAGCAATGCCTTTACCCAGATGCGGATTTTCTTTGGGATGAGCATCAGTAGGGCACAGACGATATAGATATCGAGGAACAGCTCAGGCATCGACAGTTCGTAAGGCTCGGCACCTTTGTTCCTCAGGTAATAGGGCATGATTTCGTATTGGGTACAGATCCATCCCAGCGCAAACATAAACACGAAGAATGCGCCGTTTTTCTGAATCGGACTGAACAGATAGCCTATCCACTTCAGGGGATTGATATGTGTTTTACCTTTCCTTCTCACGTTTTTCCTCTAAATATAACCCTTTTTCTTTGATAAAATCCGCTACCACCTTTGGCACCAGTCTCTTGATGCCCTTACCAGCCTTGATGCGCTCCCGTATCTCTGTACTCGAAATATCGATGAAGCCAGGTTCGCCTGGGGTTCTGTCATAGACGAAGATCTGATAGTTGGCAGCGATATCCTCATGATGATACCAACGGTTGAAGAGTGCCCAGTTGTCGCCTCCCATCAGGAGTACGAACTCACGGTCGGGATAGTCTTTCGAAAGCGCCTGGAGCGTGTTCCAAGTATAGGAAGGTTTGGGCAGATGCATTTCGTAATCGCTGGCCACGATGCCCTCTACGCCTTCGAGGGCCAAACGGGCCATCTCCATCCGGAGGTTGTCGTCGAGCAGATCAGCCGACTGTTTCAAGGGGTTCTGGGGCGACACCATCAACCACACCTCATCAAGCCCGGCCCGTTTCCGCAACTGCTGTGCCAATGAGATATGTCCCTTATGAATGGGATTAAACGATCCCCCAAAGATCCCCGTTCGAATCATAAAGATGTAGTAAGGAAGTCTTTTACCAGCTGCAAGGCATCGGCCTTAGCCTGAGCCAAGTCATCATTGACGACGATCTTATCGAACTTGTCAGCGAAGGTCAGTTCGAACTCCGCCCTTGCAATGCGCTGGTCGATGACTTCTGGCGCATCTGTACCGCGACCTTCGAGCCGCTTGCGCAGTTCTGCAATCGAGGGAGGCTGGATAAACAGACTCATCGCCTCGTCGCCATAATAATTCTTGATGTTCACGCCACCTTTCACGTCGACGTCGAACACCACATTTTGTCCTGCCTCCAACTGACGCTCTACCTGAGCCTTCAGCGTACCATAGAAGCGGCCCTCATAGACCTCCTCATACTCCAGGAACTCATCGTTATCTATCCTCTGGCGAAACTCCTCTGGTGTCAGGAAGAAATACTCCACACCATTCTGTTCCGTACCTCTTGGCGGCCTCGACGTACAGGATATCGAGAATGCCAGATTCAGCTCCGGATGCTCCTTCATCAGCCATCCGATAATCGTTGACTTTCCCGTTCCGCTTGGCGCACTTATGATAATCAACTTTCCTCTACTCATCTCCTTACTCCTTCTCTCCTTCTTCTAAAGTGCATTCAGCACTTGCTCCTTGATCTGTTCGAGCTCGTCCTTCATCTTCACCACAATGTTCTGCATTTCGGCCTGATTGCTCTTCGAGCCCGTCGTATTAATCTCACGTCCCATCTCCTGAGCAATGAAGCCAAGCTTCTTGCCTTGTCCGGCAGGCTCTGCCATCGTCTCGCGGAAATACTTCAGGTGATTGGCCAGACGTTGCTTCTCCTCGCTGATGTCGAGTTTCTCAATGTAGTAGATCAACTCCTGCTCCAGACGATTCTTGTCGTATTCTACATCGGGAATCTGCTTCAGACCGCCCTCGATGCGGGTTTTGATTTTCTCCACACGTCCCTTCTCGTAAGGCTCGATGTCAACCAACAGTTGGGCGATGTTGTCTATCTTCTCCGCAAATTTCTTTTCAAGGGCGGCACCCTCCTGCTTGCGGAAGTCCACAAGATTTTTCAGCGCATCGGCTACAGCCCCTTTCACGATAGCCCATTCCTCATCTTCGAGTGTCTCCACATCCGTCTTCGTCAGCACGTCAGGCATACGGGTCAGCGTGTACAACCAGTCTTGGGGCTCAGGAATGCCCACCTTCTGGGCCACGTCCTTCAACTGGTGATAGTAGTTTTCCACGAGCGCAGCGTTCACGGGAGTGGCATCTACTGCACTCTCCTTTTCTATCCACACGCTCATGTCCACCTTTCCACGGATCAGGGCCTCTGCCACCATTGCTCTGCACTCCATCTCCTTCTCGCGATAGAGGGGAGCGATGCGCGTCTGTAAGTCGAGCTGTTTGGAGTTCAGCGACTTGATTTCCACATGAATTTTCTTGTCCTTGTAAGCCACGACTACATTGCCGTAGCCAGTCATTGATTGTATCATATCTTGCGTACCTATTTATAATTTGGGCACAAAGGTACGAAAAAAGTAAGAAATAGAAAGGTAAAAAGGTAAAAAAAGTAATATACGTCTGTTTTTCTGAAAAAATATCTCTTTTTACGTAATATTTTAGTAGTTTTGTTGTCTATTAAGTAGAATGAGTCAAATAATGGACATCGGCGAACAACAGCGCATCAGGCGGATCATTGACTGCAGGCTGGCTGGAGAGGGCAAAGCCTCAGCGGCGGAATATGCCTACTTTGTCAGGCAGTACTCGCAGCAGGTGCTCGACTTCACCTCGCATATGGTGGCCGATATCGCCGATGCTGAGGAAGTAGCACAGGACGCTTTCGTCAAGGCCTTCCGGAGTCTCGACTCCTTTGCGGGCCAGTCATCGTTCCTTACGTGGGTGTGTCGCATCGCCTATCACGAATCGCTGAATCACCTGAAGCGCAAGCGGCTCTACTGGACGAGCATCGACGAGTTGCCATTGTCGCAGGATGACGTTGAAGAAGAGGAACTTTCCTCAGGCCGCGAAGAGCGGATCGCGTTGATGGAAGAGGCCCTCGACGACCTACCACCCGACGAACGGATGCTGATACACCTCTATTATTATGAGGACCGACCGTTGCGAGAAATCGCCTTTATTATGGATGCGGAGTCAAACGCCTTAGGCGTAAGGCTCCACAGAATCAGAAAGAAACTATTAAGGATGATTAAACAAAAGGAAAATGAACAAACTGAACGATAAAGACCTGCGCGAAGCACTTCGCCGACATGAAGCCAAGCGGCTGAAGCCACAGGTGTCGGAAGACTTCTGCGACAAAGTGATGCAAGCACTCACGGAAAATGATACCGTGAGTTCCGAACAGCCCAAGTGCCGCCGCATGTGGCTATACCCTGCCATCGGAATTGCTGCCGCCATCGCTTTGTTATTCTCTCTGAGTATTGCGCTCAACCACCAATACGGTGAAGAGCCCAGTCTTGTAGCACAGACCGACAGCGCAAGAGTAACTCCACAAACACCCAACACCCAACACCTTATGAATGACACACTGAAAAAGGTGAAGGAGATGATTCAGATGACTAAAACGCCCAGACACTATATGGCAAAACGAGATAAGCAGACGAAACCCATCGCAGAGCCTGAAGTCATCGACGCGACAGACCTTGCGGAACAAGCCATTGCAGAGGAAGAGCGACGCTTTGCAATGGAGATGATGTCACGAATGAATGCCAACTTACAATCCGACTACCAGGAGATGACAAGAGAAATCCGCCAACGTGGCGAGCGCATGACTCGGCAAGTGGAAATAGCCATCAATGACGATAAATATTAATCAGCAACTAAATGACGAACAAGATATGAAAAGAATCACATTTACACTTTGTATCATACTTATCTCCCTCAGCACGATGGCTCAGGGGACGCTTCAGGAGCGCCTGAAAGGCAATCCGAAGATTGACAGCCTTGTGAGTAAGGTGGCAGCGCTGGGAGGAAGCGGACAGGTTTCATATTATTATGACGGGAAGCTACACAAGACCGTCAGCATTTTCTGCTCCCTGATGAACGACTTTGAGCCCACTCCCCCAACGGGCGATTCCCAGAGGGATGCGCGGAACCAGAAGATGGACAGCGTCAGGAAGGAGCGC
>CACWSX010000028.1 GCA_902763615.1 uncultured Prevotellaceae bacterium | reverse complement strand
CTATTTCCAGATAGTTGTAGCTGATGTTAATCACGCCCACGATAGCATCGCGGTAGTTGATCGCATCAGGATGATTATTGATGTTGTTCAGATGGGCGCAATAAGCCTCTTCCAGACGATTATCGGTCTTGTCATCACTCAATCCCAGACGGCTCTGACAACAACCGATGTAGATGAGCATGTTGGTGTATTCGCTGGTCGTGTCGCGCCCCAGGCTTTTTAGCCTTTCTGTAGCGGGTATGGCCACTTTCAGGGCGGCTTCGAATTCAGTCCATGTACTCAAAAGGCCCGTCAGACGGTTGGTAATGCCGGCATACACCCGCACGTCCTCATCGTCGGTAGAGTTCTCCACCGCGGCGATACCCGTCTTCCAATACAGCTCGGCCATGCGTTTCTGCATCATGCGGTCGTAGGCGTAGCCCAGCCAGTAGCAGGCTTTGCCTTCAGAGAAACTCCCCAGTGGTTTAAAACTATCCACAAGCGCAATGATACGCGGGTAGTCCTTGGCCATATAAGCCCCGTAGACCATGTCTTCTGCCTCTCTGCGAAGCCTTTCCCGTTTTTGGGAGTCGTCTGCACATCCTGACAAGAACAAGGCGATAACCATCACCACTAGAGTCAAACGAGGAAGTATGTTTTTGCTTATAATTTCCATTATGATGTACGTCAAATATTGCCTAAGTCACAATTCTCCACTTGGTCCCAAAATCATCAATACCTCTATATATCAGAATCCGTCTCCAGGAACCGCAGTTCTGCCTCCAGCATCTCCAGTTTTGGCATGGGGCAACCTGCCTCGCGGGCAATCTCCAAGGGGCGGGTGTAGAGATAGTATATTTCCATAGTGCGGTGGAAGTCGTAGTCCAGTCGCATGGACGGCGAATAGGGCGTCATCGCATCCGTGGTTTCTATCATCTTTTCAACAAAAGCTTCATCCAGGTTCTTCACGCCCAGGTGCTGGGCAGCACTGACGACCTCCATCATCTGTTCACGGATCAGTTGTCGGGTAGACTTGTTTTTCAGCAGCAGATCCGTCTGTGTGTGTAGGGCTACCGTCATACCATTGAACGGCATGTTCCACACGGCCTTCTTCCATCGTGCCTCATGATATTCCACAAGTCCTGTCTCGATGCCAGCCTGACGGAACTCTTCGACGACGGCCAACATCTGTGACTCGTCACGGCAGGAGTAGTTGGCCAGATTGATGCTGCCATAACACTGATGGTTGACAATGCCCGGCTCAGTTTTTGATGAACAGATAAAGGCCAGTCCAGCAGCCAGCTGCGCGCCGGGGAACATCTTCTGCACATCCTCCTCCACCCCGATGCCGTTCTGAATGAGCACCACCAGCGTATGGTCATGAAGCAATGGCGGCAGCAACGACTGCAGTTTGCTGTTGTTAACAGATTTCAGACATATGAGCACAACGTCGCATTGTGGCATGTCCTGTGTATGCTGATAAGCATTGACATCTGCCAAATGGAATGATCCGTCGCAGGATTCTACCTGTAGGCCGTGCTGTCTGACATACTCATAGTCGCTGCGCAGCAGGAAATGCACTTCCTGTCCTGCATGAGCCAGTTTGGCTCCATAATATCCACCAATGGCACCTGTGCCAATAATTCCGTATTTCATATGTTCTTTTTAATTCTTTCACTAAGGAGCAATTTGGTTGTTTATACCTTCTAATTAATGATTGTCTTATCAATTTCAATTCAACGACAAAGTTAGCGTATTTCCTTCAAACTACCAAATTTTTCTCATGATTTGTTCATCATGGATACAAAAAAACAAATTTCAGAGCCGTCTGTTCTTATTGACGCAAAGGTTTGCGTGGATTTTTAGCGTTATACGACGTTAAAGATTTGGAAGTATCGCAGAATATTCCTATCTTTGCAGTCGCAAATAAAAATCAAATTAAAACAATATTTAAAAATGAAACCGCTAAACAAACAATTCGCTCCCAAGAGCGTGATGCCTGAAAAGGTGATTCAGTTTGGAGAAGGCAACTTCCTCCGCGCATTTGTAGATTGGATTATCTGGAACATGGACCAGAAGACCGACTTTAATGGCAGTGTCGTCGTGGTGCAGCCTATTGAGAAGGGTATGGCCGAATGGCTGAATGGCCAGGACTGCCTGTACCACGTGAATCTGCAGGGTCGCGAAAACGGCAAACCCGTGAATACTTTGGAGCGCATCGACGTAATCAGCCGTGCACTGAACCCCTATAGCCAAAATGATGCCTTCATGGCATTGGCTGACCAGCCAGAGATCCGCTTTGTGATCTCGAACACCACCGAGGCCGGTATCGCCTTTGATCCTAATTGCAAACTCGATGACAAACCCGCTTCGAGCTATCCCGGCAAGCTGGTGCAATTGCTCTATCGCCGCTATCAGACATTCAACGGTGACAAGTCGAAGGGACTGATTATCTTCCCCTGTGAGCTGATCTTCCTGAACGGTCATGTGCTGAAAGACTGTATCTATAAATATATCGACTTGTGGAATCTTGGTGCCGACTTCAAGAAGTGGTTCGAAGAGGCCTGTGGCGTATATGCCACGCTCGTGGACCGCATCGTGCCAGGCTTCCCACGCAAAGAGATTGCAGAGATTCAGGAGAAGATCTCGTATCGCGACAACCTCGTGGTACAGGCCGAGAACTTCCATCTCTGGGTGATTGAGGCCCCGAAGGAAGTGGCTCAGGAGTTCCCCGCTGACAAGGCTGGCCTGCACGTACTGTTTGTGCCCTCAGAGGAGCCCTACCACAAGCGTAAGGTAACACTGCTGAACGGTCCTCACACGGTATTGAGCCCTGTGGCATTCCTCTCAGGCGTGAATATCGTGCGCGATGCCTGCAACCATGAGGTGATCGGTAAGTATATCCACAAGGTGCAGTTCGACGAGCTGATGCAGACCCTCGACCTGCCAATGGACGAACTGGAGAAGTTTGCCGGCGACGTGCTCGAGCGCTTCGACAATCCTTATGTCGATCATCAGGTGACGAGCATCATGCTGAATTCGTTCCCGAAGTTCCAGGCCCGCGACCTGCCCGGTGTGAAGACCTATCTGGAGCGCAAGGGCGAACTGCCGAAGGGACTGGTATTCGGTCTGGCCGCTATTATTACCTATTATAAAGGAGGTAAGCGCGCCGACGGCACGGACATCATCCCCAACGACGACCCGAAGATCATGCAATTGCTCGCCGACCTATGGGCAACTGGTGATACGCAGAAGGTGGCTGATGGCGTGCTTGCTGCTGAGTTCATCTGGCAGGAGGACCTGAACAAAGTCCCCGGTCTGAACAACATGGTGAAGCAAGATCTCGACCTCATCCAGAGCGTTGGTATGCTCGAGGCCGTGAAGTCAATCCTTTAATGAGCGATTACATTGAAATCAAGGGGGCGAAGGTCAACAATCTGAAGAATGTTGACGTAAAAATCCCCCGAAACCAATTCACAGTGATTGCCGGAGTCAGTGGCTCCGGTAAATCATCTCTGGCCTTCGACACCCTGTATGCCGAAGGTCAGCGGCGTTATGTAGAGAGTCTGTCGAGTTATGCCCGACAGTTTCTCGGCCGCATGAACAAGCCAGAATGCGATTTCATTCGTGGTATTCCACCCGCGATAGCCATCGAACAGAAGGTCATAGCCCGTAACCCCCGTAGTACTGTGGGTACGACGACCGAGATCTACGACTATCTGCGAATGCTATTTGCCCGAATCGGCCACACTTTCTCGCCCATCAGCGGACAAGAAGTAAAGAAGAATTCGACCGAGGATGTTGTACAGAAAACGCTGGAATACTCGAAGGGCACACGATTTGTGGTGATGTCGCCCGTCCATGTGCCAGAAGGCAGAACGCTGGAGCAGCAGCTGAAAGCATATATTCTAGAGGGCTATGCAAGAATCTATGCCAATGGCGATTTCACCCGGATTGATGATTATCTAGCAAACTTGGATAGCCTCGATGGAAAAGACGGGATCTATCTTGTGATCGACCGTATGTCGGTGGATGATTCGAAGGACACCATCGCCCGATTGATAGACTCTGCAGAGACGGCTTTCTTTGAGGGTAATGGCGAACTGCGCCTGATGTTTCCCCCCTCGAACATTTGCTATGACTTCTCGCAGCGCTTCGAGGCTGATGGGATTACTTTCGAAGAACCTACGGATATTCTCTTTTCATTTAATTCTCCAGCAGGTGCATGTCCTGAGTGTCAGGGCTTTGGCAGTGTAATCGGTATCGACGAACGATTGGTAATTCCCAACACCACCCTCAGCGTCTACGACGGTTGTGTGGTATGCTGGCACGGTGAGAAGATGAAGGAGTGGAAGGACTGGTTCTGCAGGCATGCCGCAACAGATGACTTCCCGATCTTTGAGCCTTATATGAACCTGACGCGTCAGCAGAAAGACTGGCTCTGGCATGGGCTGCCCTCGGACAAAGGCAAGAATGAGAAGCCCTGCATCGACCAGTTCTTCGAGATGGTGAAGGACAATCAATACAAGATCCAATATCGGGTGATGATGGCCAGATATAGAGGTAAGACCACCTGTCCCGTCTGTCACGGCACCCGTCTGAAACCTGAAGCAGAGTATGTGAAGATTGACGGCAGAAGCATCACCGACTTGGTACAAATGCCGGTCATCAGGCTCAAGGAATGGTTCGACAACCTGCAACTCAACGACCATGATGCAGAGGTAGGCAAAAGGCTACTGACAGAGATCCGATCACGTATCCAGTTTCTGCTAAATGTGGGACTTGGCTATCTGACTCTCAACCGCCTTTCTAATTCGCTCAGTGGCGGCGAGAGCCAGCGTATCAATCTGTGTACCTCGTTGGGAAGCAGTCTTGTAGGTTCGCTGTATATCCTCGACGAGCCTTCGATAGGCCTGCATTCGCGAGATACAGACAGGTTGATACACGTACTGAAAGACCTCCAATCGTTGGGTAATACGGTGGTAGTGGTGGAACATGACGAGGAAATCATGCGAGCTGCGGATCATCTGATAGACGTAGGACCAGATGCAGGAAGACTCGGGGGAGAGATTGTGTTTGAGGGTAGCCCGATTATCACCGACGCTTCGGTAAAAAAGTGGCCAATGAGCCATACGGTGAAATACCTGCTTCATCAAGAGGAGATTCCTGTACCAAAGAGCCGGAGGCCCTGGAACCTGCATATTGACATCAAGGGTGCCAGGATGAATAACCTGAGAGGCATCGACGTGACAATCCCACTCAACGTGATGACCGTTGTAACGGGTGTTTCCGGCAGCGGCAAGTCGAGCCTGATCAAAGGAATCCTCTACCCTGCCCTGAAACGGCATATTGGTGATGTCTGTGACGCGCCAGGTGAATATTTAGGTTTGGATGGAGATATCAATGCCATCAAGCGCATTGAGTTTGTAGATCAGAGTCCGATAGGAAAAAGCACGCGTTCCAACCCCGCCACCTATGTGAAGGCTTACGACGCCATCCGCGAATTGTTTGCTGAACAGCCTTTGTCGAAGCAGATGGGCTATACGTCACAGTATTTCTCCTTTAATACCGACGGCGGGCGTTGCGACGAATGCAAGGGTGCGGGCGTTATCACAGTAGAGATGCAGTTCATGGCAGACCTCGTCCTGGAATGTGAAGCTTGTCACGGACATCGTTTCAAACATGATATCCTAGATGTGAAATTCGAGGGGCTGAACATCGATGACGTGCTGAATATGACCATCACGGAGGCTATAGAATTCTTCGCTGCTCATCAACAGAATACGATTGTGAAACGTCTGAAGGCATTGAATGATGTAGGATTGGGCTATATCAAACTCGGCCAAAATTCGTCTACCCTCTCTGGGGGTGAGAACCAACGCGTGAAACTGGCCTATTACATCAATCAGGAGAAACAGGAGCCAACCCTCTTTATCTTCGACGAACCGACAACAGGATTGCATTTCCACGATATCAGGCGCTTGTTGAGTTCGTTTGAGGCCCTGATCTCAAGAGGCCATAGTATCCTGATTATCGAACATAATATGGAGGTGATAAAATGTGCAGATTACGTGATTGATCTAGGACCAGACGGTGGAGACCGTGGGGGTAATCTCGTCGTAGCAGGAACACCCGAAAAGGTGGCAGAATGTGAGGCAAGTTACACAGGACAATACCTGAAAGAAAAATTAAAATAATTGTTAAAAAGAGAACAACGTATCGATATTTTTCGTAACTTTGCACCGCTTTAGACGTTAATTTTAGGATATTAGTTTGAGAATCAATCAGTTAGAAAGGATTTAAGGTAAAAAGATGAGGCAATTAAAAATTCAGAAAAGTATCACAAACCGCTCGAGTGAGGCACTCGACAAATACCTTGTAGAAATTGGTCGCGCACCATTGATTTCCATTGATGAGGAAATAGAACTGGCCCAGAAAATTCGCAAGGGAGGTCCCGAAGGAGAACGTGCAAAAGAAAAGTTGGTGACTGCCAACCTCCGTTTTGTTGTTTCCGTTGCCAAGCAGTATCAGCATCAGGGCCTGACCCTGACAGACCTGATCGACGAAGGTAACATCGGACTGATCAAGGCCGCTCAGAAGTTTGACGAAACTCGTGGATTTAAATTCATTTCATACGCCGTGTGGTGGATTCGCCAAAGCATTCTCCAAGCCATTGCAGAGCAAAGCCGTATTGTTCGTCTTCCCTTGAATCAGGTGGGTTCGCTGAACAAGATCAATCATGAGATCAACAAGTTCGAGCAGGAGCATCAGCGTCATCCCTCCGTATCAGAGTTGGCAGAGGCAACCTCTATTGACGAGGACAAGATTGGCCAGTCTATGCAGGCAGACAGTCACCACGTGAGTATCGATGCCCCCTTCCAGGATGGCGAAGACAATTGTATGCTTGATGTGATGGCCAGCGGTGATGACAGCCGTACCGACCGTCAGGTTGATCATGAGTCGATGGCCTTAGAACTGAACAATGTGCTAAACAAAGTACTGAAGGAGCGTGAAATCACCATCATCCGTGAGTGCTTCGGTATCGGCTGCCATGAGAAAGGCCTTGAGGAGATTGGCGACCAGCTCGGTTTGACTCGTGAGCGTGTGCGCCAGATCCGTGAGAAGAGCATTGCCAAATTGCGTGACTCGGGCAATGCGAAAATTTTAATGAAATATTTAGGCTAAAATTTTTGCAGCTCCAAAAATATTCGTACCTTTGGGGCTGTGAAATGCAAAACGCTGATAAACCTGATCATGCTGGGCATACTCACAAGTATGCCCAGCAGTCTTTTTGCCTGGGAGAAAAAAGACTCTCTGATCCTTTTTCGTATCTATGACTACCCCAAATATCATCTACCCTATTCAGACAGTATTATAGATAATGTTTACGCAAAATTCCGTTTCAACGTAGAAAAGCGTAACCCCACCCTCTGGCTGATTCCAACCATGTATGTATTGGCTAAGGATGAACGTCAGTATATCCGTGAGACCTACAACAAAGTGTTATACACCAACGAGCATGACTTTGATATTATCGGTCAGGTAAAAGCTGGCACCATCAGACATAACCGTAAGGCAATGCCGACATTGAGGGATTTGGTCTATCCCAAGATCTATGACGTCGCTATTTATGACGGTCATATCCTCTCGCCATTTAACCGCGCCAACAAGATATTTTACAAATATCATGAGAGCCCGAACGAAAAAGACGGAACGACCCGCATCGATTTCAAGCCGAAACTCTATAACACCCAACTGCTGAATGGCTATGCCATCGTTGAAACAGAGACCGGACGCATCATCAAGTCGGTTCTCAACGGTGAGTTTGACATGATTAACTTCCGTACAGAACTCAACTATAGCAACAAAGGAGGCCGTTTTATCATCCCTTGGCGAACCTCAACTGCCGCAACCTTCAATTTCGCAGGCAACCGCATCTCTGCAAATCTTACCTCAGTACACAACTGCAAATCGGAGTTGCCTGATAGCATACAATGGGCAGAAGGCAAAGCAACGATGGACACCTTGCGCCCGATTCCATTGACCGTTGAGGAAGAAGAACTCTACGAGAAAACCGAAGACTACTTCCCTGCGCCACCAGCCCCAGAAGACACCATCACCAAGAAACCGAACTTTTTCAAGAAAATCTTCTGGGATACCATTGGTGAGACGCTAGTCACCCCTATCCGAGCAGAAACCGAACAAACCTATTTCAAACTATCTCCCATCATCGACCCCCTCGCCATCAGGTATAGCGACAGTAAAGGTTTCTCATATAAAATGAAACTGCGTTTTCAGTATACCTTCTCCCCCCACCGCTACCTGACGTTTAATCCTTATTTCGGCTATAACTTCAAGATAAAGCAGTTCTTCTTTGACGCGCCGTTACGTATGATCTATAACCCGAAGCGTAACGGATATGCTGAACTGACTATTGGTAATGGCAATCGCATCAGCAATTCGACGGTCGAGGAACTCATCAAGGAGGAATTTGGCGACACGCTAGATTTTACGAATATGGAGATGAACAAGTTCAAAAACACATATATTCGTGCCTATAACAATATCATGCTTTTCGATTGGCTAGATATTGAGTCGGGTCTTGTCCTCCACAGACGAAGCGCAGTCAATAAGCAAATGATGATGAAATACAACATGCCCACTGTCTACACCAGCTTTGCACCGATGATTGGCATCAAGATTCTGCCTTGGGAGAAAGGGCCGCTGTTTACTACGACATGGGAACGGGGCATCAAAGGCATCGTATCGTCAAATATCAGCTATGAACGTTGGGAGACTGATGTACAGTGGAAGAAACGCATCCCGGGCCTCAGGGTCTTGAATCTGAGAGCAGGCTACGGAACCTATTCCCTTCGGGAGCAAAACTATTTCGTTGACTTCGACAATTTCCAGGAAACCAATCTGCCCGATGGCTGGGACGATGATTGGACCGGCGACTTCCAACTGTTGAATGGCAGCGAGTTCAACCGTTCCAACTATTATATCCGTGCAAATGCCTCCTACGAATCGCCACTGATGTTTGCCACATGGCTGCCATATGTGGGTAAATATATTGAGAAGGAAAGGATATATTTCAATTCCGTTCTGCTGGAACGTTCACGTCCTTATTACGAGTTTGGCTATGGCTTCACCAACAGATATATATCCGTTGCAGGCTTTGCCAGTTTCAAAAACAGCCATTTTCAACATGTGGGCTTTAAATTTGATTTCGAAATCTTCAGACGATGGTAAAACCCTTAACAATATATAAGGCCAGTGCAGGGAGTGGAAAGACTTTCACGCTCGCTACGCAATATATCAAACTGGTGGTCGAGAATCCCCAATCCTACCGCAACATCCTGGCTGTGACCTTTACCAACAAGGCCACGGAAGAGATGAAGATGCGTATCCTTAGTCAGCTTTATGGCATCTGGAAACAATTGCCCGACTCCGCGAATTACATGAAAGTAATCTGCGAGAATACGGGACAAACCGAAGCCTTTGTCAGCGAACGGGCAGGCATCGCCCTGAACAATCTCCTCCACAACTATAATTATTTCCGCGTGGAGACCATCGACACATTCTTCCAAAGTGTGCTCCGAAATCTTGCACGAGAGCTGGATCTCACAGCGAACTTACGAATCGGACTCAACGACAACCAGGTAGAGGAACTGGCGGTGGATCATCTGATCGAAGACCTCAATACAACAGATGTCCTTCTTCAATGGCTGATGAAATATATCATGGAGAGTATTTCCGACGACAAGGCATGGAACGTGATTGGGCAAATCAAGACCTTCGGTAAGACTATTTTCAAAGATGATTACAAGAACGTCAGCAAGGCGCTCCGACAGAAACTGGAGGAACCTGGTTTTTTCGACAAATACGCCACCCGTCTGAAAGAACTCCGCAAGAGCGCTGAAGAAAGGATGAAACAACTGGCTCAGGACTTTTTCGATACAATCAATAGCGAAGGATTGACCATCGACGATTTCTTATATGGGAAAAGCGGTATCTGCGGTTTCTTCCTGAAAATCCAAGACGGTATTTTCGACGAAAGCATCGTAGGCAAACGCGCAGCCGACTGCGAGGGCGACCCTGAGAAATGGTGCAAAAAGACACATCCCCGCAAAGAACTGATTTACAGTCTGGCCAGTACAACCCTCGGCAACATACTTCGTGTGGCGATGGAAGAGCGCCCTCGTCAATGGAAACTCTACCAATCTGCCGACCTCACCTTGCGTCATCTTAGTCAGTTACGACTTTTAGACAGTATTGAAAAGAAAGTACGTGAGCTCAATGAGAGTGCCAACCGCTTCCTGCTAAGCGACACCCAACAATTGCTCCATGCCCTGATTGATGGCAGCGACACACCCTTCATCTTTGAGAAGATCGGCACACAACTGCAACATGTCATGATCGACGAGTTCCAGGACACATCGACAGTACAATGGCAGAACTTCAAGGTGTTACTCGCAGAGGCCATGAGTCTGGAAAACGCCGAAAACCTGATTGTCGGCGACGTGAAACAGAGCATTTACCGCTGGCGTTCGGGCGACTGGCGACTCCTGAATGATATTCAGGCGCAATTCCCTTCCCCAGAAGCTCAACTCGACATCCGAACCCTTAGCACAAATTACCGTTCGCAGCGCAATATCATAACGTTCAACAACGATTTCTTCTGCACAGCCGCACAACTCGAATACCTGGCGCTGCAAGACGACCCCGAAGCCGCTGCCCTTCAGCGTGCCTATGCTGATGTAGAGCAGACTGTGCCTGATAAGCTGGAGAACAACGGACTAGTCAACATTCAGTTATTGCCTGCTGATGATTATCAAGAAAAGACCTTCGCAAGAATAGCCGACATCGTTAGTGAACTTAAAGAAAAAGGCATAAAACCCTCAGAGATGGCCATCCTTGTGAGGAAAAATTCCTTTATCCCGCAGATTGCCGACTATTTCACCAAACATATGCCCGATATACGCATTGTCTCTGATGAAGCCTTCCGTCTGGATGCCTCCATTGCCGTCAATCTGCTCGTTGAGGCCCTTCGCCTCATCACACATCCCAATGACAACCTGGCCAAAGCCCACATCGTAAAATTATACCAACGCTATGTGTTGGACAAAAAGACAAACGACAATGAACTGCTGCTTAGCACCCAGTCGCTCGACGAACTGTTGCCAGAGGCCTATATCAATCATTTTAAGGAGCTGACGAATCTGTCGTTATATGAATTGACAGAACGGCTCTACAACATCTTCGAACTTCATCGCCTGAAGGGTCAGAGTGCCTATCTTTGCGCCTTCTACGATCAATTACTTGACTTTACCAGCGAAAATGCAACTGGCATTGATGCCTTCGTCACCGAATGGCAGGAGAGCCTTTGTTCAAAAACCATCCAAAGCGATGAGATTAATGGTATACGCCTGTTGTCCATCCATAAGTCAAAAGGCCTTGAGTTCGCCCACGTCATTATCCCCTTCTGCGACTGGCAACTGGAAAGGACGCAAGGCAACATGCTTTGGTGCCAACCTGACGAGGCGCCATTCAATGACCTGCCCATCGTTCCAATTGACCTCAACCCCAAACAGTTGATGGGCACGATCTATGAAGACGACTACCAGCGCGAACACCTGCAGAATACTGTCGACAACCTCAATCTGCTCTATGTCGCCTTCACACGTGCCAGCCAGAGTCTCTTTGTCATTGGTAAACGGAATGCTCCTAAAACCCGTTCTTTGCTCATCGAACAAGTGCTGCCCCTTATGGCCGAAAAGCAACCTGATGCCATTCTTTCGGGTATCGAAAACGAAAACGACATCATAGAATTCACCTATGGTACGCTGATTCCGGAAGCGACCAAGGAAAAGCACAAGGAGTCGGCCAATCCATTCTTACAGAAGACAACGCCTGTCAGCATCAACATCGAGACCTTCGATAATCCTCTCTCTTTCCGTCAAAGCAACCGCAGCAAGGATTTTATCGTTTCACAGGACGAGGAGAACGATGAGCAACAGCAGCGCCAATACATTCAGACGGGCAGCATTCTTCATCAGATATTCTCAACCATCCGTACTACAGAAGATATTGACATCGCCTTAAAACGTTTGCAACTCGAAGGCGTCCTCTACGATGAACAGGTGACAGCCGAGAAGATATCCGCCATGCTGCGCAAACGCCTGCAAAACGCCCGGGTAGCCGATTGGTTCTCCGATCGCTGGACACTTTTCAATGAATGTACCATCCTGACGGTCGAAAACGGCAATGTCGTTGAACGACGCCCTGACCGTGTGATGACCAACGGACAGGAATGGGTTGTGGTCGACTTCAAGTTCGGAAGCCCAAAGGACGAATACCACGATCAGGTGCGAGAATATATGCAACTCTTAGCCGACATGGGACATACCCACATCAAAGGCTATCTCTGGTTTGTTTATGCCAACAGAATTGAAGAAGTCACACTGAAACAACAATAAATCACTATGAAATCCTTCCTTGAATACGTCGCAGCCGACCTGCTCCAGAAATACGGCACTAACCTGTCTCGTATCGCAGTGGTCTTCCCCAACAAGCGGGCAGCCCTGTTCCTCAACGAACATCTGGCACGTCTGGCAGGCAAACCGCTCTGGAGTCCAGCTTACATCACCATCAGCGACCTCTTTCGCAGTCATAGTCAGCGACAGGTGGCCGACCCCATCCAATTGGTCTGCGACCTCCATCTGTGTTTTACACAATGTACAGGCATCGACGAAAGCCTTGATCATTTCTATGGCTGGGGACAGTTGTTGCTTTCAGACTTCGACGACCTCGACAAAAACATGGCCTCAGCAGAACATGTCTTTGCCAATCTGCGCGATATTCACGAGTATGACGACACGTCATATTTAACTGAAGAACAAAGACTTATATTAAAAAGATTCTTCAGTAACTTTAACGAAGAACATAATACCGAACTTAAACAGCGTTTCCTTCAACTATGGAGTCATATTCTCGATATCTATCAAAGTTTCAACGACAGACTCTCCCAGCAAGGACTCGCCTACGAGGGAGCCCTTTACCGCGAGGTAGCAGAACGCGAAGATATCGATTTCGAATACGACACCTATCTCTTCATTGGCTTTAACATGCTGCAGAAAGTGGAGCAGACGCTCTTCCGTCGCATAAAACAACAAGGCAAGGCCCGATTCTATTGGGACTACGACCATTATTACCTCAGCACAAACGAGGCAGGCTATTACATTGCCCAGTATTTGAACGACTTCCCTAACGAATTAGACAACCACGACGATACAATCTATCATAATTTCCAACAGCCAAAGACCATCACCTATATCTCTGCGCCGACGGAGAATATCCAGGCACGATATATCAGCACCTGGCTGCGACAGCAGAACCGGATCGAAGATAACCGACGAACGGCTGTAGTGCTCTGCAATGAGAACCTTTTGCAAACCGCCATCCACTGTATTCCTACCGAAGTGGAGAAGGTGAACATCACGACTGGCTATCCACTATCTCAGGCCCCTATTACCTCGCTCATTAATCTGCTGGTCACCCTTCAGACCAACGGCTACGTCGCAGAAACAGGTCGTTATCGGCTTCGTCATGTCAACCATGTGCTGCGCCATCCCTATGCCCATTATATATCTGAAGCCAGCAACAGCCTTTACGAGGAACTGAATGACCAGAAGATCTACTATCCCGATGCCGCTCTGCTCTCAAAAGACGAAGGTCTGCAACTGCTCTTCTCCATGGATCATAGCAGCGCAGACCGTTTCAATGCTACCCTCATTCTATGGCTGATGTCGATTATCCGCCAGATTGCAAAAGCCATCAGTCAGGACGAATCAGAGTCATCACCCCTGACACAGGAGAGTCTGTTTAGCATGTATACACTTCTGAATCGTTTGAGCGAACTCATCGAAAGCGGCAGCCTGCAAGTCAATATTCTCACCTTGCAACGACTCATCACGCAGATTGTTTCTGCCACCAGTATCCCCTTCCACGGAGAGCCTGTAGAAGGCATTCAGATGATGGGTGTCCTGGAAACGCGCAACATCGATTTCGAACATGTGCTGCTGCTCTCCTGCAATGAAGGCAACTTGCCCAAAGGCCTGAGCGACACCTCGTTCATCCCTTACAGCATCCGAAAAGCCTACGGTCTCACCACCATCGATCACAAGGTGGCCATCTATGCCTATTACTTTCATCGGCTGTTGCAGCGCGCCAGCGACATCACACTGGTCTATAACAATTCCAACAACGATGGCCAGACCGGCGAAATGTCACGATTTATGCTCCAGATGATGGTTGAGAGCGGCCACGACATCCGATTCCAGACGCTTCAGGCCGGCCAGACACCTATTCAGCCAGCGCCCCAGCCCATACAAAAGAGCGATGCCGTGATGAAACGCTTGCGCCAACGATTTTCAGATACGTTCGCGCCTTCAGCCATCAACAGATATATGCGCTGCCAGCTGCAGTTCTTCTACTATTACGTGAGCGGTATCATAGAACCCGACAATGAAGATGAAGACGCCATCGACAATCGCACCTTCGGAAACATCTTCCATCTGGCAGCACAGATACTCTACAAGAAGCTCATACAAAAAAGCCGTGTCATTGTAGCCGAGGACATTGAATACCTGCTTCATACCGAGGTCGATATTCATCGAGCCGTGGATGAAGCCATCAAAGAGGAACTGTTTAAGATCAAGGAAACCAACAGGCCCTTGCCCCCACTCGACGGCTTACAGATTATCAATCGTGAGGTTCTTATCAAATACATCCGACAACTGCTCGAGATCGACCTTCGTCTGACACCCTTTACCATTCTGGGACTCGAGAAACCCGTAAAGATGGACTATCAGTTAACCGTTGGTAACGACACCATCAAGTTGACGCTAGGAGGTAAGATCGACCGTATTGATAGCATCACGCTGCCCGACGGCTCTGATCAGATACGAGTCATCGACTATAAAACCAGCAGTGGACGGCCTAAAGCGCTTGCCAATGTCGATGCCATCTTCGAGCAAGAGAGTCTGAAAAACCATAGCGATTATTACTTGCAGGCATTCCTTTACAGCCATATCGTCAGACTTAAATCTGATAATCCTGTGGCACCTGCCCTACTCTTCATCCAACATGCTGGCAGCGATGATTACGACCCCACACTTTGTTTGGGCCGTGAACCCGTTACCGACATCGCCACTTTCTCAGAATCGTATATGCAGCATCTTGAAAGCGTCATCAGCGACATCTTCAATCCTGACATCAGCTTTACGCCTACCGACGAACAGAAATGGTGTCAGAACTGTCCGTATGCCCACATTTGCGGTAACACCTAACGGTTCTTGTGCCTGATATACCAGTTGTGTGTAAAGAAATGATAGAACAGAAGCGCAGCTACCGTCGTACAGAGAGACATCTGTAAGATTGGCCCTATCTGCTGTTCCAATAGACCATAACCCAGCGCGATACCCAGCGCCAGGCCGAACTCCCATGCCAAAAAGAAAGTGCTCTGGGCCGTACCACGTTGACAATGCCGGCTCAACTTGATAAAGAACAGCAAGAAACGTGAACCTATAATACCCAGGCCGAAGCCGATGAACATGGGTGCTGCGAACGAAACAACTGCCTGATGGCGTGTCAGCATCATCAACACAGCGATGCCGATGAGCACCAGACCTGTAATCACCTCACTCTCCAGCTCCGCATCACGGAATACAAAACGCTGTGCCAGCAAGGCCACGAAGAACCCCACCATCACCATACCATAGAACAGTTCTGACATTATTGTCGACAACAGCAAGCCCATGACAAATGTCACCACCATCAGATTCAAAATCAACGGCCAGCCCCGAGGCATGAAAAAACGATCCAGACTCACCACTTTAAAAGTCTCTTCGGGTGTTCTGAAGGGGAAATGCACCAGGAGGATAAAAAAGATAGCAACCAACGTACAGCCGATGGATACCAGTAGCACCATATCAAAACCTGCCATACGATCGACAATAATACCCGCCAGCGGACCTATCGACAGCGCAAACCTGGAAAACCATGAGGCAGAATGATTCGCCTCTGTACGCTGAAACGACTCACAGGTATCAATAATCAGCGTACTCGACAGGATCATCTGCGCCACACCAAAGGCAGCACCAAGCGCCAAACGCTGCAATAACAATATCCGCAAATCAAAGAACTGCGATTTCTGCAGATCCAGATAATAGAGCCATCCCAGCATGGCCGCCATCAGCATGATAGCCCAGATACAAGCCATATTCCTACGGAAACGCTGCACCAGATACGAGGTAAAGCAGCCAAACAGGATAATACCGATACCAAATGCGCCCATAATCATACCCGTTTCCTGCAACGTGAGGTTCTCCGTCTGCAACAGCCACTTCGGCATAACGGGAATCAGCACATACACTGCCACCGTCAACATCAGATTGGCCATTGCCATCAGCCAGAAATCACGGTGCCACAATCGGATATGTACAGGGGTATTTTGCGTATTCATGAGTCTATCGTGAAATGAAGGGATTGCGAAAGCGTGTCGTACGTCATGCCAACATAGTCTTTAACCTGCACATCCGAGAGTGGTGCCACAACATCCACAGGATTCGTCGTCAGCAGTCCCACCACCTTCATCTTGGCATCCAAGCCGGAGTGAAGGCCGTTCACACTGTCTTCAAAAACCACACACTCATCGGGCACGACACCCAGTCGCCGTGCAGCCGTCAGATAACAATCAGGATGAGGTTTGCTCTGCTGGAAATCCTCAGAAGTCAGGATAGCATCGAAGAGGTGCTTGAAATCAGGGCGTTTCCGATAAACGCTCTCCATTTTAGGGCGATTGGAACTCGTCACCACAGCAGTCTTCACGCCATGCTTGTGCAGATCATCCACGAAGGCAATAAAGCCCTCGATATAATCATAGCTCATCTGTCGCTCATAAGCATTCAGTCTTTCAGTGATCACTGGCTGCTCGTTCAGGAGCGGTCCGCTAAACCATTGGTCATAGATTTGTGTCAGCGTCGAACCCTTGATCTCCTGTTCCAATCCAGGATGTTCAGGATGGTAGAGCCGACATTGTTCCCCCCAGAACACTGTGTATTGGGCTTCGGTGTCAAACACCACCCCGTCCAGATCAAATAGCGCTGCTTTCAGTCGTCTTTCGTGCATATCAACATCAATTTGGGTGCAAAATTACATTTTTTTTACGAGAAATTTGCGAAATTCCCAAATTAAGTGTATTTTTGCCATCAATTATAACTTAAAAAGGGATTTATGAAGAAAAATTTCATCCTCTTGACCTTTTTATTCCTACTGGCGGGCTGTAGCAGTACCGACGAGGTCACCAAGTTCAATGTCGTCACTGCCGATAAGAGTGTCAGCCTGTCAGCCGCCGAAGGTTCTCCCCAGTGCAATGTGCACCTGGAACTGTCATATGCCACCGAGGATAATGGTCATAAGGCCGAAATCATCAACAATATCATCGAGCAGCGCCTGCTGGATATGCAGGATCTGAATATGCAAGTGGCTGCCGACTCCTTTGCAAATGAGTATACAGCCCAATATCGGACCCTTCTACCGCTCTACAATCAAGATCGGGGCGATGGCAAGAAGGTTGACTGGTATAACTACCACTATATCCTCAAGACCGACGTAGAGCAAGGTTATGAAGGCACTTCCGTCTATCATGCCTACCTCGACTATTATGAGGGCGGTGCCCATGGCGTCAGCCAGCACCTGACAATCAATTTCGAGCAGTCCACAGGCCGTCAACTCATGCTGGCCGACCTCTTTGTGCCAGGTTATGAACACCAACTTAGCGCCATCCTTCAGAAAGCCCTATGTGCCTATGCCGGTGTCGATAATCTCAACGAGCTTAAGGAACAGGGCTACCTCTATTCGATGGATATGTTCCCCTCCGAGAACTTTATCCGAGGCAAGGATGTCATGACCTTTATCTACAACCCCTACGAGATTGCCCCATACGAAAAGGGCTGCATCGAATTGAAAGTCTCCTATACCGAGATCGACGGTATCCTCTCTAATTCCCTCTAAGCATGCATACACTCATCAGCAAATACTTCACTGAACTGACACCACAGCAATGTGGACAGATAGAAGCCCTCGACGCGCTTTATCGCGACTGGAACGAGAAGATCAACGTCATCTCGCGAAAAGACATCGACAACCTCTACGAGCGCCACGTGCTCCACTCCATGGCGATTGCCAAAGTCGCCCGTTTCCGTCCTGGCACTCAGATTCTCGACTTCGGCACAGGCGGCGGTTTCCCCGGCATTCCCTTAGCGATTCTCTTTCCCGAATGCCAGTTTAAGCTCATCGACGGCACAGGCAAGAAGATCCGCGTCGCCCAGGAAGTGTGTCAGGCCATCGGTCTGAAGAATTGTCACCCCACACACCTTCGGGGTGAGGATGAGAAAGGGCTCTACGACTTCGTGGTCAGCCGGGCTGTCATGCCCCTACCCGACCTTGTGAAGATTGTGCAGAAGAACCTCTCGAAGAAACAGCAGAACGCTCTGCCCAACGGCATTCTCTGTCTTAAAGGCGGTGATTTGCAGGCTGAAACGCGCCCCTTCAAGCATATCGTCCAAACCACCGACATCAGCAGCTTCTTCGATGAGGAATGGTTCAAGGAGAAATATGTCATCTATCTTCCCCGTTAAATCCCGCAGACTATGCTTACCGTCAAATGTTTCACTTGTAATATGCTCTCAGAAAACTGCTATGTGGTCAGCGATGAGTCGCGCGACTGTGTCATCATCGACTGCGGCGCTTACTATCCGGAAGAAGGCCAGGCCATCGTCGGTTATATCCGCCAGCAGCAGCTCACGCCCCGTCATCTGCTCTGTACCCACGGCCATTTCGACCACTGCATGGGCAACGGCTATATCTTCCGCGCCTTCGGTCTGAAACCAAGAGCCCATCAGGATGACAGCTTCCTCATGGAGAATATGGAACGGCAGACGAGCGACATTCTGGGCATCCCCATCCATTTGGACGTTCCGCCTGTAGGAAGTTATCTCACCGATAGCGACAACATTACCTTCGGTTCCCATACCTGGCAGATTCTTCACACCCCTGGCCATACGCCCGGCGGCATCGTCTTTTACGATGCTGATGAACATATCGCCTTCAGTGGCGACACACTTTTCCGTATGAGCATCGGCCGTACCGACTTCGAACGGGGCAGCTATGCAGACATGATGACCTCTCTTCACATGCTCGCCACCCAGCTGCCAGCCGATACAAAAATATACGCCGGCCATGGTCCGGAAACAACCATGGCCGACGAAATCCGTTATAATCCTTATCTGAGATAAGTATTATCTTCTTGGCGCACCAGCACCAGGGGCACCAGCACCACCAGGTCTGCCACCACCGGGGAAGCCGCCAAAGCCACCGAAGCCCTGCTGCGGTGCAATCTCTGGCTCACCGAAGACAGAAGCCTCGGCATCCTTATCGTTCAGCTTGAACACCATGAACTTCGGATTCTTCTCTGTGCAGGGCTGCCATGCGCCACCCTTCGGGCCGTTAGGATCGCTGTACTTAGCGAAGTTGGTCCAAGCAGTCAGCATCTTCTCCGAGAGATCCCAGTCACCCTTGGTCCAAGGACGCCAGCAATGCTTCAGCGACTTAAATACGAACCAGAGGTCGGAAGAGTGGAAAGCACCACGCAGACGCTGTGTCACCTCAGGATGCGAACCATCATCAGGCAACGGACGTGCAAACTCGTAAGCCCAAGCCTTACCGCCCTTCTCAGCACGAACCTTACAGAACTCAGCGATGTTAGGAGCCATATTACCCATATCGTTGAGGGTGAAACCAATCATATAAGGCACATCAGCCAACGTGCCCTCGCGGGTAGCATCGTCGAAGCTCTTCTTGCTCACATAACCGTCGAGCATCGGCATAAAGCCCATACCCATACGCATCATGCCACCGAAGCCGCCCTGCTGCTGTTGGCCGGCACTGTTAGCCTGCTGATAGATGGTCGGCAGCGCAAACACCGTCTCGGTAGAGGCCTGACGCATCTTCTGCAAATCAGTCATACCAGCCCAGTCGAACATCTTCTTCGCATTGTTGGCTGCATCCTCGATGCTACCGCCGCTATAACGGCCACCCATCATACCGCCACCATTGGGATTGGGGATGCTCAGACCCTGAGCACTCATGATCACAGCCTTGTGGAACAAGCCACGAGCCAACGGAGACTCACAGAGGGTACGCACACTGCCACCACCGGCACTCTGTCCGAAGATAGTCACATTATTGGGGTCGCCACCAAACTGGGCGATATTCTTCTTGATCCACTTCAAGGCCTCAATCTGGTCGAGGATACCGTAGTTACCCGAAACCTTGTTGGGGCTCTCCTCAGCCAACAGCGGATGTGTCAGGAATCCGAAGATACCCAGACGGTAGTTGATCGATACGAGCACCACATCCTTGGCACCCCACTCCTGACCGTCGAACTCGGGCTCAGAGCCAAAACCCTCACGATAGCCGCCACCATGTATCCACAGAGCCACGGGCAACTTCTTGTTCACCTGTCCGGGAGCCTTGGTCCACACATTCAGATACAGGCAGTCCTCACTGAAGGCAGCCTCCTTGCCATAACCCCACTCAGTGTAGTAGCCACCGGTGTACTGGATAGCCTGATAGCTCGGGCGTCCGAAGGTATCGCAAATCTTCACACCCTTCCAGGGCACAACGGGCTGTGGAGCCTTCCAACGATTCTCGCGAATGGGAGGTGCAGCATAGGGAATGCCACGATACACAAACACGTCAGGATGATCGTCAGCCACGACGCCCTGCACCTGACCACCTTCAATTGTCAACACGGGATTGTTGTCTGCCGCATTGGCCGAAACTGCTACCATAAGCAGCAAAGGCATGAACAATTTTTTCATCATAAGTAGGTAATAATTAATTGATTAATTGATAAAAGTTAATGTATTTGTTAATTCACATTTTGCTTATCTTACCACCCTTGTAAACTCGGGTTTGGCACCAGTTTCCTTACCCATCGTCACATAGATGGTAGAAGTCTGCTCGCCACCGCCACCGAAACCACGACTCTTCACCTTAAACTCGTAGTCGATGCTGTCGTCGGTCGTACGCTTGCCGAAAGTCTGAGGCGTACCAAGCGGGAATTGGTAACTCGAGCAGGCAGCGTCGAAGATAGCCTTCTCGGCATCCGTCACAGGCTGCTGGGCAGAGTAAGCCGGCAGAGGTTTCACAGCACCTTTCTTATAGCCGTTCTCCTTCAGGAAACGGTCGAGTTCCTTTGCAGCAGACGCTACGCGAGCCTGACGCACACCGTAACCCGGTTTGATCTTCGCCTTTGGCAGCGCCTTCACGAGATCGGCTGACGATGATTCCAAGCCACCACTACCAAACGTACAGAAAGGCACGATGGTCTTTCCGGCGAAGTCGAACTTCTTGACGAGCGTACCCACCGGTGCAGCATAGGTTCCGCCCCAGATGGGATAACCCAGGAATATCACGTCGTAAGCCTTCAGATCAGCCTTCAGCGGCTTAATCTCGGGTTCCTTCTCCCGCTGGGCCCGCTGCATGATCTCCTGCATATTGCCAGAATACGGATTCACGGCCTCGATGCACTCAATATCAGCACCGAGCTGTTTCTGCAACACCTCGGCCACAGTCTTGGTCGTGTTAGTCCCTGAGAAATAAATCACCAGTTTCTTCTGAGCGAAACCAGTCGTAACGAATGCTGCCATAGCAAGCAATAATAAGAATCTTTTCATAAGTCGATAATTAAGTTATGATCATAAGTCGCTGCAAATTTAGTTATTTTTGCGGATATATGCAAATAATTTCTCCGTTATTTGTTCTATCTAGCTCTTTAACCACAATCAAATCAGCGGGCAGCCATTCAACGGAATAAAGTTGCTCAGGACTGAGCCAACGGGCAGCCTCATGCTCTTTCAGGATAAGGCCCCCACTCTCGATTTGGCACCAGAAGCAATGCATCTTAAGATGAAACTTAGGGTAATCGTACTCAACTGTCTGCACCAGACGTTCTACGACTATCTCCGTTTCCAATTCCTCCCAGATCTCTCGCTTCAGCGCCTCTTCCGGACTCTCCCCTGGCTCCATCTTGCCCCCGGGAAACTCCCAGCCATCCTTATAATCGCCATACCCACGCTGTGTGGCGAAGATACGACCTTCGTCATCATGTATGATTGCTGCTACGACTTCTATCTCTTTCATATGATCTGTTTTTCTTCCGCAGCCTTCATCATGCCATCCTCTTCCTCCATTTTTGGATATGGCTTACCAATTGCAGCATGATCTTCCAGCCAAATCTTATTCAGGGTGAATGCCAGCGACTTCAAGGTAGCCTCGCGCTTCGAGGGCTTCAGCTCACACTCCCACACGGTGATGCAATGCCAGCCCATTTCAGCCAATCGCTTCTGCTCCTCAATATCACGCTCCTGATTCCGCCTGATCTTCGCCACCCAGAACGCCCGATTCGTCTTCGGAATCTTGCAGCACTCACTATTCTGCGGCTCCTGAGTATGTTGAAAGATCACATCGTGCCCATGCCAAAAACAGCCGTTGATAAAGATACACGTTCTGTATTTCCTCAGCACCAGATCCGGATGTCCAGGCAACTTCGGAGAATTAAGCCTATAACGGAATCCCCTACTCCACAGCCCCTTGCGCACAATCATCTCAGGCTTCGTATTCTTTCCACGAATCGCAGCCATGTTCTTATGCCGTTGTTCTGCAGAGAGTTTATCCATTTTACTCGAGGGCTTTGATTAATTCATTGCGCCAACTACAGGCAACGTATATATGATGCTTTGTATTCATCCTGCATCGTCTGGACTATCATAAAACTCCATCGCAGCCAAAGCCTCATCATTATCGCTGAAGGCTGTGTCTTCTTCAATGATTTCTTCAACCTCTGATGATAGAGCCTGTTCTTCCAGCAGCTCCTCTGGAATCTCAATCTTCTCTGGATTGTAAGAACCAATCTTTCCTGATTTAATCCGATGTCTCATATCTTATATATTTATTGCGCAAAGATACAAAAAAAACCTGGCAAAGCCTGGATTATATTAAAAAAATAGCATTTCATCACATTATAATATACCTTTGCAAACAAAAAACAATGGAAAAAGAACAGATTCAAGCCATACTAGACAATGCGTCAGAAGAGTTTCTGGAAAGATTCTACGAAACCCTTCTAAATGAGATCAATTCCGATGATGAACCATACCATAAGAAGGCATACCATTTACTTGCCGCATCCCTAAAGAGTGAAGACCCTGATGATTTCTTTATTTCCCTTTGTGGCTGGAGTTTGGAGTCACTTATTGAAAAAACAGAATAAAGGCATCATATACCCATAAAAACATTATCTTTATGATATGCTAAGAAATCACGATTGGGTTTGTATTCTTTTGGAAGAGAGATTGAAAGTCCTTCGATGATACCAAAATGTTTGTCAAAATAATCTTGTGACTCATATTCACGCAAAGCGGACGACAACTGAACGGTGTAATTATCAGGCGAAACCGTGATAAGGCCTTTGTCGAATGCCTTGTCATAAAGTGCTGAGAGACAAATACCGTTGCAGGGGTTAAGACGGTCTTTTTTGTGAGTCTTGTCTGCCCAAGGGATAATATGACTTGCCATTAGCAACTGTGGTATGTCAATCCCCGTCAGGGCACAACGCCCTCCATAGTTTGCGAGTATCATTCTTCGGAAATAATCCTGGCCCTTCCTTTGTTTCGTTAATGAAGCTTTGTCTTCTCCTTCCTTCGATATATCGAAATGGGCAATAAGCTTTGATGAGATAGTTCGTGGATCTGTTTCATGAGCCACGATCCTATCCGCCAATGTCACTTCGCGCTCATACTGAGCGTACTGTTTGAGGCTCTTAAGGGCTGCTGAACAAAAGTTATTTAGCGGATAACTTCTTTGGTTTGGTTTACCAAAGTCGAAAATATTCGGCTGATTATTCTTCATTTTCTTAACCTCATCATTCACCAAACGTAATATATCCTCGATAATGGATGCGTCAGGAATGTCATAGAGCGAAAGCCCGTGAAGATTAATCACGTTTTGATGCGGTAACACCTCGTCAAGAATCATTATGGCGCGAGCATAACTGGCTGCTTTTCTTGAGTTTTCCGGTGATAGCCGGGTGTTGTAATCAATAAAGCCCTTTATGTCCATATCATTAAGCCTGGTCTCCCATTGTTTTTATTTGTCTTTGAATATCTTTCCGAGAAGAGTATCCTTAAACGCAAAATCTTTGTCTTTCTCTAAGAAAACCCATTGCTTATTAGGCAGTGATTCAAGATATTCCAGTTCAAACACTAACCTAGGTCTTTCATCTTCTGTTTCTGGATGAACTTCAGATTTTGTACCAACACGAGCCACACGAATCAAATACAGGTCTGATACTCCTTGCTTCTTTATGTAAGGCATGAAGTAATAAAGCTTATTCAGTGCTATTGTAGAAGGGAAAGTCCCTGAAATACCGGTATAATAAATCTTAGTAGGCTCTTCTTTCAAAAAATACTCCTCATTATCTTTCTTTACGACACCTATTAAGAGATGTTTTGTCTTATCCAATGTATATTGTTTCTTGGGACGATTAACCACGAATATTTTATTCTCATCAGCAAAAAGTCCCAAATCCAACATAGGTCTAGCATCACGTTGTATGAAAATCGGCTTTGAAGAAACTGGTGCCTCACCATATATAAACTGATAGAGGCTCTTGCCAATTGCTTCAACAATTCCACAAACCAAAGCATTACCCATCAGGAATGCACGACGACCATCTGAAACTTGAGGATGAAGAGTATGGTTGTCTGGGAACATATTCATTCTTTCCAACTCAATAGGAAGCAAACGACGATATCGACCTGAAGGAGTCTGAACTACATGCTTAAAACGCGATGGAGCTGTGCCACCTTCTCCAGTAATGATTGTTCTTGATGGCTGATCAAGATAATCAGGGAATGTCATTCCACCTTCTGAGAATGTATATTTAAAACCTTCTTTAGAAACCCTTTCAATCTTCTTGGCTCCTTTCTCATATTGCCACTTTGGTAAATCTTCATCTGAGATAAAGAAATCCTCTGGTACTAGTTTTTCGTCTATAAGGTTACCTCCTAACGTTTGTCTTGGCCCATCATATACAGGATCAGCGTCCACAGAATAAACATGGCGGTCCATCATCATACCTGCATTGCCAAATGGACTATCCTTTTTTCCTTTATTGAAGCCTGCAGATACTTCTTGGATTGTACCATTAATATCAAATTCTGATACAGTTTTCTCTTTGGGCTTGAACTCAAATGCCTTTGCCATTACACCATCGAATTCCACCCAATCTTCCATAGTCTCAAATTTTTGAGCTACAACAGAATCCTTTTGATAGCCAACAATATAAGTTCTACGTCTACGCTGAGGCATACCATAGTCTGCAGCATTGATAATACGCCATTCCACCACATATCCAAGATCAGATAATGATGCCAAAATAATAGCGAAGTCGCGACCTCTCTGAGTAGCAGGCGAATTAAGAAGGCGATCGACATTCTCAAAGAAGATATACTTTGGTCGCTTATCCCCTTTTTCATTGAGGATGCGATAAATCTGCCACCATAATACACCTTTTTTTCCTTCAATACCACCAGATCGGCTCAAAGTTGCTGCCACAGAATAATCCTGGCAAGGAAAACCACCTACCAACAAATCATGATCAGGTATTTCAGTTGTCGGAACTTTATTAATATCCTTATTACAATGGCCTTTCTTGCCAAAGCGTGCCTGGTATACTAACGATGCGTCCTGATGCTGTGTAGATGGTTCCCATTGGTTGTTCCAAATGGTATCATATGCATCTGACGCTCCTTCAAGGCCAATGCGAAAACCTCCCACACCAGCGAATAATTCAACTACTTTTATATGTCGTTTAGCCATTTTTTATAAATAATTAATTGTCTTCAATTTGTTTGTAATATAAGTTCCTTTAAGCCAGAAAAATTGCGGGAGCATCTTTATGCCATTTACAACTTCTGTTTTAGCTTCATCTCGTGAATCATCAGCACCACCTCTGAAAAAAACTTGGTAATCAGCACTTTTGGGGAAATTAGGTGCGCCCATACAAGAACCGCTTTTGTTCCTTCTTCTTTCCCCATGCTTATCATAGAGGTACTCCCATTTCAACTTGTTTTGATGGATTAAGTTGCGGGAATCTTCCCATGTCCTTTTAACTTCAGACTCAATGAAAATGTCATCGAATGCAAAGCGTTTGAAGCCTTCAAAAGTGGTCTTTTTAGAATCATTATTATCGTGCTCACAAAAGATAGGACAAAGAAAGCAATGTTCACAGAAATATGAATACACGTCAGAATCATGGAAATCAATATCTTTGTCAGACCATTCTTCAAAGTCAATATGACTCAATTTCATGTCTTCAGTCCTACTCCCTGAAGGAGTAATAGTGATTGTCTTTGCTATGATACCGGCTTTAGTGAAATCAGAAATTTGGTTTAGTCTTTTACAATCTGCGTCAAACATCTTTAGAACGCATTGTGCGCCAAAGTTCTTGTCTGTAATATCCGCCTCTACACCAAGTACCTTTTTCAGCTGTGCAAATGTTTTTCCTTTGTATTTGGCAGAAATAGCGTGACATCGGGAATCTAATTGAGCAAAACTGGAGAAAGATTCTTTTAACGAGATTTCTGTATTAGCCCTGCTTTTATCAAAGTGCCCACGAACAATATAATCAACAAATGTCTGTTTCAGGCGATAACGTGGTTTTTGATATGTACCCGTCGATTTCTTTTTGAATGCTGGCACTAATTCTATCAAGAGAAGATTGGGACGCAAGACGTGTGTGAAACCTATAAGATTTTGGTTTCTTTCGTCCACATCCGTATATTCATCATAGATATTTTGAAGATAGTCGCGAACTATCTCCCAGTCATTACATAACTTTGCGCGTTCTTCGTCAGAGAATTTGTTATAACAATAGTCAACAATTTGAAAATCAGCATATGCAGAGGCCGGAACAGCTTCATATGACTTATATTCATAAAAGACAATCAGAAGATGTTCTGACTTCTCCCAGAAATGTGATGTGCTAAAGTCTGTCTGAATCGTGGGTTCAAAAGTAACACCTGTAATGCTTATACCTTCTTTCGCACCAAGATATACATTATAAGCGTCTCCTACTTTTCCCTTCACTTTAGCTAAATCTGATTTGGGAACTCTAACGCCTGTCGTTTTTAATTCAGTCAGCACCCCATCGATCTCGATGTCACATTCCTGTTTGCTATCACGTTCATATCCAAAAACCGACTGCTCAATAACATCTCCTGCTATGCCAGTGATTTTTTCGCTTTTCTCGGTACGAGCAAATTGATGAGATTTATCAACCTCACCCAGCGTTTTGCCCTTTATGCTTTCCAAAAGCGTATGAACGAATGCTTTAGTATATTTTCTATCGTCTGAAACAGCCATAATTCTTCTTTCTTAGTCATGAAAAAGCCCTCCTTTCGTTTTGAAAGAAGGGCGTGGAAGTGATTGCGAGAAGCAAGGCCTACGACAGCCTACATCAGACAACAATCGATCTGTCCACGCCCTATGGGAGAGCGCGAACATCCGTTGCCTTGTCTGACTGATGTGTTTGCGGAGGTCGTAGTTCTGCTTCTACAGCCTAATCAAGGATGTTCAAGACTCAATAGTCTATATTACATTTCTAATACTATTTCTCATATTGTTGGTCGACTTTATGAATTTATAGATTCCGATCACTATTGGTTTGCCTAACATAAAAAAGCATACCCGAATCCCTCAAGTTCCGAAGTTCGGGTAGTCGACCAAGAAGACCCTTAAGCGAAAACGATTGGGGTGGGTATGCCATAATGGCATACCTTATTCCCAAGGTTTCGCTATCTTTTGTTGGTCGACAATTTGAACTTCAAACCTTAGTCATAAGATATGTATCTTACTATCAGCAAAATATGCACCACCTCGTCTCGGTCTGTCCTCTCTATGACTACCGTGCGCAGCCTGATGCCTAAACCTCAATCATGCGCAAACAGGATGGTTGCATTTGCAAAAGTACTAAATAATTTGGAAAATAGCAGTCTTTTGACGAAAAAAAATAATTAATCGTAGAATTATTTGGAAGAAAAGAGGGAAATGGCTATCTTTGCAGTATCTTTATTAACTCATTAAATGTACAATTATGAAGAAGACATTAATTCCTATGGACAATTCTACTGAGAGCATTCGAGTGCGAGAACGCATTATTCGTGATTTCTATCGGGAGTGGAAAGAAAAGAACCCTTCGCAACGGAAATATAATTTGGCCTTAAAAGATTATATAAACATCAGAATGGTGTCAATAGTCGAAACAAGTGAACACGCTGCCAAATCATTTCTTTCAACCTTAGCTGTGTTACAATTAGATGCCATACTATCTGGAGCCAAGAAGGTTGCAATAAGGAAAGTAAAAGAAGGTAATAAAAATCAGAAGCCGTTCGAAGCAATGATGATTATGGAATACGATTTGTCATTCATCGGTAAAGTAAAGATGACAGTTGGGGTCCGAAGGCGCACTAAGGAGAAAGTACAATACTGTATAACCACCATCAGCAGTTTATAAGCAAAAAGGCATCCCAACGGATGCCTTTAAATTTGCCCCAGATGCGTGAAAGAGGTTTACGCTGAGCGTGATGCTATGCTGGCGGGGACTTCGCACTACTCATATACATCGTCCTGTCACGACTTATTCTGGGTGCAAAGTTAGGAATTATTTCTGAAACTTCCAAATTTTTACCCCAAAAAACAACACAAATAAAGTTTATAGATTCAGAAAAAAGCGTCTAGCCGATGGGGCATCTAGTCGTTCTAGTCGAAGGGACAGATTCTGCTTGGGATTCCATCTTGTTGCGTCATTTATCTGCTCTATTGGACAAGTTTCGAGCAGATTTCCGCGATTTGTCCAAGATTCAGGCGTTTGTCCATACAAGTTTGAGAAGAATCGGGCGTTTTTCTTGGAATCGACTGTTTTTCACCGTATCTTTGCATCAGAAATAAAAAATAGAAGTTAGTTTTCTTTTTCATACGATATAATAGATTCTTTTCATAATGCTTTTGATTTGGTTTTAATGGTTAATAAAAATTTGATTAGTATTTGCTAAGGGCCTCGCAGGGATGCGGGGCCTATGCATTGAATATAACCCCGAAAGGCAGGCAGAAATCATTTAAAACTGCCCGCCTTTAAACTTCGACGCAGAGGTGCCTGACCCCCTCTATGTGACATTTATTTCAGACCTTGCCACTCGCCTCTGATCTGCTTGCACTGGGTGTAGAGGCTGGGACAGTTGAATACCTGATGCAGTTCGCTGTCGGGCTGCTTGATGATCTCTACTCCGCGCTGATGGGTATCCCATCCGTCACCCATCATGTAGAGGTACATCACACGGCCTGTTCCTCCGAATGTCATGTCCTGATGTTTGTTGACGCTGGCTTTCATCTCTACGGTATAGGGGTGTTTCGGCGTATAGGCATTCTCTGGCTTCGCGCCTTTCAGCACAGCGGCTGGCAGATAACGCTGGTGATAGCCGTCGTTGGCTGGCGCATATTGTGAGGTGCCGAATTTCTGCTTGAGCTGTGAGACGACGGAGTTGACGTTATTGGGCCAGTTGATGAGCTGCAGACAGCGCAGGCCTTCCTCGCGGTCGCGGCCGTAGATCTCCATAGCCATTGGCATCATGGCAGCTGTGCCGTGGGGTGTCTTGCCTAGAAATTGGGTGTAGAGGGCCTCGAACTCCTCATAGTTGGAGGGTACGTTGGTGAATGTCACGACGCCTGTAGCGGCATTGTTGTATTTCTCGGCGGTCAGATTACCTTTCATCGTATAGGTGTGGTCGCCATAGGTCCATGTGCTTTGTGCCTGTACCATCAGGCCCAAGCTGAGCATGAGCAGTGATAGAGCTAATTTCTTCATAACTTTCTTGGTTTTTATTGGAATGATGTTTCTTTTCGATTGCAAAGATACGATTTATTTTCTAAACGGCATCACATTTGCTGTGATAAATTTCTGGTTATTCTTGGCCTTTGTGAAAAAAAGCAAGTCACAGAAGAGCCATCTAAAGGGGACAAGGGGACAAGGTACAGACGGATAAAGAGGGACAGACAAAATTAATATATATAATATATATATTATAATATATATATTATATATATTAATTAATAATAGTTATTTGTCCATTTTCCCAAATGTTCCTGTCCCCTTGTCCCCCTGTCCCCTTGTCCCGTCTTGACAACCCTAAATTGATAATAAGATAGTTGAGAATAATCTCAGACACTTAATCTGGGACATACGAATAAGAGCCACACGATAAACAGCGAGTGGCTCTCTTCAGTACAGGCAAATGCTCTAATCGGAAATTTAGTGGCACTTATTTCTACGGCTCGCCGAGCTCTGCATAGATGAGCTGGACCTCCGAGGGCGTGCTCACAGGGGGGCTGCTCACAGGGGGTCTGAACCCGTGTGTCACAACATCAATGCCATTTGTTTCTCTACACTGTTCATCATGTGAACACTCACCTGTCACAAAAGAAATCCCCCGCCGAGTGGCGAGGGATTTTCTTTTATATTCTTTTGGGTTGTAATCAGAAGGTGTAGCCTAGGGTGAGGAGCACCTGATGGCGCTTGTTGCTCACGCTGGCAGGGGTAACACTACCCGTGATATTAGGCTGGAAGGGATAGAAGTCGCCATCGGTGGCGCTGTACTGATATGACAGGTCGAGATTCATGCTGCCTATCTTGCTGCCTATGCCGCAGGTGAAGCGGTTGGTGGCCTTCCAGTTGACATAATCGGAAGTAGAGGCATATTTCACACCATAGGAGTCGAGCGTCTGGTCGCGCACGCCATTGTCGGCATAGGCTGGCGAGACATAATTGTAACCTGCACGCAAGGCCAACTCAGGAACGGGCTTGAACTCGACACCTACCTTCAGTGTGGAGACACCCTTCAGCACATCCTCCGTATTGCTCTTCATGACACGGTCCTTATAGGAATCCTCGTTGCCGTAGTAGTCGTAGCTGCCATCCTTGACGCGGTTCTGGCTGGCACCGTAGTCGGAGAACTCATAGGTGGCGCCGATGGCCAGATTGTTGCCGATGGTATGCCCCAGGCTGAGACCGAACTTCCAAGGGGTATAGTAACGGAAGTCGTAGGCATTTGAGATATCACCCATCTCGGTATAGGTACCATCGAGATTCTCACCCAAGGCGCTCAGGTTGACGAGGGTTGTGGTGTTCTCAGAGGTCAGATCATACCAGGTAGGGGTATGGACATAGAGCCCTACGCGGAAGGGCGAATACTCTACAGGACGAGCGATGAGACCGAGCTTCAGATCGACGCCTGTACCCTTGATGGTGCGCATATCACCATAGCTGACAATACCACCATCATCACCGTTCAAGAATCGCAGGCCTTCGGTATACTCGCTATAGCCCTTGTATCTGACGTCGTGGATGCCAACCGTGAGGCCCCAGTAGATGCGGTCGTTGGAATTGCCGCTGAGGGTGAAGTCGAAGTCGTTGATCCAACCGCGATGGGCACGGTCGAAATTATAAGCATCGGCTGCCATGCCGTAAAGCACATAGTCCTCAGGCTCAGCCTCATCTGACAGCACATTGGCATTGAGATAATCGAGCTGGCTGAAATTGAGCGTCTGTTGAGAGCTCGTGGGCGACTTATAGCCCAACAGATAGCCATCGGTGCTCATGCCAATGCTGTAGTAGCCCTGCAGGTCCTTCTCGGCCGTAATCAGGTTCGAGGCTGCGTCGTAAACGGCCTGATCGGCCACAGAGAGAATCTGATTGAAGTTACGGCTCTTGTGATAGTTGAATGCGAAGTTAAGGAACGACGTGCGATCCATGCGCATGGTGTAGACAAAGCCTGCCTGGTCGAAACTCACATTCGTGGTGCTGCGGCCATCAAACTCCTTGGCGTCGGCTTGCGACACCAGTCCCAGGCTGGCACTCATCGTCGAATGACGGAAGAGTCCGATACCAGCGGGGTTCGTTCCTGTGGTAGAGATGTCGGCACCCAGGGCCTCCATCGCGCCACCCATACCCACATAGCGGGCTGTACCGTTAAGGTCGCCACCCAGCAGTCGGGCACTCTCGTATGTATCCTGTGCAGCGGCTGGCAGGACGACTGCCATAGCCAAGGCTGCGAAAAACAATTTCTTCATATTCTTATTTTGGAATTAAAAGGAAATGATATATGGAAGTATCGCTTAGCGACGGCCACCGACGTGACCTCCAGCGCTACGGGCACCTCCGCCACCGCCGCCTCCACCAGAGGCACGGCCACCGCCACCGCTGAAGCCACCGCCACCGATGCTGCCACCGCCAGACGGGGTATAGGTCGGCGTGGTACGGGTAGGCGTAGTCGTCGTGGTACGGTTTGTCGTAGGACGATTGACACGCGAAGCAGTCGTGGAATTATAGGCTCTGTGGTCGCCTACCGTACGTTCACGCAGGCTGCTGGTGCGCTGGGCACCCAGACGGCTGCTGGCACTGTTGCGTGCGCTGCCGGCACTGGTTGATGAGTAGATACGGCCATTCATATTGCCAGAACGCATGTTGATGGTACCGGCATGATCGTTGTAGCTGCGAAGGTTTCTGCCACCAACGCCATAGTAGGCATAATTGTAATAAGAATAGGGATAGCCCCAGTAATAGCCATAGTAGAGGGAATCGTACCAAGGATCCCACCAGCCATAGCGCCAACCGCCATAATACCAGCCGTAAGGACCGTAGTACCAAGGATCATACAGGCCGAGATGCCAGCTGGTGTAATACCAGGGATCATACCAGTTATACCAGCCATAGGTGCGATAGTACCAGGGCGAATGCCACAACAGGTCGGAGCGTGCCTGCTGATAACCAGCCCAGTAGGCCTCGTTCTCGGAGAGGCTATAATCATCGAAACGCTCCATCTTCTTGGTAATCTTGAAGTCTTCCAACGAATCGGGATAGACGCCCAGCTCGCCATTGAAATCTATAATATCGGATGAAGCCGAGTCGATAGGCACGTAAGTACTCACCCGACGATTATAGTCGTCAACACTACGGTTGCTACCCGAGTAGTAAGTCTCGCGAGGCAGACCGTAATTTTCAGTCACTCTCTCTGCTGCGCTCTTCTTTTTCGGAACGAAGTAGAGATCGTCATCTTGGGCCACCATCGAAAGAGGCAGAGCCCCGATGAGTAACGAGATAAGGATCAGTTTCTTCATTTTCTATATCATTTTAATTGTTCACGATGCAAAATTACACACAATTTTACTGCAAATATAAGGAAAAACCCTAAACGGCGATAGGATTTTCCCTATTTTTTGTAAATTTGCACCAAAATTTAACATCCGATATGAAATATTACGAGGTAACATTCAGTCTGACCCCCTACTCTGCCGATGCCTGCGACGTATTGGCAGCGCTGGCGGGAGAAGTAGGGTTTGAGAGTTTCGAGGAAACGGCAACCGGTCTGTTGGGCTATGTGCAGCAGGCGCTCTTCGACGAAGCAGCCCTGAAGGAGGCCATTGAGGATTTCCCCTTTGAGGAGGTCGGCATCAGCTATGAGGTGCGCGAGGCCGAGGACAAGGACTGGAACGCGCAATGGGAGGAAGAAGGATTTGAGCCGATATGTATCGCGAGCCACGAGGATTGTCCTGCTATCATGATTCACGACGGGCGGCATCTGCCGGAGTCGCTATCTGAAGATACCATCGCCATCGAAATCGACGCGAAACTCGCCTTCGGCACCGGCACCCACGAGACCACCCGTATGGTCGTCAAACACTCGGGGACGGTTCTTTCCTGTTTGACGAATCGTCCACAGGAACTTTCAAACAAAAAAGAACCGTCCCCATCTGTTCGAGTGCTGGACTGCGGGACTGGCACCGGCATTCTATCCATCGCCACCCTGAAGTTGGGAGCAAGCGAAGCCGTCGGCTACGACATCGACGAGTGGAGCGTGGACAATGCCCGCCATAATGCCGTGATCAATCGCGTTGACGACCGCTTCACCTCGCTGCTGGGCGACGTGAGTATCTTAAAAGAGGTGAAAGGCACCTTCGACCTCGTGATGGCGAATATCAACCGCAACATCCTCTTGGCCGATCTGCCGATGATGCACAAGAAGATGGCTCCCGGCGCGCGACTCATCCTGAGCGGATTCTATACCACCGACTGTCCCATGCTCATAGAAAAAGCCCAAAGTCTGGGGATGACACTGACGAATCAGGACGAAGACCATGACTGGGCTTGTCTGGTGTTTAAAAACTAATCTCCAGGATGGCGACAATCATAGAGATATCATCATTGACAGCCCCCGGTGTAGCGCTGTTCTCGACGCTGACGGAAGCCCAGCTCCGCAACAAGATGGAGCCTCAGAAGGGCATCTTCATCGCAGAGAGTCCGAAAGTAATACAAGTGGCGCTGAATGCCGGCTATACCCCCGTGGCACTGCTCTGCGAGCGACGACACATCGAGGGCGACGCCAAGGCCATCATCGCACAATGCGGGGAGATACCCGTCTATACCGGCGACAGAGGATTGCTGGAACAGCTGACGGGCTACACGCTGACACGAGGGGTGCTCTGTGCGATGCGCAGACCAACGGAGCGCAGCGCCAGCGAACTGCTGAACAGCCTAACGAGTGCCCACAGACAGCAGCGCATCGTAGTGATCGACGGTGTGGTGGACACCACCAATATCGGTGCCATCTTCCGTTCGGCAGCAGCTCTCAACATCGATGCCGTACTACTGACCAGAAACAGCTGCGACCCCCTGAACCGCAGAGCCGTCCGCGTATCGATGGGAAGTGTGTTTCTCGTGCCCTGGACGTGGCTGGACAACTACGCCATCCTGCACGACCTTGGCTTCAAGACCGCTGCGATGGCGCTAACCGACAATTCTGTATCTATCGACGACGCATCAGTAGCCGCTGAAGAGCGTCTGGCCATCATCATGGGTACAGAGGGCGACGGTCTGCCCCAAAAGACCATAGAAGAAGCCGACTACGTGGTGCGCATACCGATGGCCCACGGCGTCGACTCGTTGAATGTGGCCGCTGCAGCTGCCGTAGCCTTCTGGCAACTGCGCGCGAAAGAATAATCATGGTATCAGCAACGAAGAATCGCCATAACTCAGGAAACGGAAATCGTGGGTTAAGGCATAGTCATAGATCTTCCGCCAATCGCCTTTGACAAAGGCACTTACCAACAGCAGCAATGTGGACTGTGGCTGGTGGAAGTTGGTGACGAGCATCTTGACGATATGATAGTCGTAGCCTGGGGCGATGATAATCTGGGTGCTGCTGTGAAGCACCTCCAGTCCCTTGGCATCCATCCAATCTGCCAACGCCTTCAGCGCCTGGACAGCAGTAGTCAAGCTTTCACTTTCATAAGGTTCCCACTGGGAAACGTGCAGCTGCTCCTCGGAAAGTTCCGGATGCTGCATCACCTTGAGGCCCATGTAATAGAGACTCTCCAAGGTACGGACACTCGTGGTGCCTACTGCGATGGCGGAGGCATTGTGGTCGAGAAGCTTCTGGATGGTACTGCGACGCACGCTTATAAACTCCGTATGCATCTCATGGCCCTCGATCTCCTCACTCTTCACGGGTTTGAAGGTACCGGCGCCCACATGCAACGTAAGTTCCTCACGTTCGATGCCAGCCGCATCGATCGACTGCAGCACCTGCTCGGTGAAATGAAGACCGGCCGTAGGAGCCGCCACACTACCCTTGATCTTCGAATAAACCGTCTGATAGGTGGTCTTGTCGCTCTCCTGAGTCTCGCGATTGAGATAGGGCGGAATCGGCAGTTCGCCCATCGCATCGATGATTTCAGCGAAGCTTACATCTGCATTCCAATCGAAATCGATGCGATAGCTGGTGCCGTGAATAGGGCCACGAGTGGCTTTAACAGTAAGATGCGAGCCTTTTATCGTAATCTCCCTTTCGAGCGAACCTTCCTTCCACTTCTTCAGATTGCCCACCAGACAGTACCAGGCACAATGGCCTGAGGTCTGGAACATCAGTTCATAATCGGAAGGTTCTGCTGGTTCGAGCAAAAACACCTCTATCAAGGCACCCGTCGACTTGCGGAAGTGCATACGGGCCTGAATCACTTTGGTATTGTTGAACACCATCAGACTACCTTTCGGCAAATAGTCAGGCAGGTGATAGAATACATCCTCCCCCACTTCGCCATGACGATAGACCAGTAGTTTGGAATGGTCGCGCTGGGCAATGGGGAATTTCGCGATACGCTCGTCGGGAAGCGGATATTGATAGTCGCTGATATGAATATGCTTGGGATTGATCATGGTTTGCTTCGATAAATATTCAGGCCAGGCAGGCACGGAATGTGGCATAAATGAGTGTGAACATCAGCACACAAACCGGAATGTCGGCATCGTTGCGATGATAGCCCGTTCGGGTATAAGCGAGTGACGTATAGCGAGGCGCACACGTCCATTTTTCGGAATAATAGCGATAGAGGCAATAGACGCCTGTACCCACGAAAGCGCCCCATAAGAGGCCAACGAGGATATCGCCTGGGAAATGAACGCCCAGATAGAGGCGAGTCCAGCAATTGGTGAGCGACCAAAGGACGAGTGCCACCGAGAGCAGACGGCTACGCACCAGCAAACTGAAGAAGATGGCGATGCTGAACGTATTGGAGGCATGAGCAGAAAAGAAGCCATAATTGCCCCCACGGTAACCGTCGACGATATCCACCAAGAGGCCGATTTCCGGATCACGGGTGGGGCGCCAACGGCCCACCAGCGGTTTGACAATCGTATCATCGAGGGTGCCTGTAAATAATACGCACAGTGCAGCCGATGCCAGAACTAGAAACACGCCCAGTACCGAGTCACTGTTTTTTATAACCACTATAAGGAGGCTGATGTATAGGGGAACCCACGTCCAGGCATTCGTCAGCGTTGTCACCATCGCATCGAGAAAGAGCGATTCACTGCCATTGAAAAATAGCAACAACTGCTTGTCGAGATCTATGATTGTCTGGAAGTCCATCAGTCCAAGGATTTATCAAATGGTTTCCATCTGCTTGGTCTCTATCCAGCCTTCCTTACCATCGGCCAGGCGAATCTCCTTCCAGTCTTTCATCGAGGCATCGATGATGGTCACTTTCGTGCCTTCATGGAGAATAAACAGGTCGATGCCGTTCTTGGCAGGCGTACTCTTCACGTTGACAGCCGACTCGGTGATGATGGCGCCAGTACGATTGACCAGCTGATTCTTCTGCTGATGTGCAAAGACATTGCTGCAGACAAAGACGACAATCATCAGGAAGGCTCCGAAGAAGCCCACCTTGCGCAGCCATATCTGATTAGAGAAGAGATAGATCAGCGCCAGGACGATGGCCAGTCCCAGACACACGAGTGCAATCATGGCCCAACCGTCGACACTGGCCATATTCACCAGCGAACGATACCAGGTGACGAAGAACATCTCCTGTTCGGGCACAATCTTGTCGATAGTCTTCGAACGAGCCATCTGCAAATTGAAGCGGATATCCGGATCGCTTGGCGACAACAACAGGGCCCGTTCGTAGTTTAAGACGGCACGCGTGATATTCTCTGTGCGATAATACGCGTTTCCAAGATTGTAGTACAACTCGGCCGAGACGCCCTTCTTAAGCAAAGCCTCGTAGCCGTCAATCGCCTTTTGATATTCTTCGTGGATATAAGCAGAATCGGCCTCGGCCTTGGTGATGGCTTGTGCACACATCGGAAGTAGGAGCATCAGCAAGATGACTGCCGTCGACTTGGCTGGGCGCCGCTTCTTCATCGTCTCTTCAATCTTCTCAATAGCACTCATGGCCTTATCGTAAACCTTATTCATATTACCCTTCGGATCGCCAGGAGCATAACGTTCGAACTCACACTCGTCGAGCGCACCCATGAACTCATTGATGGTCTGCTCACCGACCTGCCGCTCCGTCAGTCGCTGGCTGATATTATCATGCGACAATTGCTCAACGGGAATAGCCAGCTTATCGCCTACATATCCCCAAAGTGCACGTAACACCTCATCATAGAATTCGCCCGACTTATTCTCAGCCATCAGACGTGAGGCTTTCTTCAGGCGCTTGGTGGCCACCTTGTTAGCCCGCTTGCCACGCTGTTTGGTAATATTGGCATTCTCGATGGCGCGCTGACGGAAGATCACAAAGAGGGAGATGAAGATGACGGCCAGGATAATGAGTGAACACCAATAACCCGTAGAACCGAAGAAGAAATCATCGAGCGAATGCTGCCTGCTGGTATTCGTCTTGATATGACGGATATCCTTATTCAACAGTTGCAGGTCTTCCTGTCCTGTGAAATCACTCACCTTTGCGCTGCCAGAACCCTTGGCCACATCGAGTGTGAAGCCTTCCGACTTAACCGTCTCGTATTGACGTGTAGCCGTATTGAAGAACACAAACTCAACAGGCGGTATCTCAAACTTGCCAGGATGGCGGGGAACAGCGAGGATGTCGTAAATCATCGACCCCTCCAGGCCATTCGACGTCAGCTTGGTCTTATCCGTAATCTTGGCGTCATACTTGTCGAAGTCCTTGGGGAATTCCACCTCAGGCTGCTTGATGAGCTTCAGATTACCCACACCACTGACGATAACCCTTAGAGAGATGGGATCATTGGCCTTGGCCTCGGTCTTGTCGAGTTGTGCGGAGATACTGAATTTGCCCACGCCGCCAGAGAAATTAGCAGGACGCTGAGGCAGCGGATCGACCTGAATATCGATGCTGGGAGCGATGATCTGCTTCTTCACCTCCACATAGCCGGAACCACCATTGAAGAAGGCCTCAAAGGGATCGATGTTACGATTCTGCTGCACTACGATGCCATTGAAGGTGATGCTGGGGATCGTCAGTTTACCCGTCAGCTGAGGGAACATCACATACTGGCTCCACGTTACCGTACGATACGGACGGCCATTAAGCGTCTCGACCTTGAAACTCTTTTGTTGTGGGAGATCGACCTCCTGCGTATGGAAGCCCTTCAAATCGGGCATCTTACCCTCCAGCTGCGTCAGTGAAACCAACGTATAGACCTTATAGGTCAAGAGGATAGGTTCCTGCTCATAGACGCGCTTTTTGTTGGCGCTCACCTTGATGAAGAGATCCGAGCCGGAGATACGACTACCAGCATCCCTCAACTCAGGTTCATCACTCTGCATACGCTGCTGGCGGGGGGATGTTGCATTGCCACCATGTGCCTGAGAGGAGCCGCTGACCTTGATTGTCAAAGCGTTAGAGGCAATACTCTTGCCATCGACTACCACATGGGCAGCAGGGATATTATAAGTACCGCTCTTGGTGGGCACCACGATATAGGTATAGGTGATGGAGGACGAGGAACTGGTATGGCCATTGACAATCTGATAACTGGACTGCATAGAACGGTTAGGTCCTATGAGTACTTCCAGTTCGTCGGGGATATTACCAGCTCTGAACTCACTGACATTCTGCGTGTTAACCGTATAAGTTAATCGAAACTGCTCTCCCACCCCCACATGCGAAGGAGCCGAGGCAGTTAGTGTCTGGGCTTTGATAGTGAGAAGTGAATAATGAATCGTGAAGAGTACCAGAAGTACTTTCACCATCCAACTCCGATATCCTAATGCTTTTATAGTCATCATTACCAATTCTTTAGAACCTGACGTCGCTGTGGCTGCTGCTGGGCTTTCTTCAGACGATCCTGTGTCTGTTTCTCCTGCTGCATGGCCGCATTGAGCAATTGTTCAGCATTATCCTTACTCATCTGAGGCTTCTGCTCTTTCTGTTTATCCTTGTTCTGCTCCTGCTTATCCTGATCTTTTTTCTCGTCTTTCTGATCTTGCTTTTTCTGCTGCTGATCCTGTTGCTGGTTCTGATCCTGCTTGTTCTTCTGATGCTTACAGAGAACCAGGTTGTATCGCGTCTCGTTATCTTCGGGATTCAGCCTGAGCGCATTCTTATATGCCTCAATAGCCTCACCATACATCTTGTGACCTTGACAGATGACACCCATATTATGGAAGGCCCGATACTTTCGCATAGGATTCGTTTCCAACTTGGCAGCATTCTGGAACTGCTCGATTGCAGCAGAGTCTTTTTTCTGAGCCATCAGGGCATTGCCCAGATTATAGGCAGCCTGAGGATTACGGGGATTCTTCTCGATGGCCTTACGATAGGAGACTTCTGCATTGGCAAAGTCGCCTGCACGATACTGTTTATTACCCTGGCGCACATACTGACGATCCGTCTGGGCCATACCACTCATAACGACCATCAACAACAGGATGGTAGTAGTCACCTTGCGCTTACCAAAGAGCGAGAGGTTCTTCATTAACGGATTGCGACGATCCAAGATACAAATCTCGATAATCAACAAGAGTAGCGCCAGAATGCCAAAGGCCTGGAACTGCTCGTCATAATCGCTATAGACCGTCGTAGAAGTCTCTTTTTTCGACAGCTTATCGAGTTCGTTATCCAACTGCTGCTGGGCCGCACTATTGTTCTCAACGTGGATATAGACGCCACCACCAGCCGCCGCTACCTGCTTACACATATCCTCATTCAAAGCCGACATGACCGTATTACCAGTATTATCCTTCATATAATCACCTGTTCCTGGAATGGGAATCGGTGCACCTTTCGAAGAGCCGACGCCCAGCACATAGACACGCATACCCTTCTTCTTAGCAGCCTCGGCAGCCTCGAGGGCCCCACCCTCATGGTCCTCACCGTCGGTGATGACGATAATGGCCTTGCCGATACCTTCCTCCTGCGTGAAACTGTTCATACCCATATTAATGGCCGCTGCAATATCCGTACCCTGAGTAGCCATCATAGAGGGATCGATGCTCGACAGGAACATCTTCGCCGACACATAGTCGCTGGTAATAGGCAACTGCACGAAAGCATCACCGGCAAAGACTATCAAGCCAATCTTATCGTTGGTGAAGTGATCGACCAGATTCTCTACCATCATCTTACTTCGATCCAATCGGCTGGGTACGATATCCTCTGCCAACATCGAATTGGAGATGTCGAGGGCTATAATGGTTTCTATGCCCGTACGCTTCTCCTGACTGATCTTCGTTCCCATCTGAGGACGAGCCAGCATGAAGATGAGAAGGGCCAAGGCAACCAGCAATATCCAGAACTTAATAGAAGGACGGAAGCGCGACACATCGGGCATCAGCTCCTTCAACAACTTCGGATCACCAAACTTGCGTAGTTTTCTCTTCTGGTTGCGGTAAGAGATGAATCTGACGAGTGCCAATACAGGTATCAGCACCAACAGCCAGAGATATATGGGATCTTCAAATCTAAACATTTTACGGTATCCTCCTAAATATGGTTATACGTAGCAGAATCTCTAACAACAAGGCCAGCACAGCAATCAGCGCAAAAGGCTGATAAGCCTCGTATTTCTTACTGAACTGCTTCACATTGAGTTTTGATTTCTCCAAACGGTCGATCTCCTGATAGATCTTACGCAGTTCCTTGGTATTCGTAGCACGATAGAAGTCGCCTTCTGTGGCTACAGCAATCTCGCTGAGCATCTTATTGTCGATCTCTACCGGAATATTCACATACTGCACGCCACCTGCCACGGGCATCGGATAAGGTGCCACCTTGTTCGTACCTACACCGATGGTATAGACACGAATGCCAAGACTCTTAGCAATCTCGGCAGCCGTCATCGGCGAGATATCACCTCGGTTGTTACTACCATCCGTCAACAGAATCACCACCTTACTCTTGGCCTTGGAATCCTTCAGACGAGAGACGGCATTGGCCAGTCCCATACCAATAGCAGTACCATCTTCAATGAGACCACGTGCAGCTATGTCAGTACGCACATTCTGTAAGAGGTTCATCAAAGAGGCGTGATCGGTCGTCATCGGACATTGAGTGAAAGCTTCACCTGCAAAGATGGAAAGTCCGATATTATCATTGGGACGTCCTGCAATAAACTCAGCGGCGACCTGTTTGGCAGCCTCAATACGATTGGGTTTCAGATCCTCTGCCAGCATAGAAGTGGAAACGTCCATAGCCAGCATGATATCGATACCCTCTACAGACTTGTTCTTCCACGAATTCTGAGTCTGGGGACGAGCCAGCACAAGGATAATCATCACAAATGCCAGCATACGGAGCAGCATGGATAAGGGCATCAGGCGCACCTTCCAGCTCTTCGGCGCATAACGGAAGGCAAACGTATCGCTCATCCGCATCGTGGGCTCCGTTTTCTTCCTGTACATCATATACCATATTAAATAAGGTATAAGGAGCAGGAGTAGAAACAGATATTCTTTATTGGCAAATTCCATCTTTTCTTTTAATTAATCTGTTGATAAACAGTATATACCACATAACACAGCAGGGCCACGCAGCAAACGATAAGAATTGTGATAATGCCCTTCAGAGTACGGCGCATCTTCTGGGAGCGTACATCCGCCTCTGACAACTGCGGTTTCACCACCTCTTCGGTAGGTACATTCTCCAACTTCGTCTGGTTAATGAACTCGATGGCATTCACGAGATTCATGTCATTCTCGTTAATCAACGTCGAGTATTTCGCAAACTTCACCAGATCGGCAGTAGTAAACAACTGTCGTAGTTCGTCGAGTGCTTTCTGATCCTGTGTAGCTGTCAGCTTCTCGATAATCTCGCTACTGGTCATCTCCATCGCACTGAAGCCATAGCGTTCCTCAATATACTTACGGAGTGTATCCGTCAGCTTCGTATAATATTCCTTCGGATTCTCCGACGACACCATCTTATCGGCCTTGATTTGTTCGATTTCCTTCATTGCCTTCTGGTGTGGCAGCAGCTTCTTTACAATACGGATATGTGTAATTATCGGCTTATTATCACGCATACGGATATACAGATAATACACTAAAGCCAAGAGGATTAACAGTAGAACGCTCAACCAAAACGAGAGGCTCCAGTCGCTCCAAAGGAAAGGATTGTCCTGTACGTCCTTAGGTCCGAAAAATTGTTCAGCATGCGTAGTATCTACTTCAATGGTCAGCACCTTCAATGCCAGGCTCTTACTCTGATAGGGTTTGCCATCGACCTTGACGGTGAGAGGCGGCAGATAATAGAGGGTATCGTCGAAGGAGGTAAGCGTATAGACCATCGCCTTCTCCACACAACCATTATCCATTTCCTTATCATCCATCGACTGGCCAGCCAGCACTTCCACACCTGGTGTCACGAATTCCGAAGGCTTGAACTTTGGGAACTCCACTTTTGAGTTCTCCTTAACAACGGCCTTCAGAGTGACATGAGCCTGCTGTCCGACGAGCATCTCAATACGATCCACACTGGCCTCTACGGAGACCTGAGCCATTGATGTGAATAGTGAACAATGAATAGTGAATAGTAATATCAGTACCTTCACCATCCATTCAGTCTTCACTTCCTTCAATGCTATTATCTTCATTTCACTCTTCACCATTCGCTATTTCAGCTTCTCTGTTTGAACAACATCAGCATAGCCTTCACAAAGTCCTCATTAGTGGCGATACTGACATTATCTACATTACTTTTGTTGAAGGTTTCCAGCAACTGAGACTGACGACTCTGCCAATACTTGCGATAAGAGTCGCGCAGGCGCTTGGAACTGGTATCTACATACTGCTCGAAGCCTGTCTCAGCATCCACAACCTTCATCAGTCCTACATCAGGCAACTCACGGGCACGCTGGTCATAGACCTGTATGGCAACCACATCATGCTTACGATTGGCAATCTGTAACGATTGCTGGAAATCGTTGCGCACATAGAAATCGCTGAGGATAAACGCTGTCGTACGCCGTTTCTGAACACTCGACAGGAATTCCACAGCCTGTTTCACATCCGTGCGCTTAGACTCCGGATGGAAATCAAGCATCTCGCGGATGATATAAAGGATATGCTTACGGCCTTTCTTCGGAGGAATATACTTCTCGATTTTATCGGAGAAGAACACAACACCGATCTTATCGTTGTTCTGAATAGCGCTGAAGGCGATGGTGGCAGCAATCTCCGTCACCATGTCGCGCTTCATCTGCTTCTGGGTGCCGAAATCAAGTGAGCCGCTGACATCAATCAGCAGCATCACCGTCAGTTCGCGCTCTTCTTCAAACACCTTCACATAAGGACGGTGGAAACGGGCTGTCACATTCCAGTCGATGTCACGCACATCATCGCCAAACTGATATTCACGCACCTCGCTGAAGGCCATACCCCTACCCTTAAATGCAGAATGGTACTGGCCAGCGAAGATGTTTGAACTCAGACCACGGGCCTTGATTTCAATCTTACGGACTTTCTTGATTATTTCACTAGTCTCCATAATAATCTAGACTTTCTAGACTTTCTAGACCTTCTAGTCTTTCTAGAATCAAGGAACCTCAACCTTATTGACAATCTTTGAAACGATCTCCTCGCTTGTGATATTGCTGGCCTCTGCCTCATAGGTAAGACCGATGCGATGACGCAGCACATCATGGGCCACAGCACGCACATCCTCAGGCACCACATAGCCACGACGCTTGATAAAGGCGTAGGCACGGGCAGCCTTAGCCAGATTGATACTGGCACGCGGAGAGCCACCGAAGGAAATCATATCCTTCAAATCCTTCAGACCATAACGGTCTGGATAACGGCTGGCAAACACGATATCGGCAATATACTGCTCAATCTTCTCGTCAAGATAAACCTCGCCTACCACACTGCGGGCCTTGAGGATCTCGTCTGCGGTCGTCACGGGTGTCACCTTAGGCATCTCACCGGCAATATTCTCACGGATAATCTTCTTCTCCTCATCAAGTGTGGGATAGTCAATCACCACCTTCAGCATGAAACGGTCGACCTGTGCCTCTGGCAACGGATAGGTACCCTCCTGCTCAATGGGGTTCTGGGTAGCCATCACGAGGAAGGGATTAGGCAACTTGAAGGTATCGCTACCTATCGTCACCTGCTTTTCTTGCATGGCCTCAAGTAAGGCACTCTGTACTTTTGCAGGCGCACGGTTGATTTCATCAGCCAAAACAAAATTTGCAAACACAGGGCCTTTCTTCACCTGAAACTTCTCATCTTTCTGCGAATAGATCATCGTACCAATCACATCGGCAGGGAGAAGGTCGGGTGTAAACTGAATACGACTGTAATCAGAGTCTATCAGCTGAGCCAAAGTTTTGATTGCCAGCGTCTTAGCCAATCCAGGCACACCTTCCAAGAGAATATGTCCATCACTCAAAAGACCAATCAGGAGAGAGTCCACAAGATGCTTCTGTCCTACAATGACGCGATCCATACCTGTTACGAGATTCGTAACAAATGCGCTTTGCTGTTCTATCCGGATATTCAACTCACGGATGTCAATTGCTTCTGCCATAATATTTACTCTATTTATTGTTTTCTTAATTTGACCGCAAAAGTAGTGAATAAATCGATAATAACGTACATTTTACTATCTAAATATTATTAAAAAAGTTTCCCAAAACCTAAGTTTTAAGAAACTTTTTCATTCAGTAGGAATTTATTACTCTATTTTTTCTTTTTCTTCTTCAATTCCAACTTCGGAATTTTTATTTCCTGTCCTGCTTTCAAGGCTGTTCCTGATGCAATTCCATTGAAAACCTCTAGATAACATTCCATTCCCGGACCAATGGTACGATTACAGATGCGGGTGAGATTGTCGCCGGCTTTTGCATTTATGACTGTATCTGTACCAAGAATGCGATAGGCACCAGTCTTGACTCTGACATCCATTGCTTCCCATTTATCCAACGGACGTTCCTCTGTTGTTGCCTCTGGCGCATTATCCGCCTGGGGTTCTTCATCTTCCAGGTCTTCATCTTCCTCCTCAGAATCCTCGTCTTCAAGAATTTCCTCCTCTTCATCCAATGAATCCACTATTGCAGAATCCGAATCCACAGGCAAGGCCTTAACAGATCCACTGTCAACAGCTGCTACAGAAGGATTCTCTGGTGCTTGAGACGTAGTTGAACGATTACCCATCAGATAACCAATCAGAATACCAACAGCGAGCGTCAATACTGCGATACCAATCCACTTGAGATATTTCTTGAATGATGAGCCTTCTTCCTCTCCTATGGAGGTTTCTACGTCCTCAGGCTCAGAGGAGTCTGTTTGCTCCAACGACTCAGAAGCCGCTGGCAACTCTGATTTCTGTGACTTCTCAGATGGCTCCGACTTCTCAGGAATCCCAGGATTCTCAGAATTCTCAAAGGTCTCTGATTTCTGAGGAACCTCCGGCTTTTCAGGAATCTCTGGCTCCACAAGTTTCGCTGGTTCATTAATGATCTCGGGCTGAGGTTCATCTACGAATTCCACTAACGGTGCAGAAGAACTATCCTCGATTTCATCCAGAACGACCTTCTCTGTTTCTTCTGACTGATTAGCGTTTTCTGCTTCATTGAAATCCACGCCATCTTTCAAAACCACCGTCTCGAATTGCGAGAAAGGCTTGTTTACCAGTTCTTTCATCAGAGCATCGGGTGTAAATGTGATCTTTCCGTGACCCTCAATCAGCACACGGTCGCCGGTATTCACATTCACGCTCTCACGGTCATCGACATCGATAATCTTAAACGTACCCAGACCTTTCACCTTCACAATTTTGTCCTCATCGAGCGATTTCTGAATCAAGAAAAACAACTCGTTGACAAACTGAGAAGCCTCTTTCTTTCCGATATGCCAACGCTCAACCAGAACGCCGGCCAGATCCTGTGTCGTTATCTTTCCCATCAGTCGTTTCCTCCATTCTTTACACGTTCCTTCCAACCAACATTCGGCTTAAAAATCAGCACCAACTTGGGAGGGACCAACATGCGCTGTCCCGTAGAAGGATTGACCATGATCCGTTCCAACTTCTTCTTAACTTCGAAGGTACCGAAATTGGGCACCACCACAGAGTCGTCTTCCTGGAAATGATCACCCATCGTCTCTACCAGGGTGTCAACCATCCGCTGTGTTTCCTCAACAGAATGACCTGTTCTTGTTGCCAAAGCCGCGATAAAGTCTTTGTTATTCATATTGATTTACTTGATAGTTATTCCATATATATCAAATTCTTCAGAGTCCGTGATGAGCACATCATAGAACGACCCGATTTCCAACCTACGATCTGATACCGGTATCAGTACCTCGGGATCCACCTCAGGTGAGCAATACTGTGTACGACCAACATAATAGTCTCCTTCCTGACGATCGATAATAACCCGTTGGATGGAATTCACTTTCTCTGCCTCTATCTCTTCACTGATACGTTGTTGTACTCGCATTAGCTTGTCAAGGCGCTGTTGTTTAACATCCTCCGGTACATCATCCTCATAATGTTGCTCAGAGTATGTACCTTCTTCTTCCGAATAGGCGAAGGCTCCCATCCGCTCAAAACGAGCCCATTTGGTGAAGGCTATCAATTCGTCAAAATCTTCCTGTGTCTCCCCTGGGAATCCCACCATCAGCGTTGTCCGCAAATGGATATCAGGCAATTCTCGTCTAAGGCGATCAACCAAATCATAAGTTTCCTGTTTGGTCACATGCCGTTTCATCCTTGTAAGCATGTGATCTGAAATGTGCTGTAAAGCGATGTCCAAATAGTTACATACATTCTTGTGCTTCCGCATCACTGGAATCAGATCCCATGGGAAATGCGTGGGATAGGCATAGTGAAGACGAATCCACTCCACCCCCTCGATGTCAGCCATCTGGTCTATCAGTTCTGCGATATGCTGCTGCCCATCGATATCCACACCGTAATAAGTCAGTTCTTGGGCAATCACATTAAACTCCTTCGTGCCCTGACTCACCAGATAGCGCACCTCATTGAGAATATCAGCCATTGGCCGACTCTGATGTTTGCCTGTAATCAGCGGAATGGCACAATAGGCACAATGGCGGTCGCAACCTTCGCTAATCTTGATATAAGCATAATGCCTCGGGGTCGTAATATGCCGATGTCCCTCACAGGCTTCAAACTGTTCGCCTTCGAGGTCCTTCAGTAATTGCTTATAGTTGAACTTACCATACCATCCATCGACCTCGGGGATTTCCCTTTCGAGGTCAGCCAGATAGCGTTCCGACAGACATCCCATTACAAAGAGTTTCTCAATCCGTCCCTCCGTCTTCGCCTGAGCAAATTCCAGGATGGTATTGATACTCTCCTCCTTCGCATCATTGATAAAACCACAGGTGTTCACCACGACTATCTCTCCTTGCGGATCATCACTATCGTGCGTACAAGTATAGCCGTTGGCTTCCATAAGTCCCATCAGAGTCTCGCTATCTACGAGGTTCTTCGAGCATCCAAGCGATATGATGTCTATCGTCTTCATGCATTGTCAAACAAAGAGTCTACAAACTGTCGCTTGTTAAAAAGTTGGAGGTCCTGCATACCCTCACCCAGACCTATATATTTAACTGGCACCTTCAGCTGATCACTGATGCCGATTACGACTCCCCCTTTCGCTGTGCCGTCGAGTTTCGTAATGGCCAGTGAGGTAATTTGAGTTACTGCTGAGAATTGTTTGGCCTGTTCAAAAGCATTCTGACCTGTTGAGCCATCCAGAACAAGCATTACCTCATCGGGAGCCTCTGGCATTACCTTTTTCATCACATCCTTGATTTTCTTCAGCTCATTCATCAAGCCTACCTTGTTATGCAGACGGCCTGCGGTATCGATTAATACGACATCTGCACCATTGGCTTTGGCACTGGAAATTGTGTCAAACGCCACACTGGCAGGATCACTGCCCATCTGTTGCTTAACGACAGGCACTCCTACCCGTTCACCCCAAATACAGAGCTGTTCCACAGCAGCTGCGCGGAAGGTGTCGGCAGCACCCAGATAGACTTTTTTGCCAGCCTGCTTAAACTGCCAGGCCAACTTGCCTATCGTCGTGGTCTTGCCCACGCCATTCACACCAACAACCAAAATTACATAGGGCTTATGGTCGCCGGGCAAATCCCAGTTATCATTATCCTCAGCATTATTTTCTGCCAATAGAGCTGCAATCTCATCCTTAAGGATGGAATTCAGTTCAGATGTAGAGACGTATTTGTCACGAGCAACGCGTTCTTCGATACGCTCAATAATCTTCAGCGTGGTATCCACACCCACATCACTGGTAATCAGGACCTCTTCCAGATTGTCCAGTACATCATCGTCTACTTTAGACTTACCTGCGACGGCACGGGCCAATTTATCAAACACGCTCGATTTCGTTTTCTCAAGACCCTTGTCTAAAGTTTCTTTCTTTTCTTTATTGAAAAAACCAAAAATACCCATATACTACTAATTTACAGCGCAAAATTAACAAAAAAAGATGAGAAAACAAAAAAAGAGGTCGCAAATTACTTTGCAACCTCTCTTTTTTATCTAAAAATCAAAACCATCTTGATTACCTTTGTGTAAGCGCGACCATCCTTTGAACCTTCATGGAGGGTAGCAACGGTTTTCTTTGCCATACTTCAGTCTTGCTTATTTAATTTCCTTGTGAAGAGTCATCTTCTTCAGGATTGGGTTATACTTCATCAGCTCAAGACGCTCAGCCGTATTCTTACGGTTCTTCACCGTGATATAACGGCTTGTGCCGGGCAGACCACTGTTCTTCATCTCGGTGCACTCCAGAATAACCTGGACGCGATTACCTTTTGCTTTCTTGTTTGCCATCGTCGTTAGTCTCCTATCACTTTAATGTCTTTCCAGTCTACATATCCTTTGGCAACAGCCTGCTTCAATGCAGCGTCAAGACCTACCTTGTTAATCATGCGAAGGCCAGCGGCGCTGATCTTCAACTGAATCCAGCAGTTCTCTTCTACATAGTAGAATTTCTTGCTGAACAGGTTGACGTCAAAGCTTCTCTTCGTGTGGTGCTTTGAGTGAGACACATTACAACCTATCTGTGCCTTCTTTCCTGTAATTTGACAAACTTTAGACATTTCTATCTACTTTTTTACTTGTTCTTTTTTACTACTTATTCCAAACAGGGTGCAAAGGTACTAATTTTCTTTGAAACAAGAAAAGCCGAAAACCGGTTTTGACCAACAATTATGATTTTTTAACTTATTCATTCACCTCTGCAACTGTCTCACCCTTAAGATAGTCCAAAAAAAGCTGCATGGCGCGATTGGTGGCAATGGCCAGATTTATGTCGCGTCCGTGATCTTCCTCTACTTTGACAGTCACTACCCTTTCTGCATTACCACAAGCCAGCCAGATTGTGCCAACAGGAATATCCTTTGAGCCTCCTGTGGGGCCTGCTATGCCCGTTGCAGAAATCGCATAATCAGTATTCAGGATCTTGCAAGCGCCAAATACCATCTCTTTTGCCACTTCCTCACAAACGGCAGTCTGTTCTTCCAGGACCTGCGGGTCGACGCCTAACAGCGACTCCTTGATTTCATTCACGTAGGAGATGACACCACCCTTGAAATACTTTGATGCGCCCGGTACAGACATAATAGCCTCGGCAATGCGTCCACCAGTACAACTCTCTGCGGTTCCTACCGTCTTCTCCATATCCCAAAGCAGTTCGCTCACTTCCCTGCTAATCACCTTCGATTCAAAATCCATCATATTGTTATTATTTAAATGTCACTTTAGAGAATGCAGGAGCATCAATACCACAAAACTCCCCATCCTGATATTTGTAATATCCCACGATACCAATCATGGCCGCATTATCAGTCGTATAACTGAATTTGGGTATGTAGATCGTCCAACCATATCGTTTCTCAGCATCATAAAATGCGTTGCGCAAACCGTTGTTGGCACTCACACCGCCAGCCACAGCCACATGCTTGATACCTGTCTGCTTCACGGCTTTCTTCAACTTCTTCATCAGGATATCCACAATCGTCCATTCCAGTGAAGCCGCGATATCCTCCTTGTTCTTCTCGATGAAGTCCGGATCTTCGGCCACCCATTTCTGTAGCGAATACAAGAACGAGGTCTTCAGACCTGAGAAACTATAGTCGAGATTGGGAATATTGGGTTCTGCGAAATGAAATGCCTTAGGATTACCCTGTCGCGCCAAGCGATCAATAATCGGTCCTCCAGGATAGCCCAAGCCCATCACCTTCGAACATTTATCGATGGCCTCACCGGCAGCATCATCAATGGTCTGGCCCAATACCTCCATATCGTTATAGGCATTCACCTTCACAATCTGCGAATTACCACCACTCACCAGAAGACAAAGGAACGGCAATGGCGGTTGATGCGAATCTGCTTCATCGTCACGGATAAAATGCGCCATCACATGTCCCTGCAGATGGTTCACATCAATCATCGGAATCCCCAGACTCCTGGCGAATCCTTTGGCGAAACTCACACCCACCAGCAACGACCCCATCAATCCGGGACCTCTAGTAAATGCAATGGCCGTCAATTGTTCCTTGACGATGCCTGCACGCTTAATAGCCTGATCCACAACAGGAACTACATTCTGCTGATGCGCCCTGGAGGCCAGTTCGGGCACCACACCACCATAGGCCTCATGCACCGACTGCGATGCTGTCACGTTCGACAACAGCACACCATTCTTCAGCACTGCTGCCGACGTATCGTCACAACTCGACTCTATACCTAATATATATATATCCTTATTCATTAATACGTTAGAATTTCAACACCATGATCGGTCATCAGCAACGTATGCTCCCACTGTGCGCTCGGCTGCTCATCGGCCGAGATGACCTCCCATCCGTAGGGATCATCAGCATCGATAAATACCTCATAGGTGCCCATATTGATCATAGGCTCAATGGTAAACACCATCCCTGGCACGAGCAGCATACCCGTTCCGCGATGACCATAATGGTTCACATCAGGCTCTTCATGAAACGCACAGCCCACCCCATGACCGGCCAGGTCTCTCACCACACCGTAATGGTATTTCTTGCAGTGCTTCTCTATCGCATGGCCGATATCGCCTACAAAAGAATAGGGTTTGGCGGCCTCCATTCCGATTTCCAGGCACTCCTTAGCCACACGCACCAATTGTTCCTTCTCGGGTGTGGTCTTCCCGATGATGAACATACGACTGGCATCAGCGTAATAACCATCGAGAATCGTGGTGAAGTCCACATTAATAATATCGCCCTCCTCGAGCACATCCTCCGCTTTGGGCACACCATGACACACCACCTCGTTGATTGAGGTACACACCGACATCGGGAACGGCTGCGTATCCTCGTCACCACCATAGTTCAAGCAGGCTGGTATGGCATGATGCTCCTCACAGTATCTCCTGCAAATCTGATCAATCTCCAACGTCGACATACCGGCACAGATATGCTTGGCCACTTCGTCAAGCACGCCAGTATTCACGACACCTGCCCTTCGGATGCCCTCTATTTGTTCCGGTGTCTTTATCAAGTCGCGTGTCGGCACTTCCTTACCCTTGTTCTCCCAGAACATGATGGTCTTGTCCATCTCCGTAGGAGGCACACCAGACAGGCAGTGCCAGCGCCTTTTTTGATTTCTGAAAGCCATTTTCTACCTTATTATATTTATAAGCGGGTGCAAAATTACGAAAAAACGGGCGCAAAACAAAGAAAATCAACCACTTTTTGCCCAAATTGGGCATTTCTTTGCCCTGATTATTTTACTTTTTCGTTTTAAAAAGGTCATATTATCAGATGACAGACGATAATCACATCATCCTATCGATCAAGGAGAACGCAGAAAAGGGCTTCCGAATGCTAATGGCAAAATACAAGGAGCCAATCTATTGGCACATCCGCCGACTGGTGGTGAGCCATGATGATGCACAAGACGCGACACAGGACACATTCCTCCGCATCTTCCGCTCCTTCAGTCAATACAGCGGCGAGGGATCGTTTAAAGCCTGGATATTCCGCATCGCCACCAACGAAGCACTTCGTCTGTTAGGAAAAAATCAAGAAAAGGCGACGCTGTCGCTCGATGAGATGCCTCTGGCAGCACTCACGATGAAGGCCGACGACTATTTCGACTACGGCAATACAGAGGCCGTCAAACTGCAGAAAGCCATCACCGCACTGCCTGCCAAACAGCAACTGGCATTCAACCTTCGCTACTATGACGACCTGTCGTACAAGGAGATAGCAGAGGTTACTGGCTCAACGGAAGCAACCGTCAAGGCGAACTTCCACTTTGCAAAAGAGAAAATTATCAAATATATGAACTCAAACGACACATAGCGTATGGAACAGAACTATGATTTCAGCAAAATCGGTAAGCAGATGCCCTATACCGTGCCCGACGGATTCTTCGACAAACTCGAGGAAAACATGATGAACGAGGTAAAGGCTCAGCCCGCCCAGAAGAAAAAGGCCACTGCGATACGCATGGCCATCCGCGCAGCCATCGCCATTGCAGCATGCATCGCCCTGTTCCTCGTTGTCAAGAAAGTGTTGCCGCAAGACACCACTACCGACGACTTTGCCAACGTGGAACTGGCATTCAACAATCTCAGCACCGACGATCAGGATTATCTGCTCGAGGTATATCAAGAAGAACTGTTATTAGAAAACGACTTAAACTATTAAGACAATGAAGAAAGTATTTAGAATCATGCTGACCACCGTCATGATGGTGGCTTTCAGCGTAGCAGTAATTGCACAAGAAAAAAATGTACAAACACCAACAAAGAGACAGCGGGTAAGCCGCGAACAGATGGCAGAGATGCAAGCCAAGCATATCTCCCGCCAACTCGCGCTCGATGATGCCACCAGTCAGAAATTCATAGAGACCTATTGTGCCTATCAAAAGGAAGTTTGGGCACTTCGTCCACACAAGAAAGGGATGCGACAGAACAGATCGGAGATGACAGACGCTGATGCAGAAAAGGCCATCAAGGAGCAGTTTGACCACAGTCAAAAGGTACTATCCCTTCGTCAGGAGTATTACAAAAAATACAACACTTTCCTATCGGCCAAACAAATTCAGCGTGTCTATGATCTGGAGAAACAGGCCATGAACCGTCTCGCCAAGCGTGGCTCCATGAACCAGCGAAACAAGCGGAATGGTGGCGGCAGGCCAAATGCCAGACGCCCCAACAACCCTAATAAAGACAGGCAAAAGGGCGACCGTCCTAATCGGCCAAAACTACAAAACTAAGACATATCTTAGACACCAAAACCTTACATCCTTACAAGGCACGTGTTTCCTAGGCAAAGCCAAAAACGGAGTCTTTCTGTGTTCTTTGAAATAATTTTATTCTTTGACCAATATGATGCGATTCTGCGGCTTGGCATAGATCTCGGGCAGTTTGCCACCGCTGAAGGTACGAAGAAAGTCAGCCAGGCAGTCACAATAGTTCTGCGAGGTGGCAGTCAGCACGCGACAGGACTTCAATGTGTCGTAGAACCCACCCTTGACGGTATACTCGGTGGTGGCAATGGAATAGCGACGCGAAAGATCGATGGGCTGGTACTGACCCGATGCCGCATCAAGCACGGCCACATCGCTCACACTACGACCATTGGCGGTCTGATGAATCTTGAACTGCAGTCCGGACACCTGTGGGAAACTCCCGTCCTCGACATCGTATGTAGCGCATTTCTGGAGCATGTCAACTATCTGCTGGCCTGTAGCCTCCAGCGAGATCAGAAGATTGCCGAAGGGCAGTGCATTGAGCACACGGCCATAAGTGATGGAACCCTTGGCGATGGAATTGCGAATGCCGCCTCCGTTCTGCAATCCGATGTCGGTCTTCATCACAGTGCGGAAAGCATCAGCCACAAGGTCGCCAATGTTCGTCTCGGCCATACGTACACGACGCGTCTTGCCGTCGGCCTCGTAGATGCTCAGATCGAAATCGCTGCGACAGATTTCACGTTCAGTCACCTGCTTCATCAGGGCATTGATACTGTCGGTCACAGCCTTGATACGCGGTTGCTGGTAGATAGCGTCTTTAATGGGGATAAGACCTGTGGTGCATTTGCCGTCGGGGGTGATGAGCAACTTACCGATATTCTGGAACTGCGTACCCGTCTGCGAAACAGGAACCATGCGACCGTCAAGGTTGGGCACCTCGCTCTGTTCGATGGCTGAGTGGCTGTGACCGTCGAGCACCACGTCGATACCGCGAGTACGGGTGACGACATCGTGACTGTTGAGATGATTAGGAATGGGCTCCTCACCGAGATGGGAGATGAGCACCACGATATCAGCGCCCTCACCACGAGCCTCGTCGACTGCCTGTTGCACGATGCGTGCCACATCCATAGGTTTCAGGTCGTAGAGCAGATGTCCATTTTCATCGTAGAAGGAATAGGCCTCTGCGCGCATCGCCTCGCTCGTGACGACGCCTACGAAGGCAACGCGACGGCCACCATACTGACGGATGATATAAGGTGCATAGAACGGTATGGGTGAGCCTGCCTCGAAGAAATTGGCACAGACCACCGGGGCCTTTACCTGACTCAGCAACTCGTTCATACGGGGCACGCCATAGTCGAACTCATGGTTACCGAGACCGATGGCATCGTAATTCATGTGGCGGAGGATGTCGACGATATACTGGCCTTTGGAGATGGAGCCTGCTACCCCACCCTGCAGATAATCGCCACAACTGACAAGGGCTACTGCGAGGCTATCACCTGATGCCAACGCTTCGCGCATACCGGCCAGACGAGCATAGCCATCGATGGCGCAGTGCACATCATTCTCATAGAGCACCACGATGGATTTCTGTTGCTGGGCAATTGCATTGAGATAACCGAGCAGGGCCATCTTACCACGCATGGTCTCACGAGGAGTAAACTCACCATTCACCCAGAAATAGCGCTGATTGAAATAGGACTCCTGACGCGGCCAGCCTCCATCCGCCCAAGCGGGATAGCAGTATTTCAGGATGACCTGCGCATCACCGCCATTGTGACCTGGCGACCACGTTTCCGTGCCGTTGAAAGGTGTCTGACCCGGATGGCACTCAGGTGCACCATCGTTGCGGCCAGTGGTATAACAGTCGGTGATATGACGCTCGCCCAGACCTGTCATCTCGACGATGTTGCCAGGATTACGACCCATAGCCCAGCCTGCCTCAGTGAACATCACATGTTCGAGCTCGTGCTTACGGGCATCGTTGTCGGCCATATAGTGAGCCATCATCACAAGCTGTAGGTTCTGCGACACCTGCCAGCGGCTGTCGTTGGCACTACGGCGCGAAGGACGCTCGGCCATGTGACTGATATTGTAGCTCTCAGCCTGCGCATTGATGCTGGAACGGAGGTTGTCGTAGAGTGTGGCGTGATGACGTTGATGCGGACAGGTGAGATAGGCTGCTGCGGCCCAGAGTTGGCAGAAAGGCACATCGCGGGCACCAAACTGATTGGTGACACCGATACCGAAAAAGCCCTGCCGTCCCTTGCTGAAAAGTGGCGATTGAGGCGTCTTAATCATGCTCTCCCCTGCAAAGATATCCTCCCACTGCTGCTCACCAGTAAGGTTGTAGAGGAAAGCAGCTGCTAACTGCCGGAAATCACGCCCACGCATCTGAATGCTACCGACATCCTGCATGTCATCGAGTTGCTGGTTCTCCTGTTTCTCAGCAAAACGGAAGGCTTTAATGGCCTCTGTGGTATAATACTGTTGGAGGGAGTCGTTGTGCTGCAGGCGGAAGGCCTCACCCAGCATGGCACAGTTGGCGGCATTGGCCCACGCTGCCATCGTCGTGCAGCCGGCCTGATACATCACCGTCCAATCGGAACTAGGATTGGTAACACCTTGCGAATAGGCCTCGCCATCGCGGATGGACAGGAAGAAATCGACCTCATTACGGGCCTCGTCGATCAGGTCGGGGATACCGTTTCCACTCTCGCGGATGCCCAGATTGTCGTCGACAAGGCGACCGCCGGAAAGGATATAGGGCAACAGCATATCATAGATATTGCTGACATGAGCCAAATGTCGATCCCAATCGAAAGCATCAGAATGGCCACCACGAACGACCGTATTTATAGGATTGCCTGGCAGACGATGCTTCCAGAAGATAGAGGCTTCGGGCTTCTTGAAGTGAGGCTCGTCCCACACATCGGTACGCAATGCACGCCATTCGGGGCTCCAAGGGGTGAGGTCGGTCTTGTAGACAATCAGATCCTTCGGGTCTTCATCGGGTATAAATTGTGGCTGACGGGGAATGGGCCATACATGCTCAGGATCCTTCGGCTCACCGAGGCGCATGTAATAATAGCCACGAACAGAATAGCGATAAGGCTCAAAATAAACATTGGGCGAGATATTAAAGTCCATGCTACAGCCCACATCCTCGACGACCAAACGATAGCGGCCGGGGACGGAACCTCGGAAATCGATATTCCACACATCAGTGCCGATCAGTGCTTTCTTGCCAGCCTCCTGCTCAGAAGCAGCAGCCGGTTTCCAAAACTTCACCGTACCCACATCCTGCTTTAATTGGCGGTCGACATCGTACAGAAAGACCTTGCGGCCTTCGAAGGCCTTATAGTCACGCTGACCGCCATCACCCAACCACTGGTAGAGGTCGGCAGCATGCGTCTCCTCTGAGGGCACATAGCCAATGATATTCACATGGACAGCCTCCGACCGTGTGTTCCAAATATCGAAACAGACAGAGATGGAGGTCTCGTCAGTCCCGATGCCCTTTGGAATCGTAACGGTATAGGTGCATCCCTGTTTCATCGATTTCGGCAGTTGCAGGAACAACCAATGGTCGAGCTCGCTAGTCAGGGTATGATCGGTATTCATCGGCTTCGACTTACGCCACACATGCTGGGGACGAACGATACCAAAGCCCTTATCGTCGCTGGAACTGATGCGCCAAAGGGCAGTTTGCTGGGCACGGTCGGCTTTCAACCGTTCTCCAAAGACGAGCAGGGTATCGTCGCCTTCAGAAAAAGAATGGCCCAGATAGGCACTGGGGCCTGTGCCGTCGTCGCGATAATGCACTTCACCATCACGGAAATGTAACATAAGATAATTCTTGTCAATCACGTGAAGTCCGAGAACCTTCGTGGCTTCTGTTGGTACAGACATCATCACAACGACAACCAGAACGACTGTCTTAAGAAACTTTTGGGCCATATAATTCATTAATTGTTGATTTCAGTTGTTAATAATTTGGGCAAAGATACGGACTTTTTACGAGAAAGCCAAACATTTTACCCACTTTTTCATCCGCAGCACAACAAAACAGATGAAATACACGTTATATTATCTGATGAAAATAACGAAAACATATCTCCTGCTGACGATCATGCTAATGATGAGCCTGACCGTCTGGGCTGATGACTTTACGCTAAAAGGCAAGGTGATCGACGAGGAGAACAACGCGTTGGAACTGGTGACTGTATCCTGTCTGGAACAGGGCAAGGTGACGATGACCAATCTGCAGGGTGAATTCTCAATCAACCTGAGCAGTGCCGACTCGGTGGAGGTGCGCTTTTCAATGATCGGCTACGCCACAAGAAAGCGGGTATTCCGTCGTCCTAAAGGAAAACAGACGGTACAGATTGTGATGAGACCAATGGAGGCTCTGCGCGAAGTAACCATCACTGAAAAACGACGTCAGACTACCACTACCGAACAGTTAGATATTGAAGACGCCAAACAGGGTCCGTCGACCACAGGCAATGCCGTTGAGGAGCTGATTCAACAACAAGCAGGCGTTTCATCACACAATGAACTGTCGTCACAATACAACGTACGAGGCGGTTCCTTCGACGAGAACTCAGTCTATATCAACAATGTGGAGATATATCGACCATTGCTCGTACGTAGCGGACAGCAGGAAGGCTTGTCAATCATCAACTCCGACATGGTGGAGAAAATCGGGTTTTCGAGTGGTGGATTCGAAGCGAAATACGGCGACAAAATGTCATCTGCTCTCGACATCACCTATCGGCGTCCCAAACGTTTCGAGGCATCAGCTACAGCATCACTGCTCGGAGCCAGTGGTTATTTAGGCATGAGCAACAAAAAATTCGCCATGAGCCATGGTTTGCGTTATAAGACTAACCGTTATCTCTTAGGTTCCCTCGAAACAACTGGAGAGTATAGACCTAATTTCTTTGACTATCAGACTTATATAACATACAATCCAAATAGCAGATGGACATTAGATATCATCGGTTATATTTCAGAAAACCATTATAATTTCAAGCCTACTGACCGTGAGACGTCATTTGGTACGATGGAAGATGTCAAGTCATTTAAGGTCTATTTTGACGGTCAGGAAAAAGATGTATTCCGAACCCTTTTCGGCACGGCTTCAATCACACGTAACTTTGGCGACTCAACAAAGATAAAATTCCTGACATCAGCTTTCCATTCTAAGGAGAAAGAAACCTATGACATTATGGGACAATACTGGCTTGATGACACAGAGTCATCGGAGCATCTCGGTGTAGGGACTTATATGGAACATGCCCGTAACTATCTGACGGCCGATGTGGTCAGTTTCAAGCTAATGGCCAACCACAAGACCAAGAGGCATGATATTGAAGCCGGCATTACCTATAAAACGGAACGTATCAGCGAAGAAGCCCGCGAATACGAGATGCGCGATTCTAGTGGCTATTCAATCCCCCACTCTGCCGAACGGCTCGACCTGATTTATACCCTCAATTCAAAAAATGACGTGAATAGCCACCGTATCGAAGCGTATATTCAAGACACATACCGATTTGCCAAGGGAGAAACATTTTACACGCTAAACTACGGTGCTAGACTATCCAACTGGTCGTTTAACAAGGAGACCATTGTTTCGCCTCGCGCCTCGCTGGCTATCGTACCGGCCTTCAACCACGATCTGACCTTCCGTCTGGCTACGGGTCTCTATTATCAGGCACCTTTTTACAAGGAGATGCGTGATACAGTGACGGAGAACGGCATCACTATAGCCAAGCTGAACGAGAAAATCAAAAGCCAGCGTTCGTTGCAGTTTATCGCTGCTATGGACTATCGGTTTAAGATGCTTGACCGTCCTTTCCGTTTTACCGCAGAGATGTATTACAAAGCACTGTCGAATCTAATTCCCTACAACATTCAAAACGTGAAAGTAACCTATTATGGCGAGAACCTCGCTTCGGGCTATACTGCCGGTCTCGACTTGAAATTATACGGAGAGTTCGTACCAGGCACTGATTCGTGGCTGACATTCTCACTGATGAAAGCTCAGATGAAAATGAACGGCATATCATTCCCACAGCCCACTGACCAGCGATGGGCCATCAACCTGCACTTCACGGACTACTTCCCAGGCACCGATCGCTGGCGAATGACATTGAGACTAGCTTATGCCGACGGACTGCCCTTTGGCGCACCCCATAGAGGCATCGAGCGACAAGATTTCAGGGCGCCTGCCTATAAGCGTGCAGACATCGGTATGAACTTCCGCGCCATCAAAGACGGAAAAGGTATAAAAAACCTTTGGCTTGGCATCGATTGCCTCAATCTGTTTGGTATTTCCAACGTCAACAGCTATTATTGGGTGACCGACGTCACTTCACGCCAATGGGCCGTGCCAAATTACCTTACAGGGCGCCAAATTAACGGAAAAGTGACCTTGGAATTTTGATTTAATCATGTTCTAATTAAAAAAAAGCCTAAAAAAACTGAGGTTTCTGCTTATTCTCCAGTTTATTGATTACCTTTGCACATCATTTATAAATATATACACTAATTTATTAAAGATATGAAGATTTCCCACATTGAGCATCTGGGCATCGCAGTCCAGAGCATCGAGGAAAGCCTGCCGTACTTCACAGAAGTACTTGGCTTGGAGTGTTATGCAACAGAAGTAGTAGAGGACCAGAAAGTAAAGACTGCCTTTCTGAAGTGTGGCGAGGTGAAGCTGGAGCTACTTGAGCCGACATCACCCGAGAGTACCATTCAGAAGTGGCTCGACAAGGGCAACAAGGGTGTTCATCACGTAGCATTCTGCGTAGAGGACGGTGTTGCCAAAGGTCTGGCAGAAGTGTCTGAGAAGGGCGTACGCCTGATCGACGAGAAGCCACGTAAGGGTGCTGAGGGTCTGAACATCGCCTTCCTCCATCCGAAGTCTACTTGCGGTATCCTCACTGAACTCTGTGAGCACCCTGAGTAATCAAGAATTAGAAAATTAAGTAATTGTAAAAAAAACAATGAGCAAGCAATTAGAAAAGATCAAACAATTGATCGAGAAGCGTGAACAAGCACGCCTCGGTGGCGGCGAGAAAGCCATTCAGAAACAGCACGAACGCGGTAAGTACACAGCCCGTGAGCGTATTGAGATGCTGCTCGACGAAGGTTCGTTCGAGGAATATGATATGTTCAAGGAGCACCGTTGCCACAACTTCGGCATGGAGAAGAAGCAGTTTCTGGGCGATGGTGTCGTTGCAGGAAGCGGTACAATCGACGGCCGTCTGGTATTCATCTTCGCACAGGACTTTACCGTTCATGCCGGATCTCTCTCAGAGACTATGAGCCAGAAGATCTGCAAGGTAATGGATATGGCCATGAAGATGGGAGCCCCTGTGATTGGTATCAACGACTCGGGTGGTGCCCGTATCCAGGAGGGTATCAACGCCCTCGCCGGCTATGCTGAGATCTTCGAGCGCAATATCCTGGCATCAGGTGTGATTCCTCAGATTTCAGGTATCTTCGGTCCTTGCGCCGGTGGTGCTGTATATAGCCCTGCCCTCACCGACTTCACCCTGATGATGGAAGGTACATCCTATATGTTCCTGACAGGTCCGAAGGTGGTAAAGACCGTGACTGGCGAGGATATCGACCAGGAGCACCTGGGTGGTGCCTCCGTACATGCCACTAAGTCGGGTGTGACTCACTTTACTGCCAAGACTGAGGAAGAGGGTCTGCAGATGATCAAGATGCTGCTGAGCTATATTCCTTCAAACAATATGGAAGTGGCACCTCGTCGTAAGTGTGAAGATCCCATCAACCGCATGGAAGACACGCTCAATGAGATCATCCCCGAGAATCCCAACGAGGCATACGATATGTATAAGGTGATTGGTTCTATTACCGACAATGGCGAGTTCTTCGAGGTTCAGCCTAAGTTCGCTAAGAACATCATCGTTGGTTTCGCCCGTTTCAACGGTCAGAGCGTAGGTATCGTGGCCAACCAGCCTTCATGCTATGCTGGCGTGCTCGACGTGAACGCTTCTCGTAAGGGTGCTCGTTTCGTACGTTTCTGCGATGCATTCAACATTCCTATTGTATCACTCGTCGACGTTCCAGGATTCCTGCCTGGTACTGGCCAGGAGTACAACGCCGTCATCCTGCACGGTGCACAGTTGCTCTATGCCTACGGAGAAGCTACCGTACCCAAGATCACCGTCACACTGCGTAAGTCGTATGGCGGTTCACACATCGTGATGGGCTCCAAGCAGCTCCACACTGATCTGAACTACGCATGGCCCTCTGCAGAGATTGCCGTGATGGGTGCTTCTGGTGCAGCTGCCGTGCTGTATGCCAAGGAAGCTAAGGCCAAGAAGGAAGCCGGTGAGGACGTGAAGGCTTTCATTGCCGAGAAGGAGGACGAGTACAACGAGCTCTTCGCTAATCCATATCAGGCTGCCAAGTATGGCTACATCGATGATGTGATTGAGCCTCGCAACACGCGTTTCCGCATCTGTCGCGGTCTGGCTCAGCTTGCTACCAAGCGTGACGCTCTGCCTGCTAAGAAGCATGGTAACATCCCGATGTAATATTAAGAATGCTTATGAACAACGAAGTATATGCAGCCATTGCCTTGGCGCTTCACGAGCACTTGGACAATAACGTTCACGACCGCGAGCCTGGCATTATCACCATTAATGCCCATACAACTCAGTGGAATGGCTATGCGCTGTCGTTTACGCCACAACCCTAAAAACAAACTTGAAGGTTATGAATGAATATAAGTATACAATCAACGGCAACAAGTACGAGGTAGTGATCAGTGATATTACTGACAACATTGCCACCTTGACTGTTAATGGTGAACAATATACCGTGGAAATGGAAAAGCAGGCTGAGCCCGAGAAGCCAAAGCCTGTAGTGCGCAAAGTCGCAGAAGATACCGGTGAAGGCGGGTCAGCCACAGCTTCCGGTTCTGCCTCTGGCACCGCCATCAAGGCTCCGCTGCCTGGTGTAATCACAGAAATCTGTGTAACAGAGGGTCAGGAGGTTGCTGCTGGTGACACAGTAGTGGTACTCGAAGCCATGAAGATGGCCAATGCCTTACAGGCTGAGAAGTCTGGCAAAATCAGCGCCATCGTAGTCAAGGTCGGTCAGAGCGTGATGGAAGACGAAGCTCTCATTTACATCGAGTAATTAGACTTATCCAATAACACAAAATCCCCAGATTCCATCAGTGAACCTGGGGATTTTCACATGCTACTTACTTCTTACATTTGTCAAACCACTCCTTAAGGGCATAACGGGGAATACCACGCTTGACTGCGGCATTCAATTCATCGCGCGCCTCATCCTTACGATAAAGTGAGAGCAGGACGTCGACCTTAGAAACGACAAAGCCTGAGTTGAGCGGATGGCGAAGGATGGCCTCGTCCCAGTCGTAGAGGGCGATGTCGTATTGTTTCTGCTCTGTCTCAAAGGCTGCGCGGGCGGCATAAGCATCAGCCGAATCAGGAAACATCTGCACCAATCGATTCAGTTCATCGAAGGTGTCGGTCTTACGCCCCATCTTCTGCAGGACATGCGCCAAGCCCAACCGAGCCTCGAAATGCGTGGGCTCTAGATGTAGGAAAGCCTCGTAATCGACACGCGCCAGATCATAGTGATGCTGTTGGATGTGGACGTAGGCGCGGAAAAAGAGTGCTGCCAGATTCTTTTCATCAGCATGGAGGATCTTGCCGTATTCCGCAAGGGCATAGTCCCACTGTTCAAGGTTGATATTTGCCTCAGCCTTGAGCAGATGCAGATTGAGGTTGTGAGGTTCCTTGGCGATCTGGGCATTCAGGACCTCGAGCGAGTCGCGCCATTGCTGACGGGTCTGCGCCGAGGCAAAATGAATAATTAAAAATGAAAAAATAATAATTCTAATTACCCGCCTATAGAACATATCATCATTATTCATTATTAACTATTCATTATATAATTGACAATCCACTCTCCTACTTCACGCGTGCCGTAACAGGCACCACCTTCGACCTGAATCTCAGGGGTACGGACATTGGCATCGAGCGAGGCATTGACGGCGTCACGAATCAAAGCACCTTCCTTGCTGAGTCCGAAGTGCTCCAGGAGCATCGCAGCAGAGAGAATCTGAGCCAGAGGATTGGCGAGATTCTGACCAGCCGCCTGCGGCCAGGAACCATGAACGGGCTCGAAGAGCGGCGTATGCTCGCCGAGGGAGGCAGAAGGCTGCAGGCCCATAGAACCGGTGATACAAGCCGTCTCGTCGGTGAGGATATCGCCAAAGGTGTTCTCCGTCACGATGACATCAAAGAAACGCGGTTCGGTGAGTACACGCATTGAGGCATTGTCGATAAACATATAATCGGTGCGCACCTCGGGATACTGTGGTTCAATCTCCTTGGCTATCTGACGCCAGAGACGTGACGAGGCCAGGATATTGGCCTTATCGACCACCGTCAGATGTTTGTTGCGCTGCATGGCCATCTCAAAGCCCAGCTTCACGATGCGCTCAATCTCGGGACGGGTGTAGATATCGGTATCGTAGGCCTTGTCGTTGTCTTGATACTTCTCACCGAAATACATACCGCCCGTGAGTTCGCGCAACACTACAAAGTCGGCACCACGGATGAGTTCATCCTTCAGCGGCGACTTATGCAAGAGACAGTCGAAAGTGGCCACAGGACGGACGTTGGCAAACAGACCGAGTTTCTTACGCATGGCCAACAACCCCGTTTCCGGACGCACCTTTGCCGTCGGGTCGTGGTCGTATCTCAGGTCGCCCACAGCGGCAAAGAGCACGGCATCGGCCTGCATACACACCTCATGGGTGGCATCAGGATAAGGATCGCCAACCTCGTCGATGGCATGAGCGCCACAGATGGCCTCGTGATACGTGAACTCGTGTCCACACTTGGCTGCAACGGCATCCAGCACAGCCACACCTTGTTTCATGATCTCCGGACCGATACCGTCGCCCGGAAGAATGGCAATATTCAGTTTCATAATTCTTTATTATATTCGTTTTCTATGATGTTCAACATTTTAAAGGTAGCCTTGATGGCAGCTTCCGTCTGGTCAGCATCGAGACCTCGGGTGCGGAACAGCCTGCCGTTGTCGTTCCAGGTGATGACCGTCTGCACCAAAGCGTCTGTACGTCCGCCAGGGGGAATGGTCACGGCATAGTTGGCAAGGATCGGGAAGGTGCGGTCGAGGTATTTCTTATAAATGTATCGCAACGACTTCACGAAAGCATCGTACTGACCGTCGCCCGTCGCACTGGCCTCATACTGCTGACCATTGATCTCGATCTTGATATTCGCACCGGGCTTCAGACCGTAAGCCGTAGAGACGATGTAACTGACGAGCTTCACCTTGTCCTCCGACACATCATGCTTAAGCACATCACTCACGATGAAAGGCAGGTCCTCTAAAGTCACCCGCTCTTTCTTGTCGCCAAGTTCTGTGATGCGCTGCGTCACCTTACGGGTCTGCTCGGGCGTCAGTTCGAGACCTAACTCTTCCAGATTCTTGGCGATGTTGGCCTTACCACTGTTCTTGCCCAGGGCATATTCACGCTTACGACCGAAGCGCTCGGGCACGAGGTCATTCTGGTAGAGATTGTTCTTCTTGTCACCATCAGCATGGACACCAGCCACCTGCGTAAAGACATTGTCGCCAATAATCGGCTGGTTAGGGGCTACGGCTATACCGCTATAGCTCTCAACCAATCGCGAGATGTCATTCAGTTTGTTCTCGTTGATGTTCGTCTTGGCATGGAACTGATCCTTAAGGATCACCTGCACACTCGACAATGGTGCATTACCACAACGCTCACCCAGGCCGTTTACCGTCACATGCAATCCCTTGGCACCGCTCAGCACAGCGGCAAGGGAATTCGACACCGCAAGGTCGTAATCATTATGTGCATGGAAATCGAAATGGGTATCGGGATAGCGCTTGAGCATCTTACGGAAATACTCAATACACTGCAGAGGATTCATGATGCCTAACGTATCAGGTAACATAAACCGCTGGATACCGCTGTCGCAAAGCTGATCCATCAGCTGATAGACATAAGAAGGCGAATCCTTCATGCCATTCGACCAGTCCTCCAGATACAGATTGACGGAGATGCCTTTGCTGCGGGCATATCTGACCCCCTGACGGATATCCTCGATATGTTGTTCTGGGGTTTTCTGCAGTTGCTGGGTGCAATGCTTGAGTGATCCTTTCGCCAGAAGATTCAGCGTTTTGCAGCCACAGTCATGAATCCAGTCCACACTCTGCCCGTCATCAACAAAACCGAGCACCTCTACCCGACTCAGCTTATCTATCTTCTCCGCATAACGGCATATCATCTGTACAGCCTCCTTCTCCCCTTCTGAGACACGGGCAGAGGCCACCTCGATGCGGTCGACATTCAGATCGTGGAGCAGCATACGCGCCATCATCAATTTCTCATGCGGCAGGAATGAGACGCCACTGGTCTGCTCGCCATCGCGCAAGGTGGAATCCATGATCTCCACAAAGGGCTGGATGCGCTTGTAGCTGTTTACTTGTTCTGCTGTTCCCATGCGATGGTCTTGTCTTGGTTCTGTACTAAGAAATCGATATCGTCGAGGCCGTTGATCAGACAATGCTTCTTATAGGCATTGATCTCGAAGGTCTCCTGACGACCTGTGGAGAGATTCTTCACCGTCTGATTGGGGAGGTCGACCTTTACCTGCGTCTTCGGATCATTCTGAACAGTCTGAAAGAGTTCTCCGATGAAATCCTCGCTCACCTGTACAGGCAGCACGAAATTATTCAGTTCATTATTCTTGTGGATATCCGCGAAGAAGCTGCTGATGACCACCCTGAACCCATAGCCGGCAATGGCCCATGCCGCATGCTCACGCGAGGAGCCGGAGCCGAAGTTCTTGCCTGCCACGAGGATACAACCTGAATAGCTGGGATCATTGAGCACGAAGTCCTGATTCGGTGTGCCATCAGCATGATAGCGCCAATCGCGGAAAAGATTATCACCGAAGAATTGTTCCTCACGTGTTGTTGCCTTCAGGAAACGGGCGGGGATGATTTGGTCTGTGTCGACATTCTCCAAAGGAAGCGGCACACAAGTAGATATGATGATGTCAAATTTCTGTTTCATAATAATTCTCTTGGATCAGTGATTACACCAGTGACGGCAGCAGCACCAGCAACCAGCGGCGATGCTAGAACGGTACGTGCGCCAGGCCCCTGACGGCCCTCGAAGTTACGATTAGAAGTAGAGACCGAGAGTTTACCGGCAGGTATCTTATCATCGTTCATCGCCAAACAGGCGGAACAGCCAGGCTGACGAATCTCAAAACCAGCGGCTTCAAGTACCTTATCCAACCCCTCCTTGCGAATCTGACTGTCGACGGCCCACGAACCAGGCACCAGCCAGGCAATCACATCATGTGACTTCTGACGGCCTTTCACAATCGAGGCAAAAGCCCGGAAGTCTTCGATACGGCCATTGGTACATGCCCCTAAGAAGACATAGTCGACCTTCACACCCAGTAATTTCTGTCCGGCCTTGAAGCCCATATAGTCTAATGCTTTCTCAAAGCCTGCACCATGCTCACAGGGAATCTGTTCGGTGATACCGATGCCCATACCTGGATTTGTGCCGTAAGTAATACGTGGCTCGATATCAGCGGCATCAAAGATGAGTTCCTTGTCGAAAACGGCATCATCGTCGCTCTTCAGCGTCTTCCAATAGGCAACGGCTTTATCCCAGTCCTCACCCTTGGGGGCATATGCCCGGCCCTTGAGATAATTGAAGGTGGTGTCGTCGGGGGCGATAAGACCACCACGGGCACCCATCTCTATCGAAAGATTGCAGAGTGTTAGCCTACCCTCCATCGACATCGTCTTTACCGTCGAACCTGCATACTCCACAAAATAACCCGTCGCACCCGAAGTCGACAACTTTGCCATCAGGTAGAGCGCCACATCCTTGGCCGTGACACCTTTATGCAACGAGCCTTGGATGGTGATCCGCATGGTCTTAGGCTTCTGCTGAAGGATACACTGCGAAGCCATTACCATCTCCACTTCCGAGGTGCCGATGCCAAAGGCCACAGCCCCCATCGCACCATGTGTAGAGGTGTGAGAGTCGCCACAAACGATGGTCATACCAGGCAGACTCAGACCCTTCTCGGGACCTACTACATGGATAATGCCGTTATCAGGCGACATCATGCCATAATGCGTCAGTCCGAAATCGGCTGCATTCTTCGCCAGCATATCTACCTGATTCCTGGAAACAGGATCCTCAATCGGTTTATCCTGATCGTGTGTCGGCGTATTATGATCCGGCATACAGAAAATCTGCCGAGGACGGAAACACTTCAGACCTCTGGTCCTCATGCCTTCAAAGGCCTGTGGCGATGTCACCTCATGACAATAGAGTCTGTCGATATACAACTGCGTGGGGCCGTCGGCTATCTGTTGGACTACATGCCTGTCCCATATTTTATCAAAAAGTGTATTCATTCTTCTGTCTTCTTAAATTTATTGATACAGTCGATATAAGCTTCCACAGAAGCCGTCACGATGTCGGTATCGGCACCGAAGCCGTAATAGAGGCTTCCGTCGTACTCTACCTGCATGTGTACCTTACCGACATCGTCGGAGCCTTTCGAGATGGCCTGAATGGTAAACTCCTTCAGCGTCATCTGCTTCATAATGATCTTCTTGAGTGCCTTGATGGCAGCATCCACAGGGCCATTGCCTGAGGCAGCCGCCTCGAACTTCTGTCCGGAAATATCAAGGCCAATGGAGGCCACGCTCTTTACACCCTTACCTGTAGTAACCTGCAGGAAGTCGAGTTTTACGGCATGCGTCTCTGACGTATCGGCACCTGCCAGCATCAGCACATCGGCATCGCTCACCTCCTTCTTCTGGTCAGCCAGCTGCAGGAACTTCTCATAGATTTTGTCGAGCTTCTGATCTTCCAGATCCACGCCGTTCATGTGCAGACGGTGCTTCAGAGCAGCCCTGCCACTGCGAGCCGTCAGCAGGATGCTGTTATCGTCGATTCCCACATCCTTCGGGTCCATAATCTCATAGGTATGCACATTCTTCAGCACACCATCCTGATGGATACCGCTGGAATGGGCAAAGGCATTGCGCCCGACAATGGCCTTGTTGGGTTGTACAGGCATATTCATCAACGAGGACACCATACGCGAGATGGGATAAATCTTCGTAGTATTGATGTTTGTATCGATTTCAAGGTTCTTATGGCATTTGAGAATCATCGCAATCTCTTCCAAAGAGGTGTTACCAGCTCGTTCACCGATGCCGTTGATGGTCACTTCCACCTGACGGGCACCCGCCATCACACCACTGAAGGTGTTGGCTGTTGCCAATCCAAGGTCATTATGACAATGTGTTGAGATGATAGCTTTGTCAATGCCGTCGACATGCTCTTTCAGATACTTGATCTTCTCGAAATATTCCTGAGGCAGGCAATAGCCCGTAGTATCGGGTATATTTACCACTGTGGCACCAGCCTTGATGACAGCCTCCACCACCTGAGCCAGATATTCATTGTCAGTACGGCCTGCATCCTCACAATAGAACTCCACATCGTCGACATAGCGCTTGGCATACTTCGTGGCAGCCACTGCCTGTTCGAGGATATGCTCGCGGTCGGAGTTGAACTTATACAGGATATGCTCATCGCTGGTGCCGATACCCGTATGGATACGCTTGTGCTTAGCATACTTCAAGGCCTCGAAAGCCACATCGATGTCGCGCTCTACAGCACGTGTCAGCGCACAGATAACAGGCCATGTCACTGCCTTTGAGATTTCAATCACCGAATTAAAATCACCAGGACTACTCACGGGGAATCCTGCTTCAATCACATCCACGCCCAGCTGTTCCAGCGCCTTAGCTACCTGTATTTTCTCTACGGTATTCAACTGGCAGCCGGGCACCTGTTCTCCATCGCGGAGCGTCGTGTCGAAAATGTAAAGTCTGTCGTTCATTTTTGGCTTTTGTTTAAATTCATTTATGTTATTTTATTCTTATGCCTGAAATCAAAAAAGCCTTTCACACTCGGAAGTGAGAAAGGCTCTATATCATTTTGTATCTTATACCTATTTTATATATACACCCAAATCACTTCCGACTACATCCTGCAGTCGAATAATAATAATGGTGCTAATTAGGTTCAGATTCATCATCTTATTTCTATTATTTCTAAATTTCGGGTGCAAATTTATAACTTATTTTTGAAACCAACAAACATTTTGTCGTTTTTTTGCTTAAAAAAGTATCATATTTACACTTTTCACTCTAATTCATACACTTCACTTGGCATTTTCCGCTTCAACACTTCCAGTTCCAGATCCTTACCAGGAATAATGCCATAACTACGCAGAATAGCCTCCACTGTCTTACGTGCCAGTTCAGGATGGTTGTTCTCCTCACTCAGGTGACACAACCACACATGCTTCAACCGGTCTGTCATATTTTCGGCCAATACCTGACCGCAATCTTTGTTCGACAAATGACCATTAGGACTGATAATCCGTTCTTTCAGATATTGGGGATAAGGACCACTCTGAAGCATTTCCACATCATGGTTAGCCTCAATCACAAGGTAATTGGCTTCAGAAATATAACCTTTCATCTCTTCCGTCACACTGCCAGCATCCGTCATAATGACGAAGACCAAATCATCCACCTCTATCTTATAGCCTACATTTTCACTAGCATCATGAGGTACGGAAAAAGGCGTTACAAGAAAGTCACCCAGTCTGACAGTCGTACCAGGCTCAAGAAACAGTTTATGTTCCTTTGACAGTTTACGCTGGACACAATAGTTATGTTCTATACCTGTATGCACTTTCTCTGTTGCATATACAGGCACATTGTAATCATGGCTAAACGCACCTGCAGACTTGATATGGTCTGCGTGGTCATGTGTAATCAGAATTCTCCGCACCGAGCTAAGATTGATGCCATAATCCCTTGCATGCTTCTTGAGCGTTCTTATGCCGACTCCAATATCTACAAATAATCCGTCGGTTGCGGTTCCGAAATAGTAACAATTACCACTACTACCGCTTCCGAACGATATAAATTTCAGCATTTTAGTTTATATTTTGTGCAAAAGTACACAAAAAAGACTGTACGACCAAAGAATTATACATTTTTAATGTTTCAGAACGGCAATCCCACAGCGAAATGGAAGGCGAAGTCGCGACTCATACGGGGATGGATAATGGAATAATGCTCTTCCTCTTCTGTTTCATAGGCAGGATTCACAGCCTTCATACCGAAATCGAAACGCATAATAAAATAATCGAAATTCAGACGGAGGCCCAAACCATAGCTTACGGCCAAGTCGCTTAGAATGTTCTGCAATTTGAACTGGCCTCCGGGCTGTTGTTCATAATCGCGGATGGTCCATATATTACCAGCATCTACAAACAAAGCACCTCCGAATTTCCAGAATAGGTGCGTACGATACTCCAAATTCAGATCCAGTTTCATATCACCAGTCTGTGTGATAAAGTTGATATTGCCGTCACGGCCTTTGTAGCTTCCAGGGCCCAAACTTCTTACGCTCCATCCACGAACGCTGTTGGCACCACCTGAGAAATAACGTTTCTCAAACGGCAACACCGTGCTATTGCCGTATGGATAGGCGATACCCAGACCACAATGGAACACCAACTGATCATGATAGTTCGGCAACAGATTATAGGTAAAATCAATATCTCCTTTCACATATTGGGCATAGGCGATATTGAATACATTATAATGTCCTTCACCATCCTTCTCAGCATGAAATAGTGCGCTACCCAAATTGAGCAAATTACCCGCAGTTTCCACATTTGTTTTGATGGCAACATGACCGTTGTTGTAACTATAGCCGAAACCGGTTTTCATAATAAACAGATCCTCATAATTATACCTGAGGATAACGTTATAGTTACTATTGTCCTGAAGATACTCGTTCTTAAAGGTCTCACTGATCCAAGGCATAAACACATAGTTCAGATCCAAGAGATCAAACTGATACTGGTCAAAACGCGATTGGGGTTTCCAACGGTAGCGCCAACCTGCGGAAAGGACACGACGATGGAATTCCGGACGGTTTTGGGTATCGTATAGCAAGGACACCTCACTAGTTGCTATGGTCCGACGACGCATCTCACGACTCAGAAAAGGCATGATAAAGCGCGGAAAAGTCAGACGACTCTCTACACTATACTCCACAAAGTCCTGGTTGCGATAACCTTCCAGACCTCGAATAGCCTCATAGGCACCACGCAGTTGCACGCTAAATGTCTCTGATCCTCGGAAAAGGTTCCGGTTCTGGTAGGTCAACGAGGCTGCAGCGCCAAGATCACCTGCCGTATTCGTACCTTCCGGCTGAAAACTGAGTGTCGAAGGTTTATTGGTCTGCACCTGTACATCCATATCAAGCATAGCTGAATCTGCTACAGTCTGGAAATTAATATTGGTATAGCGCACAGCTCCCAAACGACCGAAATGATTATAGGTATTCTGGAGTCCTTCTGATGAGTATAGCTGACCTTCTGTCAACATGGTATTCTCGCGAAGCACACGATCACGCAAATGAATCACTGAATCCTGTGGATTACCACTGGCAAAACCAATTCTTCTGATAGTATAACGCGTATGCAGCGTATCCTTGATGTTACTCGTACGATAGGGGCTTAACTGCAAGGTCAGATCCACCTGATGTGAATCCTGAATGGAATCTGCAATAAAAGAAATAAACTCTTTGTGGAAACGATAATAGCCACTATTCTGCAAGAAAGAGGTCAGCCTTGAACGTTCTTCATTGAGTGCATTTACATTAAATACCATGCCTTCATGAAGTCCATGCAGGTCACTCTTCAGGACTTCAGCTACCACACTGTCTTGAATATCATAGTTCAGATTTCTGATAAGATAGTGGTTGCCTGGATGAAGCACATAATAGGCGTTGAGTTTTCGACCCTTAATATTGGTAAACAGTTCCACCTGTGCATCCAAATAGCCAAGGTTTCGAAGAACTAGTTGCAGTTCTTCACATGATTTCTGTGCCTGTAAAGAATCAAACAGCATAGGAGACTCACCGATGGAATGAAGCATACGGTTAATCCAGCGTGTACTGTCCTTTCCTGCTAACCGATAAATTCCCAAAGGAATCTTAGCCACAGAAAACCAACGGGAATTACCCTTCTGACGCACATAGTTCTTCAACTGCGACGTGTTGATATCCCTGTATTTCCCATCGGCCACCACCGATATACGATCGAGCATGACTTCACCTTCCGGGATGTCTCGCGTGGATGAACATGCGCTGAAAAGCATGAACAGAAAAGCGATGGCCAATAGGCCTATTTGGTGTCTTGACATCAATATCTCACGAATTTGTTTGCAAAGATAGAAATAAATCTTTATCTTTGCAAACAAAAAGCGAAATGATTAGTAAAAATCAGATAAAAATTATCCGTCAGTTGGAACAGAAAAAGTTCCGCAGACTTAGAAACTGCTTTGTAGCAGAAGGTCCGAAGGTTGTAGGAGATTTACTGCACCATTATCGACCGGAGGTCCTTTTTGCCACTGACGAATGGCAACCCGAATGGTCGCTCGACACCACTGTGCTTACGAGAATCACGGATGAGGAACTACACCGTATCAGTTTTCTTCAGAATCCCCAACAAGTGCTCGCCATCTTCCCCATCCCCAAACAGTCTTCTTCTCTCTGCCCTCTGTCTTCTTCCCTCGCATTGGCTCTTGATGGCATTCAGGATCCAGGCAACCTCGGAACCATCATCCGTATCGCCGATTGGTTTGGTATCGACACCATCTATTGCAGCAAGGACTCAGCTGATGCGTATAGCCCCAAGGTGGTACAGGCCACAATGGGAAGTCTTGCACACGTACATATTATATATTGTGATCTGCAACAGCTCTTTGACACGCTTCCCCCATCCTACCCCATTTATGGCACGCTGCTCGACGGAGACAACATCTACCAGCAACCTCTTTCACAAGAAGGCATCATCGTGATGGGTAATGAGGGCAACGGTATCTCTGAGGCTGTGCGCCAACGCGTGACCCATCGACTACTTATTCCGAATTTCCACCAAGGTGAGAGTGTAGAAAGTCTCAACGTCGCCATTGCCACCGCTATTACCTGTTCAGAGTTCAGACGAAGGAGCACAACATAAAAAGAGGCTGATCTTCTCAGACAAGCCCCTTTGCTAAAAATGGAAAATGATAAATATAGATTAAAATTACTAGTTATCGGTTGCAAATGTAATCAATATCGACAAAAAAAACAAATAATTCCTCTTAAAACAACTATCTAAAGAGGTATTTTTGTCAAATTAGAACAGTTTAAGTTCATTATAGATCCGCTGAACAGGCAACCCCATCACATTAAAATAACTGCCGTTCAGACTCGTTACACCAACATAACCTATCCATTCCTGGATGCCATAGGCACCTGCCTTGTCTAATGGCTGGTATTTTTCAACATAATAGGATATCTCCGCTTCAGTAAGATCTTTGAATGTGACATCTGTCGTCACAGAGAAATTACGCTGACGAACACGTGACATCAGGCAAACACCTGTTATCACCTGATGCGTATGCCCACTCAACTCATGTAACATCAGTTTGGCATCGTCCTTGTTCTTGGGTTTACCAAGAACCATTTCACCCAAGACAACAACTGTATCAGCTGTAATAATCAAGTCACGCTCCGTCATCATGTCTTTATAAGCAGCAGCTTTCTCTGTCGCAATAAAAACGGGAATATCTTGAATAGCCAACGTTTCTGGATAATTCTCCTCAATATCCGGCATCACTTTGACCTCGAAGTCGATGTCTAATCCGCTTAGCAACTGTCGACGGCGCGGCGAATTACTTGCAAGGATAATATGATAGTTTTCAAGCATAGATAAAAAGCTTTAAATTACCATCCAAAAGCTTTCGCGTCCATCACCCATTTGCCTTGAGCCCTGAGCGTTTGCTCTATGACGTCACGACCACAGCCATGACCACCAATACAATCGCTTACATAAAGGCTTGCTTCCTTGATTTCCAGACAAGCATCTTTGGGACATACCGGACAGCCCACACGACGCATGATCTGCAAATCAGGTATATCATCACCCATATACATCACCTTTTCGTCAGTGAGCTGATATTTTTGTAAGAAGTCCTCATAAATCTCAATCTTGACAGCACATCCCAAATAGATATCCTCTACACCCAACCCCTCATAACGTCGACGTATACTTGGCACATTGGCGCCTGATAAAATGACAATGCGAAGACCTAGCTTCATTGCCAATTGGATAGCATAACCGTCTTTGATATTCACCGTGCGTAGGGGAACTCCCTCCGACGACAGGGTAATGGTCTCTGCACTCAGCACACCGTCAATGTCGAAGATGATGGCTTTGATTTTCTTTAGATCGTAATTAATCATGGCGATATTTATTCAGATGTACGTTCTCCCACTTCAGTTTATCCTCATTCTGTGGCTTCCGCTCGCCAGCCTTGTGCCCCATAGCGAGAATGCAGAGACAGTTCAGATTATCGGGAATGTCAAGCACCCCACGAATCACAGTGTCGGCAGTAGTTCCATCATCGAGTCCACGTCCGCGCATCTGTATCCAACAGGATCCCAGACCCAGTTCCTCGGCCTGATACTGCATAGAGATGGCGGCAATGGCTCCATCTTCTATCCAACAGTCATTCTGCATTGGGTCTCCCAATACGACGATGGCTACTGGAGCCCCTTTCAGAAACTGTCCACCAAGATTCTTGGCATCAGAGAGTTTCTCGAGATCCAACTGATCGTCGACTACCACAAACTGCCAGGCTCTCTGCCCCTTTGACGTAGGTGCCATCAGACCTGCACGAAGAATCAGTTTAAGGTCGTCGCCATCGATTTCCTGTTCTGTAAACTTACGGTGGCTACGACGCAACTGAGCCAAATCTTTAAAATTCGTCATATGTTCTTTCTTAAAATTTTGGCAAAGATACTTATTTTTCTAGACAAATGGCCAAAAGAAACAGAAAAAAAAATGCTCTTATGTCATTATTTCTAAAAATTATTGTATTTTTGCGGCATGAAAGGTATCACTACAACCATCTTTACCCGTCTAGAAGACTTGCCTGCCATCAGCGACAACAATTTCTTCCATAGCCGAGTGTTGTTCGCCATCAGTGCGAAGACACCAAGGATGAAGCCCTATATGGTTGTATGTACAGATGAATCAGGTAATGTACTGAGTCAGCTGCTTGCGATTGTACGTTACCGTACCTCCATTCTTCCCCCATATTTCTTTATGCATTGCCGTGTAATGGGTGAAGGCGAATACGCGCAAAGCGAGTGGCGCAAGGAAGACCTTTTGGGAGAGATGCTTCAGGCCATCACCAAGAAAATGAGTAACAAAACGCTCTATATTGAATTCAGTCACCTGACTCAGAAAACATTCGGTCATAAGTATTTTCGTCAGTTAGGCTTCTTCCCTGTGCATTGGATGAGTATCCACAACTCCCTGCACAGTCGTCTGCCTGAAGAGCGTATAACTGAAAAAATGCAGCAGCGCATCGACAATGCCTATGCCCGTGGTGTGACCACTGGCGAAGTAGAGAGTGATGAGGATTTTAAGGCCTTCAGCAAATTGCTGCGTCAGCACCATTGGTTTAAGCCGAAACGATATATTCCCGACAATCAATTCTTCGTTGAAGCAGCAAAGACTGATTCTTGCCGGCTTTTTATCACCAAATACCAACAGCACGTGATTGGCTGTTCAGCTTGTGTATATAGTCAGGGTGACGCCTTCTTGTGGTATGCTGCTTTCCGACGTAAAACATATGTCATGCTGCATCCTGACACACTGACCATCTGGCACACCATCAAATACGCCCATAAAAACGGCTATAATCATATCAATTTCGTGGATGTAGGCCTGCCTTTCCGCAAGAATTCCTTCCGCGAGTTCATTCTTAGTTTTGGTGGAAAGCCTGTCAGCACCGTACGCTGGTTCCGATGTTCCATCCGTTGGATCAACGCCCTACTCTCATGGATCTATCGCGACTAATGGCTTCCGATATAGAGAAACACCATACCTAAAAGCACCAGAGCCAGATCGAAGGCCTTGCCCATAAGGTTCTTCTCGTGGAAGAACATCGCACCAAACATAAAACTCACAACCACACTTCCTCGACGGATCATCGAGACGATGCTGATCATCGCGTCAGGCAGACTCAAAGAATAGAAATACATGAAATCGGCAGCAGAAAGGAAAAGACTGACACCTAGGATCGACCATGACCAGTGAAACGGGGTTGTCTCCTCGTGTTTCGGCCACCACAGCAACCATAGCATTAGACCCATCATGGCACATTGGTAGATGTTATACCACGACTGAACCATCATACGGTCGAGCCCAACGCCTCCTCTTTCCACTGGCGCCATCAGATACTTGTCGTAGAGTCCGCTCAGCGCCCCGAGGATTGCAGCACCCACAATCATATAGATCCAATGGTCGTGTTTGAAATCGATACCTTCCTTCTTACCGCTACGGCTCAGCAAAAGAAATGATGCCACCGCCAACAGCACACCAATCCACTGCCAGAAGTTCAGACGTTCGCCAAACACCAGTAGGGCTCCCACAAGCACCATCACAGGGCGTGTGGCATTAATGGGACCTACGATGGTCAAGGGCAAATGCTTCATACCAAAATAGCCGAGAATCCAACTTGACAAAACAATCACCGCCTTCAACACGATATACTTGTGCATCTCCCATCCACCACTGGCCACATGGAAGATACCCTCATCGAGTATTACCGATGTGCCACTCAAAACGATGAAAGGCAGGAATATCAGTGAAGAGAACAAGGTGTTGAGGAACAGAACTGGAATGACTGCATTTCCTTCCAACGCATGTTTTTTAAACGAATCGTAGCAGCCTAATAGCGCTGCCGACATAAATGCCAATATCAGCCACATAATCAATATACGATATCTTCGAGAAAGAGGGCATTGCCAGGCATAGACTCGCCAGCCTCACCGCGACACTTTCCTTCTATGACTTTTCTAAAGTCTTCCAACGACAGTCGATCCCGCCCTACTTCGATCATCGTGCCTACCACCGCACGCACCATATTACGGAGAAAACGGTTGGCACGAATTTCAAAATACCAGGCATTCGCTGAGGTCTGCACCCACGCAGCATATGTCACCTTGCAGAGCGTTGTCTTTACATCGGCCCCGCTCTTACAAAAAGCCCCAAAATCCTCATAGGTCATCAGAATACGAGCAGCCTCGTTCATCTTGGCAAAATCGAGCGGATAGTGTATTTCACAGGAATAGGCCCGCAGGAAGGGATCCTTCACCGTGTGAATATTATAACGGTACATACGCGATGTAGCCGAAAAGCGCGCATGCTTATCTTCTCTAACCGCTTCCAACTTGCTGACGGCAATATCATAAGGCAACAGACGATTCAACTTATAAGTCAGTTGCAGACCGTCTATCGCTTCGCCTTCCCAATCAAAGTGGGCCACCATCATCCGGGCATGCACACCGGTATCCGTCCTGCCTGCCCCCGTTATACTGATTGGTGCACGGAGAAGTGTGGAAAGGGCCTCTTGCAGACGCGCCTGTACAGAATCACTATTCGGCTGTATCTGCCAGCCGTGATACCGGGTCCCATCATAACTCAATGTCACAAAATACCTGCTCATACATCTCACATCAACTATCTTATATCTTACTTCGTCACCCTGATCCAGTCTGCATCCACCCAGCCACGATCACACTTGGCATCAGTCTCGGCTGCAATGAAACCGAACTTCGCGCCGATCCACTTGCCTTCCTTCATCCGAAACAACTGACCACAGTCGGTAAACTGCTTGCCATTCTGGCTGTATGCGAAGCTAACCATCGAATTTATCACCTTCATACGAAGATAGATATCCTCGTGGATGCCCGGTTTATAGTCAATCTTGTCGACAGCGGTAGGTTTCAGCGTGGCGATGATTTCCTCTGTCTGGGCCTTTCCTTTATCAGCGGCCTTACAGGTCATCTGCACCAGTTGGAACTCCTTACCGATCCTTCTCACCACAAGGGCAGAATAGTCGAGTCCCATCATAATCAGACCACCGAACTGTTCGTCGGCTTTTGAGGTCATACGGAACTTCGTCGTTACCGTAAACGCATCGGCGGGAGTCTTCTGAAGCAGCAGATTAGGCACTTCCCAGAAGTTTTTCCAACCTTCGGATAGTTTATAGGTATAGATGCGGAAGGTTCCGAAAGCCGTTGGCGCACCGAATTTCTCGTTGTAATTGGCATGCCATTGCCATTGCTTTCCCATCACAGGCGCATTAAACTCATCGCTCTCCACTGGATTGTTGATAGCAGATGGATGCTGGTTGTTGGATAATGGCTTCTTGTAGGTGCTGACGGGCTCTCCTTTCTTACCCATGATGGGCCAGCCTGTCGACCAATCTACGGGATTCAGATGCACCACACGTCCGTAAGCCTCCTTGTCCTGGAAGTGAAGGAACCAGTCCTCACCGTATTTCGTATGGACCCATCCGCCCTGATGAGGGCCATTGATATCGGTTTTGCCTTGCGCCAACACAATCTTATGCTCATAGGGACCATAAGGCGATTTAGAACGCATAGCCAACTGGAAGCCCATGGGCACCCCGCCCGCCGGACACATAATCCAATACCAGCCGTTGCGCTTATAGAACTTCGGACCCTCGCAGGTGCGGTTCTCAGTGCCGTTACCGTCGAACACGATTACTGGTTGTCCAATAGCCTTCGTGCCGTCAGCCGACAGTTCACGAACGGTGAGCACGCTAGCAAACTTCGAACGCGAATTAGCCCAGCCGTTCACCAGATAGCAGCGCCCGTCGTCATCCCAGAGCGGTGTGGTATCGATATACCCCTGCCCTTCGATCACGCAGACGGGATTCTCCCATTCGCCGGCAGGGTCCTTGGTCTTCACCATATACACCCCATAGTCGGGATCGCCCCAATAGATATAGTATTCCCCCTTGTGATAGCGGATGCTCGGAGCCCAGACACCAGCGCCATGCTGAGGAATACTGAAATACCGTTCCAGCCACGCTTTGCCCGTATAGAGCGACTTCAGGGCATGGCCGATGATTTCCCAGTTCACCAGGTCGGTGGAGTGCAGAATCGGCAGACCGGGAATGCAGTTAAACGAAGAGGCTGTCATGTAGTAATCCTCGCCACTGGGCCCCACACAGACATCTGGGTCGGAATAATCGGCATTGATCACCGGGTTTGTGTAGGTACCGTCGCCATTATCCGGCGACCACACTTCAGATTTGTAAGTCGTTTGGGCACTCGCCATCAAGGGCAGAGCAACAATCAGTAAGATCAGTTTTCTCATATTTGTTTTATCTTTAGTTTGTAAGTATTGCCAGAATATTCCACTCGCATCATCTGGTCTGACCGTGTCTGTTCCGACAACGCCAGCGCCACATGCCCCATCGTTCTGCGGAGGTTGATTTCAACACAAGGATTGAGGAGATATTGACCATTGCCCATTGAGCATTGACCATTATCATCACCGCGCACCACCATCATATCCACACCGAAAGGACCAGCATACCGACCGCGATATAGTTCACCGAGATAATAGCAAATTTTTTGTCGAACCTGAACGAGTAAATCTACTGATATATAGCGACTTATAATTTCCATCTTCTCGTTTTCCGATGCAAGAATATTACCCATATAGGCACCGTTCTCTGTATGAAACAGCGACAGTCCCAGGTAGCTTACCTGCCCCTTGCCGTCGCTCTCAAACTCCATACCGAAATCCTTCACCTTGTTGCAATAGGTTTCTATGACAACACTACCTTGTGAAGCAATCACATTCTGTATCCATCGCTGTTGATATTCATCGATCGTATTATTAATAAATCTAACACCTCTTCCACTACTGCTCCAAGGTGCCTTGACCACAACGCGCTGATGATTCCGGATGGCTTGTCGTATTTCCACCATCAAATCTGCCTGCCAAGAATAGCCAATGGTTCCATCACACGTCAACGACCTCAACAATTCTACCGCATGCTTACGGTGCGACAGGTCGCGTATCACCCCGATCTTCTCTTCCGTAGGCACGGCTTTAACACCATAGCGTATCAGGAAACTACGCAAGGCCAGATCCCATCCCCATGGCTCCACATGATCAATAATAAGCTTTGCCAGCAGATGCTTATCCACAAATCCGTCAAACGGCCGGTGCATCACCATTGCGAAATCGCGCGCTGCAGCCTCCACATTCTCCACCAGCACATAGCCCTCAGAGGCCCATAGTGCAGGCAGCCATCCCAGGTCGTGCCGAAGCTGTCGCCCTGCGTGTGGCGAGGTGTAATTGCTCAGGTTTGCGGCCAAAGCAATGTCATGTTCCGGATTGAATATATGCAGTGTTGCCATCTTTCAAGGCGCAAAGGTACTAATTATTTCTTTATTTCTGCGCTTCTATGCCGAAAAGTTTTCACAGACACCTGATTGCCAGCATGGTCAGGTCGTCATTAGGTATGGCTCCATTGCGGTGGGATGCCACCATCTGGCTGAGGGTATCGATCACTTGCTTGGCCGTATGGTTTTTCATTTGATGCAGCATCTGTTGCAAGCGGGCGTCGCCATACTGCTCCTGGGTGTGGTCTTCAGCCTCGTTTAGTCCGTCGGTATAGATAAACAGCAGTTTGTTCCGGATATCGTCAATCTCCTCACCCTCATACTCAAGCCCTGGCCACAAACCAATAGGCGCGTTTGGCTGCATGTCGACAAACTCACCATCGAGCAGCGGCGGATTATGGCCGGCGTTGCAAAAATAGAGATGTCCGGTGGTAAGGTCGGCTTCGCCAATGAACATGGTGACAAACATACCATTGTCGTTGTTTTCCGTCAGTTCGTTGTTCAAGCGGGTGGCGATGTCGCTAGGTTTCCGCTGTTGCTTGGCCATCGCGCGGAACAGTCGGATGGCCTGTGTCATGAAGAGCGAGGCGAGAACGCCCTTGCCGCTGACATCGCCCAAACAGAAGTAAAGTTGATTGTTGATAATCACGAAGTCGTAAAGGTCGCCTCCTACTTCCTTGGCGGGGGTCATCAGTCCATATAGATCGAGGTCGCTGCGCTCGGGGAAGGTCTGTGGCACCATCGACATCTGAATGTCGCGGGCAATGCGCAGTTCGCTCTCGATGCGCTCCTTGGCAGTGGTCGTCTCCTCCAGCCTTCTGGGCCGCCTCCTTCAGCCGGTTGATCACGTCGATGAAAGCCGCCTCGTCGCGTTGGTTGTAGAGCTGGTACATTTCCTTTTGCAGCTGCTGTATATCATCAACTGCAACCGACTGCGCCCAGACAGGCCAAATATCAGATACAAGTATCAGAATGAGGAGTACGACCTTATTCGTCATCCGATATCTCACACGACTATATCAGCGACTATCTTTGTCAACTTATTCCAGCGGAATCTCGGGGTGCTGCACGGCTAGGGGCAAACCATCCTGCGAGAGATAGAACATATAGAGGATGACGGGCTTCGTGCCTCGGTTCTCGCCGTGATGGATGGTATTCACCATCTCTACGACGGCCTCACCCTCATGTACCACTTTTTCCTTGCCGTCCTGACCGATAATGGTCAACTCGCCCTGCATCAGTACACCATAGTTCATCACGGGATGGTGATGCCAGCCCAGTTTCTGTCCGGCGGGGAACACATATTTCACAGCCACTAGTTCAGGACGTCCCTGCAGATAATCGGGCAGATCCACGCCGTCCCAGCTCTGACTGGTGCGTATAAGTTCTTCACTCGTCACCGTCTGTACGGGATTGTCCTCTTTAGCTTTAGCTTCCTTACAACCCATCATAAAGACCGTTGTGCCGCAAATGAAGGTGGCGGCGAGCACCAAATTCAAAATCTTTTTCATGATTCTACGTTATTTTGGTTTCGATGTTGCAAAGATAATATTTATTTTTCAAACTACCAAATTAATCCCATTCTTTTGTAATTTAGTTGGTTTTAATGGTTGATAATAAGTTAGTTATAAAGTTTTGAAGGCTCGCTTGGAAGCAGACCTACAAGCATTATCAAACACTCTATCTCGCCATATATGAGATCTTTGCCATCATCCCTCGTATTGTGCTGATGATATAATCCTTGTCGTTCTGGTTATCATGTTGTAATTTGTTGAGGTATCGGCAGCTACAGCCTCGCCCAAGAGTCGCACCATATATGAAGAGCATCCGACATTTATTGTCATGCTTGTTGTTACAAACGAAATTTAGGAAATTGCTCATTAGTTCACCGTTATCGTACGTCATTTTCCATTATATAACTTGATAGACATTAGAAAATAGAAGAACTTTATTCCTGAATAGCTATTTATTGCAAAAAAAGTACTAACTTTGCAGTCGAATGGATGACAAGAAATATCTTCAGCGCCTGATCAATGAGGGGGAGCATCAACAACAGGACTTCAAGTATCGGATCTCCGATGCCCTGAAGTTGGCAAAATCGGTATCAGCCTTTGCCAATACCACTGGGGGAAGACTGCTGATAGGCGTTCGTGATGACGGTCAGATGTCGGGTGTCCGCTCGGAAGAGGAGATCTACATGATGCACTTGGCCGCTTACCGCTACTGTCGTCCAGAGGCCAGTATCAAGTTTGACACGTTTCATGTCGATAGACGCACCATTGTTATCGCGACTGTTCCCCCTTCCGAAAAGCGTCCCATCTGTGTCGTCAATGCTGACTACAAGCCACGCGCCTATATCCGTATTGCTGATGAGAACATCTTGGCCTCGCCAGTACATCTGGCCTTATGGAGGGAATCGCAGAAGCCTCAAGGTTGTGTGTTGGCATATAATAACGACATTCGAAAACTGCTTCATCTCATGCAGGGCAGCCAGACGCTAAACCAGATTGTGCGTCTCTCCAAACTCCCTCGCCATAAGGTAATCACCCTACTCGCCCGCCTCATTTATTTCGGCACTGCCAAATGGGAATACACCGACCAACAGTTCCGCATCAGTCTGACTTGATTACACACCGACACACTCGGGTTTAGCGTATATAACGAAGAAGCCCTGGGTCATTTCTGACTCAGGGCTTCACTAAAGATGGCGGCCTCCTACTCTCCCGCATTGCATTGCAGTACCATCGGCGCAGGCGGG
>CACWSX010000027.1 GCA_902763615.1 uncultured Prevotellaceae bacterium | reverse complement strand
GTTACTAAGTTAGATTGTTTTGTATTTTCTGGAGGCAAAAATAATAATTAAAATTGAAACCAACAAATATTTCATATAATTTTAGATGTCTAAGAAAAATTGTAATTGGCAAAGAAAGCTGCGACAAGAAGTGAAATGTCATACCTAAGTACCTGTCCCCGTGACTATGATGAGTTCGAGACATCATGATATAAGTGGTAAAGAAAAAGGCTCGCCGCTGCGAGCCTGAAAGTGTACTTATAACCAACTAATTACTAACTAAACCAACTATGTATGAAAAAACTAACTTTTCTTGTTTTGACGATGCAAAGGTAAGAAGTGTTTTTGGTCCAGACAAATTCATTCAGCGAATCGCCATATTACTTCAGCAAACAAGATTTTAAATAAAAATTTGGAAATTGTGTAAAAAATCACTATCTTTGCAAACGAAAAAGCAAACTAAAACAATTATATTAATGGTATGTGTGTAGACTAAAATACAATTAAATAGTTACTATGAGCGAGAAAGAGATAAAAAAGATTCTTGATGAGAATAAGGTACTGAAGGAGGAGAACAAAAGACTCTGGCTGTTAGTGGCATATATCAAGAAAACCATTCAGGAGTATGAGGATGGGATTGTTCAGTTTCATAATGCCGTTGATGCTGAGAAACAAGCTGCTTTACGCCAGGCTTATCTTGAGGCAGATAAGGGTATCGTTGGGAAACTGATGATAAAAGTAGATGATCTGCCATTATGTGGGAGAACGAAGTCTGTGTTTAGGAGTTCGAATGTAAAAACATTGGGGGATGTTGCTGCTTTAAAGCTTGTAGACATCCTGAGATTTCGCGGAATGGGTAAAACGCGAGTAAAGGAAATTACAGATATCTTGGACTTTTATGGTCTTGAATTCGGAATGGATACGAAGGGCATCATCGAAGAGGCCCTGAAGGACTATGGTAAGACGGTAGCCGTGGGGACAGGTGCCTGAGTCATAGCAGCCGTCATACCTAAGTACCTGTCCCCGTGACTATTCGTTGTTTCATAAAAATGACGTACCTTTGCAGTGATGAGAATAGTTCGAAACATATTGTTGGCTTTCTCTGTTCTCTGGTTCTTTCTGAGTTGTGGGACAAGAAAAGCCGAAAAGCTACAGCAACTGGAGATTCTGGAGCAGATGAACCTTACTGACAGCGTGATGAACAACGACTCGCTGGCCGAGGAACTTGTGGCTTATTTCGACAAATATGGTTCTCCCAATGAGCAGCTGCGAGCCCGCTATATTTTAGGCCGTACCTATTTTGATCTAGGGGAACTCCCTCGTGCTTTAGAAACCTATCTCAAAGCTGCCGATTGTGCAGATACCACTGCTACAGATTGCGACTACAAAACTCTAAGTAAGGTTTATGGTCAGAAAGCTGTTATATATTATGAGCAGATCCAGCCCCGTAGTCAATTGAATGATTTGCATTTGGCAATAAGATATGCAAGAAAGTGTAATGATACTCTGATGGCGATTGAGTTCTATGCGCTTCAGGTAGAAGCATATAGTTTGCTTAAAGAAAGAGACTCTGTTATCTATTATGCCGATAAAGCAGCAAATATGTTTAGGATGATAGGTCGTAATGATCGTGCATCACAGATGTTAAGTAGTGAGATAACATCCCTTATTCATAAAGGGAGTATTGATAAAGCAAAAAAGTGCATTGATTCGTATGAAGCACATTCATGTTTGTTTAATGAAAACGGAGATATTGTTAGGGGGCGCGAGATTTATTATTATCTGAAAGGTAAGTATTATCTCGCGGTAAACAAACTTGATTCTGCTGAAGAGATATTTAGAAAAGAACTTAGGTATGGTAAGGATTTAAATAATCAGATAGGAGGGAATAAAGGGCTTCAAGAGGTCTTTGAAAAGAAACGTATTACAGACTCAATTGCTAAGTATGCAACTTTAACTTACGAATTAAACGATTCAGTTTATTCCCTGTCTGAAATGCAGAATATCCAAAAGCTGCAGGCATCATATAATTACAATCATAATAAGTATCTGACAGAACAAAAGAAGATGGAAGCGAAGATGCTTTTATTACTTTTGTTATTTGTAATTGTAGCAATTGTTATAATAGGTATTCTTTTTATTCATAGGTATTATATATATAAAAAGGCTGCATTGGATTATAGGCTTAGAAATGCAGATATAAGTCAGCGCTTCCGTGAAATGTCTCAACAGAATACTGCACGGTTACCTTCATTTTCCGATTGGCGAGAACTAAAAGATCTTATTGAGAATGAAATACCTTCATTCTATAGAATATTGAATCCTGATATGGATCACCTTCTTACAGATTTCGAATACGATGTTTGTCTTGCACTACGTATCCAGTTGTCTCCAATTGAGATAGCTAGATTAAAACAATGTTCCCCATCGTATATTACAAAAGTTCGAAAAAAACTTTTGTTGCAAATCTTTAATCGAGAAGACAATGCTGACGTGTTTGACGATGAAATCGTTAAAATTAGGAAACATCATGTAAGAAAAATGCGTTTACCAAATATAGTAAAGTCATTTTACCGTCATTTTTTTTGAATAATTTTTTATCTTTATTAACTTTGAAGTGATAAATCGAAATAAAACTAAAACTTTAAAGTTATGAAAAAGATTCTTTTTGTTTTTTTTGTGTTATTTGGGGAGGCGATTTTCTGTAAGGCCTTCGGTCAAGGAAATGATGTCACGATGCAAATTATTAAGGAAGGACCTGCATATTCAGGTAATCCAAAGACTTCTAATGCCCCTCTTATTATTACTCAGAACGACAACGTTCTTACTCTTCCAGCCACACCTGTGGATTATACGTTGCAGCTTCGCGATGCAAATGGTATAGTAGTCTATAGTGCCTACATCCCAGTGGGTAGTACACTGATTATTCTGCCCACGTTTTTTTCAGGTGGTTTCGAAATACGTCTGGTTACTGATACCTATTATTATATAGGATATATTGTATTATAAACAAATTAAGAAGAATACTAAAAAAAATATTATGAAGAAAAATGTTTTGTTTATTGGATTGTTTATTCTTTCCAGCTTGTGTATATATGGCCAGAATAATTGGATTAACGATACAGTTTTTACGATAGACAAGCAAATACCTACATATTTGAATCTGTCTAACGAAAGCATCCAAAGGGAGAATGTTGGTATTAAAGAGAAAAATGTAATGCTTAATAGGATTCTTAATCTTAACTCGGAGTCCTCAGCCGTTTTGAAAGATACATTGACAGATATTGCTGGGGGCTTTCATGAGTCGTATGTGGAATATTATAAAGGGATAGAGGTTGAAGGTACCAGATGTACGATTCATTATGGAAAAGAAGGCAAGGCATTAAATGTAAATGGAAATTTTAGAACCATCGAGAATATATCAGTTGCGCCAAAGATAGATGAGAAGAATGCATTGAAAAACGTGATTTCATTTATTCGAGCATCAAAATATTCTTGGGAAGAAAACTCTGGGACAACGGACTCTCCTAAAGGTAAGTTGATGATATATATAAAGGATAATATTCCATACTTAGTATATAAGTTTATGATTGAGTGTATTGAACCAAAGCGAGAAGAATTTGCGGTTTATATTTGTGCACTAGATGGAAAAATAATAGATAAAAGGATTGCTTTATATGACGTGTCCACAACAGTTAATACATTGTATTCTGGGGAGCGACCCATTGAAACACAATATTATTCAGGTAGTTATATACTGAGGGACTATACAAGAGGAAATGGTGTAGAAACAAATTTTGCATTTTTCTTTGACTTTATTTCACCTGATAATACGTGGAGTGGATTGACTGGCATTGATCGGGCTGGCCTGGACGCTCATTGGGGAGCAGAAGCAACCTACGATTATTACAATAATAAATTTGGAAGAAATAGTTATGATAATAATGGGGCTGCTCTTGTGTCAAATGTTAATGTCCCTTATCATAATGCGAGTTGGTCACAAACGCATCATTCGGTAATATATGGTTTTTATGATGTAAACAATACGATCCCTTTAGTTCCTCTTGATGTTGTTGCCCATGAATTTACTCATGCTATAACATATTCTACTTCAGGTTTATTTTACCAAGGAGAAAGTGGTGCTTTAAATGAAGGAATGAGTGATGTGTTTGCGGTTTGTATTGAGAATGAAGAAAAGCCAAACAATGGATATAAAATCTGGCAAATTGGAGAGGATGTAGCATTAATAAGAGATTTGGGGAATCCTAATTGTAAATACTATAATGGTACAGGGTGGGTGAATGCTTCTGATTCAACAGACTATGGAGGTGTGCATACGAATTCTGGAGTTTTCTGTTACTGGTTCTATATATTAGCAACAGGGTGTAATGGTATAAATGAAGGTGGAATTAATCTTCCTGTCACAGGAATAGGTTTAAATAAGGCTATTAATATATGTTACTATATGAATACCGTATATCTAACACCTACCTCTGACTATGAAGATGCCGCACGTTATTCTTACTTAGCTGCAGATGCATTAGGCTATGGAGAAGATGTAAAAAATCAAATTAATAGAGCGTGGGTAAATGTGGGTGTTGAATTACCTAGATACTACATTGTTGGCGATTCGGAACCATGTAACTCTTCGCTGTATTATGTTGAGAATTTACCTAATGGCTATACTGTCGATTGGAGTTCTTCTTTGGAGGTTGAATCATTAATGATTCTTAGTCCTTTTAATACGAATGAGTGTACGATTTCTAATATGGGTACAATAATTTTTGATACAGATTTGTATGCCCATATTAAGAATAATAGTGGTGTCGTTGTAAAAACTGTCGCGAAAAACATCCGTAATACATTTGATTTGACATTCTCTCAGCAAGGAACAACATATAACGGGATTAATTATGGTAGTATTCCTTGGTCATCAATATTAAGTTGTAGTACAATCGCTGTAAACCCTGTATGTTTTGTATATCTAAAATCTTCATTGTTTGAAGGAATGACTATTTCTCATTCTGGAGCCATATTAAACTCTTGGCTTAAAATGGGAGATACTATAAAGTTGTCTTTCTCATACAGTTCGTCTGTTCAGAATTTACTTATTACTGGCTCAAATGGATGTAAAATGATAAGATTAATTGTTAGGGCACATCCAGAAAGCGAAATTCCAATTCCGCAGTTAATGGCATCGCCTACCTTGGAAGGAATAAATTTGGCTTTGAAGATGGTCTATGAAGATGCTTCTATATGTCAGTTATATTTGTTGACCTCACCAGAATGGGACGTTAATATTTATAATGCTACTTCAGGCGAGAAAGTTTATTCAAATCACCTGAGTTGTAAAGAGACCTTTATTAATACGACGGGTTGGTCAAGGGACGCATATGTTATAAAGGCAATTGTTAACGGGATAGAAACGTCATGCAAGGTGTTTGTTAAATAATTGTGATGGATTAAATCTTGTTAAATAATCGCATGTGGTAAATATGTTTTAAACAATAATAATTATATTTGTACTCATTTAAATCAATAGGAGGTTTTGAATATGAAATTAGAAAAATTTGTTTTTGCATTATTTGCTGTAGCTTTTTTGTCCTGCTCTAGTGACGACTTGTCTGATAAGGAGGACCTACAGATTGTGGATGAAATAACGAAAACGAACACTATAGCAGATGAAGTTGCAAAGGCTCTCATAGGCAAGTGGCAGCTTGTGCGTGAAGGGGATAAGGACTTTTCTACAAGTGGAATTTATATAGAGTTTGACGCAGAAAAGAATGTGATATGTGAGTACGGCGTCGGTACGGAAAACTATCATAAAGTATCTAATAACGTGATCTTTGAGGACGACTGGACTTCTACTGAGAATAAACTCACTGGACATATTGATTTTCCATTGAGTATAGAAGAAACACGTTTCCTCTGTTCAGTAGAAGGCGAACAACTTGTACTCCTACCGGATTGCGGGATGTATTATGTAATGGATCCTACCAAGTATTTCGTGAAGGTTAAATAGGGTGGAAATGCAACATAGAAGGGACGGTTCTTTTGTTATAACGGAAGAACCGTCCCCAACCAGCCATGGGGACACCTGGGTATGGCACCTGGGTATGGGTGCCTGTTTTCATGGCAATTTTTTATGAGCGCACGCGCTCTCACAATGGAAGAGATGGAGAATGTAAACGGTGGATTGGTTCTTGAGGATCATGGGGTCGGTTCTACTGATCATTTATCAATGACACAATAGAGGGGTCAGATAATCTGTGACTGTCACAAAATATTCTGTCCTTGTTTTGACATGGCTATCATTTTGCGGACGTCAGCAAAATGATCGGAAATGTGTATCCCAGCATCTGTTCAAAAAGCAAGGAAAAAATAAAAAAGTTATGAAATAATTTGGTTGGTAACCAAATAATAGTTACATTTGCACCCAAATTTCAGTTACAAATGGGTACAAAAGAGAAATTAAGAAACCGTTTTCTGAAAATGCCATCGGATTTTACTTTCGATGAGATGCAACGATTATTGGAAGGATTTGGCTACGAAAAGAGCAATAAAGGGAAGACCTCTGGATCCCGTCTGATATTCAAGAACGGTGCCAAGCGCCCCATCATGCTCCATAAGCCACACCCAGGTAATATCGTAAAGGAATATGCTATGAAGCAGGTATTAGAAGATTTGAAAGAGGCAGGTTTTATAAAAGAAGAGGATTGATTATGAATACAATGACTTATAAAGGCTATTTAGGCTCTGTAGCCTATAGCGAGAAGGATCAGGTGTTTTTCGGTAAGATTGAAGGCATCAATGGTTTGGTAAACTTTGAAGGCGAAAGCGTGAAAGAGCTTACAGAAGCTTTTCATGAGGCTGTCGACGATTATCTGGCTTATTGCGAAGACGAAGGTATTGAGCCTGATAAGAGTTATACGGGAGTCCTGAATGTACGTCTGTCACCATCCATTCATCGACAGGTTGCGATGTTGGCCCGTCAGGCAGGATTAACTATCAATGCCTATATCAAAGACACCTTGGAGAAAAGAATCAAGACTGCGGCGATATTGTGACACGAAGGGGGCAGGCACTTCCGTGTCCTTTCTGATATCAAGCCTCGCTGTTTTTATGGCAGCGGGGCTGTTTTTTGGGGGGGAGTTTGTGCTTCTCTTGAAGGTGAATGATGTAAGTGTTGTTGTGTACATTAAATTTTGCAGCATAAATATAGTAATAATAATCATTATGACAGAGAAAGAAATAGAAAAGATTACAAAGATATTGGAGGATGCGGGCTGGCAACCTCATTTGTGCGATACGCCGATACCTGCGTATGAGTCAGTACATGCAGGTCACCTTGTTGATCCGGGACAGATTCCACCAGGAATGACACTAGTGCCGAAGGCATTCCTTAAGGTGTATCAGGAGTCGATGGTAAGAGTGATTGGAAATTCTATGCTCGACAGGGGTATCGAGGATGGTGACTGGGTGAGGATGACGTATGGCCAACAGCCACACGATGGAGATATCGTTGTGGTGGCCATCGGCAATGAGTGTACTTTAAAGTGTTACTACGAGGACGATGACGGCTCGCGTTGGTTACTGTCACAAAACGAGGCTGAGAAAGAGCTGTATAAGCCCATCAGGTTGGATGAGGATCTTGACTCGGTGTATCTTTGTGGTGTGGTGACGGAGATAAGCAAGCCACTGCCTAGAGTTCCTGTTAAGAACATGAGGAGTTTGGTGAGTGAAGCTAAGGCGAACTTAGTGGAGGAGCCTCGCATCAGCGTGGAGCGCGTACGATGTGTTATTAAGATTCTCGGAAAGGAAATCAAGGTGGCTAGACAATGGTATGCTGTATGCAGAAGCATGATGGACGAACTGGTATTTGACGAGAATGATTTTGGTTCGTTCTGCGATATGGTGAAGAATGTGCTGCCAAGCCATCATCATCTGCCTAAGGTAGCGGAGATGCAGACGATGGCGGTGGAGAGCTTTGCAAAACCCGTATGCAAATGGGAAGAGAGAAGAGCCCCGGTAAGAGGTAAACGTTTTAAGGTCTATAAGACTTTAGCTGACAAGGCTACAATGCTGCTGACTATGAGTGAGGCAGAATTTCAAGAACTCTGAAAAAACTCTGAAAAAACTCTAAAAGAAAGCAGTTTTTTTTAGGAGTTTTTGTCGAAAAATGGCAAAAACTCTGAAAACTCCAAGAAATACTCTGAGAAACTCTTGGGCGATGGAAGATTACTTCCGTCGCTTTTTTTTTGTCCCTAACTTTGCGGTAAAAAATTACAAGATGGAAAAAATAGTAGTCAATCCCAAAGATAAGAAATTGCTCATAGAAAAGTATGGGTATAAGAATGTTTCCGTCGCGCTGTCATTCAAGAGCAACAGCGTGATGGCCAAGGAAATCAGGCATGAGGCTATGAATGTGTACAAAGGAATAATTTTCAAGTTTTAGTTAACTATAGTATTCGTTTAAAATTTTACAGTTATGTTAGTACAAGCAAAAGTATGTAAGGAACTCCCGTTGATCGAGGGAGACGGCCGCAACGGCCATTACGAAATTCATCCGTTTATCGTTGAGTGGGAAGACGAAGGCCCCAGAGGCACTTATACCCAGTCGGCGAAGATTGAACTCAATGCGAAGAACTACGACGTCAAGGCCTTCGCCGCTCTGATTGGTAGTGATGAGCGCATTCCTCTCGGCATTTCCATCCAGGTAGACACTTTCAATGAGAAGTACTACAACGGCGTTTACGGCTACCCGCAGGATGAGAAATTTAAGTTAGCCCGACAGTATTAACCCACTAAAAACTCACGAAAATGGATAAAGAAAAAGAGTTGGCAATGATAGAATTGCCCGACTACACAACCGAGAAGCCCATGAAACTGGAGGTGGGCGTGACCTATAAAGGCTCATTCAAACTTTCAAACAATGGGCAGATCCTTGTGAAACCGTATCAGCAGGGTGCGAAGCCTGCCAATCTGAGAAAGCTGGTGGAGGGCGACCGACACGCGATATATGCATCGAGGCACCTGGTGAGGATTGTGATCAGCATTCAGAAAGGCAGTAGCGAACAGATACGAAGGGCTTATAAGGAAATCATCATGGAGTGTTACAAGAATTTAAATGAATTAGCATTATGAGCATTTTCAGATATGCATCGACGCGGCTTGACAAGAAAACCAAGCCGCTCGACAAGGCAAAGTTTGACGCGATAACAAGCGACCGGCAAGTCATCATGTATTGCGATGCCGCAAGGGCAGCCAGCGAACGCGATGACAAAGCGGCCTACGAGGCCAACAAATACCAGTTGCCGGTGGCTTTCTATTGCGGCTTCAACGAAAAGGGTAAGCGTGAGAAGGAATGTCTCACGCCTACCCAGTATTATATGATAGACATCGACCACGCGAAACTGCCGGCCAGGGAGATCTGGCAGGATTTGTATCAGAACAAGATGCTGAACAGGTTTGCCGAGCTCGATATCACGGATGCGACAAGGGCCAGGGGAGCACTCGATTACTGGGGCATCTCGCTGGTGCACGAGACGCCCTCCGACGGGCTGCGGATCATCGCCAGATGCACCATGCAGTTTACATCGCTCAAGGAGCATATCGAGTGGTTCGGCGAGTACTTCCACCTGGAGGACTATGGCAAGAATGACACGGTGGTAAACGACTTGTCACGCTGTTCGTTTATGGTGAAGAAGGACTGGATTATCTATGAGAATCCGGAGATGTGGGAGGCAGAGGCTGAGGTGTATCCGATATTGCCGGAGTCAGGGGCGCAGTCAGGTGGACAGGCACCTGGGACAGAGCCCAGTGAGCCAGTCCCCCAGAACTGTGCTCCCCGAGATACCGCCAAGCTGCCCGAGATCACCGAGAAGATGCGCAACTTTGAGTTTAATGGCAAGCGTTGTGCGGAGATAGCCGAGGATTATATCATGGACAAGGGTGGGGTGCCTGAGGAAGGGCTGCGACATGGGTTCTACAACGACCTGATCAAGGACTTCAGGAATATCTGCGACAATGATCCCAGAATCGTGTTCGCCGTGCTGCCGCTGTGCGAGGGTACACCCGAGAAACGCTGGTCGCAATGCACCTCGATCTGCAAGACCAACAACACGTCGCAGATACCGAAGGACTTCTATCTCTGGCTGAAGAAGCGCGGCTATATCGTGACGAAAAAGGACAAGGAGGTACTGGACTATATGGATCAGGACGAGCCTGAGAAAGCCCCGCTGCCGCCACTGCCGCCGGTGTTCAGGGAGTTCTGCTCTATCTGCCCCAAGGACTTCGTGTATCCCACCATCGTGGGACTGATGCCCGTGATGGGCACGCTGACCAGCTTTGTGCGGGCCGACTATATCGACCTGACGGAGCAGAGCACCACCTTCTTTAGCACCATCTGGGCTCCGCCCTCCGCAGGCAAGAGCTTTGCCAAGCGACTGGTGGATATGCTGATGAGCAAGATCAGACTGAGGGATGAGATGAATGACCTGCGCGAACAGCTGTGGCTGATAGACCAGAACACCAAGGCTGACGACGAGAAGGGCAAGGACCTGCCGCATGTGATGGTCAGGATCATGCCCGCCATCAACTCGCTGCCGGAGTTTCTGGAAAAGATGCGCGACAACCACGGCTACCACATGTTTACGTTTGCCGAAGAGGTGGATACGTTTAAGAAAGGCTCCTCGTCGGGCGGTGCCGACAAGAGTGACCTCTTCCGCACGGCATGGGACAACAGCGAGTATGGCCAGAGCTTCAAGTCGACGGCAACGTTCAAGGGCAAGGTAAAGGTATTTTATAATATCCTCTTGACAGGCACACCGGGGGCTGTGAAAAAGTACTACTCGAATGTGGAGGACGGTATGGTGACGCGCATCTCAATCTGCGAAATCGAGAACCAGCAGTTTGCGGAGTTCCAGGCATGGAAACCGCTGACGAACAAGCAGAGGGAGGTGATAGAGCGGTTTGTGGAGCGTTGCGACGAGAACACGTATCGTGACCCGGTAGAGATGACGAGCGAGGAGGTGCATCTGTATAATACGACCTCGGCCAACTACGACAAGCATGTGAACTGGCGCTTCACCCTGAAGGAGAAGACCAGGCTGGATATGTCGTGGCTGTTTCCGACAATCAAGGTATGGCTTGAAAAGACGCGCCGCTCTGCCTCGCTGGCCAATGACCTGGCTGCAGACACCTTCCGCAGGCGTTGCGCCGTGAAGGGATTCCGACTGGCTATGGTCTGCATGTGCTGCTGGTCGCAGGTCAGGGAGAGGGAGAAGAAGATCATCAGGGACTTTGTGCTCTGGTTTATGGACAGAGACCTCTATGAGAGTCTGAAGATGTTTGGTGAGAAATACAACAAGCTTCAGAACGAGGCTGTGGTCGAGGCCAGTCATCATCAGGGCCTCTTTGAGTCGCTGCCCGATGAGTTTACGAAGAATGACGTGATATCAGCATGCATGAAGCTGGGCGTACACTCGAAGGTGAAGGTGATCATCTATCGCTGGAAGAAGGACAAGGTGATTACGAAGATGCCGAATGAAACTTACAAAAAGGTGAAGTCATGATAGAATTTGCATTAAAACGGTTTGAGGATAACGGGTATGTGACCTTCGGCAAGCTGATGATTCCGCGTTTCAATTTCTCTTGCCTGACCATTGAACTGACCGACGGCTCAGCGCTACGGTTTAAGCAGAACTGCTGCATCAATACGGGTTCCTATCCCTTGAAAAGCGGGTTTTATCTGAAGTATGCCATGTATCCGATCTTCAAGAAGAAGCCGCATGGCTTCGCCAAGAAGCCCAGTTTTAATCTGGAGGTGACCGACTACACGAATCTGCCTACGGGGGATATCGGTCTGGGCACGTCGAGGGCATCTGACTTCGCGCTGAGCACCAGTACGGAACTGCAGGAGAAGTTTCCGGAGATCTGCCGCGAGGTGTTTACGTCGAACGAGATTGTGGTGCTGTCGGTATACCGTTCGAAGAAGTTCAGGAAGACGACGGTCGAGACCACGACCGTGATGGGTAATTTTGATTTCATTGAGGAGGACTTTGACGATGATGAACCAACTGAACTGGAACACGACGGAGAGCCATGATGTGAGGTATCTGTATCTGACCATCATGCGTGACCTGCGGAAATACTGTGAGCGGGGCTATTGTGAGACTGAGATCTGCCTGTATCACTTTGTTGCCCTGCCCAACAGTCTGATCAAGCGGCTGCTGAACAAGTTGCCGCAGCACCGAAGGATAGCGCATATCATCATCGACTGGAACGACTACGCATCGGTTCACCGCTTTATGAGGGTGATGGTGGCTATTGTCTCTCAAATCAACAGCTGCCCCTTTGACAGCAAGGCTTTCAACGAGGCATTCGAGGAATTCGCACAATACATCACAAAAGGAAAGAGAGGTCGGGATTGACCTCTCTTTTCGGTATCACGGGTATCACGGTATCACGGTATCATTGGTATCACGATCGACTTCCGGGCTTATTCCTCATTCTTAGTGGCCTCGCCGACGGGCGTTTCGGTGGGTTGGGGGGAGGCCTCCTCAGGCTCGGTAGGTTCGAGGGGCTTCTGAACGCGATTGCCTTCCTCGTCGAGATCCTGATATTCATCGATTCCATCGAAGTCGAGTGAGTCGACACTGATGGAGTCGGAGTCGGAAGGTGCCTGGTAGTAGCCACCACAATCGTACATTGTGTTGAGCAGGTCGCTGTCTGCCGGTTTGGCGAACTTAGCACGATACTGCTTGAAGGCGGGATCGTTGAGCACCGAACCGAGGAAGTAGCCGCAGATGGGCAGTGCCGTGCGGTTTCCCTGTCCGAGCATGCCTGTACGGAAGTGGATGGAGCGGTATTCGCCACCTACCCATGCCCCGACAACAAGTTTAGGCGTGGTGCCGATGAACCAAGCATCGGAGTGATTATTGGATGTGCCGGTCTTGCCACCGAAGTCGGTGTCGTTGGCCTTATCGTAGCCCACGAAGCCCATCAGACGGGAACTTGTGCCACTCATGCCACCCTTGAGCAGCTGCTGTACGAGGAAAGCGGAGCGGGTGGGGATGACCTGACGCGCCTCTTTCGGGGCCTCGTAGATTACCTGGCCGTCGCGGTCTTCAATCTTCGTGACGAGGATGGGGCCTATTTGTTTGCCGTCGTTGACGGGCGTGCAATAGGCATTGACCAGTTCCAGCAGGTTGACATCGCTGGCACCCAGGGTAAGTGAGGGCGTGGCGTTAAGGTCGGACTTGATGCCCATGGCATGGGCTGTCTTCACGATATTTTCGATGCCACACTCTTGTCCCAAACGGACAGCCACGGAGTTGATACTCATGGCAAAGGCCTGCTTCAGGGTGATGTAGGCGCCTGAGAAGCGTCCGTCGGCGTTGGTGGGCGCCCAGGTCACTTCCTTGCCGTGATCCATCACCTTCATCGAGAAATACTCGTCCTTACGGGTATCGCAGGGGGTGATGCCCTGGTTCATGGCCTCGGTGTAGACAAAGAGTTTGAAGGTGGAACCAGGTTGACGCATGGCCGTCACCTTGTCGTATTTCCACGAATGGAAGTCGATGTCGCCCACCCAGGCCTTCACATGACCGGTCTGGGGCTCCATGGCCACAAAGCCACAGTGCATGAAGTGGACCATATATCGGATGGAATCGAGGGTAGACATCTCTTTCTCAATCTGACCATTATCGTAGTCGAAGACCTTTACCTTATGCGGGAGATTGAGATAATAGTCGATGGAATCTTGGTTTCCATTGTATTTTTTCGTGAGATATTTGTAGACAGGCTGTCGCTTGGCGATATCTTCGATGAAATGGGGAATTTCCTGATGGTGTTCGTCCTGCCAGGGATTGGTGTTGCCCCAGTGCTGGTTGAAGGTCTGCTGCACTTGTTTCATCTGCTTGACGGCAGCCTCCTCAGCATAGCGCTGCAGGCGGGTGTCGAGGGTGGTGTAGATCTTCAGACCTTCGGTATAGAGGGCGTTGCGGTTGTCGAAGTAGTCCTCGCACCAGTCTTTCAGATAATCGCCCACAGCCTCGCGGAAGTAGTTGGCATCGCCGTCATAAGCTGATTCGACGCTGTAATCGAGTCTGATATCGAGTTGCTTGAGTGAGTCGCAGACCTCGGGCGTGAGGTCGCCGTGCTGCTGCATGAGGTCGAGCACGATGTTGCGACGCTTCAGACTGTTCTCAGGATTGATGAGGGGATTATAATAGGTGGTTGCCTTGAGCATGCCCACGAGGATGGCAGCATTCTCTGCGGTCAGATCCTGCGGTTTGCAGTTGAAGTAGGTCTTGCAGGCGGTCTTGATACCAAAAGCGTTGGAACCGAAATCGACGGTATTGGCATATTGTGTGAGGATTTCGTTCTTGGTGAAGAAATACTCGAGCTTATAGGCAGTGATCCACTCCTTGCTCTTCATGATGAGCATCTTCAAGCCGGGGATGTTGCCCAGAAGACCTGTAGAGTACTCGCTACGGGTGCGGAAGAGGTTCTTGGCCAACTGCTGGGTGATGGTAGAGGCGCCACGGGCATCGCGGTGGAGGATATACTCCTTGGCCACAGCGGCAAAGGCGGTGTAGTCGATACCATGATGGGAGTAGAAACGCTCGTCCTCAGTATCGATGAGGGCTTTCCAGAATACGGGATTCACCTCTTCGTAAGTGACAGGCGTACGATTCTCGCTGAAGAACTTGCCAATGGTCTTGCCGTCGGCGCTGTAGATGATAGAGGCCTCAGCAGGACGTTTGTTCTTGATGGTCGTCATGGAAGGCGACTTTCCGAAGAGCCAAAGGAAATTGACATCGACGGCAACGAGATAGAGGAAAAACAACACGATGAGCGACACGAGTGCCGCAAGTATCTTAACATACCAAGGACGACCTTTATAAAGACTTTTATATGCAGGCCAAATGCCTTTTATCCAACTCCAAATCTTTTTCATGATGATTCAGCTATTATGTAGTCAATTATTTCTTTCTTTTGGTCAGGATGGAACCAGCAAATCAGCGGATCCTTCTTATACCAGGTGAGTTGCTTACGGGCGTAGCGGCGGGTATTACCCTTGATGCGCTCTACGGCTTCATCGAGAGACCAGCGCCCGTTAAAATACTCGAACAGTTCTTTGTAACCAACAGTATTTAAAGCATTTAAATCTCTTAACGAATAAACGTTTTTAGCCTCTTTAAGCAAGCCCTGTTGCATCATCGCGTCGACGCGGGCATTGATGCGATGGTAGAGTTCTTCGCGCTCGCGGTTGAGTCCGATCTTTACAATGCGGAAGGGACGCTCTTTCTTGTTACGCTTACGGAAGGAAGTGTAGGTGCGGCCCGTCATGGTGCAAATCTCAAGGGCATGGACCACACGTTTGGGATTCTGACGGTCGACAATCTCGTAATATTCGGGATCGAGTCGCTGCAGTTCTTCGCAGAGTTTCTGTAGTCCTTCCTCAGCCAAACGCCGTTTCATCGTAGCACGCGTCTCGTCGTCGATGGTGGGAATATCATCGATTCCATCGCATACTGCATCGATATACATCATGCTGCCACCCGCCATCAGGGCGTAGTCGCTTTGCTGGAAGAGCGTGTCGAGCAGACTGATTACCTGACTTTCAAAGAGCGATGCGCTGTAATAATCCTGCAAACTCAGGGTGCCTACGAAATAGTGCTTGACCTGTTGCAACTCCTCAGCCGATGGTTTGGCCGTGCCTATCGACAGCTCCTTGTAGATTTGTCTGGAATCGGCATTGATGATGGGAATGTCGAAATGCCTGGCGATGTCGAGACAGAGCTGTGTCTTACCGACAGCAGTAGGGCCTGTAATAACGATGAGCGTCTTAGCGGATGACACCGCGCTTGGAATTTTCAATGAAGGAACAGATATATTCCACTTCCTTAATGTCGGGGAACTGCTCACGGGCCATGGCGACACCATCTTTCAGCACACCTTGTGAATAGATGATGCGATAAGCCTCGTGGATGGCCTCGATGGTTTCGCGGGGGAAGCCTCTACGACGCAGACCTACAAGGTTGACACCAGCGTAGCGCACGGGTTCCTTGCCAGCAATCACAAAGGGTGGGATATCCTGACTGGTTCGGGTGCCACCCTGGAACATGATATAACTGCCCACATGAGTGAACTGGTGGAAGAGACATGTGGCGGAGATGATGGCAAAGTCATCGACAATCACCTCACCGGCAAACTTCGTGGAGTTGCCGATGATGCAGCCGTTGCCGATCTCGCAGTCGTGGCCGATGTGCATGTTCTCCATCAACAAGTTGCCATTGCCAATGACGGTCTTGCCTTTCGAGGCCGTACCGCGACTGATGGTGACATTCTCGCGGATGGAGTTGTTGTCGCCAATCTCACAGGTGGTTTCCTCGCCTTGGAACTTCAGATCCTGAGGTTTCGTAGAGATCGAGGCACCGGGGAATATCTCATTATTATTGCCGAGGCGTGTACCGAAGTGGAGGGTCACGCTGTTCAGCAATTTATTGTTGTCACCAATGACAACGTTCTTGTCTATCACGCAGAAAGGTCCGATGATATTGTTGTCGCCCAACTTTGCATCAGGATCGATGACTGCTAAAGGATGAATCTGATTCATTAACTTTGAACTATATTATTACATTGTTTGTGAACGATGATTACTTATTCTTCACTATCTGAGCGGTGAAGGTAGCTTCGGCTACGACATGGTCGCCAACAAAAATATAACCTTTCATCGAAGAGATTCCATGGCGCACGGGAGCCAAGAGGTCGACCTTGAAGATGAGGGTGTCGCCAGGTACTACCTTCTGGCGGAACTTCACATCGTCGATCTTCATGAAATAAGTACTCCACTCACTGGGATTTTCCAAAGTGTTAAGTACCAACAGGCCACCACACTGGGCCATCGCCTCAATCTGCAGCACACCAGGCATGACAGGCTCCTCGGGGAAATGGCCTTGGAAGAATGGCTCGTTGGAGGTGATGTTCTTGATTCCTACAATGGTGTTGGCACCTAAGGATATTACCTTGTCGACCAACTGCATGGGATAGCGGTGGGGCAGAAGCTCACGGATACGGTTCACATCCATCACTGGCTCCTCGTTGGGATCATAGAAGGGTGCCTGCACCTCATGCTTGCGGATTTCCTTGCGCATTGCACGGGCAAACTTGTTGTTGATGGTATGTCCTGGGCGGGTAGCGATAATACGTCCCTTGATAGGTTTGCCGATTAGCGCCATGTCACCAATGATGTCTAGCAACTTGTGACGGGTACACTCGTTCTCCCATACCAATGGCTTATGCTGGATGTAACCGAGATCGTTGGCGTCGCGATGCTCCACGTGCAGCATATCAGCCAGCATGTCGAGACGTTCCTGGGTGGTCTGACGCTCGTAGATAACGATGGCATTGTCGAGGTCACCGCCCTTGATGAGGTTCGCCTGTAGCAACGGCTCGATGTCACGCACAAAAACGAAGGTGCGGGCAGGGGCAATCTCGGTGGGGAAGTCCTCCACCTTGTTGACAGTGGCAAACTGCGAGTTGATAAACTTCGACTCAAAAGAACACATGACTGTGAGCGAGAATTCCTCGTCGGGGAGGATGGTGATGACAGAACCTGTGTTTTCATCCTTCACCTCGATCTTCTTGCGGATAATATACCAATCCTTTGGGGCATTCTGCTCTTCGATGCCCACCTCTTGGATCTTCTCTACATACTTGATGGCAGATCCGTCGAGAATGGGGAACTCAGGACCATTGACCTGAATCAGACAGTTGTCGATGCCGAGGGCATATAATGCTGCCAATCCATGCTCAACAGTAGAACATTTGGCATCGCCTTTACCTAGCACGGTACCGCGCTGGGTGTCGACAACATTCTCTGCGATGGCATCGATCACAGGCTCACCTTCAAGATCAATACGCTGAATCTTGTAACCCGTATTCTCGGGAGCTGGATTAAACGTGACCGTCAGGTTAAGACCTGTGTGCAGCCCCTTGCCGAACAAGGAGAAACTGCCTTTCAATGTTTTTTGTTTCATATGCTCATTTTCGTTTTAATTCATCAATTTCGCGCTGCAGGGCTGCAATCTGGCGGTACATGTCGGGCAACTTGGCATAGAGAGCCTTGGCCTTGAAGAAAACCTTGGTGTCCATCGCTGGCGAACCAATCAGTTTCTCGCCATCACCCTTCGTATCGCTAATGACACCGCACTGGGCACCCACAAAGGTCTTATCGGCCACATGGATATGACCTGCAAAACCAGCCTGACCACCCGCCATACACCAACTGCCAATCTTGGTAGAACCAGCCATACCCACCTGAGCCGACATGACGGTATTTTCGCCAATCTCACAGTTATGGGCCACTTGGATCAGATTGTCGAGCTTCACACCCTTATGGATGATAGTCTGACCCATCGTCGAACGGTCGACGCAAGTATTGGCACCAATCTCCACATCGTCCTCAATCACGACGATGCCAATTTGGGGAATCTTGTCGTAGCCCTCTGCGTTGGGAGCAAAACCAAAGCCATCGGCACCGATTACGCTGCCTGCATGGATTGTCACATTATTTCCCAATTGACATCCCTGATAGATGGTAACGTTGGGATAAATAGTGGATTTTGCGCCAATCTTTACACCTTCGCCAATCACGCTATGGGGATATACCTGCGTGCCGTCGCCAATCACAGCACCATCGCCGATATAGGCAAAAGCACCGATATAACAGTCTTTACCGATAGTAGCCTTTTCAGAGATATACGCCTGGGGCTCGATACCTGTCTTACGAGGTTTCATGGATTCGTAGAGTTGCAATAACTTGGCAACACTCTCGTAGGCATTCTTCACGCGAATCAGCGTAGCTGCCACGGGTTTCTCCAGTTCAACATCCTCGTTGATGAGCACAACGCTCGACTGTGTATCATAAAGATAGTGGGTATATTTGGGGTTCGACAAGAACGAGATGGCACCGGGCTTTCCTTCTTCAATCTTTGCAAAACTGCTAATGGCAGCATGCTCATTACCCTCCACTCGTCCGCCAATCATATCGGCAATCTGTTTTGCTGTAAATTCCATAATTTTTCGCTTGTTATTACTATTTGCGCGCAAAGATAGTAAAAATTATCCAAAACGCTGATAACAAAGGTAGTATTTTCTTATTTTTTTAGAAAGTAATTGAACATTTAGCAATTCAGAGGCTTCGGAAATGTCACGAATTTCGCCGTTTTTGTAAAGTATTGCGATGCTGTCGTCATCGACATTATACATGTCTTTTGAGATGGTATTCAGGCTCATCATATAGTGCTTGGCATCGTCAATCGAGATATCCATCTGAGCGGAAATCTCCTTGGCAAGGGTCTCAACATGCGTCTCGTCGACAGGTTCTTCAGTCACTTCGACTTTGAAGATATGGCGGTCAAGCATATCGGTAGCCAACGTGGAGAGGATCTTATCATCGTGGTGTTTCCATACCTTCATGGCACTCCAAAGATCAGAATCATCGAGTTCGCTATAATTGTCAAGGGCTTCGGAATGGGTATCAAACCAAACCTTGTCAACCTCATTCGATAGGAAATAGAACAGGGCAGGGGAAGCAAACACCTGCTGCCCCATACGGATAAGATCTTTAGCGCGATTCAGCATGTTAATGAGTACTTTCTCGTAGGCCACACAGGTACGATGCAGATAGACCTGCCAATACATCAGACGACGAGTCGTGAGATAGTTTTCGAGTGAATAAATGCCTTTATGTTCTACTACAAGAGAATCGTCTATCACATTGAGCATCTTAATGATACGAGCAGAACCGATATTTCCTTCCGTCACGCCTGTAAAGAAGGAGTCACGTCGCAGATAGTCGAGCCTGTCCATGTCGAGTTGACTGGATATCAGCTGGTGCAGGAAGTTCTTGCCGTACTCGCCCTTGAAAATTGAGATTGCCAGGTTCAATTGTCCGTTGAAATCGCTGTTTATCTTCTCCATCATCAACAGTGAGATGTCTTCGTGGGAGATATCATGAATGAGGGTATTCTCCAAGACATGGGAGAATGGTCCGTGACCGATGTCATGCATCAGAATGGCCGCTTCTACGGCTTCTGCTTCGGAATCAAAGATGAAATTCCCCTTCTCCTGAAGCGATCTCACAGCCTCAGTCATAAGGTGAAAAGCACCGATGGAATGCTGAAATCTTGTATGACGGGCACCTGGATAGACCACCGATGCCAAGCCCAGCTGATTGATACGGTTCAGGCGCTGAAACAAGGGATGCTCTACGATGCCGTAGAGCAGTCCGCGTGGTATCTTGATAAAACCGAATACCGGGTCGTTGATGATTTTTGCGCTGTTCACCTCTTTATATTATACCAGCCTTCTTCAATTCTTCGGCCATTTGCTGTTGTAATTCACGGGCCTTATTACCAGCAATCTCAGCATAATGGTCATCGTTACTGGCATAGATGATGCCACGTGATGAATTCACCAACAGACCACAGTCCCGTGTCATGCCATATTTGCAGACTTCCTCGAGCGAGCCTCCCTGCGCACCGACACCTGGCACTAAAAGGAAATGATCGGGTGCAACTTTGCGGATATCCTCAAACATCTGTCCTTGTGTAGCACCAACGACATACATCATATTCTCTGTATTTCCCCATTGCTGTGACTGTTTCAGCACTTTCTCAAACAAACGTTCGCCCTGGGCATCGGCTGTCAGTTGGAAATCATGAGAGCCTTTATTCGATGTCAGCGCCAGAAGAATCACCCACTTGCCTTCATAACCAAGGAATGGTGTCACCGAGTCTTCACCCATATAGGGGGCAACGGTGAGGGCATCCACATTGTATTCCTCAAAAAAGGTACGGGCATACATCTGTGATGTATTGCCGATATCACCGCGTTTGGCATCAGCGATAATCATGTGGTGGGGATGATGCTCCTTGAGGTATCGGATGGTTTTTTCGAACGATATCATGCCTTTCACACCATAGGCCTCGTAGAAAGCGAGGTTAGGTTTGTAGGCCACACAGTAGGGTGCAGTGGCGTCGATAATAGCCTTATTAAACTCGAAGATGGGATCGTGGAGGTCGAAGACGCACTGGGGCATCTTCTTGGCGTCGGTGTCCAATCCCACGCAGAGGAAACTCTCCTTCTGTTTGATCTGTTCAATTAGTTCTTTGCGCGTCATATTTATTTGCTTTTTAAATAACGATAGGTCAGGAAAATCAGGACAACAAGTGCCCACCATGTGATAATTAATATCATAAACAGCCAAATGCTGCCGCCAATCTCTCTGGAAAGATATTCAGCAGGGATAAATCCCAACGCACCAATAATGTTTATAATGGCATGTTCTTTATTGAACTCCTCTCTCATGGGTGCCCAGAACGCTTTCAACTTATCTTTCATACGACTGAAGCTTATTTTTACAATTCTGTTTCTTTCATTCTTTCTGCGTTCTCAGCGACGGTCAAGGCATCGATCATCGCCTGAATGTCGCCTCCGAGGAAGCCCTGCAGGTCGTGAGTGGTGTAGCCGATACGATGGTCAGTCACACGGCCCTGGGGGAAATTGTAGGTGCGGATCTTCGCACTACGGTCACCCGTCGACACCAAACTCTTACGACGTGAAGCAATATCGTCCATATACTTCTGGTGCTCCTTATCATAGATAAAGGTATAGAGGCGCGAGAGAGCACGTTCCTTGTTCTTAGGCTGGTCGCGCGTTTCCGTACATTCGATGAGAATTTCCTCGGTTTCACCGGTATTCGGGTTCTTCCACATATAACGCAGACGCACACCGGATTCTACCTTATTCACGTTCTGACCACCAGCTCCCGAAGAACGGAAGGTGTCCCACTTGATTTCACCTTCATTTACATGTACCTCGAACTTATCGGCTTCGGGGAGTACGGCAACGGTAGCGGCAGAGGTATGCATGCGGCCCTGAGTCTCAGTGGCGGGGACACGCTGCACACGATGCACCCCCGACTCATACTTCAAAGTGCCGTAGACATCAGCTCCTGAAACGGCGAAATCGATTTCCTTGTATCCACCCACTGCACCTTCGGATACACTGGTAATAGAGAGATTCCAGCCTTTTGAGTCACAGTAGCTCTTATACATCTTGAACAAGTCACCCGCAAACAGGCAAGCCTCGTCGCCACCTGTTCCAGCACGGATCTCCATCTGAACATTCTTAGCATCCTCAGGATCTTTCGGAATGAGGGCAATCTTGATTTCTTCTTCCAACTTGGGCTGAAGTTCTTCGTTCATCGCCAGTTCCTCACGCGCCATTTCCTTCATCTCTGGATCGGTTTCGTTGGCAAGGATATCCTTTGCCTCTTTGATACCATTCAGACAGGCAATATAGCGTTTGCGAGCATCCATAATGTCGCCCAAATCCTTATACTCTTTCGTCAGTTTCACGAAACGGTTCTGATCGGCTATCACATCGGGGTCGGTAATCAGGGTTGATACCTCCTCGAAACGTGCCTCCAGTCCGTCAAGTTTTTGTAAAATGCTATTACTTGCTTCTGCCATTATTCTTACTTGTTATTTGTTTCTACATATTTTCCTGTACCCTTACAGGTCTCACAGATATATAGTCCGTCAGGGGTTTTCCCCATTCCTTTACACACAGGGCACTTACCTTCTTTCTTCAATGTCTCTTCCTGTTTGGTCAGTTTCTTATCATCGGCCTTTGTACGCTTTTGATTAGTCTGTCCTTTTTGTAAACCTCTTTGCATTTCGTCTTCCACGATGACACTGGCAATCTCAGCACAAGATGTCAGCATTAGAATGGCGATGATGGAAAGGATTTTTCTTGTCATGCTGTTAGGGATTTAGTAATTGAACTCTCCGAATTCCGATCTGATCGTCAGACTCTTGGGGCCTTCCTCGATATGACCGACAATTTGAGCGTCGATATTGAAGGACTTCGAAATGGCAATGACTTGCTCTGCCACTTCCGGACGCACATAGATCTCCATGCGATGACCCATGTTGAACACCTGATACATCTCCTTCCAATCGGTACCGGAGCACTCATGGATAGCATGGAAGAGTGGGGGAACAGGGAACATGTTGTCCTTAATAACCTTGCAGTTATCGTTTACGAAGTGCAACACTTTCGTCTGGGCACCGCCCGTACAGTGTACCATGCCGTGAATCTCCGGACGCAACTCGTCAAGTAACTTTTTGATGACAGGAGCATAGGTGCGGGTAGGCGAGAGCACGAGTTGTCCTGCATCCACTGGAGACCCCTCAACGGCATCCGTCAACTTATACTTACCACTATACACGAGTTCATCGGGCACGGCGTGGTCGTAACTCTCGGGATAGTTCTCTGCCAGATACTTGGCAAAGACATCATGACGGGCAGAAGTCAGCCCATTCGACCCCATGCCACCGTTATAACGCTTCTCATAGGTAGCCTGTCCTGTGGACGAAAGGCCTACAATCACATCACCCGGACGGATATTGGCATTGTCGATGACTTCGCTCCTTTTCATACGGCAGGTAACGGTGGAATCAACGATTATGGTGCGAACGAGATCACCAACGTCTGCCGTTTCACCACCCGTAGGATAAATACCGATACCCATCTCGCGGAGCTCTGCCAAGAGTTCGTCAGTCCCATTGATGATAGCAGAAATCACCTCACCGGGAATCAGCATCTTATTGCGTCCGATGGTGGATGAAACCAAGATGTTATCTACAGCACCAACGCAAAGCAAGTCATCGGTATTCATCACGATAGCATCCTGAGCAATGCCTTTCCATACGGAGAGATCGCCCGTTTCCTTCCAATACATATATGCCAGCGCCGACTTCGTTCCGGCACCGTCGGCATGCATGATATTACAATAGTCAGGATCGCCCCCTAAGATATCAGGGATAATCTTACAGAAAGCCTGTGGAAAGATGCCTTTGTCAATGTTCTTAATTGCGTTGTGTACATCTTCTTTGGCGGCACTCACACCGCGCATCATATATCTGTTGTCCATAATTTTATAATTTTTCAGTTCATCTTTCGTCGTTCCAGAATTCCCATGATGCAAAGGCCTGAAGCAAGAGCATTTCAAGACCGTTCTTGACATCCGCACCATATTCTGCTCCACGACGCATAAACAGAGTTTGATCGGGGTTGTAGATCAGGTCGTAGAGAATGGTATGGTGATCCATCGCCTCATAGGGTAGGTCAGGACAGACTTCGGTATTTGGGAACATTCCTAGGGGCGTACAATTCACAATCACATTGTATTCCCGTACGACATCGGGGGTGACGGTCTTATATTGTATCGTACCCGGACGCTCGTAACGGCTCACGAACACGGTCTCAAGTCCCAATGACTTCAGACCGTAGTTGATAGCCTTCGATGCACCGCCCGTTCCTAATATAAGAGCCTTTTTGTGCCATTTCTTGTCAAGCATAGGCTCTATGCTCTGGGTGAATCCGATTACATCGCTGTTGTATCCCTTTAGTGATATCTTGCTACCATCATGAGTTATTTTGATAACATTGACAGCACCGATGGCTCTGGCTTCGGGACTCACGCTGTCCAGAAAATCAAAGACTTTCTCCTTATATGGAATGGTGACATTAAGCCCCTTGAGTTCGGGATTCTTTGCCAAGACTTCCGGCAGTTCATCGATGCTCGGGATCTCAAAATTGATATACTTGGCATTGATGCCCTCATCAGCAAACCTCTGGTTGAAGTAACTGATGGAAAACGAATGTCCTAAAGGATAACCAATCAATCCGTATTTGTCCATAACGCTATTATTATTTGGTTGCGAAATACATGGTGCAGATGCCGAAGGTGAGCCGTTTGAAGGAGGCCTTACTGAATCCAGCTTTCTGTAGGATCTCAACCATCCGTTCACCCTGCGGGAAGGCTTCGATGGTTTTAGTGAGATAGGAATAAGCACTGGTGTCGTGACTGATGATCCGTCCGTAAAGCGGCAACACCGTATGACTATAAACATGAAAGAGTTGCTTCATGGGAAAACTGATGGGTGTGGTGAGTTCTACAATACTCAGATGGGCTCCGGGTTTCAAGACCCGACACATTTCCCGTAGACCCTTATCAAGATCAGCGAAATTCCGGATACCGAAAGCAGCTGTCACGGCGTCAAAGCTGTCATCAGGGTAGGAGAGGGCCAGACAGTCTTCTTTCTCGAAGGCGATAATGCCATCAAGACCTTTCTTTGCCACTTTCTCACGCCCTATTTGCATCATGCCTTCACTGATATCAGCACCAATGAGTTTTTCAGGATGTAGCATTTCTGCTGCCATGATGGCAAAATCGCCAGTTCCTGTAGCGATGTCGAGAACTTTTTTCGGAGTATGGGGCACCAACTGTTGGATAGCTTTTCTGCGCCATCCTCGATCGATGTCCCACGACAGACGATGGTTCAGTTTGTCATAGGTAGGGGCGATGTTGTCGAACATCTCCTCCACCTGTGCAGACTTCTCGCCGGCATGATAGGGGTTTATCTCTTCTTGTTTATACATTTATCTGGTCTTCAGCCAGTTGCTGACATTTTTCTCAATGCGGGCCGCAATATTGCCTTCTTCTGTTGCCTTGTCAAATTTCTCGCCTACGATGTGCTCATAGAGTTCGATATAGCGATCGCTAACGCTCTCGGCATATGCGTCGGTAATCTCAGGCATCACCTGTCCGGGCTCATTCATGAAGTCGTGCTCGATGAGCCACTGGCGCACGAATTCCTTTGAGAGCTGCTTCTGGGGCTCGCCCTTGGCCAGTTTCTCCTCATAGCCGTCGGCATAGAAATAGCGGCTGGAGTCGGGGGTATGGATTTCATCGATGAGATAAACCTTCCCATCGCGTTTACCGAACTCGTACTTAGTGTCAACGAGAATCAGTCCACGTTTGGCGGCAATCTCCTGTCCGCGGGCGAAAATCTTGCGGGTGTAGTCCTCCATCACGGCATAATCCTCAGCCGATACAATGCCTTGGGCGATGATCTCTTCCTTCGAGATATTCATGTCATGACCTTCGTCGGCCTTTGTCGTTGGGGTGATAATGGGCTCAGGGAATCGCTCGTTTTCTTTCATGCCGTCAGGTAGCTTTACACCGCAGAGCTCTCGACAGCCGTTCTTGTATTCGCGCCAGGCAGAACCTGTGAGAATTGAACGGATAATCATTTCTACACGGAATCCCTCGCACTTCAGGCCCACGGTGACCATCGGATCGGGCGTTGCCAGTTTCCAGTTCGGGCAGATGTCGGTCGTGGCATCAAGGAACTTAGCGGCAATCTGGTTAAGTACCTGGCCCTTGAAGGGAATGCCTTTTGGCAATACCACGTCAAAAGCCGAGATGCGGTCGGTAGCAACCATCACCATCAGGTCGTCATTGATGTTATACACGTCACGGACTTTGCCGTGGTACACACTCTTTTGACCTTCAAACTGAAAGTCAGTCTTTGTTAATGCTTTCATTGCTTTTATTTTTTTCTTTGTCGAATTCTTCGTAAGCGTTGACAATACGGGTTACAAGCTTGTGACGCACAATATCTTTTCCAGTGAGATTTACCACACCAATGCCCTCTACATTATTTAATATGTGCAGAGCCTCGATCAGACCGCTTTTCTGAGAGTGGGGGAGGTCAATCTGTGTCATGTCGCCAGTAATAATCATCTTCGTGTTCCAGCCCATTCGTGTGAGAAACATGCGTATCTGGGCAGGTGTCGTGTTCTGGGCCTCGTCGAGGATGACGACGGCATCAGAGAGGGTACGGCCACGCATAAAAGCGAGTGGTGCAATCTGGATGATGTGTTTCTCCATCATGTCTTGCAGTTTCACCTGTGGTAGCATATCTTCCAGAGCATCGTAGAGTGGTTGCAGATAGGGGTCTATCTTGTCCTTCATGTCACCTGGTAAGAATCCCAGTTTCTCGCCAGCTTCCACAGCAGGACGGGAGAGAATGATTTTCTTCGCCGTCTTCTCTTTCAGAGCTTTCACGGCTAGGGCGATTGAAAGGTAGGTCTTTCCTGTTCCTGCAGGGCCAACGGCAAACACCATGTCGTTTTTCTCGTAAGCCTCAATGAGCCGTTGCTGATTCTCGCTCCGCGGTTTGATGGCTCTGCCTGACATGGAGTAGACAATTACGCCGTCTGGCACATCGTCCTTCACACGTTTACCTTTCACAATATCCAGAATATCCTCTTCATTTAGCGAGTTGAAACGCAACACATGCTTACGGAGTTTTTCTATCGAGTCCTCAAATGCCGCCATCTGCTCTTCATCGCCCAAAACTCGGATTACATTATCGCGAGCTACGATACGTAATTTGGGGTAAAGCGAACGTATCATCTGCAAGTGTACATTACCCACGCCGTAGAATACAACGGGGTCAATATCCTCTAAAACAAGATGTTTCTCTATCAAATCTGTATACAAATTATATTTTGCGTGCAAAATTACAAAATATTTATGAATTATCCGCTTGGCTTTACCTCTTTTTTTGTACCTTTGTAGCCAAAATGAGAAAAATAACGTTTAAACTGACCAAAAAAAGTTTCCTCACAGGGTTTGCTGCCGTAGTATTACTGCTCGCTGTTGTGCGATGGATATGGCCTTCGGTAGCAGAACCGCGGATAGTTCTTAAGGAAATAACAGAGATAGTCAAGGCTACACCGCCAGATCATCAGGTCCGTCCGCATCGAATCCGTTCTGTGGCCAGTTATGCTGTGGCTTTTCCTGATACCAATGCCGTACAGCTGGTAGCGGCTCAGCAATGGGGGGTGACGCCTGTTCGTGACCGTGAGGATGCCGAATCACGCAAGCGCGAACTGGTTTATATCGCCTCCAATCCATATTATCATGTCGATCCGTTGTATTCTAGCATCCCGTATCTGGTGCCAAGGGCAGCTGTTCTTTTGCAAGATATAGGTCAAGCTTTCTTCGATAGTCTGTATGTCAAGGGGGTTCCTCTCCACAAGTTGATCGTTACCAGTGTGCTGCGTTCGCAGGAGGATGTGGTGAAACTGCGTCGTCGTAACGGCAATGCCACTGAAAATTCATGCCATCTCTATGGCACAACATTCGATATCTGCTACAATAGGTATAAGACTGTTGAAGAACCTGATGGTCCGGCACGCCGACAAGTCCGCAATGACACGTTGAAATGGGTATTATCGGAAGTTTTGCGTGACATGAGGGAACGTGAACGATGCTATATCAAATATGAGGTGAAGCAAGGGTGCTTTCATATGACAGTTCGCTAATACAATAAAGGTCTGCAAATGGATTGCAGACCTTTTAATGCATGAGCGGAATACGGGAATCGAACCCGCCTCCCAGGCTTGGGAAGCCCGTGCACTACCGATGTGCTAATTCCGCTGATTCCTGAATTCCAATCTCTTAGGAGCCGATACCCGGACTCGAACCGGGGACCTACGCATTACGAATGCGTTGCTCTACCAACTGAGCCATATCGGCAATCCTTTTACCTCTTGTACACCCGCAGGGGCTCGAACCCTGGACACCCTGATTAAGAGTCAGGTGCTCTACCAACTGAGCTACGGGTGCAATCACCTTTTCAAAAAGAAAGGAGGACCGCTTTCCTCCTCATTTGTACACCCGCAGGGGTTCGAACCCTGGACACCCTGATTAAGAGTCAGGTGCTCTACCAACTGAGCTACGGGTGCATCCTTTTCTTAAGCGGGTGCAAAGGTACTTACTTTTTGCGATATAACCAAACTTTTTGCGGATTATTTTCTAAAAAAAATATTATTTATCATAATGCCGATTCTCGAATAAATATATTTTGAAAGGTTTCTCACATATTTTTAATATATAAACCATAAAGATTGTGATTCGTCATTTTATTAATGCTTAGAAATTTTGAAAACATCTCGTTCTTCCAAAACTTTGAATTTCGTGCGCTTTTGATTGAGCGATTCAAAATCCAAAAGAAATGAAGCACAATCTTGTTCGTTCACTTTGCATTTCGCCAGAGTTTTGCCTATAGGACTGATTATCGCGCTGCAACCACGATAATGATTATAACAGTCATTGCCCACACGATTACAGCCAATCAGATATGCCTGATTCTCGATAGCCCGTGAACGCGTCAGAATCTGCCAAGCATTCTGACGACTTTCAGGCCAGTTGGCCACACAGATAATCGCATCATACGGATATTGGGCATTATAGCGGCTCCATACAGGAAAACGAAGATCATAGCACGTCACAAGCAGAAATCTGAATCCTTCGTAAACGACAACTGTATGACTATCCCCCGGCGTGTAATATTGGTCCTCATGGCCATATGAGAACAGATGATGTTTATCATAATATTGAACCATCCCATTTCTACCATCCACAAAGTAATGTCGGTTCCTATAATTTCCGTCGACGTGAATCGCCAGGCTGCCGCAGATAGCGCAATGCAGTTCATTTGCCTTGGTCTTCATCCATTGCAATGCGATGGACGAGATTTCTTCCTCGGCAATCCCATGAGGATCAGTAGCAAAGCCGGTGCTCCACATTTCCGGTAATACGTAGAGGTCAGAATCAGGCTCTTGAGCCACCAATCGTTCTACGCGTACGATATTTTCCTGAGGGTTCCCCCACTCTATATCTGTCTGCAATATTGTAACTTTCATATTCTTATTTAATATAGAAATCCTTTGTCATTTCACGATACCATTCACTCCTTATATTTGGTGAATTTTCAATCACAACTTCTTTTTTAACTAATTCTTTATAAGGATGTTTTGCAAATTCTATCAAGTATCTCTTAATAGTCTTTCCTTCAATCGTTCTAACACCATAGATACGTGTTAGGAAGAAACCGGCCATATGGGCTTCACTTTCCAATTGTTGAAAATAATCATTCGGAATTATCACAGAGAATAGCCCCTTGTCAGACAATAACCGCCAGGCTGCTTTCATCAGCTGTTGGTAACTGAGCGACAAGGTATGCCTTGCCTGTGTTCGCTGATCATCCGGACACGTCAAAGCATGGTTGAAATAGGGCGGATTACATACAATTGCGTCATATCTCTCCCCTACCTCATATTCATTCACGTCGGCCTGACACACCTGAATCCGGTCGGCGAAAGGCGAGTGTTGTACATTGTCCGTTGCCTGCGCAACGGCCTCCACATCGATATCGATGGCTTTCACCAGAGCTTTCGGATAGCGTTGCGCAATCATTAGCGCTATCAGTCCCGTACCTGTACCGATATCCAGTATCCGCCCGTCTTCACGAGCCGTTTTTGCCCAGGCCCCGAGAAGTGTTCCGTCGGTTCCCACCTTCATGGCGCAGCGGTCCTGATGTATAACGAATTGTTTGAAAGTAAAGCTATTTCGACTCATAACTTCTATCTGGCATACTTTCTTATTCTGCGTATTCTGAGAGGTTCGTATTGTTGTGTTTCTCATGATCTGCGTAGGCACGCATATTCATCAGAATATCGAAATTGTCATCCTTCTCAAAGAAGATGTTGGCTACTTTCCATTGACCATCCTCCACCTGCATCAGCCAGCGTATTGGAATACCCTTGATGGTAACTGCATCCTTCACCAAGAATCTGACATCAGCCGTGCCGTTTGGATGCATCTTGATTTGAATACTATCTGCACTGACCATTCCCTCGTAACAGTCGTAAGTCCAGGGATCCAACGGTCCTTCATCACCGAAATCGAAGAATCCGCCGCACTCGCACTCGCGGTCGATGGCAATCACTTCATTACGTACGCGTTGCCACTCCTTGCTGCCGAAAAGACTGTCTAACGTAGGCATATTCTCATCATAATGCTGCCGTTGCTCATTCCAATAGGCATAGACGGCATTCACTTGATTCTTGACTGCCTCGACGGTGTTTAATGTGTCAGTCTTATTTGCTACAATTGAATCGACCTCTGAAGACGCATTGTTCGGACGAATGGTGCTCACGTTCGTCTTCTTACTACAGGATGTTATTGCCGCAATGGCAAACAGTAGAAATAGAATCTTTTTCATTTAATTCTTACTCATAGTTTTTTCGACTGCAAATTTAGCGAAAATATATGAGAAAAACAAGAAGTATGAAAAAAAAGACAGCTATGCCGTATATAGTCGAGAGTATCGGCATCAGGGGTTTAAGAAGGTTGGCTGCTTTGTTCATAGCGTTCTTTATATCTTCTTTAGCTAATAATTCTTATTTTTTTTGCAAAGATACTGATAATTCTGCAATATTTACTACTTTTGCAACAAAAGTTGTGTTGATTGCATGATTGATTTTGTCTTACGTTTAAAGTGTATTGTGATATAATGATAAGAAAAGCAGCTAAAAGAGATGTTCAGGCTATCATAGAGTTGCTGCACCAAGTTGATATGGTGCATCATGTTATACGCCCTGATTTATTCAAACCTAACACAACAAAGTATAACGAGCAGGAACTTGAAGCTTTGTTCGAAGATGAGAGTAAACCCATCTTCGTCTATGATAATGGTCAAGTCCTGGGTCATGCTTTCTGTATGATTACAGAAGTAAAGGACGACAAGTTACTCCAGAACATTAAGACGCTGTATATTGATGACATCTGCGTAGATGAAAAGGCTCGTGGCAAACATGTCGGGACTGCTTTATATAAGTATGTCTGTGACTATGCAAAGTCTATAGGTTGTAACAACATTACCCTGAATGTATGGGAAGGTAACAACCCTGCACTAAGTTTCTACAGGAATATGGGCATGAAGGTACAAAAGACAACTATGGAAATCTTTGTTTAAAAAACAGCAAAGATATGACTAAGATAGCATTAGGAATCTGGGCCTGGTTCGCAACGATGATTGCAACTGCGACAATGGCTCAGGGCGTGGTCGATGTACATAGCCACATCATCACTCCTGAGTTCGTCTTGTCACTCGAAAAAGAGGGACGACTGATGGACGAGGGATTCCCCTTGCCAAAATACAATGTGGAGAGTCATCTGAAGTGGATGGACAGAGCAGGTGTACAGACATCAGTCCTGACATTAGCGGCTCCGCAGCCGACATCCGCTCAAACGGTCAGACATGCCAACGAGACTACTGCTCGCATCAAACAGGAACACCCAGGCAGATTCCTGTTCTGCGCTGCTATCCCCCTGCCCGATGTCAACGTTGCCATCCGCGAAGCCATCTATGCACTCGACACGCTGAAAGCCGACGGTATTAAACTGGCCACGAACGTAGGTGGTCAATACCTTGGTGCGCCCGAACTCGATACGCTTTTCTCTATCTTGAATGAGCGGCGAGCAGTCATCATTCTGCATCCCCATCGTCCAGAACCCTTCAATCGTCAGGTGATGCTGCAGACGCCGCTTGCGATGCAGGAATACCTCTCGGAGACTACCCGCGCCGTGACGAACATGATTTCACGAAATGTACTGGCTCGCTACAATAATATAAAGGTGGTGGTGCCTCATTGCGGAGCCTATCTGCCGCTGGCCATCCCTCGCATGAAGTCGCTGACACCCGTGATGCAGGCCAACAAGATGGTAGGTGAGATTGACTACGAGGCTAACCTCCGAGCCCTCTACTACGACCTTGCAGGTGCACACTCGCCTGAGGTCATCCGTATGATGCTCACCATCACCACAGCCGACCATCTGCTCTATGGATCTGACTATCCCTACGTCGCCCCACAGGTGCTCACGCAGAGTCTTGCAAGGATGAAGAAGTATTTAAGTGATGAGGCAGACCTCGCACCATTTCGCGAGATGATTCTCTACCAAAATGCCAATCAAATATTTAAATAACAGATGTATATGAAAATATTATTGTTTTTCGTTTGTACTATGCTTACATTGCTGTGTACAGACGTAACGGCAAAGACGCTTGTGGTTTACTATAGTTATACAGGTAACTGCCGTGAGATTGTGACTACGCTGACCAGCCAGATTCAGGCTGACGTGCTGGAGATTCAACCAGCCGAGAAAGGACTGAAATATGAGGCTAACAATTACGCATTGGGTACACAGTTACTCAATGCTATCAAGGCCAATCCCAACAATGCTAGCAGCTATCCTGCCATCGACCCCGTAACGACTTCGCTGAACGATTACGAAACCATCATTATCGTTACACCACTCTGGTGGAGCCAGATGGCAGCCAACATGCAGACCTACCTGTTCAACTATGGATCGCAGCTGGCTGGCAAGAACATCGGCCTGATTGTATCGAGTGCCAGCAGCGGCATCAGTGGCGTGGTAGCCGACTGCAAACGTCTTGTACCTGAAGGTAAATACTTCAGCCAGAATCTTTGGATCAACCATTCTAATCACTCAAAACGGGCAATATTGATCCAGAACTGGCTCACATCCATTAACTATAATACTGTTACCGGCATCAGCGAAGCCAAAAGCACCACAACAGCACCTGCCCGCATCTACGACTTAGCCGGTCGGCTGTTGGTAGAGGAGCCATCAAAGGGTATCTACATTAAAAACGGTAAGAAGATTATAAAATGATGAGACAGTTAGTAATACTATTTACCTTTGTGCTCTCCATCACTGCAGTTGCACAAGAAACGATATTTCCGGCGAAGTTTACGGCTCCTGCTGAATTTAACACAGGAACCGTTCACATCTCTGTGCTTAGCCGTAGCGAGCATCAGATGACTACCAACTTCCTTTTCGAACGCGGTAGTCACAATTCGTGGCACTATCATCCCAAAGCCACTCAGGTGCTGATGGTGCTCAACGGTGAAGCCTACTATCAGGAAGAGGGGAAAAACAAGCAGTTGCTTCGCAAGGGTGACGTGGTGACCACTGCTCCGAATGTGCGCCATTGGAATGGTGCCACACCTTGGAGCGATTGCGAATGCATGACCGTCAGTGACCTCGTACCAGGTGAGGAACATGCGGTGCAACTGAGAAAAGTGACAGACGAGGAATTTACATCTCCTATTACACATGAGAATATGATTGTCCGTCTTGCTGAAATTGAGGTCTATCCGCAATATCTCCAGGAGTATCTCAAATTTGCAAATGAGGTGGACCGCCTGAGTGTGGAACGAGAGCCAGGTGTTGTCTGTCTGTTCCCTATGCAGAGTGCTGAGGACTCCACCAGGATTCGCATCCTCGAAATCTATGCATCCGAGGATGCCTATCAGAGCCATCTGAAGACAGACCACTTTCAGAAATACAAGCAGGGCACACTCCACATGGTGAAAGACCTGAAACTACCCACGATGAAACCTCTCGACCCCGAGACAATGAAACTGATATTCAATAAGCAGAGATAATATGGAATACTTAAAACTAGGGTACTCTGACCTGCGTGTTTCGCGCATCTGTCTGGGATGCATGGGCTTCGGCGACCCGACTATCGGACAGCATTCTTGGACGATTGGCGAGGAGCCGACACGTGAGATCATCCGTCGTTCGCTTGACCTTGGCGTGAACTTCTTCGATACGGCCATCGCCTAATACATAATAGGTTGACGCACAATCATGTTACTTCCTTATAAAATCGGATGGAGTAACGCCAAAATGCTTCTTGAACTGGCGTGTGAAATGCTGGGAATAGTCGAATCCGAGACTTTCTGCAGTCTCTGAGATAGTTGCCCCACTCATCAGGAGCTGCTGGGCACGCTGCATGATGAAGCGACGGATATGTGAGGTTGCAGAGTCGCCCGTCAGTTCACGGATATCGTAGCGATAGAAACCGAGATAGTCGTATTGCCCCATCATAGGCTTTCCATTCTCGAAACTCCATCTGTTACAGGCAAACAATTTGTGTTTTCCGTCGGCTTCGTTCCAGTAGCACATCTCTATCCTGCCGAGGTGTTCAATATATTTATGCTCATAGACGAGGAAGCCGTTCTTCTGGTCGATGGTAAGTGTTCTGTTTGCTTCGAGTGGCAATCCCTTGGCTTGACACTTGATGGCGTCTTGCAAGTTCTCATACAGAGACATTCCCTCTTCATCACACTTTTCAGCCTCAGAAATGAGAGAGGTGATATAGGCCAAGGCAAAGTCTTTGATAGTAGGTTTCGCTCCCTGATAGTTTACACGGAAGCCATCTTCCTGTGCCACTATGACCAGCGTACAACAGACAAAAAAGAGTGCTAATGGTAGTCTCTTCATGTTCATTGCTGTTTCTTAATTCTCATTTGATGTCAATCTTGGGTATGCGTCCGTCCTTCATGCGCTGGAACTCGCGATATGCCGTGGTGCG
>CACWSX010000026.1 GCA_902763615.1 uncultured Prevotellaceae bacterium | reverse complement strand
GAAGAAAAATTCAATTTTGGTAAAGCAGGTGCTCATGAGCATCGTTACCGCAGGTATTATAAGTTTCTCATTCGCATTCACATCATGCAGCGATGATGACATTTTAGAAAGTGAAGTCGCGCCACCAGAAATGGAAAAGAAGTACAACGGCTCGCTACAGGAAGCCTATGGACTATCCTATTATGACTTCTTGACAACCGAGGACGTTACAATCCTCAACGCCGATACGACAGAGATCTCTATCAACAAGGCTCTGGCCGACAAGCTGGGCATCCAGTCGTTCGTAGGTCACCCGATGGGTATCTGGGACAACCCCGAGCACCGCGCCTATCTGCGCCGCGCTACTGATGAGAAGCTGGTAGGCGACCGCTACATCCTCCAGGTTACCCCGTCTTCCATCGCTGAGGTGCTGGCAGGAAATGATAACCTTATGGTAAGTGGGGACCGAAGATTACATACAACATTAAAGGTCAGAAGAAAGCCCTCTTCATATACGTGAAAATTTATTCACTGTGACGAATGATGGTTACGCCCCCAAGAATATTGATGCCGACTTCCAGAAATTGAAGGAAATGTCTGTTAATAAAATAAAGACCCTCACACAAAAAGAGGTCAGGATGATTCTGGAAGATAATTGTAGAGGTATAGTTTATAGTTTATAATAATAGATTCTCTCTCACACAAAGAAAAGCGAGCCGCAAGGCCCGCTTTTTTTTGCTCCTAACACATCGTTACAGCCTCCTGTGTTAAAATAATCGGTACAATTATATCAATTATTCAGCATTTATCATTATATTTGCACAGGAATTTGTGAAATAACAGCAAGAATGTAAAGATGAACTATCAAAAAGGAAAGAAACTGCTTTCAGAAAGATTCTACCTGACATGGGCGGGAGAGCAGATGAGCTGGACAGTCAGAATGACACTGAAGATGAGGAATGCCGTTGACGGTGATTTATTGCGTCAGGCAGTAGAATCAACGCGCCAGCGATATCCATATTATCAAGTGAAACTCGGCATTAGGAGAGATGCTGAAGGCACGGAATATTTCGTGTATGAAGACAACAGCGAACCGTGGGTAACTAGCGAAGGAGAAGAACCCGTGAGGCTAATTGGCCCAGCGTCGAACTACCATCTGCTGGCATTCTGCTACTGGGATGACTGCATCGCCCTCGATTTCTTCCACTGCCTGACCGACGGCACAGGAGCCTATAACATCCTGCGCACCCTGCTTTATGAATATTCCCGCCGCCGCTATGATGCGACATTGAGTCGTGAAAGGATATCGCTGCCAAAGGGTGTTCATGTGGAGCGCATTCTTACGCCTGAAGGAATGGGTATGGCGACCATTCGTGTAGCAGGTGACATTATTGGCCCAGAGGAATGGGAAGACCCTGCCGCACAGACTAAGCCCGACCACCTGGACCCCCTGCCCCTTCCAGAACGCCAGCGCTGCATCAATCTATTGACACAGGCCAAGACTGCGGTAAACGAGGCGGTGGAAACCGTCAATATTCTTGTTGAAGAGCAAGAGATGATGAAGTATGTGTCCTCAGGCGACACATCGCCCGCTACGCTCGTGTCACTGCTGCTTACCCGTGCCATCGCCCATCTGCATCCCGGTTTTACGGAAGGTGTGCCGATGGTGGCACTGGCCATCAACCAGCGTCCTGCACTAGGCTGTCCACAGGCCTGCCAAACACTGGCTTCAGCGCTCCGCCTGCCCCTGAGCGAAGAGATGCGAGGGAAGGACCTTGAAACGCAGCAGATCATATTCCGGGGCATGGTGGCTCTGCAGTCAAACGATGACAACGTCATTGAGAATTTCTGGCAAACTCAGAATACTCAAGACATGTTCGAGAAGATTCCCACCCTTGAGGGGCGCCATCAGGCAATGGCCAAAGCCTTTAGTGTAGCATCATCGGCAGCCACAGCCTGTGTCAGCTACGTCGGCAAGGCGAATCTGGGTGCCGCCGAAAAATACGTCAGCGAGATGTACACAGAGGCCTACACACCGTATGCCCTTACCATTGAGATGAGCGCTGTGGGCGGCATGTTCTGTATCAGCCTGATGCAAAGGTTTGCGGATGATACATACCTTGATGCTTTCCTCGACGAACTCCACCGGATAGGTCTGACCTATCGCATCGCTACGCGCCATCCGATGACGGTGGCACCCATAGCAGACTATCTTTCGACTACGGATATAAGATAGCCGCAGCTAATTACTCTCTAAACAAGAAACCCTTCGCCGATCGACGAGGGATTTCTTATTTCAGAACGACTCACTGAGAATGCCGTCCCCAGTGAGTTTTGAGACTTAACTATTTAATGACCTGCTTCTTGCCATTATGGATATACATGCCCTTCTTCGTGGGTTGGGCATCGAAGCGGCGACCATCGAGCGTGTACCAGTGGTCGTCCATCATCTGCGACGGATTATTCTGACGCACGGCATCGCTGATAGCAGTCTCACCCGACTCGTCGTTCTTAATTTCCTGCTGTCGTGCCGCTGTAGTTGATGCGGAGGGCAAAGGAGCGCTGGAGGGCTTCCTTGACATCGGCGATGATGCCCATGGGGGTATGTTTATCAGCCTTGAGACTAACTGTGAGGCGCTCGGCATTATCTTCAGAGAGTTTTTTGCGCTCGGCCTCGATGAGTTGGGGCAGGTGCTCGACATCGGTGAGCTGGTTGTTCACCTGAATCTTCCCTTCGCCGATATAGATGTTGATGACGGCCGACTTCTGCTGGAGTTTCTGTACCTCGGTACCGGCGGGCACCTGATAGCGCACCTTCACATCGTCATGACGCATGTGGGTGACTATCATAAAGAAGAACAGCACGGTGAAGATGAGGTCGGGCATGGAGGCGAGATTCAGGCCTGGCATGTCGTGGGAGCTGCGACGGAAGATGGACTGCATACGTCTCATGATGCACCTCCTTCCGATGGTTTCGACTCGCTGATGCGCTGGGGATAATATTGGTTGACCTCATCGCGCTGCTCTTCCACCAACTCGCCATAACCCTTTCCATAACGTTCACGGGCATAGCGGTCGCGCAAGTGGACGTAGGCTGCCACGATGGCGTTCTGCATGCGGAAATAAGCCTCATAGGTGGTGGCGCGGTCGGTGCGAATGCTGATGACATGGTCGGTGCGATCGGCTGCGACAAACTCGGCAATCTGGTCGCACAACTGCTGCGGGGTGACGAGCGTGCCGTCGACAGCCAGCTGGTCATGGGCATCAAGGGTAACCTGCAGGACATGATCCTTGCGCACATCGGTGGGCGGTGTCTGCTCCTGCGGCAATGGCGGCAACTGGCGCAAAAGACCCTTGTCCGTGTCCATCGACGACGTCACGAGGAAGAAAATCAGCAACATAAACGAGATGTCGGCCGTAGAACTGGTGTTCAGCTCCGGAATCTGCTCAAAACGACGCCTACGAAACATCCGATAATCAATATGAGGGAAGTATAGATAAACATATCGGCAGCCTTCAACCAGAAAGTGTCGGTAAAGAGTTCACCATTGGTCTTGACAGGCTCGGAGGAGCCCAACAGGAAGGTGAGGACAAGACAGAGCAGGAAAGCTACGATGACAATCCATGCCATGCGGGTACGGGGTACGCCGTTGACCACCTCTTCATCTTTCGTGCGCAGCCGCACCGTACGGGCCATTGACACAATGGTGACAATGACGGCTACAACAATGGCGATATACATCAGCCAGAGCATGATATCGGCAATGAAGGGTGATACGAACGACATGGGCTAGTGCTTTTCTTTCCATACGGCCATGAGGTCGAGCAGGCGAATAGCCGACTCTTCCATCTGAGCCGTAAGATGTTCGATCTTCGAGAGAATATAACTATAGAAGAGCTGTAGCACCAGCGCCACAATGATACCGAAGATGGTAGTAATGAGTGCCACCTTCATGCCCTGCGCCACAATGGTGGGGCTGATGTCACCCTGCGTCTGGATGCTATCAAAGGCCATGACCATACCGATTACAGTACCAAGGAATCCCAATGAGGGTGCCATGGCGATGAAAAGCTTGATCCAGGAACAGCCCTTTTCGAGGTTGGCCGCCTGCAGACCACCGTAGTTAGTGACACTGCGCTCAATAGCGTCCATGGGCTGATGGATATGCAACAGGGCATGGTAACACACGCTCGATACGGGTCCTCGGGTGCTGCGACAGAGTTGCTTGGCACCTTCGAGATCGTCGGCCTTGAGACGTGCCTCCACATCGTCGAGCAGTTTACGGAACTTGACCTCCGACATCATCAGATAGAGAATGCGCTCGATGCAGAAGGCGAGTCCCAATACGAGGGCAAGCGCCACCAACGACATAAAGCCGACATTTCCATCGATGAACTTGGTTTTCAGTTGCTTATGAAACCCGCCTGCCTCTTCCTCCTCGCCTGTGGCATCGGCAAAGGCCTCATCGTCGACCATAGTGGTGACAATGGAGTCGTTAGCAATGGAATCAGAAAGGACGACTGAGGAAGAATCGGGTTTTGACAATTCTTGTGCGTTCACCGGCTGTGACACAGCCAGTGACATCAGCAGCAGGAACAAAATATAAAACCTTTTCATTGTCTATTCGTAAGAAGAACAGATTTCGCCTTTGGGCGTTCTGAAGTCTGTTCTTTGCGGAGAGAACAGGATTCGAACCTGCGAACCGGTTTTGCCGGTTACACGCTTTCCAGGCGTGCCTCTTCAACCACTCGAGCACCTCTCCAAAGATTAGCGGATGCAAAATTACCGCTTTTCAGCCGAAATACATCAGAATGACGATTATTTTATATTTTTTTAAACACCTCAAAGGCGTTGGCCGTTGTCTGGCGGGCTACTTCCTCCTCGCTGACACCATAAACCTCAGCGAGTTTCCGCAACACTTCGCTTACAAAGGCAGGCTCATTGCGCTGGCCTCGATGGGGCACAGGGGCCATATAAGGGGCATCGGTCTCGAGGACAATGCGGTTTAGGGGAATAACGGCCATAGTTTGCGGCAGATTGGATTTCTTGAAGGTGAGCACACCGCCGATACCGAGTACAAACCGATTGAACTGGAGCAGTTCGCGGGCTTCAATCTCATTGCCGGTGAAGCAATGGAACACACCACCAGGCAGGTCATCGGCGTATTTCCTCAGGATGGCCACCATCTCGTTCTGTGCCTTGCGACAATGAATCATCAGGGGGAGGCGCGTCTCCACCGACCAGCGTACCTGTTCTTCGAAGGCCTCTAACTGTTCCTGCTCGAACTCACGGCTCCAGTAATAATCAAGTCCTACTTCACCTATGGCGATTGGACCCACTGGGGACGGTTCTGAATGAGTTTTTGTCTGCAACGACTCACTCAGAACCGTCCCCAGTGAGTCTAGTTGCTGGCGCCAGTCTGCCCGGACCTCTTCAGGATGAAGGCCGAGCATGGGATAGCAATAATCAGGGTATTGACGGCAGACATCAAGGACAGAGTGACAGGATTTGAAGTCGATGGCCGGAACGAGGATTTTGGAGACACCGGCAGCACGGGCACGGGCCACCACTTCTTCGCGGTCGGCGGCAAACTCCTCACCATCGAGGTGACAATGGGTATCGATGAATGAAAGCATCAAGACTGACGGTTTACCATTTGAGCTATATACTGGCGGAGGATGGTCTTCCGAGCCTCAGGCACATTCACACGGTCGAGATACTGGCATCCCTGCTCGAAATAATAGTTAATGCGCTCCTCGCAGAGCTCTCGAATACCAATTGCATTATAGAGTTCCGTGACCGCCTCAATTTTCTCAGAACGGTCGAATGGCCAAGTCTGAAGCAAATCGACGAGTTTCGCATGCTGGGCGGGATTGGCACGGTTGAGGGCATTGATAAGCATATAAGTCTTCTTGTTCGAGACGATGTCGCCACCGATGTTCTTACCGAACACCTGAGGGTCGCCATAGACATCAAGAAGGTCATCCTGCAACTGAAAGGCCAGTCCGATCTGCTCACCCGTCTTGTAGAGGTTGTCCAGGTCGTCGGCCGAGGCACCTGCCATGATACCTCCAATCTTCAGGGCACAAGCAAGCAGGACACTCGTCTTCAAACGGATCATCTCAATATACTCTGCCTCGGTGACATCGTCGCGGGTCTCAAACTCCACATCGAACTGCTGTCCCTCACCCACCTCGTAAGTGGTCAGGATAAAGACAGCCATCACATCCTTCATCTTGTCGGCATCACAGTCGCCTACCCGGTCGAAAGCCTGCAAGAGCATAGTGTCGCCCGAGAGGATGGCCTGATTGGCGTTCCACTTCTTATGAACCGTCTCATTGCCGCGACGCATATCGGCTTTATCCATCAGGTCATCATGAAGCAACGTGAAGTTGTGGTAGGTCTCCACACCAATGGCCTGCGACATGATGCGAAGGGGATCCTCACGATAGAGGTTGTAAGCCAAGAGCATGAGGACAGGTCTGATACGTTTTCCTCCCAACGACAGAACATAGCGGATGGGATCATAGAGCGTGTGTGGCTGACGGTCGTAGGCGAGGTTCTCGAGGGCCTCGTTCACCTTGTTGAGCAATTCTTCTGAGCTATACATTATGATATCTACAATTTGACTGTTTACTATTTACAATTTGAAAACGATGGGGATGCAGACTTGGGTACGGCAGGGTTTGGCATCCATAAGCCCGGCTTTCCACTTGGGCATCATACGTAATACCCGCAGTGCCTCACGGTCGCACGAGGGATCGAGTTTCTTGATGACCTGCAGATCGCTGATAGAACCGTCTCTCTCGACAATGAACTGGGCCACCACCTTGCCTTGCACCTTTCGTTGCTGGGCAGAGGGCGGATAATGCAGGTATTTGGTGAGCCACTTCATGAACTCGACAGCACCACCGGGGAACTGTGGCAGATCCTCAACCACCCTGAAATCAACCGGCTCGTCATACATATCGACGGCCTCGGGTAATTTCTCCTCTTCAGGTTTCGGAGGTTCCTGCAACTCGGCAGGGGTCGGTTCTACCTCCTCAGGCGGAATCTCGACATCCTCCTCAACGGGGTTCACCTCCTGTGACTTCACCTCGGGGGGCGTTTCCTCAGTGGGTTTCATCATCGGCACCTCGTTTTCGTCGCGGTGCAACGGCGAGAGTTCGATCTCGGCCTCTAGGTCGTCTTCCATGTCGAAGAAATGCCAGCCACTGTCGCCACTGTTCCATTCGAGCGCGACAAACAAACAGGCCAGTACGAAGACTAAGCCCAGCAGGAAATTGGTCGTCCTGTTCATAATAAAACCGCCATTTCTTCCGTTAATATCTAAAACTGCGTGCAAAATTAAGAAAAAAAGCAGTAACTTTGCACCGAAATTAGGAATATTTAGATGAAAAGAGCCGTTTTTACCATCATTTCATTGATTAGCACGCTCCTGACAGTCGCTCAGGAGAGTCAGACGGCTTATAACTTCCTACGTCTGCCGGTGAGTGCCCATGTGGCAGCCCTCGGCGGCGACAACATCTCGATTATCGAGGACGATGCCACCCTTATCTTTCATAACCCCGCCCTCATCAACGATGTGAGCGACCGCACCATCAACCTCAACTACATGACCTATATGGAAGGAGCCAAGACCGCCAGCGCCGCCTTTGTAAAGGCAGCAGGCGAAAGAGGTACATGGGGCGTGAGTGCGCAATATATGGACTATGGTACGATGAAAGAGGTGAGCTGGGACAACACGCAACTGGGCGAGTTTTCAGCACGCGACATCGCTGTGGCCGGTTCGTACGCCTACGCCCTGAGCAACCGCTTCTCAGGAGGTATCACGGCACGTTTCATCACCTCACATATTGCTTCATATCACTCAATGGCCGTGGGCATCGACCTAGGGCTGAACTATTATCTGGAGGAAAGTGAACTGAGCATCTCGGCAGTGGCCAAGAACCTAGGCGGTCAGATCAAGGCCTACGACGATGAGTTTGAGCGCATCCCCCTCGACCTGCAGGTGGGCTTCAGCAAACGGCTGCTCAACTCGCCTTTACGCTTCTCTGCCACTATGAGCCGCCTGAACGACTGGAGCTACGGTATCGGGAAACATCTGTCCGTGGGCACCGATCTGATTCTCTCACCTACCATCTATCTGGCGGCCGGCTACAACTTCCGACGCGCCTCGGAGATGAAAATCAGCGACAGCGAAGGAGAGAGTAGCCACAGCGCTGGTCTGTCGCTGGGTGGTGGACTGTCGCTCGAGCGTTTCAAACTGCACATCGGTTATGCCAAATACCATGTCAGTGCCAATAGTCTGATAATAAACGTATCCTATACATTATGAAAAAAATAACCATTGCCATCGACGGCCACAGCTCGTGCGGAAAGAGCACCATGGCCAAGGACCTTGCCCGTGAGGTTGGCTACATCTATGTTGACACGGGTGCCATGTACCGCAGCGTCACACTCTATGCCCTACGCAAGGGACTTTTCGAGGCTGACGGCAGTGTGAATACCAAGGAACTGGAGGAGGAGATGCCCAATATCCACATCTCTTTCCAGTTGAATGCCGAGACTGGACGTCCTGACACTTACCTGAACGGTGAGTGTGTAGAGAAGGAGATTCGCTCGCTAGAGGTGAGCAGTCATGTCAGTCCCATTGCAGCCGTAGGTTTCGTACGCCGTGCCCTCGTGGCCCAACAGCAACAGATGGGCAAGGACAAGGGGGTTGTGATGGATGGCCGCGATATCGGAACGGTGGTCTTCCCTGATGCGGAACTGAAGGTATTTGTCACCGCCTCGGCCGAGGTGCGTGCCCAGCGCCGCTACGACGAACTAATTGCCAAAGGCATGCCGGCGGATTTCGATGATATCCTGAAAAATGTGCAGGAACGCGACTACATCGACTCACACCGTGAGGAATCGCCGTTGCGCCAGGCAGAGGATGCCATCTTGCTGGACAACTCGAACATGACCATTGAGGAGCAGAAACAATGGCTGCTCGAACAATTTAAAAATGCAACGCTTTAAAGACGTTGCATTTTTTCTATAGCATCACGGGCCTGTTCCATCAGCCACTTCGGGGTGGAGGTGGCTCCACAGATGCCCACCGTATCAATGCCTTCAAGCCACTCGGGCTGAATCTCCTGAGGATCTTCGATGAGATAGCTGTTGGGATTGACTTGCAAACACTCGTTAAAGAGCACCTTGCCATTACTGCTTTTCTTGCCACAGACGAACAGGATAAGGTCGTGGCGTGAGGCAAACTGCGAGATGTTCGGCATGCGGTTGGCTACCGAACGACAGATGGTGTCGAAACGCTCGAAATTGGCTTCAGGCGAGATATGCATCTGGATGTAGTCAATGATGCGGTGATACTCATCGAGCGACTTCGTGGTCTGCGAATAGAGGTAGATGTCGCGGGTGAAGTCGAGGCGTTTCACCTCATCGAAACTCTCGATAACGATGGCCGAGGAATGTGTCTGGCCCACGAGGCCAAGCACCTCGGCATGACCACGCTTACCGAAAATCACAATCTGTGCCGACTGACTCTGATTATTGTCGTACTGACGTTTGATGCGTTTCTGCAATTGAAGCACCACAGGGCAAGTGGCATCGATAATCTCAATATTATTTTTCTTTGCCAGCTCATAGGTCTCGGGGGGTTCACCATGTGCACGCAGCAACACCTTCACATCGTGCAACTCACGCATCTCATCATGCTTAATGGTGATAAGTCCCATTTCACGGAGACGGTCACATTCCATACCGTTGTGTACGATGTCGCCCAGACAATAGAGTTTTTTGCCCTGTGCCAGTTCCTCTTCAGCCTTCCGGATGGCGGTGGTCACACCGAAGCAGAAACCACTGCCGCTGTCGATTTCAATCACCATAAACTATCCCTTTAATTCCTCAAAGTACATATCAAGGAGATCCTGTGCAGCCACGAAGGAGGTCTTCTCGCCGGCGAGGACGGTCTGTTCAGCGGAAGCCAACTGCGCCTTGATGGTCGGATTGTTGTAGAAGTTCAGACGCAGATGCTCATTGATGCTCTCATACATCCAGTATTTCGACTGTTCGTTGCGACGGTAATCGAAATAACCGTTGCCCTTCACGAAATCGATATACGCATAGATCATATCCCAGATCTCTTTGACACCTGTGCCGTAGAAGCCGCTATAACAAAGCACCTGCGGCAGCCAACCGCTATCGGGTTTGGGAAAGAAATGGAGGGCATTACGGAAATTGGTGGCTGCCATGTGACAACGGTCGACATTGTCGCCATCGCATTTGTTGATGACGATGCCGTCGGAAATCTCCATGATGCCACGTTTGATACCCTGCAACTCATCACCGGTACCTGCCACTTGGATGAGCAGGAAGAAGTCTACCATCGAGTGACAGGCCGTCTCGCTCTGTCCCACACCCACTGTCTCGACAAAAATCTTATCGAAGCCTGCCGCCTCACAGAGGATGATGGTCTCACGCGTCTTTCTGGCCACACCACCCAAGGAACCTGCCGACGGACTAGGACGGATGAAGGAATCGGGATGAAGCGCCAGTTTTTCCATGCGCGTCTTGTCGCCGAGGATACTGCCCTTGGTGCGCTCACTGGACGGGTCGATGGCCAGAACGGCCAACTTACCACCCTTTTCTTTCAATACGTGGATACCAAACTCATCGATACTCGTAGACTTGCCTGCACCAGGCACGCCACTGATGCCCACACGGACACTGTTGCCACTGTATGGCAGGCACTTATTAATCACCTCCTGCGCCTTCGCCTGATGGTCGGGATTCACACTCTCAATCAACGTCACAGCCTGCGAGAGGATGGTGACATCGCCTTTGAGGATACCTTCCACCATCTCGGCCGCAGTAAGTTCACGCCGACGGAAACGGTTGCGTTGCAGATAAGGATTGACGATGGAGGGCTGCTCAACACCACTGTTGACTTGCAGACCTGCAAATTCGGAACTGTTCTCGGGATGTTCCATAATCATTTCACATTTATGTTTATAATGACCTTCGTATGGTCGGGATCATTGGTAATCATCAAGATACGGGGCTTGGTACGCACCTTCTGCAAATCGTCGGCAATACCAGTAATCTTCATCGTCGCCGACTGTGAGGGCTCCAGTTTCGTGCTGCTCAACGTTAGTTTTATGCCACGAGTGAACATCTGCATAGAGCGGATTTCCAGTGTCGTCTTTCCTGTATTGACCAAAAGGATCTCCGCAGTCTTCTTCGACTTGCCACCGAAGTCGGTGAAATCGACGTCGGTAGCGGAGATCTGTAACTGCGGTGCCAAGGCCTTGCTCACAGCATCATAGTCCTTGAGGTCAGGCAGGAGCACAGCAGAGACAGGCACTTCATTGTCCTGACTCACTTTCTCACCCAGTTTCTTGGCGATATAGACCGAGGTCTGGTTCAGACCGAAATCGCGGAGCTTCTCAGAATTGAGGGTGATGGCAATGGTGCCCGCCTTAGCAGGTTCCAAATTCTCAGGCGTAACAAGGGCCGTGAGATAGGGCGGCAGGTGCATCACATTAGGTGTCATCGTCTCTTCACTATTATTGAAGATATGTATTTCCTGCACAGGATGATCGCCTTTGTTTACATCATCGTATTCAAGGTCGTTCTTATCGAGTAGCAGGTCGCCCATGGCCAACGGATAGCGGCCGGTGTAGTCGACCATCTCTGTCAGCACGATACCTTTCATGGTGAGATAGACGGGCTTCTCGGAGCCGTTGCTCTTCACAGCCGCCATTTTCTGGAAATGACCGAGCATACGGGCATCGTAAGTCATCTTGATGGTAAACTTCTTGTTGGCATCCACTTCTTTGGGATATTCCACAGCCGTACAACCGCAGTCAGGCTTGACGCTCTCGATAATAAGCTTGCGCTTACTCTTGTTGCGGAGTTCAAAGGTGGCGGTGATAGGTTGCAGATAGCCTGTCCGACCCGCATTCACGGTGGCGTTGGTGACAGTCAGTTTCTGAGCAGACACTGGCAACATGGCCAGCGCCATTAGGGGAATCATCAGTTGTCGTTTCATCATTCTACTTCACGATAATGGTTTGTGACTTTGTCGTTGCACGGAACTCTGGGGCATAGGCGCACATCACAGTGCAACTGCCCGTTTCGTAGGTTCCTGGACGGTCAATGTAATATTCGCTCTCGATGATGTGCTTGCCTTTCGAGAAACAATCAAAATAATAATTCGTGGTATTGTCGCGTGGCGTACAATACGAGCCGCTGTGGTAGCCGCTCAACTGCTTCACGGGCTCCATACAGGCCGCACGGCGGTCGATGAGCTGTACGAAATCGTAATCACGGTCGGCCTCGATGGTAATACGCACCTTGATGCGGTCTCCGACAGAAAGGTGAGAGACGGGGGCGCCATTAGATAGTATCTCACGTTTCACGGTCAGACCACTGCCACTGTCCTTGATGCTCTTAGATGGCTGGTAGAACTGGGCATAGACAGCGCCCCACGAAGTACCTTCCGAGGTCTTCTCGATGGTCATCGACTTGCTCACTGCAGCAATGGGGGTCTTTACATAACCTATGGCAGCCGTGGCCTTCGGTGTCTCTAGCAACTGGTCGTCGACGGTGAAGACAGGAGCCTGCGAAGTGAGTGCCAACGTCTGTCCGTTCAGGAAGGCATAGACGGCATTCACGCTGTTGATGGGCGTATCCCAAGCCTGTGTACGCTTCGACTGAAGGAGCCAGCGCTGCATCTCGCGGATGGTCTTCTCGTCATTGGGTGTAATGCGCTGCAGGGCCTCGATGGCCATCGTCTGCGTGGGGATCTTATAGTCGTACCACGAATAACCAGCGCGCGGTGTATCGTAATAGCGTCCCATCTCTTCACGATAGACGGTATATTCCTTCAGACTCTGCACATACTCGAGAGCCTTCTTACGGTCGCTCTCCTGGGCCTGATGCGAGGCCGCGAGAATCACAGCCGTCATCGCTTTTTCATATATCGACTGATTCTTGATTTCCTTCTTCAGCAGTTTGAGCAGATAGACATTAGCCTCTTGTACATCTGCTGGCAGCGTACGGCCGTCGAGGGTGGAGAGATAGAGCCATTGCAGGCACTTAAAATTGGGGAAACCAGGTTTATGACCTTTCTTCTCCCATTTCTTCAGCTCGTTCACCTCCTCAACAATCTCCTTGCCCATAAACCTGAAGGCACCCTTCAACATGGAACTTGTCTCCGCCTGTTCATCTGTCAGACTATTCAGGCGCACCAGCATCTCAGAGATGGCCACCGTCATGTAGAAGGAACCGGGCATCTCGGGCCACCACGACCAAGAGCCGTCACTACGTTGCAGTTTCTTTAGTTTTGTTGCGGCAGACTCCAGACGCTGCTGCATGGTATTCTCATCGAAGAAATCAGCTAAGCGCTGTTTCTGTTCGTTTTCATGGTCGGCATCCAACACCCACGGCGTCTCGCTGAGCATCAGATCTTTCAACTCTTGGTTTTTCTCCAGACTACTCATCAGCGAAGTCTCGTCACCTGTTTCCTTTTGCCAGAGCTGGAAGGCGGTCTTTGCTTTCGGATTCTGTGCAAGGATATGTTTGCCGATGCTGTTGGCATAGTAAGAGGCGGCCTGCGAGATGGCATCATCTGCAGAAGGCTTACCCACTGTTGGCAAAGCCTGGATCATCAGCCACGCAGGATTGTTCGTATATTCGAAGGTCAGTTTCTGATTCTTACTGTCAGCAGGCAGGAGGGCAGCCAGGTCGATGGTCTTCTTGCCTGGCTCAATCTGTGTAAACGGCACGGTGACGGTGACACGCTCTGTACTCGGCAATACAGGCAGATAATGCTGCTCGCCATCAGAGAAGCCTTCGCCCATAGCCATCACCTGACAGATGAGCGGTGTCACGTCGGCACCCAGTTCAGGGAGCGCAAACGAGGCACTACCCGTAGCACCCTCCTTCAACGAAAAGTCTTGCGTACTTTCGAATACCACGACCTCTGTCTCTGGGTTCAGCAGTCTCAGACGGGCCTTGCCGCTGACAGCATGATCGCTCGTATTGAAGATACGGGCCGTGAGCACGGCCTGATCGCCTTCGCGGACGAAGCGCGGCATATTGGGCTGTATCATCACATCCTTCTTTGCCACAGTCTCACCTTCGAGCAGACCGTAGCACATATCCGGTGTATGAGCGAGTCCCATAAAGCGCCAGGTGGTCAGGCTCTCCGGCAACGTAAACTTCAGGGTGATAACCCCCGTGGAGTCTGTCGTCAGCTGGGGATAGAAGAAGGCTGTCTCGTTGAGGTTCTCGCGGATCTGTATCTGATCCAAAGATGCAGCCTGCTCGTCAGACTCCACTGTAGGCAGTCCGTTGCCCTGAACCCTCTTAAGCTGGGCGTCATCAGATCCGTCATCAAATCCGGTTGATGATTTATTGACATCAAATGCGCCTATTACGGCATCGTTCAGCACAGCCGCTTCTTCCACAACCATCTCATCAGCCACCGCTGATTTAGCCAACATGGTCGCTCCCAGGCCAGCTCCTCTGGTCCTTCTTAAGCCACGCATTGTGTAATAGCTGCTGGTAGAGGGATAGGCCGTATGGTCGAAATGACTATAGGTCAACGAGCGGACGCTCAACGAATGCCACTCCTGACGAGCTGACAAACTGAGACTGCCCCGTGATGAGTGATTCCACTGGGCATATGGCAATGGTAGAGAGATATAGGGATAGAACAGCCAGTAATGCGAGGTCAGCTGATCCAGACTCTTGTCATAGAGCGTAGCCATCAACTGAGCGTTAGCGGGTTGACCGTCAGGTCCTGAAACCATGAGTGACCACTCCTCCTGCTGACCCGGTTTCAGGCGGTCGCGGAAGGTTTTCCATGCGAGCTTAAGTTGTTTGTTCGGCAATGGACGCCGGATCGTGGTCTGATGGGTATAGCAGACATTTTCCTTCACCCAAGCAAAAGTCAGCAAGATGCCATTGCCCCACTCCTCTTTATAAGTCAGTTTGCGATTGAGTAGCTCATTGTCTCTGTCGACACGGCCCGACTCAACCAATTTTTCGCCCGAGAAGATACTGTAAATGATATGCACATCTTTGGCCGATGAGCCTACCTGAACAGTGACAGGACGGCCATCGTCGGGGAATTGGGAGTCAGAGACCCAGAACCAGTCGTCGGTCTCTGTAGCCGGTCGTTTGTCGTCCTTCGAGAAAATTACAAAATCACGTTTCAGCGTATCACCTTCACAGATAGCCTCCACCGTATGCTTGCCTGATTTCAGGTGCATCGATGCCAACGCTATCTTCTGCTGCGTTGGCACATCCTGCCATTTCTGCGAGTCGTCTATTTTATACTTTACGCTGGAAGCAATGTCATTGCCTGCAGCATTACGCAGATGGAAGGTCATCGTGGGATTGCTCTCCGCGAGGATCTGCTGGCCGAGATCGACACTCAGCGCCGTCTTACGGTTGCCTAAGGGCAGCGAGGTCTGTCCGGCATGCGTCTCACCGGCCGTGTCCGTCACATCCGCCGTCACAATGAAGTTATAGAACAACGGACTCTTGCTTTCCGGCAATACCATCGGCATATCCACCGTGAAAGTACCGTCGTCGCCAGTCACCGTCTCACCACTGCTTATCTCCTCGTCATTACTGGAGAGGCCTATCGTACCCGTATTCCAGTAGCGGTTATAGTTCCACCACCAGAGGGCCAGGCGGCGCACCACCTTATATTTCACGGTAGCGCCCTGCACGGGCACACCGGCATAGCTGCGGGCCGTCGCCTTGACGGTCACCGTATCGCCAGCCTCATAGTGCGCCTTTACCTCATCGAATTTCACTTCGAAGGTGGGGCGCTTGTATTCCTCCACACGGATACGCTGAGTCTCTCCGTTCACCACCAAGGAGAACTGTCCTGTCAGTCCCGTTGAAGGCAATGTCAGATCGGCACTGCAAGTACCATACTGATCGGTAACGGCCGACACACGCTGCACCTCTTTATAATTAGCGTCACGGAGCACGAAACTCATCCGTTTGCCTTCCACAGCATTATGCTTATAACCCTCCGTCATCTCATATACGATTGCGGCAGCATGAACCGTCTGTCCCGGACGATAAATCGCACGGTCAGTATAAATCATGGTACGCTCACCATCGTCATTTCTCTTGTAGTAATTATAGCGGTTGCTGAGGTTCATCTCCGGCAGGGCCTTGTCGCCGTCGGTATAGGCAAACACCTCCAATCTGCGGTCTGTACTATTCTCAAAATAGCATTCACCCTTGCTATCAGCCATGAGGTTGTGGGTGATATATTCCTTCCAGGAGGTATATTCCTTGATGCGCACATGAGCCTTGGCCACTGGCTGACCTGTGGTAGCATTGACCACAACATAACGTATCCGAAGATCTGGCTGTTTCTCGGACATCACAAACAAATCAGTGACGTGAAACATCCTGCGAACGACCTCAGTGCCAGGCTTCGAGGAGAATTCGAGCATATACACGCCAATCGGCAGGCCCTGCAATGCTATACTGTCTTCAAAGACCTCATAGTCGGGCTTGCTGGGAAACGTCATCTCAACGCAGGCCTCCGGTATGAGTTTCAGCAGGGGTTTCAGTTTCTTAAAGTCTTCCTTTGATTCGGGATTCAGGTTCAGATCGCCGTTGCCGTTCACCCGATAAACCTTCATCTCAACCTGCGAGAGATTACGCACCTCATGCAGATAAACCGTCTGCTCACGCATGGGCAGCGAGATGCGCTGGTCGATGGTGGCCCCGAACTGCGGGTTAATCATGCTTTTAATCGTATTCTTGAGGGTATTAATACGACTCCATGACGCCCATTTCTCTACGGCCTGACGCGCATAGCCGACGGTCTCCCCAACAGGAAACTCATCCTCACCCCTGTTCTGCATATAGTTTACACGGCTGATGGCCAGTTCGCCAGCTTCGGGCAAGTCTCCATATCGGCTGATGAGCGAATCAATCTTATGAATGAATTCTTTTCCCATGCCTTGCGACTCCACCACTTCCAACGCCGTCAGACAAGCAGCCTGACGATTACCCGCCTTTTCATAGTAATCATGCATCTCCTGATAGGCATCGAGTTCATGGCCTACAATGCTCAGCAGGTCGTGATTGAAAAGCTTACTGTCGGGTTCCACCTTGACGAAAGGCTCATAGGTTTCATCCTTCACCTGAGCCAGCTTCGCGCAGAGGGCTGCTGTCAACTCTGGTTTCTGAGGTTCCTTCTCCAGGATGCGGTTCATTTGACAAATGCGGTAGAGCACCGTCTGATACACCGTCTTCAGTACCTCGTCGTTAATGCTCGTACAACGCTGCTCCAACATCTCGACGGCAGGTTTTAACGAGTCAGGCGCCACACTGGCCTTTACCTGGGCATTCTTCAATTCTGCCTTCATCAGCTGACCATAGGCTTTCTCAGAAGTTGCCTTATCGACAATCTGCTGAAGCACCTTCGACATCGTCTGAGGCAGATCTTTTTGCTCTGCCTCATTCACTTTCTTCCATAGGGCCGAATAGGTCTGCCCCCAAGTTATAAATGGCATAACCAATGATATAATTAGTATAAAAAGTTTCTGTTTCATACCCTTTTGACTTAAATCTACATGCAAAGATAAAGATTTTCTGTCAGATTGCTTTGCCTTTTAGCGTTTTTTATATATCTTTGTGCCATGATTAACCAACAACTATTGAACCCGCAGAGCATTGTCGTCATCGGCGGTTCTAATAACGTGCATAAGCCAGGCGGCTCTATTGTGCGCAATTTGGTGAGTGGTGGTTACAATGGAACCTTGCACATTGTAAACCCCAAGGAAGATGAAGTGCAAGGTATCAAGGCCTTCCACGATGCCCGCGACATACCCCCTACCGAACTGGCCATCCTCGTGGTGGCAGCCAGGTTCTGTCCCGACTATGTGGAGATGCTGGCAAAAGAGAAACAGACGCGGGCCTTCATCATCATCTCCGCAGGATTCGGCGAGGAGACGAAGGCGGGCGCCGAACTCGAACAGCGCATACTCGACACTTGTCAGCAGTATGGTGCCGCCCTCATCGGCCCTAACTGCATCGGACTCTTAAACCGGAATCATCATAGTGTCTTCACCCTGCCCATTCCAAACCTCGACCCCAAGGGAGCCGATTTCGTCAGCGGCAGCGGCGCCACAGCTGTCTTTATCCTGGAGAGTGCCGTCATCAAGGGACTGCAGTTCAACAGTGTGTGGTCGATAGGCAACGGTAAGCAGATTGGCATCGAGGATGTCCTGCAGTATATGGACGAGCACTTCAACCCCGAGACCGATTCGAAAGTCAAACTGCTCTATATCGAGAATATCAGCAATCCTGACAAGCTGCTTTTCCATGCAGGAAGTCTCATCCGCAAGGGTTGTCGCATCGCTGCCATCAAGGCAGGCGCCAGCGAGAGTGGTTCTCGTGCCGCCTCCTCTCATACGGGCGCGATTGCCTCGTCTGATTCCGCTGTCGAAGCCCTTTTCCGCAAGGCGGGCATCGTGCGCTGCTACAGCCGTGAGGAGCTTACCACTGTGGGCTGTATCTTCACCCTGCCTACCCTCAATGGCAGGAATTTCGCCATCGTCACCCATGCCGGAGGCCCTGGCGTCATGCTTACCGATGCGCTCTCAAAAGGCGGCCTCAGTGTTCCAAAGGTGGAAGGGGCTATTGCCGAGGAACTGAAGACCAAACTCTTCCCAGGCTCTTCAGTCTCTAATCCCATCGACTTCCTGGCCACAGGCACCGCCGAGCAATTGGGCACCATCATCGACTACTGCGAACAGAAATTCGATAATATCGATGCTATCGCCGTCATCTACGGCACACCTGGGCTCAACCAACTCTACGAGGCCTACGATGTACTGGACCGGAAAATCCGCGAATGCCATAAACCCATCTTCCCCGTGCTGCCCAGCCTGCATACCGCCGGAGCAGAAGTGGCGGAGTTCCTGGCTAAGGGACACGTGAACTTCAGCGACGAGGTGACATTGGCCACCGCCCTGAGTCAGATCATGCGCACCCCACAGCCTGCATCACCCGAATTGGAACTCTATGGCGTCGATGTGCCAAAGATCCGTGAGATCATCTACCGCGAGACCAACCGTCTGAAATTCGAAGGCATCACAAGTGGCTACCTGGCTCCAGATACGGTGCGCGAGATCCTCTCCTGTGCCGGCATTCCATTGGTGCCCGAAATGGTCAGCATGTCGAAAGAGGAACTCACGGCCTTCGCCGGGAAAGTGGGTTATCCCGTCGTAGCCAAGGTGGTGGGTCCCGTGCATAAGAGCGATGTGGGCGGCGTAGCCCTGAACATCCGCACGCCAGAACACCTCGCCCTTGAATTCGACCGGATGATGCAGATTCCCGATGCCACCGGCGTAATGGTGCAGAAGATGCTGAAGGGCACGGAACTCTTCATCGGCGCGAAATACGAGACGCGTTTCGGGCATGTGGTGCTCTGTGGTCTGGGCGGCATCTTTGTCGAGGTGTTGAAGGATGTGTCGTCTGGTCTGGCACCATTAAGTTATGCCGAGGCCTATTCGATGATCCACTCCTTACGCGGCTACAAAATATTAAAAGGAACACGAGGGCAACAGGGCATCAACGAACAAAAATATGCCGAGATCATCGTACGTCTCTCCACCCTGCTCCGCTTTGCGACGGAAATCAAGGAAATGGACATCAACCCGTTGCTCGCCGACGGATCTGACATCATCGCTGTCGATGCCCGAATCCTCATCGGAAAGTAATATTATATTGCTTATTGATAACACTATTTTCCAAAAGATTTGGAAGTATCAGAATATGTTCGTACCTTTGCAAGCAATCACGACAAAAAACAATCGAAATAATGGAACAACAGAAACGTTATGGTCACTTTGACGACCAGCATCGCGAGTATGTCATAACAGACCCGCAGACACCATGGCCATGGATTAACTACTTGGGCAATGAGGACTTTTTCTCTCTCATCTCCAACACCGCCGGCGGCTATTCTTTCTACAAGGATGCCAAATTCCGCCGCATCACCCGTTATCGCTACAATAATGTACCGATGGACAATGGAGGTCGGTATTTCTATATCAAGGACCGCGACACCGTCTGGAACCCGGGGTGGAAGCCCTGCAAGACGCCACTCGACTTTTACGAGTGTCGCCATGGCATGAGTTACACCCGCATTACAGGGCGTAAGAATGACGTAGAGGCTTCTGTACTGTTCTTTGTGCCACTGAAGAAATGGGCAGAGGTGCAGAAGCTGACACTTAAAAACGAATCTAACGGGGTGAAGACCTTGAAGCTCTTCTCGTTCGAGGAGTGGTGCCTCTGGAATGCAGCTACTGACATGGAGAATTTCCAGCGTAATTTCTCAACGGGAGAGGTTGAGATTGAGGGTAGCACGATCTACCACAAGACCGAGTATCGCGAACGTCGTAACCACTATGCGTTCTATCATGTCAATTCACCTATTCAGGGCTTTGATACCGACCGCGAGACATTTGTCGGCCTCTACAACGAGTTTGCGGATCCGCAGGCTGTGATGGAGGGTAAGCCCCGCAACTCACACGCCCACGGCTGGAGCCCCATCGCCTCACACTATATCGAGGTCACTCTGCAACCAGGCGAAAGCAAGGATTTCGTGTTCCTCCTTGGCTATATCGAAAACGAACAGAATGAAAAGTTCGAGGCGCCTCAGGTCATCAACAAACAGAAAGCACACGCCCTCATCGCAGAGCTTGATACCACAGAGAAGGTGGACAAGGCATTCGCTGAGCTATGCGAATACTGGGATGCCCTACTTAACATATATAAGGTAAAGACTGGCAACGACAAGCTCGACCGCATGGTCAACATTTGGAACCAGTACCAGTGCATGGTCACTTTCAACTTCTCGCGTTCGGCATCGTTCTTCGAGAGTGGCATTGGCCGTGGCATGGGCTTCCGCGACTCCAACCAAGACCTGGTGGGCTTTGTGCATCAGATACCATCACGCGCCCGTCAGCGCATCATCGACATCGCCTCGACACAATTCCCCGACGGCGGCTGCTATCACCAGTATCAACCCCTCACCAAGCGTGGCAACAACGATATCGGTGGCGGCTTTAATGACGACCCGTGCTGGCTCATCTTCGGCACAGTGGCCTATATCAAGGAAACAGGCGACTTCTCGATTCTCGACGAGATGGTGCCATTCGACAACCAGCCCGGTTCTGAGGTCACCCTTTTCGAGCACCTCAAGATTTCCATGGATCACGTCATCAACAACCTTGGTCCTCACTTGTTGCCGCTCATCGGCCGTGCCGACTGGAACGACTGCTTGAACCTCAACTGCTTCTCATGGGATCCGAACGAGAGTTTCCAGACCACTGAGAATGTCTCTGAGGGCACCAAGGCTGAATCACTCATGATTGCCGGTCTCTTTGTCGTTACAGGAAAGGACTACGTAGCCCTCTGCCAGAAGATTGGCAAGGCCGACGAAGCTGCACGCATGCAGAAAGCTATCGATGCGATGATCGAAGCTGTCAAGAAGCATGGCTGGGATGGCGAGTGGTATCTGCGCGCCTACGACTTCTACGGCCGTAAAATCGGCTCTAATGAATGCGAAGAGGCAAAGATCTTCATCGAGTCACAGGGCTGGTGTACGATGGCCGAAATCGGAGCTGAAGAGGGTATGGTGGCCAAGAGCCTCGATTCTTGCAAGAAGTATCTGGAGTGCGAGCATGGTATGGTACTCAACAATCCCGCCTTCACTAAGTACATCTATGAGTACGGCGAGATTTCATCTTATCCTGAGGGCTACAAGGAGAATGCCGGCATCTTCTGCCACAACAATCCTTGGGTGATTATCGGCGAGTGTATCGCAGGTCGCGGCAACGATGCCTGGAGCCACTACGCCAAGATCCTGCCTTCGTATGTCGAGGAGAAATATCAGACACTCCATAAGGTGGAGCCTTACGTCAACTGCCAGATGGTGGCCGGTAAGGATGCCTACAAGCCGGGAGAGGGTAAGAACTCCTGGCTCACGGGCACGGCCGCCTGGATGTGGTACACCGTCTCGGAGTTCATCCTCGGCATCAAGCCCGACTACGATGGTATCCGCATTGATCCCTGTCTGCCCGAAACGGCTTCCGACTACACCGTTACCCGTAAGTTCCGCGAGGCTGACTACGAGATTACCATCCATCCGAATGGTGTCCAGAAAGGCGTGAAATCCATTACGCTCGACGGTCAGCCCATCACAGGCACTGTCATCCCCTACGCTCCCGGTAAACACACCGTCGAAGTGACGATGTAAGATAGGGCCCACCACTCTGCGGGCGCCCTTTCCCGCGTATGTGGCCGACAAAACGGCAGAATGCTGTGCCGTTTTGTCGGCCTCGTTTTGTTCGGCACACACTTTGTTGCTCTTTTTGCAAAAACATAGGAGGACAAAGATATGACATTAGACAAGTTTACAATCAAAGCACAAGAGGCCGTACAGCAGGCGGTGAACAGCGCACAACTGAACGGCCAGCAGGTCATCGAACCTGTACACATACTGAAAGGTATATTGGAGAAGGCGAAGGACGTAACGAACTTCATCTTCCAAAAACTCGGTGTGAACGCTCAGCAAATAGAGATGCTCGTGGATAGTGAAATCAAGCATCTGCCAAAAGTGCAGGGCGGGCAGCCGTATCTCTCGAATGATAGTAATAATGTACTCGTACGTGCACAGGAGACTGCCCAGAAGATGGGCGACGAGTTTGTCAGCGTGGAGCCGATACTGCTGGCGCTGTTGAACGTGAACTCGACGGCCTCACGCATCATGAAGGATGCCGGCTGCACGGAGAAGGACATGCTGAAGGCCATACAGGAACTGCGCCAGGGACAGAAAGTGCAGTCGCAATCGGCAGACGAGAATTATCAGAGTCTGGAGAAATATGCCAAGAACCTGGTAGACCTCGCCCGTAAGGGAAAGCTCGATCCTGTTATCGGTCGCGACGATGAAATCAGACGACTGCTCCAGATTCTCTCGCGAAGAACGAAGAACAACCCGATCCTGATCGGTGAGCCAGGTACTGGTAAGACCGCCATCGTGGAAGGTCTCGCAGGCCGAATCGTACGCGGTGATGTGCCCGAGAACCTGAAGGACAAGCAACTCTATTCGCTGGATATGGGTGCACTGGTAGCTGGTGCGAAGTACAAAGGTGAGTTTGAGGAGCGTCTGAAGAGCGTCATCAACGAGGTGACAAAGGCCGAGGGCCGCATCATCCTGTTTATCGACGAGATCCACACACTGGTAGGTGCTGGCGGCGGTGAGGGCGCGATGGATGCTGCCAACATCCTGAAACCGGCCCTAGCCCGTGGCGAACTGCGCGCCATCGGTGCCACGACACTGAACGAATATCAGAAGTATTTCGAGAAGGACAAGGCACTGGAGCGTCGATTCCAGACGGTGATGGTGGATGAGCCCGACGAACTCTCGGCCATCTCGATATTAAGAGGTCTGAAGGAGCGCTACGAGAACCATCACAAGGTGAGAATCCAGGATGATGCCTGTATCGCTGCCGTCCAACTCTCAGAGCGCTATATCTCTGAGCGATTCCTGCCCGATAAGGCCATCGACTTGATGGACGAGGCTGCAGCGAAGTTAAGGATGGAGCGCGACTCTGTGCCTGAGGAACTCGACGAGATTACACGCCGTCTGGCACAGCTGGAGATCGAACGCGAGGCCATCAAGCGCGAGGGCGATGAACCCAAGATTGCACAACTCGATAAAGACATCGCAGAACTGCGCGAGCAGGAGACGCAGTTCCGTGCAAAATGGGAAGGTGAGCGCCAGCTCATCAACAAAATCCAACAGGACAAACAGGAGATGGAGAACCTGAAACTGGAGGCAGAACGTGCAGAACGCGAGGGCGATTATGGTAAGGTGGCGGAGATACGCTATTCAAAACTAAAAGCCCTCGAAGATGATATAAAGGCCATCCAGCAGCAACTGGCAACAGCTCAGAATGGTGACTCGCTCGTGCGTGAGGAAGTGACAGCCGATGATATCGCAGAGGTCGTTTCGCGTTGGACGGGAATCCCCGTGACACGTATGATGCAGAGTGAGCGTGAGAAGTTGCTGCATCTGGAAGAGGAGCTGCACAAACGAGTGATTGGTCAGGACGAGGCCATCACGGCCGTATCGGATGCCGTACGTCGTTCACGTGCCGGTCTGCAGGATCCCAAACGACCGATTGCAAGCTTTATCTTCCTCGGTACCACAGGTGTGGGTAAGACGGAACTCGCCAAGACACTGGCCGACTATCTGTTTAACGACGAGACGATGATGACACGTATCGACATGAGTGAGTATCAGGAGAAATACAGCGTATCGCGACTGATTGGTGCACCTCCAGGATACGTCGGCTACGATGAGGGCGGACAACTGACGGAGGCCGTCAGACGCAAGCCTTACTCTGTGGTACTCTTCGATGAGATTGAGAAGGCCCATCCGGATGTATTCAATATCCTGCTGCAGGTGTTGGACGACGGACGTCTGACAGACAACAAAGGTCGTACGGCCAACTTCAAGAACACCATCATCATCATGACCTCGAATGCCACACGCGAGCAACTGAAGGCCACTATGCGTCCCGAATTCCTGAACCGTATCGATGAGATTATCACCTTTACGCCACTGACGAAGGAGCAGATTGCGGATGTGGTCAAACTGCAGATGAAGAAAGTGACGGAAATGCTGGAGCCTCAGGGTATCAAACTCGAATGTACACCTCAGGCCATCAACTATCTCGCCGAACAGGGCTATGATCCGGACTTCGGTGCAAGACCGGTGAAGCGCGCCATCCAGCAGTTCGTGCTGAACGACCTCTCGAAGAAGCTCCTGGCCGACGAGGTGAATCGCGACAAGCCTATCATCATCGATGAATTTGGCGAAGGCTTGATCTTCAGGAACTAATCAAACAGTAGGGGACGGTTCTTTTTTGTTTGACTCAAACATGCGAATACGCTGTCAAACAAAAAAGAACCGTCCCCTACTGTTTGACATCAACGGATGCATTTTTTTGTGCTTCCATCGGGGTATTTTGCTATATAGATGCCAGGAGAACGACTTTCGGAATATCGCCCCTGCAGGTCGTAATAAGCCACAGGACGGTCATTCGCGATTGGACCAGCCACACTTTCAGCAGAGGACACCTGGAAGAATAGCCGTCCATCCTCTTCACGAATGCCGCTAATCGTCTTCGAATATACTGTCAACGCATCATTAACAACAATATCACCTTCCCTATAAGGAAAAGCCGTGCCCGCCATCAAACGGCTTCTACCATTCTCATCGTATTGATATCTCTTGTATTTCCCTGTCATATTCAACGAGTCATCCGGCAGGATCACACCATAATAGTCCTGCACATACTTCTTAAAACTGTGCGGATAGTCAAGACCATCGGCAGGAATAGGATAGACAGTAACATTAGTCCCATTGTTCGGGTTATAGTTATTGGAGCCGACATGGGTAACGAGCAATCCATGACCCGGTAAATAGAAATCGAAACATTGCTGCTGGCGATTCTCAAAAAGCAGGTATTCTTTACCTGAACTATGATCGAGTCTATATACTTTACCGCCGTCATACATGGATATCATCGCTTCGACACTGGCATCATCTGGCAACGCTTCCGGTTCCAGCCATCCACAGAGATAACGCTCATAGGCAGAATAACCCACAGGAGCCCAACTGTCGTTGGCATAGCACCCTCCATCCATCACATCCCATTCGTCGAAAATGATATAGTCATTAACGTCATTGGAAACATTATAGAGGTCTGGCAGTCCCAAGCAATGAGAGAACTCATGGATGAGCGTACCGAAACCCTCCTGTTGCAGGCTTGGCCAACACAGTTCATTGGCACAGGCATAATATCGAAGAACAATCTTGTTGTCAAGCCTGCCGCCATAATAGCCTCGTTTTGGCCAGACTACGTCATCGGGGGCTCCGATGTAGTTCTGACCGACTCCTGCATACACCACAAGTACCGTTTCCACACTTCCGTCACCGTCCCAGTCGTAACGAGAGAAATCCACATCAGGCAAGGCATTTGTCATATCACAGGCCCACTTAATCATCTGATCGATTCTGACATCCACCCTCCCCTCATTATCCATACCATAATACGCACGTTTCTCAGGGAGCGTGACTGGTCCGATGACATCGAAAGTGACACGAAACTGTCCGCGGCTCTGTTCATAGAAATAGTCCGCCATACACCCCACAGCACCATGCTCGGAATAACCGGGTTTATTGGCCATATCATCCCACACTTCACGAACATTCTCGATTGTAAATGGCACATCCTGATAGGCGACAAGGATAATAGGAACACGCACATCGCCAAACAACGAGGTGGCAGTGCTGGAACGCCTTGGAACAGAAGGCAACAACGAAGGAGCTTCATCCACACAGCACTGTCGAAGAGGTAAGCGAGTATCGCCCGCCCATGCCGGAGATACCATCAAAAGAGATAAGATAAAGACTGTCACCAACTTTCTCATTTGACGACCACTTTACGACCTTCAACAATATAAACTCCTTTGCGCTGGGGACGGCCTGGTAACTGGCGTCCCTGCAAATCGAACCACTGCTCATTCGCAACAGAAGTGCTTTTTACGGTCTGAATCGCCAATGGTTCCTTCATAAAGTCAAACGACGCCAGACCAACGCTGTCGACCACCATGTTTGTCAGAGGTTTCGACATCAGGAAGATACTGTCATTACGTGCACGCCATAACTGGGCAGCAGGCTCTGAAGTATCCGTCAGACTGTTATTGCCCTGATAAGGATAGGCCCAGTTCTTGGAATTACTAGAAAACGTAGAGGATTTGTTGTTGGCAGGGAAAATGAGGTAGTGTTGATTGGAAGAAGTGTTGACATACTCATAAATGCTTACCCAAAGGGCAGGGTCGTAGTCGATATGGAAGACAATGATGCCATTACCGGGAAGATGGGCATCCCATCCTTTTTGCTGACGATTCTCCACAATGTAGTATTCATTTTCGAAACCATCATTGCGGATGAGGTAAGCCTGTGGCTTGTCACTCAGAGCAGGCATGTCGGTAATGGTCGCTGCTTCTTTCAATTCGGAGGGAGTGAGCCATCCCATCATCCAGCGTTCGTGGGCAGAATAACCTGGAGGGCAATAGCCGCCTCCGTTATAATTGCCACTGTCCATGAGCTCCCAAGAACCAAGGTAAGACCGATTAGAATAAAAGTCAGGAAATCCGAAACAGTGGGTGTACTCGTGACAGAGTGTACCGAAAGAGCCATAATCATTATTTTTGGTCAGTTCGGCCAAGGCACAGTAGCAATCCACCTTATACTCTTTGTCATTATAGGTGACGGGTATAGGGTCGCAACAGGGTTCCTCCACGCCATCTTGATAGTGTTCGCTCATCCACCACTGGTGGGGCCAAATCATGGCCTTGTCCTTGTACTCTTTCTTGTCATAGTCGTTCATTCCCTGACCGGCATAGACGATGAGCAGCTGGTTGACGAAACCGTCGCCGTTCCAATCGTAAAGGCTCCAGTCAATGTCGCGGGTTTGCAGTTCTTCCATGATGTCCTGCACAAGGAAACGCGAGTTCTCGTCGAAATCATCGCTTGCATACTTCACAGCATCGCCTTTCACCTTGACATAGACCAGGTCAAAGGTAAGGTCGAAGACACCATAGCTTTGGGCATAGAAATAGTCGTGTACAGAACCTTTAAAGGGTGCCTCCGTCAGGTTCTTGGCATTGAATATCTTATCCCATTGCGCCATGGTAGCGGCCACATCAGTCGAGTCCTTAAAGGTACGGTCGTTGAATTCCGTCAAGACAACCAACTGATGACACTCACCATAATAGAAGTCACCACCGGTCTGTTTGGGCTGCCCACCTGGAGCGCGACGCAAAGCCTTACCTTCCGGTCTTGGCCTACAGACACGACATCCCCGCTGAATCATAACATCCTGTGCTGCCGCCGAGAGGGTCAGCAGCAGCAACAGAATGGCAGTTATCCATTTCTTATTTCTTTGACCGAGGTTAAAGCGACTTCGTCGATTATTCACTTTTCACTTCGAATTCGGACACCAGGGCTTCAAGGTCTTGAAGAAGTCGTTACCTTTATCATCGACAAGGATGAAGGCGGGGAAGTCTTCCACATCGATCTTCCAGACAGCCTCCATACCGAGTTCGGGATATTCCACGCACTCGATGCTCTTGATGCTACTCTGAGAAAGCACTGCGGCTACACCGCCGATACTACCCAAATAGAAGCCTCCATACTTCTTACAAGCCTCTGTCACCACATCGGAGCGATTACCCTTGGCAATCATCACGAGAGAGGCACCCAACGACTGGAACTCGTCCACATAGGGATCCATACGGTTGGCCGTTGTCGGCCCCATCGAACCGCAAGGATAACCCTCCGGTGTCTTGGCTGGACCGGCATAGAGCACAGGATATTTCTTGAAGTAGTCGGGTAATCCCTCTCCAGCATCCAGACGGGCCTTCAGCTTGGCGTGAGCAATATCACGGGCCACAATGATGGTACCCTTCAGGTTGACGCGGGTAGAGACAGGATACTTAGAGAGTTCCTTGCGAACAGCATCGATACCCTCGTTCAAGTCGATGGTGATGGTGTTCTGGCCCTCACCAGCCTTAGCGTACTCCGCAGGAATCAGCTCAGAGGGGTTCGAATCCATCTTCTCGAGCCAGATACCATCGGCATTGATCTTCGCCTTGATATTACGGTCGGCAGAACAACTGACCCCCATGCCAATCGGACAAGAGGCACCATGACGCGGCAGACGCACGACACGGATGTCGTGAGCCAGATACTTACCACCGAACTGCGCACCCAAGCCAATCTTATGGGCCTCCTTCAGGAGTTTCTCCTCAAGGTCTACATCACGGAAGGCACGACCAGTCTCATCACCTGTCGTAGGCAGACCATCGTAGTACTTGATAGAAGCGAGTTTCACCGTGAGCAGGTTCTTCTCAGCTGACGTACCGCCAATCACGAAAGCGATGTGGTACGGCGGACAAGCAGCGGTACCGAGGCTCTTCATCTTCTCTACCAGGAATGGGATGAGCGTACCCTCGTTCTGAATGGTAGCCTTGGTCATCGGATAGAAGTAGGTCTTATTGGCCGAGCCACCACCCTTGGCCACCATCACGAACTTATACTCAGCACCCTCAGTGGCCTCGATATCGATCTGAGCAGGCAGGTTGCAACGCGTATTCACCTCATCGTACATGTTCAACGGGGCATTCTGCGAGTAGCGCAGATTGTCCTGTGTAAAGGTATTGAACACACCCAGACTCAGTGCCTCTTCATCCTCGAAGCCCGTCCATATCTGCTGACCTTTCTCACCATGGATAATCGCCGTACCCGTATCCTGACAGAACGGCAGGATGCCACGTGCAGCCACCTCGGCATTACGCAGGAACTGCAGAGCCACGTACTTATCATTCTCAGAGGCCTCAGGGTCGTTCAAAATCTGAGCCACCTGCAGGTTATGCTCACGACGCAGCATGAATTCCACATCGTGGAAGGCCTGCTGAGCCAGCAGCGTCAGTGCCTCTTTCGACACCTTTACAATCGTCTTTCCTTCAAACTCGGCGGTCGTCACGCCTTCCTTACTCAATAAGCGGTACTCCGTTTTGTCTTCGCCCACTTGAAACATCGGGGCATACTTAAATTCAACTGTCTTAGCCATAAATATATTTGTTTAATTGTTCTTTAATACCCGAAAACATCCTTTACAGTTAATCTGCGAATAGGACCGATCTTCTCCAGCGACTTCATGTCGAGCTCCTTCTCATCACCCAGAATGATGTAACGATAGGGCTTATCAGCAATCTGCTGCTTAGCGAAATCAACAATATTCTGCAAGGTGACCTCTGGCAGTTGCTCGTAAATCTTGGCATTCAGGTCGTAGTCGATACCCAGTTTCTCGGCGTCGAGATAACTCCAGATGATGCCCATCTTCGTAGTACGCAAACTAGCCAACTGCTTGGTCAGCGCATCCTTCGCAATCTGGAAGGCATTCTCACTGGCAGGCATCTGGTTCATAATCTCGTTGAAGTGGTTCACGCAGTCCATCATCTTATCATTCTGGGTGATGATATGCGTCATAAACGACTCCTTTCGCCCCTTCACCGTCGGACGGTTGTATCGGGCATAGGCATTATAAGCCAGACCACGCGTCTCGCGCATCTCCTGGAAGACGATGCCATTCATGCCACCGCCAAAGTACTCATTAAAGAGGGCGCGTACGGCTGACCCGTCAGGATTCCAGTCGCAGCCTTCATTATGATACATACGCATATAGATGTTCTTGGCCTCGTAAGGTGCAATCCAGATTTCGTTCTCGTTAGCCAACTGATCCAGATAAGGTTTGTTTTCCGGCACCGGTTTCAGATCTTTTCCAAACAGCTTATTGACGGATGCCGAAACCTTTGCCTCATCCTGAGGACCATAATAGAGCACAGAGTGCTGATACTGGCCCAGGCTCTTCAACAAATCGACGAACACCTGCGGATCGGTATCCTTCAGGGCCTGCTCCGATACCATGTCGCGATAGGCATTGTGCTCACCCTGAGTGGCGTATCTGTACAGGAATTCGAAGAAATTGCGCTGATCCTTCTTGACATCGTTTCTGCGCTTCAGGGTCACACCCACCATCTCGTTGTAGGCATCCTTATCCACCTTGACATTCTGCAGCACATCCTGCATCAGGGCCAGTGCCGGCTCCATGTTCTCGCTGAGACCTGAGAGATTGATATAGATATTCTCAGCGCCCACATTTACATAGCAGTCGCAGGCCAGTTCATAGAACTTCTGGCGCAAATCGGCTGCTGAGAGCTTGTCAGTACCCAGATAGCGGAAATAGTCGGAAACCACATCATAACGGCAATCCGCACTCTGTCCGAAGTCATACTTAAACACCAGTTCGAACAGTCCGTTGGTATTGTTCTTAACATAGTAGAGCGGCTGGTCGTAGCCCGTCTTTCCAATGGTCAGATCCTTCTGATAGTCCACAAACTTCGGCTGGATGGGCTCCACCTCCGACTCCTGAATCTGCTTCACGAAGTCGCTCATCTGGTCACGATTAGCCTGAATCGGGGTGATGGCAGGCTTATCGATTTTCTTCTGATTGGGGTCGACACCCTGCTTCTTAAACACCGTGACATACCCTTCAGTGAAGAACCGGTTGACAAATTCCACCAGCTCCTGCTTGGTAATCTTCGAAATACGGTCGATACGGCCCACCTCCTGCTGCCAGTCAATCTCGTTGATAAAGGCATCGACAAACATATCGGCCCTACCATCATTGTGCTCCAGCAACTCATAGTGATTACGCTTCTTGTTGTTGATAATACTTGGCAGGAGATTGTCAGGGAAGTCGCCCTTCTTCAGTTTGTCGATCTCGGCCAGCATCAGACTTCTCACCTCTTCCAGCGTCTGTCCTTCCTTCGGCGTACCCATCAGGATAAAGGCACCATGGTCGTGCATCAGCTCTGTAGTGGCATTCGCACGCTGCACCTTCATCGTCTGGTTCAGATCCAGGTCGAAGAGTCCCGCCTTGCCATTGCTCAGCACATCTTCCATCAGCGACAACGTATCAGCCTGCAAGGTGTTGGCCTGCAGTGCGCGCCAACCTACCCACACCTGCTCTGCCTCCTGGCCAATCACTGTAGAATCCTTGGGCTGCGAGAGTTCCGTCAGCGGTCCGAACTCAGGCTGACTCACATCATCGCCTGGTTTCCACTCGCCAAAGTACTGATTGATAATCTCAATGGTCTTGTCCGGATCCAGGTCGCCACTCATACAGATGGCCACATTGTTGGGTACATACCATTTCTTGAAATAATTCTTGATATTGGTGATCGAGGGGTTCTTCAGATGCTCCTGCGTACCGATGGTGGTCTGTGTGCCATAGGGATGGTTGGGCCACAACATGGCACTGATTGTGTAGTACAGTTTTCGCATATCACTCGTCAGTCCGATGTTATACTCCTCATACACAGCCTCGAGCTCGGTGTGGAAACCACGAATCACCATATTCATAAAGCGGTCGCTCTGAATCTTAGCCCAGTTCTCAACCTCGTTGGCAGGGATATTCTCTGTATAACAGGTTACATCGTTAGAAGTATAGGCGTTTGAACCCTCTGCACCGATGGCAGCCATCAGCTTGTCGTATTCGTTGGGAATGTTATACTTGGCAGCCAATTGACTCACAGAGTCGATCTCATGGTAAGCCTGCTTACGGGCCTCGGGATCCGTCAACTTGCGATAGGTCTCATAACGCTTCTCTATCTCATCCAGCAGCGGAGCCTCAGCCTCAGGATCATTTGTACCAAACTGCTTGGTTCCCTTAAACATCAGGTGCTCCAGATAGTGCGCCAATCCTGTTGTCTCCGCAGGATCGTTCTTCGAACCCGTACGCACAGCGATGTATGTCTGGATACGCGGCTCTTCCTTGTTCACACTCAAATAGACTTTCAGTCCATTCTCCAGGGTATAGATCCGCGTCTGCGCCAGATCTCCCTTTACAGTCTCATACTTGTACTTGCTGCACGAACTCACTCCGAGCACCAGCAAGGCGCCAATAGCCAGTAAAACCTTTGTTTTCATCTATAAACTAATTTTCGTAATCAATTTCATGATCAAGTTTCTCGAGGAAGTCGTCAAACACTTCGCGCTCCACATCACCCATGGAAAATTCCTTCTCAGCATCCTTACGGATCTCTGCAATCCAAGCACGACGGGCCTTCACATAGTCCTCATGGATGCGCTCACAGGCTGCTGCATCAAGCGCCTCGAGCTTGTAGTAGTCGAGAATCATCTGATAGCTCCAGGCCCAACGATAGTCACTATAGTTATTGTTGATCTCCGTAAAGCGGTCGAGCACCTGCTGGATATTGTCGAGGGCACCACTCTTGATATCGTTGATCAGCCGCTGCTCCTCACTCGCAGGCAAAAGCAGACCACTCAGATCCACCCATTTGCCCTTACCCACACTGCTCACAGGCTTGCCGATATACCCTTCCTTCTGGGCACGCTTCAGCACAGCACCCATATAGATACGCAGGGCGATATCGTAGTATTTCAAGCCCTTCTTCAATGATGAGCAGGCTATCACATATTCATGGAAATTATAGTTCGACACATTGTCACCCGAGGCATGACGCAGATCCTTCAGAATCTGGATACCCTCGATGATCTCACCCACCGTGAAAGGCGACAGCCAGTCGAAATTGATGATACTCTTACGCGACTGACGCGAACGCTTGTCACGCTTCGGCCATTTCTTGATATCACGATACAGTCCTACTGTCGTGATGTTCCGGCCAGGCACCAATACCATCTCATCGCCATAGGCAATCAAATAGGAGAAAGGCAGGTTGCGCGTATCAGGATGGTGCATCAGCTTACCGAAACACACGCTGAAGGCACCAATCGTGGCAGGCATCAGGACATAAGCACCTGAGGCCGTCTTCGTACCACGCTCGAGTGTTCCCCAGTGCATCGGGCCCATCTTATAGGCATGGTTCGAGAAGTTGGTGTTAGAACCTGCATTATAGAACGAGAACTCACCGCCAATCAGCAACGAACTCTTATGGTGCGAAGCACTGAAGGGGCCGCAAAATGCAGCACAGGCCTCGCCATTGGCCATAAACGAATTGGCGAAGAACAGACTGGCCTCAGCCGTAAAACCATTGGTAATCTGACAGGCCTCACCCACAAAACAATCCTGCATCTTCACCGAGTTGTTGATCGAGCAACCGTCACAGATAATCGAGTTCTCGCAGATCACACCCGTACCGATAAACACCGGGGCATCCATCGAACTCATCACGGTACACTCCGAGAGACGGGCAGCACCGCTGATTTCACAATCACCCTTGATGATGGTGTTAGTGATATCCTTGGCATTGATAATCTTCACATTATTACCGATATAGCCGCGATCAGGACGCGACACCCGCAGCTCGTCTTCAATCATCTGTTGCATGGTGTGCTTCAATTGCTTGTCGGTATTATATTTCACCATGAGGGCAGCCAATTGGCTGTTCAGCTCACGGAAGATTGTCACGTTGCCATCGCCCATCTCGTTGAGCACGGAGATGACCGATCCCTCGCCATAGGTCGCATCGTCGGTCGTCTCCAGCGTGCAGATATTCGAGATATAACAGTCGTTGCCGATAGTATAGTTGTTGATATAATTGCCCACCTTCTCAATCAGACAGTCATTGCCCACGGTGACATTCCTCAGCGTGGCATCGTTGATGCCGGAATGCTTCACGAAGCCCTTGGTCACCTCGACCATCTTGTCGAACGATCCCAAGCGGATATCGCCATAGAAGATGACACGATGGAAATTATAAGGTTTGAAACCATCTGCCACCATCACCCGCTGCCAGTCCTCAGCCCAGCAGACGTTGTTCTCCAAAACCTCAATTTCAGTCTGTGTTAAGTTCCTGTAATCACTCATAGTCTTTGTATAAAAAATCGTTATAGGGATATTTCTGGACGTGCAGTTCGCGCACCCGCTTGTAGAGGATGTCACGAAGCTCGTCAATGTTTTCTTTCTCTCGCGCCGAAATAAACAAGCACTCCAGATACTGACTCCCGTCTCCTGCCCCCTGACTCTGCATCTTACCCATCCACGTCTTCTTCAGATCGTCGAGTGTATAGTTCTCCTTCGTCATAGGCGTCAGGTCGTCGGCCTCCTTCTCTACCCACGTATAGGCATCAATCTTGTTAAACACCAGCATGGCAGGTTTGTCGGCGCAGCCCAACTCCTTCAGGGTTTCCTCCACCACGCGGATCTGCTCCTCAAAGTCGGGATGCGAGATGTCCACCACGTGTACCAGCAGATCGGCCTCTCTCACCTCGTCGAGGGTCGACTTGAACGACTCCACCAGATCGGAGGGCAACTTGCGGATAAAACCTACGGTATCTGCCAAGAGGAAGGGCAGGTTGTCGATGGTCATCTTCCGCACCGTCGTGTCGAGGGTGGCAAAGAGCTTATTCTCTGCAAACACCTCACTCTTGGCCAACAGATTCATCATCGTGCTCTTACCCACATTGGTATAACCTACCAAGGCCACACGGATCAAACGACCACGGTTCTTTCTCTGAGTTGTCTTCTGCTTGTCAATCTCTGCCAGACGCTGTTTCAACAGCGTGATACGCTGGAGGATAATACGACGGTCCATCTCCAGCTGCGTCTCACCAGGACCACGCAATCCCACGGAGCCTTTTCCACCGCCAGAGCCTGAGCCGCCACCCTGTCGTTCCAGGTGCGTCCACAGGCGCTGCAGACGGGGCAACATATAGCGATGCTGCGCCAGCTCCACCTGGGCCTTGGCCTCAGCGGTCTGAGCGCGCATGGCGAAGATGTCCAGTATCAACGACGTGCGGTCGAGGATCTTCACCTGCAGTTCCTTCTCAATGTTCCGCATCTGCTTGGCGCTCAACTCATCGTCGAAGATCACCATACCCACAGGTTGCGGGGCATTGGTCTCATCCAACAAGCCCTCTGCCCACAATGAGGCATCCTGAGCGTCCACCCAGTCGTCATAAGCATCCTGACATTGTTTGATATACGCCTTGATTTCCAACAGTTTGCCACTGCCTACATACGTTGTCTGACTCGGCCCACCCACTTTCTGGGTAAACCGCTTCACGGTGACAGCGCCTGCCGTATCAGCCAGAAACTCCAGCTCGTCGAGATATTCTTTAGTCTTGGCTTCGTCCTGATCCTTGGTGATGAGTCCTACCAGCACCGCGGTCTCAGCCTTTGCCTCAGATATTACAAATTCCTTCATATTGGCTACAAAGTTAGTTATTTTTTTATGCTCTAATGTGCTTATGTTCCAATTTTTTTGTCCTTTAACTCCTTTTAACTCCTTTCTCTCTTTTAACTCCTAAAATATTTTGTATTTTTGCAGCAGATTTTTACGAACCAAAAACAAAAAAACAAACAATTATGAGAGTAATTATTCAATCAGACTACCAGAAGTTGTCTCAGTGGGCTGCTGAGCATGTCATCAAGCGTATCAACGAGTTCAAACCGACTCCGGATCACAAGTTCGTCCTCGGTTTGCCAACCGGTTCATCACCCGTAGGCATGTACAATGCCTTGGTAGCAGCCTGCCGCGAAGGACGCGTATCCTTCAAGAACGTGCTGACTTTCAATATGGACGAATACGTCGGTCTGCCCGAGACCCATCCCGAGAGCTATCATGCCTTTATGGCCCGTAACCTTTTCGACCACATCGACTGTCCGAAGGAGAATATTCACATCCTCAATGGCAATGCGCCCGACCTCGTGGCCGAGTGTGCCCATTACGAGGAAATGATCCAGGAAGCAGGCGGTATCGACCTGTTTATCGGTGGTATCGGCCCCGATGGTCATATTGCCTTCAATGAGCCTGGTTCTTCGCTGAGTTCAAAGACCCGTATGAAGACGCTCACCACCGACACCCGTATTGCCAACAGCCGTTTCTTTGGTGGCAATCCTGAGAACGTGCCCGCCCATGCCCTGACCGTTGGTGTAGGTACCGTCATGGCTGCCCGCGAGGTAATGATCCTCGTCAACGGCCACGCCAAGGCCCGCGCCCTGCAGGCTGCCATCGAGGGAGCCGTCAACCACATGTGGACCATCAGCGCCCTGCAGATGCATGAGCATGGTATCATCGTCAGCGACGAGGATGCTGCCGACGAGCTCAAGGTCAGCACCTACAAGTATTTCAAGGATATCGAAAGCGATCAGCTGCTATAAAGCATCCTAATCAAACACCCGGGGACGGTTCTTCCTGTTTGACCCGCTGCGCCGTCAGCGGAATCAGTCAAACAAAAAAGAACCGTCCCCGGGTGTTTCGAACTGTGCTGCCTGAGAGACAGCTTTAGACGAAAAGAAACGGAAGCCGCTGACTTCCGTTTCTCTATTCTCATCTTCGGGGAACAGATCAATGACCTGTACCCTGATTCGCGCTATTCGCTTCTTTCTTTTCCAAAAACTTAATAATGGCAGTTCCAACGATTGCCACTAAAACCATAGATCCGGCTACAATCAATGTATTCATTTTCTTGTTCCTTTCTTTAATTTCTTTTCATATTGGTCACTGTCGTAAATGACATAGAGACCTAATACTAATATTACTAATGACAATAACACCACCATATAAATAATGATAGGGTTTTTCCAAATTCCCTTTTCATCGGCAAAAGTAGCTAAAAAGTTCGACACTAGCAAACATTTCGCACGAAAACTTACATTTTTTACACAATTTCTGTTTCATAGTTCCAAATGTGTTTAAGTTATTAAATTTGAGGCCCGGTTATCGGTGCTTCGTAGTATTCAGCTGCAAAGATACGAATAAGCAAGCAAAAAACCAAATAATATTCGAGTTTTTTCGATTCGCCAACAAATAACCCCACAATTCTCACGAACAGTGCTGCCTGGAGGGGACAGCTTTAGACGCAAAGAAACGGAAGCCGCTGACTGACTTCCGTTTCCTATTCTCATCTTTGGGGAACAGATCAATGACCCCTTGATTCATCTTAATATTTTCAAGGGAAAATTTGGAATTATTCGGAAAACGTATTATCTTTGCAAACGGAAAAACAATTACTATGATTGAAGAACCGCATTGCGAATACGACTACATCGGAGAAGAGGACGGCTTGACGCTCAAAGTGGAAAGTGTTCCCTGGCGGGGTATTGCAGTCGAACTGGAAGAACTGCACTATCTGCAGGGTGCCCAGTTCGTAAGGCAACTGAAGCTGATCACCTACTATGGCGATTTCCACCCCATAGAAGGCGAGACGGATATCTTCAGTACTGGTGGTGAGCGAGGTGAAGATTACGCCAATTTGCTGAATGCAGCCCGAAAAGCAGTCGATCATGACTATAAGGTCTTTATTCTTCCAAACCCGAAAGGCATCAGGACGGCAGATTTCATCTTTGAGCGTAGGGGGATTTATAAAATGTTTGATTTGAAAACCATAAGTGGGAAAACGTCGGCCAGCAGCCGTTTATTGGAGTCCATCGGCCAGACGAATCATGTTGTGTTGAACATGGTAACAAACTATTACCCACGATTACTAGCCAAAGATGTACAATTCTATTTTGAAACTAACAAGAATGCCAGAGAAGTACTGATTATAAAGGGCAATAAATTCCTTTCGGTCTCAAGACAGTTTGTTGAGGGCAAGGATTACATAAAGATGTTTATAAAAAGATACTTAAAATAAAAAGAGCCCTTTCGAGCTCTTTTAAATGGGTAGTGTCGATATAGTCTTGCCCTCTCGGGATTCTGCCCGGATAGCCAGAACTTTCATTCTGACGCTGCAAAGGTAGAAAAAAAATCAATAACTTCCAAATGTTTAGGCGATTATTTCAAAAACCAGACGAAAACACGGAAGCCGACTGACTCCCGTTTCCTATTCTCATCTTTCAAATCATAGGGGACTGAATGAGCGAGGACTCATTGAGAACCGTCCCGTCTGAGTCCTAGTCAGAGGTCATCGGCGTAGGGACTTTCACTATTGTATTGTAGAAAGATCATTGCGATTTCTCATACGGCTTTCTCTATACTGGAAAGCATCTGGTTCGTCTACGAAGTTTGCTTCAACTCCTTTCTCTTCCAACGCCGCTTTTATTTCATCTAACGTCACATGGAAATACTCTTTGCGATAGTTGATGGAGTTAACCTTTTTGGCATCGAATTTTCTATGTAAATCAGCCTCTAATGCTGGTGCATCCTCACTATATATAAAGGTATGAACATCAAATGGAAATGGCACACTCGCATTGCTCAATTCAAGAATACGCTCCATTGGATCCAACCGTCGTGTCATACCAATCTTGTAGACATCTTTACCAAAAGAACCGATATTAGAGATAACATAAACATATCCTATCTTTGTTTGCTGAGCCATACTCATTGCTCTCTCTCTTAGTTCACGCGCTTCAACAAGAGCTTTCTCTAAACCTTGAATCTGCTCTTGTAATTTAAGAATCTTCTCCTGTGCCTGTTCTTCAGCCAATTCTTTCTTCTTCTTTTCAAGAGCTTCTTGAGCCTTTTCTTCCTCTTTCAAAGCTTTTTTAATGGCACGTTCATATTCGCGTTGTGCCTCACGCTCATCTCGTTCTTTCTCTCGTTCAAGTTCTTGCTTCTGAATACGAATATATTTGGCTTCCATAATGTTATAGAGCGATTCAAAATAATACTTACTTATGGTGTATCCATAGGATAGTAGTAAAGATTCAACAATTTGAATCATGGAACCAATCTCTAACTTTACAGAATCCCAGTCAGAATATTTCATTTCTCTAGTTAACTTAACAATATTAAGTTGAATAAATTCTTCACACAATTTCTGCAAATTGTATAATACTCTGTCTTCTTTTACAAGACATCCATTTCTGACAATTTCTTTATCTTCACTTGTTAATTCACGCAAATCTGTCAATATTACCGTATCAAGGTTTTCCCTCATCTTTTTTAATGTATTGTCTTCGCAAATGGTAAACCTTTGATATATTTCATGCATCATTTCAAAGCGTATCTTGTCTTTATGAGTTTTTAAATAGCCATCAATGTCTTTCTTTATTTCGCTAAGTTCATGGGTATATTTAGAAATCTCCTTTTGTATTGTGTTTATCTCATAAGTATGATTGATCTCTTGTTGTTTAAGCATTTCTTCACGAAGTTGAATCAGTTTATTATTTGCTTCTTTAATTTTATCTTCTATTTCTAGTAATATTACCTCCCTTTGCTCTTTCCTTTCACAGAAGGATTTATTTTCTTCTTTAAGACTATAATATTTGGACAACTCCTGAAAATCCTCTTCATCAACGGAAATCAAGTAATTATCAAACAAACTGATTATAGGAGTATCATCTGATGATGGAATACCTTTAACTTGTCGTGTTGAAGAGTTTAAAGCCTTATCAAGCCTTTCAAATGTTTCTTTTAACTTTTTCAGTTGCTTATTCGTCTTTTCTTTGTCTTGTCGCAAATCATACAGTTCGTTCTTCTGAACTACGATCTGATTTTCCAACTCCAAGACTTGGGATTGAAGGCCTTCTTTTTTCTTTTCCACAGAGGTCACTTCTTCCTTCAAAGAAATAATCTGTTGCTGTAATGCTGCAACCGTTTCGCCCTGTTTGTCACTTTTGGATTTCAGGAAATCGAATAATGCCATAACGATACATTTTATATTAACGCTGCAAAGATACGAAAAATAATCATATATTAATAAGCAATACAAAAATTTATGCCGTCGTTAGCATCAGAATCTCTTTTCCATACTCATACCACCAGTGAGTGGCATCGCTGAGGGCATAAACGCGCTCACTGAAGAAGTCTGGGTACTTGGGGGTAAGTTCGGCGGCATTGAAACCAGCAATGACGCAGAGAAAAGATAAATCGCCCTCGATGTATTCGCACCATTTGTTTTGGCCTAAGCACCAGCCAAGGATGTTGTCAAACTCTGCCTCCGTCTTGGGTAGTTGGACGTGGGCCACAACGTGTGGCTTCGATTGCTGATGAATCAGCCAGTAGTCACCATGACCCTCCACATGGCGCAGTTCTACCTTGAAAGCACTGCGTTCTACATGTCTGAATTCCAGCCCACGATGCTGCATACGTGGGAACAATACAAAGTCACTCTTTTCAATCTTCTTGATTTCCATATCGTTTATTTTTAGTGGGTTGTTATTCTCACTCACATCGTTTTACCACCGTTGCCAACGATATTGGCTGGTTGGTGGGCTAATGTAGCCACTCTTGATGTTAACAGACTGCAAAAGTAATAAAAGATTTTGAAATGCGAAACAAATGAGGGCATTTTCTGCGCATTTTCGATTTTTTAACCGAAAATGTTCCTTTTATTTGGAAAATAATTACTAATTTTGCCGCCGAAATAAAATTGAAAATATAAATTATTAGATTAACATATTTGTATAGGAAAGATGGAACAGAAAAGGGCATCTAAAAGATTTTGGACTAAAGAAGAAATCCAAGAAGAAGCGAAGAGGTATCCAACTAGGAGCGAGTTCGCAATAGGCAATAGGAGTGCATATAAAAAGGCTCATCGAGAAGGATGGCTTGATGAAATCTGTAGTCATATGAATAGGCTAACAAAGCCCAAAGGCTACTGGACTAAAGATAGAATCTTTGAGCAGGCAAAAAAATACATATCTATTACCGAATTTGCCAAAAACGAACCAAGTGCCTACAGAGTTACTCTTCACCAAGGGTGGATAGACGATTTGCACCTGATTTTTGGAAGACAGAACCTATATTACACGAAAGAAGAATGTCGTTCAGAGGCTTTAAAATATAAAAGTAGAGAGGCTTTTAGGAACTATGCGCCACAACATTATGATTGTGCCTATAGGTATGGAATCTTAACAGAGATATGCAGTCACATGGTGGGTAGCAATAATAACCGCTTTGTTTACGTGTTTGAGTTCGAAGATCACCATGCTTATATTGGACTGTCGTATTTCCCGCGAAAAAGATATAAACAACATTTGACTGAAAGAAACTCGAAGGTGTTTAAGCATATCAAGGAAACAGGTAGTAACCACATCTTCAAAGTATTGACAGATGCATCAGTCAAAGATGCTGTTCAGCAAGAAATATCATGGTTAAAAAAGTACAAAGATAACGGATGGATATTGCTAAATAAAGAACTTGACGAACTTGCAAATGATGGCTCGCCCAAATACACAGTGGAATACTGCAAGCAGATTGCGAGTAGGTATTCTCGTAGAAGTAGTTTTCAAAAAGGGAATCATCTTATCTATAACTATGCTCTTCGCCATGGATTCCTCGATGAAATCTGTACGCACATGGATAGAGTCAGCGTAATACAACATTGGACAAAAGAAAGATGCCAAGAGGAAGCCAATAAATATAAGACTAGAAAGGATTTTCAAAAAGAAAGTCGTGGAGCCTATGCTGCTGCCTATAGGAACAAGTGGCTTGATGATATATGTACTCACATGGAAAGGCCCATTCCCCCAAATTTATATTGGACGACGGAAAGGTGTGCTGAAGAAGCATTGAAATATACATCAAGAAGAGATTTTCAAAAGACAAGCCCAGGAGCGTATAATGCAGCGAAGAAAAATGGATTGCTCGATACCATTTGTTCACATATGGCGAGAGCTTCTAAGCCTGCTGGCTATTGGACTAAGGCTCGATGCATTAGTGAAGCCAAACGATACAAAAGTATAAGTAAATTCCGCAAGAATTGTCCAAGTGCTTTTAATATTGCATGGAGAAATGGTTGGTTAGATGACATTCGTGATATTTTAAAATAAGAAGTTATGGCAAGCAAACAACATCCAGATGGCTATTGGACTGAAGAGAGAATAACAGCGATAGCACAAAATTATGAATATAAGAGTGATTTTAGAATAAATGAGCCAATGGCTTACAACAGGGCTCGTTATCTTGGCATTTTGAAAAAAGTGACAAGAGGAATGAAAGATAAACTGAAACGACATCCAAGAGGATATTGGACAAAATGTAGATGCATCAAAGCTGTATCGAAGTGTAAGACATTAAATGAATTTAGGCTTAAATGTAAAGGCGCGTATGGAGCATCTAAAACGAATGGCTGGTTTGAAGAGATTACAAAAACGCTACCTAGACATACAGGTTTTTCAAAAGAAGATTGCCGTCTTGATGCTTTAAATTACAATATGCGTAAAGATTGGGAAACAAAAAGTCATGCAACATTTTGGTGTGCTAAGCAAAATGGTTGGCTTGATGAACTGACAGCACACATGAAAAGGAAAAATTACTACAACAAACACATATGTCAGGACACTGCAAAAAAATGTAAGACGAGAAAAGAGTTTCAGTCAAAATATCCTTCAATATATGAACATGCGCAAACCCATCATTATTTAGATGAAATTTGTGCACACATGGAGAGGTTAGGAAATTGGAGGTTACGAAAACTATACGTGTTTGAATTTATAGATAAATATGCCTATGTTGGATTAAGTTATAATACTACACGTAGGAAGTGGGAACATCTTCACAAAGAAAAAAGTGCTGTATATAAGCATTTACATGGCGCTTGTGACAGATATGTTTTTAAGGTTGTTTCAGACTGGCTTTCAAAAGAAGACGCTGCAAACCAAGAAGACAATTTAATAAATGAGTATAAATCCAAAGGATGGACAATGCTAAATACTAGGCGTGGCGGGGCTTTAGGAAGTGCTAAGGATTTGGTTTATTCTAAGGAGCAATGCCATAAAGAAGCTTTGAAGTATAGATACAGGAAAGAGTTTCTTATAGGTAATCGTCGTTTGTACGAGTATGCATATAAACACAAATGGCTTGACGACATATGTAAACACATGAAACCTCATCCTAATTGGCGACTTTATTGGACAGAAGAAAGATTATGGAACGCGGTTAAAGAATGTAAAACAAAAAGTGAACTTTCAAAACGGTATAACAGCGCATATCAATACATATTAAGAAATCATCTAATTGAGAAATTTTATGGAACAAAAGGAAGAAATCACAAAAAATAAATCTCTGCTAAAGAGAAAACGACAAAAGGTATAAATTATAAGTTCAGGTATGAAAGACTTAAATAGTAAATCAAAGGGCATGTATATTCCTTCTTTCTTCTGTATGAAGATAGATTCATTATCATACGATGAAATGATGTCTGATAGGGAGATATCATTATTTGTTCATGAATATATACATTATTTACAAAATATAACTACGACTTACGGCTTGGAGCGTCTAAATTATGATTTCGCTATTTTATGTAGAATGGTTGATTGGATAAAAGAACGTGATAATGCCGATGTTTACGTCCCACTATCTGAAGACATACTTAGTGAACTAACTAAGTCAAATAAAAAAATAAAAGATTTAACATGGGGAGAATCTGTTGATATAGATGATTTTGCGTTTGTCTCTGTTGAGGAATTTGATAAAGAAAAGATAGATGAACAACGTATTGTAAAGACTATAAGCATAAATTACCAAAACAAAGCAGGGATAGAAGGTCTTTGTTCATTCGGAGCCCGTGAAATATACGAAAGTATGGCTTACCTTATTGAACAACATATAACGAAAGATTTTGAATTATCGCCAGATTATCCATATAAGGCAGCTATTATGGTTGTTAATTATATATATCCCGAATTACTTAATGACTATCGCAATTTACTGATACTCTTTGACAAAGCCCTGATGTCGTCGAACCCTGGAGCAGAATTGTATAGTATAGTTCAATGGCTTAAACAAATAAAATATTCAGATAGTAACCCAACGAACTTATTCCTGTTTCTTGACCATTATTGGGAATTATCTGATATGGGTGAGAGAATTTCTTGTCACAAATACTTTATAAATCGTGCCGAAGAAGTAAGGAACAATCTACACGCCATATTAAACGACAAATATTTTATTGACTATCATACTTGGGTTGATAGAATTATTGATTATGTTATCTATTTAAGAACAAACAAGCCATTGTTTTGGCTAGATCTTGTAGAATATGGCTATATAAAGAACAATCCTATTTGGTCAGAGATCATAAATAATGCGGGAAGTCCACTTATAGAAACTATAAAGCATGATTATTTCTATGTAAACCCATTAGGATTTGATTCGTCTTGTCTAGTATACTTTAAAGTGTTTAATCAGATATACAAACTCTTTGTAATGGGAGATACCAAATGTGATTTGATGCCATGGTGTAATGATACACGCAATGCAGTAAATGTAGACCGTACCTGTTTCAATTGCCCATGGAATCATCCAGACTATCATGGGCAACTCTGCACATTTAGAGGCATATGGCAACATTGGGGATTGAGCAAATACATAATAAATGTCAAATAACACAGCACTCTCTATGTTAAGTATGGAAAAGAAGAAAGTTAAGCAGAAAATAATACCTGCAAACTATTTCTCAGCAGAAACAATCCAGCACATGGTTCTCCATAATGGTCAGACCAAACGATATAACAAGCGTTCACTTGATATTACGTTGGCTTGCAAATTAACGCTTACGTATGGCAAGTATCACTTGATGATGCTCCATAGGCAGTTGGCCATGAGTGAGGAACGGACTTCTTTCCAACAAGCGGAGAGAACGGCTGACTTGATGAACAAGATGACCGTCTTCCATTCGTCACCAACGGACTTCCTGCATACACAGGAACAGAGTACGGATGAGTCCATAGACGTTTACAAGGAATACAAACAACTCGTGGCAGAGTATAGCGACGAGCATTTTGAACCAGCCATCGTGGATCAGTTCTGCAAGACGGTCTATGAGGACGATGAGCATTTCATCTTTTTCAAGCCGTTCTGCAACCTGTACTTCTCTGTATATGCCGATGCGCTACTCAGGTACCAACAGGGCAAGATTGATTATGATGAGTTCTGCATGCAATTCCAGGAACTAAGCTGGATGGACGGTCACCGCACACCTCTTGACGGCAAGAGACTCAAAATGTACATCATGTCTATGCGTGAGGTGGTAGACTGGTATAAACAATTAAAAAACAGTAATATATGACTACACCAATTCTTTTCAAGGAGTATATCTGGCTAGTGAACACCATCTACCAGGCTCGTAACATCACTTTAGATGAGATCAATCGCAAGTGGGTCCAGACGGAAATGAGCGGTGGCGTGGAAATGGCACGTAACACATTCATCCGTCATAGGAATGCTATTGAGAACATCTTCGGCATCTTCATCGAGTGCGACAGGAAGAATGGCTATAAGTATTATATAGGTAATCCCAAAGTGCTCACTGAAGACAGCATTCAGAACTGGATGCTATCCACTCTGTCTGTCAATCATGTCATCAGCGAAAGCCTTAGCCTCCAGAAACGCATACTCCTTGAACCTATACCTTCATCGAAAGGCTATTTGGAGCCGATCATTGATGCCATGAAAAAGAAAAGGCTCATCACCATCGATTATCATAAATATGGTGCAGAAGAGTCAAAAGAGTATCAAATGGCCCCTTATTGCATCAAGCTGTATCACAGGCGCTGGTATATTTTAGGCAGATATGAATCTGGTGAATTCAGGGTTTTCTCATTCGACAGGATTAAGCGACTCATTACCAGCAATGATACGTTTGAACTTGATGAAGACTTTGATGCAGAAGAGTATTTCAGTGAGTGCTATGGCGTAGTCAGAATGGAGGAAGTACCTGTTGAGCGGGTAGTTCTTCGTGCATACGGTGATGAGAGTCTATATTTGCGTGATCTTCCCATTCATCATAGTCAGGTAGAGATTGGCGATGGCGACGGTTATACGGACTTTGAGTGTTATGTCCGTCCAACTTTGGATTTCTGTGGCCAGATTCTATCAAGGGGTTGCCGTCTCCAGGTGCTCAAACCACAGTCATTAGCAGACAAAATCCACCAAATGTTAGCAGATGCATTAAGAAATTACGAGAAAAAGTGAAGATTTCTCTAACATGCACCACGATTTGAAACAACCTACGCTTACCTTTGCAGTCGAGTTTATAAATTATTAAAATACAGTAACGTTATGGTGGATATAAAAGAAGAACAAAGAGACAACTTTATTTTAGAGGTTCGCTCTGCAATAAAAAGGAATCAGGTAGTTGTGATGATTCTGTATAACGCAGAGGATGATAAGTATGCAGTATTCAGTAATGGCTATGATACCAATTTTGATGATATTATAAAAGCATTCCTTGAAATGCCTTTTTTAGGCAGGGTAAAGCCGTTGGATATTTTTGAGCAGTGGGAAGATTACTTTGATGACCCTGCCTTAGGCGAAATATATGGTTTCGAGTTAGAAGACGGTATGGTACAAATGGCTATCTTGGAGTATTATAATAAGGAGGCAGAAGATGAGAATGAAGAAGAGTGATTATATATTCATTATTATGGCACTCATTGCTCTATGGGAACTTGGGCATTTGTTTCCTGCTATATGGAGTATGTTTTTTATAATTGGTTTAGGGTATTGGATATTCGCATTCTTCAGATGGACGTTTAAAGGATAGCAGTATTAATAGAAAATGAGAAATGATGAAACGGGTAAATGTATTATTAGAAGAATACAGCATACTTCTGAAGGTTGTTGTTGAAAAATAAATCAAGAAAATGAGACTTTGGACGATACAGGGAATTGATATCTATGATCAATTGCAGCGTGATGGGGTGGCATACTGTACCAAACCAGCATGGGGTGATGATGAGAAGTTTATGAAAGCCTATCGTTGGATGACTGATCAGATGAGACAACGTATAGGAGAACCACCAATGAAAGAAATCTGGTATCCAATGTGGGCCTGGTATCAGTATAACTCTGCAAAATCAAGGAAACCACTAAGAAGTTGTCTTGATATCCAAAAAGGAATATCGGCCTATATGGAAATTGAGATACCTGATAATGAGGTGCTTCTTTCTGATTTCTGCAATTGGCATAATGTGTTGAATCAATGCCCACTGACAAATTGGAAAAGAATCAACAAGAAAACTGATTTATTGGAGAAGGAAGCTGGCAAAAGTCTTAGATTTGAAGATTATCCTGCTGAGATACAAAAGGAAATTGAAAAGAGTTGGGAGGCTATATTTGACTTAGACAGGCGTGACAAAGAAGTAGGCCGTACTCATAAGCGCAACCGTAGCATTCAAGCAACATTCTGGATGTTAAAATCAGAAAACATTATATCTGTTGAATTCCTCGAAAGAAAAGGAAATGTTGTAAAACGCATCTGTTTTGACAAAAACTGTTAAGGAGTAAGCTAATGCGCCGGTCATAAAGTGTCACGACAGGGGCAGGAGACTTCGTAACGGTCACGGATTATTCGTGACATGTCAAGGAAGGCTAAGAAAATACCAAAAAGTGCTAAAATATCTACGGTTTTAGCAGAAAACAGTTTCTGATGTGTGGAGGTTTCAGAATTTATGTGTATATTTGCCATTGATAAACTGAAAATGATATGGGAATAAGAAGAAACGAAGCAGAAGAGCCGGAATTGGACATAACGGATAATGTCGAAAATAAATTCTTGGGTTATTTTTTCAAGGCACGTTGGAGGAGAACACCGGATTGGAATATCATACTAAAACATGTCGAGAGAACGCGGCAGGCTAGTCAAATGATCGACATTAGTCTTTATCCCTCAACTACTTTTTTTGCCGCTCTTGACATGTTGGAGACCAATTTGTATGTGATAGACGATTTGTTCTATTATTTGACATGTCAGAGATTGATTGGTGGTGATCCCATGTCGAAAGCTGTATTATATACGCTGGGTTTCTGGAACATGGACTGCTACAAGATTCTGGAACAGATAAGTGAAGGCTTAATTCAAGCAGGAGCCCCCTTAATAGAATGCCTCAAACATGATCCAATATGGGATATAAGCCTTAAAATTGTAGAAAAAGGCGTTTTGTCAGTACGTCAGATAGGGTATGCACCCATCCCAACAATGCCCTATACAGAAGAGAAAGCCTACGCTTATGTGTGCGATCATTATAAAGCAACTCAGATTGATAAGGAGGCTTTGCTAAATCAAATCGTAAAGATCCTGAATCTTATACAACACTATCATATATATTTCTGGAATATTTACGCATATCATATTGACTTTCCTGAATTATTAGCATGGTTCCGCAAAAGCGAAAAAGCTCAAAAGGACTACATAGAGCCGTGGCGGAAAGACTTCGAAGGATCCCGCGAAAACCTGATTGCCAAAATGGAAAAAGACCAGAAGCTAGGCCCGTGGGTGAACAAATATGATCATCTCTCAAAGGACAGATATGTTCACTTTCAACTGTTTTATAGCGAAAAGCATCCTGCAGAACCTATTAACAAAGACGAGTGCTACAACACCGACAACTGGATATCGATCCTTACCGTCGCTGCTGTCCTGCAGGAATACGACGAGCAACATGTGCTGCCTGTTGAGAAACTTGCAAGGAAACCCAAAGCCCCCAGTCCTTTTACAGATTTCATAATTGATATGCCCAAAAGCGAAGCTGTCTTGAAGCGGCTGCACGAAATCATCGATGGCAAGAGACCCAAGGTATGTGCCCTTACGATTCTTGCCGCAGTGCAGAACGGCACCCTTATGCAGCCTACATACAAAGCGCTTTTCTCGGAGTTTCCGGAGATAGGTGACAGGAAGAATTACGAGTATTATCTCCAGAGAAAGAATAACTACTCGGATGACATAAATTCCATTGCAAAAGGCTTCTGATAATCTATCAATCTCAATTTCTTCCCCCCATTATCCTCCCACTTTCCCCTGCGGGAGATATTGGGGGGAATGTTTATTTGTAAGCATTGGGAAAACGCCGTACATTTGCACCGAGATCACGAATTGGATGATACTCGGTCAGACTCATTGATTGCTCATGACTAACTCATGTTGCTCTCACATCGTTCTCATATTAAAGTCATATTGAACTCTAATTGAACTCTAATTAAACTCTAATTAAGTTCTAGTTAAACTCTAATTGAGCTCATATTCAACTCTAATTGAACACTAATTGACCTCAGTCTCCAAGGGTAGGATTTAAGTTAAATATTTAATGTTTTATAATTATGCATGTAAAAAATCCAAAAACAGCTGCACAGACTTTGCAGCGTGTGTTAGTAAAGACTGTAGGCATGCTTTATGCCATGTTGAAGTTCATTTGCAATCACTCTTTCGAGGGTGTCAGCAATGGCTTCGCGTGTATGAACAAGTTCAAGAAGGTCAACCTCAAGCACCTTCGCGAACGTGCGTCAACGATCCAGAACTCTGGTCAGAGCCTCAACCAGTTCTACCAGTTCATGCCGCTTGAGAGCGACAAGTGGACACCCTTTGCCGCCATCATTTCAATGGGTCATTTGCCCGAGGTGTCTGTGGGCATCGATGCTGAAGGCGGCCACAAGGCTTATGTCAATTCGCCCAGCCCCACCTACGCAGACTTCATCAGTGCATGGGGTTTACAGCGTGGCGACCAGGTGACCTTCGTAACCGTACAGAAGCTCAATGGCAAGTATGAAGCGGCGAGTGCCCGCATCGTGCTCAATCCTCGCAATGCCGACGGTTCCGGTGCGCCCATGACAACCGAGATCGTGAACAACGAGGGCGGGTTTCCCTGCTCCAACTGGAAGAATCACCTGAACTTCTCGACTTTCGAGTTCGACACCAATCACTTCAACTTCGTACTTGGCCGTGGCGGCGATGTCATTGCTGCCGGTATCATCGTCAGCCGCAAGGACAAGAGTGGCGGCTGGTTCCGCAGCAACTGTCAGCTGGTGCTCAATGAGGCTGGCTTGGGCAGCGAC
>CACWSX010000025.1 GCA_902763615.1 uncultured Prevotellaceae bacterium | reverse complement strand
AACGTGATAACCAGCGAGAGACTGTCTCGGTTACAATCCCTATTCGTGACAGGAATCTGTTACAAGAACTCGTCCGTAAATTCGGATGGGCATGTGTATAGTAGCCGTGGGGACAGGTGCCTGAGTCATAGCAGCCGTCATACCTAAGAACCATACCTAAGTACCTGTCCCCGTGACTATCTAGAAAGCGTAACCTGGGTTTCGCACGGCCCGAATGTGGCCACGGTCACCGCTGGTTCTGATGTTATGAAGGCCACCGTCACTGCTGTTGCAGCTGGTGAGGCTGTGATTACATTTATACCTGTCGTTAATGGATGGACCTTATCCTTCTCACACAAGGTGACCGTCATGAAGAAATCCGGTTCTATCAGCTATGAAACGACAGAAGTGAATAAAACCAATACCGATGCGGCGTTTATCCACCCGCTGACGAACACGGGCGACGGCACGGTGACTTATGAATCGTCGGACACCACAGTTGCTGATGTCGACCCGTCGACCGGCGAAGTGACCATCAATGGCACGGGCTCCGTCAAAATCACCGCGACTGTTGCTGATAGCAATAAATACACCTATGAGACGAATACCGCCAGCTATACGCTGACCATCAGTGCGCAGCCCTCGACGCTCGACAGAGAAGGCTATGGTAGTGGCGAGAATCCTTTCTGAGGTCACACAGATATCACAGATAAAACAGATTTTTAGATATGAAAGCAAAAATCATAATGATAGCAGCGCTGGCCACGATGATGGTCGCCTGCACCAGCGACGAGACATTGACGCAACAGACCGCGCCCAAGGGTGAGGGCATGCCTTTCAGCGCCATTATCACAATGGGCTCACAGACAAGAGCCATCACGGAGAATACCACCGAAAAGACTCTGAAAACCGCCTTTGCCGATGGCGAGGAGGTGGCTCTCATACATAATGGCATCGTGGAGGTAATGTCGGTCACTAAGAACACCGACGGCTCCGCCACCATCTCGGGTACCATCACTGGTAATCCTGCCGATAACGACGACGTGACGGTGGTCTATCCCGCCTCGGCCGTAGACGCGACGACGAAGGCGGTGAAGGCCGACCTGCTGAAGGAACAAGACGGCACACTGGCCACCATCGCCAAGGACCTCGACCTTTGCCAGTCGAGCGATGCCAAGCTGAGCGTAGCCGCAGGACACGTCTCGCTTAACGGCACCGTCACACTCTACAACCAGTTGGCCATCGTGAAGTTCTCGTTGCAGGACGCTAAGGGTGAAGCCGTCAGTGCTACGAGCCTTGTGATTACCGACGGCAACGACGGGATGACCACCGTGACGCCCTCGGCTGCCACCAGCGATTTTTATGTAGCGATGCGTCCGTCGATTGACCTCTACTACTACTTCACCGCCATCGTAGGCACCGACAGCTATACTTATACGAAGACGGGCGTTACACTGGCCAAGGGCACTTATTACCAGTCGCCCCTGAAAATGACGTTCACCAAACGTGACGCCGATATTGCGTTCGCTAATGAAGCTGTCAGCCAGACGTGGAGTGCAACAGCTACTGAGAATACCTATGCGCAGACCGCTTCGAACACGGGCACAGGCACTGTGACCTACAGCGTGAACAACGACAACACCTGCGGTGCGACCATTGACCCAGCGACGGGCGTGGTGACCTTCACTCAGGCAGGCTCCGTGACCGTGACCGCTACTGCTGCTGACGACGACACGTATACCTACGCCGCCTCCGCCAGCTATACACTGACCGTGAACAAGGCTGCTGGCAGCATCAGTTTTGAGTCAGAAACGGTGATTAAGAATTACGGCGATGTAGCTTTCCCGAGTTATCTGACAATAGTGGGCGATGGCACTGTGACCTATTCTTCCAGTGATACTTCAGTGGCTACCGTTAATGCGACATCAGGCGATGTGGCCATCGTGGGCTCAGGCACCGCCACGATTACTGCGACCGTTGCCGACGGCACGAACTACACTTACGAAACGAAGACCGCTGAGTACACAGTGAAAGTAAATCCCACTACGGGTATAGAAAAATATACCATTAGTGACGAACAGAACTGGTAATTAACGCTTATAAAAATGAAAACAATGACAAGCAATAAGATATTGAAGAGTATGGCCGCCCTCGTTATCATGGGGGCCATGATGAGTGGCTGCGCAGAAGAGATTGAGGATGTTCAGCCCGCCAATCAAACAGTGATACAGACGACTACCATTAGTCTCGCCGAGAATGCTAGCACACGAGGTGTTATCAGTTCAGAAAATGGTACAACAAACTTCTCGGCAGGTGACCAGATAGCTGTGGTTTATCAGAATACCAATGGCGAGACCGTGAAGGCCGTGAGCGAGGCCCTGACCGCTACCGATATAATCAATGTAGGTACTGCCAAATTCACTGTGGCACTCACAGATCCGCAGCCCAGTTCAGTTGTGCATTATGTCTATCCCGCAGCAATGGCCCTTGATAATTTGACCGATGAGGTTTGGATTAACTATGCGCCCCTTGCCACACAAGATGGCACCCTTGAAAGCCTTGCCAACAACCTCGCTCTTGCAGTCTACGAAGGTACGATGTCGAGCGCGGCTATTCTTCCCGGCTTAGCCACCCTTGAGAACCAGCTCGCCATCGTGAAGCTGAAGACCATCAAGGACGATGCCGATAACGACATCACGGCCAACATTACCAACCTAACTATCAGCGACGGCAGCATCACTTACACCGTCAACCGTACAGCTGCCGCAGGCCCCATCTACGTGGTTATGCGGCCTGTAAGTAGCGAAGCGACCATTACGTTTACTGCCTCTGACGGTACGAAGAATTACGAAAAGAGCGTAACAGGCCAGGAACTCGAGATGAATAAAATCTATCCCATCAACCTGAAGTTGAACCCAGGACTGGTAGTCGAAGACATCCATTAATATTGTAAGTTTATGAGGAAACTGTTGATGATTGCGATGATGCTGGGGGAGCGGTTGGCACGAAGCGCGACTTTGACGAGCTGATTTTGGAGAAGTGCGGCTCGACGTATTGGATTCACTTCGCGGTGCGGCCGAAAGATAATCGCAGGAAGATCCTTTTCGATTGCCGGTAAATATTAATCGCTGATAAGAAAATAATCGGGGAAATTTTTTTTCTCGATTATTTTTCGTAATTTTGCCAACAGAAACGAATCACGACAGATGCATATCGCCATAGCAGGAAATATCGGTAGCGGAAAATCATCGCTCACAAGGTTGCTCGCCAAGCATTACGGCTGGGAACCGCGCTACGAGGCCGTGGAGGGTAATCCCTACTTAGAGGACTATTATCGCGACATACAGCGGTGGTCGTTTAATCTCGAAGTGTATTTCCTGAAAGAGCGTTTCCGCGATCTGATTGCTATCTCGCAGACGGACCATACCATCATTCAGGACCGTACGATCTTTGAGGGCGTGTACGTGTTTATGGCCAACAACCACGCGATGGGCAACCTGTCGGATCGGGATTTCGACACTTATATGGAATTGTTTGATCAGATGATGTCGCTGGTGAAGTTGCCCGACCTGATGATCTACCTACGGGCATCGGTGCCCCATCTGGTGAGCAACATCCAACAACGGGGACGCGATTATGAGCAGTCCATACAGTTGGAGTATCTTCAGAACTTGAACGAGCGTTACGATGACTTTATCTATAACAAATACCAAGGTCGTGTGATGACGGTAGAGAAAGACGGTCTTGACTTTATTCGTCAGCCGAAAGACCTTGCCCAAATCATCGACCGTATCGATGCCGAATTTTACGGACTATTCCCTTTAAATCCATAGAATATGCATATAGCAGTAGCAGGAAACATAGGCAGTGGCAAGACCACATTGACCAAATTGCTCGCCCACCGTTACGGGTGGACGCCAAGGTTCGAACCAGTAGACAATAACCCCTATCTGGCCGATTTCTATGCCGACATGCCCAGATGGTCGTTTAATTTGCAGATATACTTCCTGAGCAAACGTTTCAAGGAGGTGGTGGAGATATCAAAGTCGAAGGAGGTGATTATCCAGGACCGTACGATCTTTGAGGATGCCTGTATCTTTGCGCCCAACCTTCATGGACAGGGGATGATGAGCGATCGCGATTTTGAGAACTACTCCGATCTCTTCGAACTGATGATGTCGCTAGTACGTCTGCCCGATCTGATGATCTATATCCGTTCGAGTATACCGACGTTGGTGGCACAGATACAAAAACGAGGTCGTGAGTATGAGCAGACCATGCGACTGGACTACCTGCAGGGACTGGAGAAACGCTATGAGGACTGGATATCGACATATAAGGGGCAACTGATTATCGTAGACGGTGACCACTGTAAGTTTGGCGAGAATGCTGAAGACCTGAATCAGGTGACGGATATGATAGATGCCAAGCTGTTTGGATTATTCCCTATGGAAAGTTAGATTGTAAGCGTTATGAAGAAAGTAGTTTATCACATATTTCTGTTGTTCCTGTTGCTGACAGGAGGTGTTACGCGTGTTTGGGCTGAGGAACAACTGCCTCCCAAGTTGCAGCAACTTACCGATGAAGCTTATCGTTATTATAGTTCGCGCGAGACGGACAAGTATTTTGATGCCGTTAAGAAGGTAAAAGATGCCACGGAATTCTCTGACTATCAAGAGACTTATTATCGGGCATGCAGTTACGAGGCTATCTATATGTTCGAGTACGTCGATCGTCAGAAGGGCGTGCAGTTGGCACATGCCCTCTACCATCATGCTAAAGAGGATAACAGCAACGTGGGCATGTACTTTGCTACCTTTACGCTTGGCACCATCCGAGAGCAGTCTGGCAACATGGGACTGGCCGAAAAGAGCTTCCTTCAGGCGTTGAAACTGAAAGAGAAATACCTGACTGAGGAGAGTGCTGCCCCTTGTTACCTGGGGCTTTGTGAAACTGCACTCCACAGAAAGGACTATGAGAGGGTAAAAGAGAATGCCCGCAAGGCACTCGAAGAGCCTGGCGTCATTCCCATGAATCAGATTACGGCATGGTCGTATAAATGTCTGGCTCGTTATAACCAAGGTGACAGTCTCGGTTTCGAGGAAGCCTATAAGGAGCGAGCCAAACTGATAGCAAAGTACGGAGGACAAGGTGGACTCTTCGGCGAGCTTATCAACGTCTATTTGGCTAAGAACCGAAAGCAGTGGCAATTGGCCCTGCAGCGTGCAGAGAAGCTAATCCATATGCAGAATAAATGTGCCCAGAAAGCCTCTATCTATGAGCATATGGGTGACTATCGTCAGGCCCTCTACTGGCAAAAGCGCACGCGGGCGGTGATCGATTCCATCGAGTCGTCGGAGGCTCGTTCGCAGATGAACGAGTTCGACACGGAACTCTCCATTGCCTATGCTGAGAACGAGGCGAAGGAGATGGAACTGGCCAAGGATCACCTGTTGCTGATAGCGGGCGCTGTTATGGCCGCTTTAGTCATTGGTTTCCTTTCTATCTTTGCCTATCGTCGAAATAAGCACGTGAAGAATCTGAAGCTTGTACATAGCAAATTGCAGGATGCCTATGATAAACTTGAAGAGACCACTGCCGCCAAGGAGCGCATTGAGAGTGAGCTACGTATTGCGCGTGAGATACAGAAACGTATGTTACCCCATGTGTTCCCGAAGCGCAGAGATGTAGACCTTTATGCCATGATGACGCCAGCCAAGGAAGTGGGTGGCGACCTGTATGGCTACGCTTTGATCGACGACCTTCTTTACTTCTGTGTAGGCGACGTTAGTGGCAAGGGCGTTCCTGCTGCCCTCTATATGGCAGAGGTGACGCGTATGTTCCGTACGCTGGTGGATGGCAAGCTTATGCCAAACGCTATCGCCAACCGTCTGAACCATGCATTGGCAGAGGATAACGATCAGGGAATGTTTGTCACCATGTTTATCGGACTCCTCGACCTGAAGAGCGGTCGTATGGAGTTCTGTAATGCCGGTCATAATCCGCCTTTGCTCAACGGCGAATACATGAAGATGGAAGCGAATGCGCCTATCGGACTATGGCCAGAATTAAAGTTTGAGGGCGAAGAGGTCGGTGATATGCATGGAAAGACCTTGTTTATCTATACGGATGGTATCAATGAGGCTGAGAACAGCAATAAGGAGCAATTTGGCGATGCCCGTCTGAAGGCCCTGTTACAGAATGACCTGGGCAACGCTCGCGAGACATCAGAGACTATCCACAGAGCCGTTGAGGAATTCGTTGGTGGTGCCGAACCCAGCGACGATCTTACGAAGATGTGTATTAAGATGAGATGAAACAAGGAGTTCTTAGTTCATAAAGTAGGTGTGCAAACTTTTGCGAACTAAGATAATGCATGCAAACTATTGCGAATACAGCTGCAAACTATTGCGAATAGAATTATTTGGAAGTATCGTTTATAAGTCGTAACTTTGCGCCATGATTCAAACGTTGACAATGACATCCGGCCTCGGCCTCACCGATCGTGAGTGGTTCCTATTAATAATAGGTATGGTGGTCTACGCCGTGCTCTTCGTGGTGACGGTTCAGAACAGTCGTCGCAAGATGATGGTCATGCACGAGAAGATCCGTACGCTGCAGGAGCTTCAGCAGGCACAGAGCACACAAAGCATAGCTCAGAATGAGACGAAGATCGCTGAGTTGGAGATGCTGCTAAAGAAACTGGGCGATGAGAACTCGCTGCTGCGACTGGAACTCGAGGAGAAGAAAGCCACGCTCGACTATCATAATAAGGTGGCGCGGCTGGAGAATGAGAAACGCGAGCATGCGGAAACCATGATCTTCTCGTCGGATGTGTACCAGAGGATCCAGACTTGCCTGAACAGCGGACGTAGTCTGACGGCGCAGGACTGGACGGAGCTGACCGAGGTGGTGAACAGCGTCTACACGGGCTTCACCGAGAAGCTTTACAGCCTCTACCGCATGTCGGAACAAGACTACCACGTGAGTCTGCTGATCAAGGTTCGGATCCAGCCGAAGGACATTGCGCTGCTGACGGCGCACTCGAAGGAGAGCGTGGCCTCGACACGCAGCCGCCTCTATTCGAAGGTGTTCGGCATGAAAGGTTCGTCGAAAGACTGGGATGACTTTATTTTATCACTCTAAAACGATACGACTATGATTGAGTATTTAGCACAACACTTGTGGCAGATGTGGGCCGTCGTGGCCGTAGTCTGTCTGATCCTGGAGCTTACAGCAGGCGACTTCTTCATCATCTGCTTCTCCATAGGATCGGTATTTGCCGCCATCACGGCAGCTCTGGGCGGCGGTATCTATCTGCAGCTGCTGATGTTTGCCGTGTTCACGCTCATCAGCCTCTTCTGGGTGCGACCCTTTGCCCAGCGCTACCTGCATAAGGGCGAGGACAACCGTGTGAGTAATGCCGACGCGCTGATTGACCGTAAGGGCAGGGTGGTGGAGACCGTCAAGGCCGACGGCTTCGGCCGCGTACAGATTGACGGTGACATCTGGAAGGCCGTGACCAACGAGCCCGCTGATATTCCCGAAGGCCGGAACGTGCGCGTGGTAGGCCGCGAGAGCACCATTATAACAGTGGTTAGTGAATAATGAAAAAGTATTAATCAATCAATTTAAATTATGGACATTATGACTTATGTACTGATTGCCATCGTGGTTTGCGTGATTCTGTTCGCAAAGATGGCCCTTGTGATTATCCCTCAGTCGGAAACGAAAATCGTGGAGCGCCTCGGACGCTACTACGCTACACTGAAACCGGGTATCAACATCATCATCCCGTTTATCGACCGCGCCAAGTCGATCGTGGTGCTGAATCACGGACGCTACCAGTATTCGACCACTATTGATTTGCGTGAGCAGGTGTATGACTTCCCCAAGCAAAACGTGATTACCAAAGATAACGTGCAGACGGAAATCAACGCCCTGTTGTACTTCCAGATTGTGGATCCCTTCAAGGCTACCTACGAGATCAACAACCTGCCTAACGCTATCGAGAAACTGACGCAGACAACCCTTCGTAACATTATCGGTGAGTTGGAACTCGACGAGACACTGACCTCGCGTGACACCATCAACAAGAAGTTGAGCGCTGTGCTCGACGATGCCACCGACAAGTGGGGCGTGAAGGTGAACCGCGTGGAGCTGCAGGACATCACACCTCCCGACTCTGTGCTGACAGCAATGGAGAAGCAGATGCAGGCAGAGCGTAACAAGCGTGCGCAGATTCTTACCTCTGAGGGACAGAAAGCCGCTGAGATCCTGGCATCTGAAGGTGAGAAGACCGCTATCATCAACAAGGCCCAGGCAGCCCGAGACCAGGCTATCCTCGAGGCAGAAGGTGAGGCTCAGGCACGTATCCGTAAGGCAGAGGCTGAGGCCAAGGCCATCGAACTGATAACCGAGGCTGTGGGTAAATCGACGAACCCCGCCAACTATCTGCTGGCCCAGAAGTATATCCAGATGATGCAGGAACTGGCTGAGGGCGACAAGACCAAGACCGTCTACCTGCCTTACGAGGCTACGAACCTGCTCGGATCGATTGGCGGTATTAAAGACTTGTTTAAGTCGGAATAATAAGTCAGAATAATACTTTTTTGCAAAAAATAGGGGCGGAATGATGCGTTTCTGAATAAAATTGTGTAAATTTGCACCCGATTTCGGCACTTTGCCGCTTTTCAATGCAAATTCATACTCTATGGTACACAATATATTCAAGGGACTGGGCATCGCCCTTATAACCCCGTTCAAGGAAGACGGCTCCGTTGACTACGAGGCTCTGATACGTCTGGTGGACTATCAGCTCAGCAACGGTGCCGACTTCTTTTGTATTCTTGCGACAACTGGAGAGACACCTGTACTCACCCCTGCTGAGAAACAGAAGATCAAGGACACCATCGTGGACTATGTCCGGGGGCGCGTGCCCATTCTGATGGGCTGTGGCGGTTATAACACGGCGGCTGTCGTGGAGGAACTGAAGAATGGTGATTTCCGGGGAATTGACGGCATCCTGAGTGTCTGTCCCTATTACAACAAACCCTCACAGGAAGGTCTCTATCAGCACTTCAAGGCAATTGCTGGGGCTACAAAGTTGCCCGTGGTGTTGTATAATGTGCCAGGTCGTACAGGTGTGAATATGCAAGCTGCTACCACCGTCCGTCTGGCTCGCGACTGCCAGAATATTGTGGCCATCAAAGAGGCCAGTGGCAATCTGGAGCAGGTGGACGAGATTATCAAGAACAAGCCAAACGACTTCGATGTGATATCCGGCGACGACTCACTGACTTTCCCGATGGTGAGTTGTGGTGCCGTGGGTGTGATCAGCGTCATCGGTAATGCCCTTCCTAAAGAGTTCTCGAAGATGATTCGTCTGCAGATGCGTGGTGAGTATGATCCAGCCCGAAAGATCCATCACCGTTTCACAGATCTGTTCTCACTACTCTTCGTCGACGGCAATCCTGCAGGTGTGAAGGCGATGCTCTCGGAGATGGGATTCATCGAGAATGTTCTGCGTCTGCCACTCGTGCCCATGCGTATTAAGAATATGCAGCGTATGTCGGAGATTCTGAAAGAACTCAAAATTTAAGAAAAGGGGTAGGAGAATGGTTGAGTCGAAGGTCATACATGAAATCACCCAACTGACGGGTAAGGATGTACTCTATATTGCCGAAAGGCGTAAGAAAGAGTTCACTTATCCTATCCATAACCATAAAGTGTTTGAACTGAACTTCGTGGAGCATGCGTCTGGCGTGCGACGTATTGTAGGCGATTCCAACGAGGTGATTGGTGATTACGATCTGGTGCTGATCACAGGACCTGATTTGGAGCATGTGTGGGAACAGAATACCTGTACCAGTGAGGATATCCACGAGATAACCATACATTTTGACATCGATTTCTCCGACGATACCATCTTCGGACGTAATCCGTTCATTTCGATGCAGAAGATGATGCACGAGGCACAGAAAGGACTGAGTTTCCCGATGGATGCCATTATGAAGGTCTATCCGATGCTCTGCACACTCAGCACCATAAAGGATGGCTTCTATGCCTGTCAGCAATTCCTCAGCATCCTCTATGAACTCTCGCGTTGCCCAGGTGCAAGGGCTCTGGCCACCAGCAGCTACGCGAAGGTGGAGGTTGCCAGCGACAGCCGACGGGTGTTGAAGGTGAAGAACTACATCAATCAGAACTATATGAATGAGATCCGCCTGAACGACATGGCCGACATCGCCGGTATGAGTCCCAGTGCCTTCAGCCGTTTCTTCAAACTGCATACGGGTCGTAACCTGACAGATTATATTATCGACATGCGACTGGGTTATGCGAGCAGGATGCTCGTCGATAGTACCCATTCGATAGCCGAGATCGGCTACGGTTGCGGCTTCAACAATCTGAGCAATTTCAATCGTATTTTTCGCAAGAAGAAGGGTTGTAGCCCCTCAGAATTCCGTGAAAATTATCACAAAACACGCATAATCGTGTAAAAAATGCACGTTTTTCGAAAAAAGTGCCAAAAACATTTGGTCAGTTCGAAAAAAGTGTGTACCTTTGCACCCGCAAAACAAAAACGGATTGGTTCCGTAGCTCAACTGAATAGAGCATCTGACTACGGATCAGAAGGTTGTGGGTTTGAATCCCGCCGGAATCACAAAGTAAGTAGGGAATTAAGTTTAACAACTTAATTCCCTAAGTTTTTTTCTTATGAAAAAGAATTTTTCCCCTCTCTTTAGATGCTCAGTTCGTTGAGCACCTTGATGAGGCGTTTGTCGAAGCGCTTGTCGGTGCGGATGCACTCGGTGAAGGGCACATAGACGATATCGTTGTTGCGATAGCCGATCATGACATTGCGCTGGCCCTGCTTGATGGCTTCGACGGCACCGACACCGGTGCAGCTGGCCAGGATGCGGTCGCGGGCTGAAGGGCTTCCTCCGCGCTGCAGATGGCCGAGGATGGACACACGCACGTCGAACTCGGGAAACTCGTTCTTCACACGGTCGGCATAATAAAGGGCACCGCACTTGGGACTCTCGGAGACGATGACGATGCACGACTTCTTGGACTTTCGGATGCCACGTTCCATGAACTGTGCCAACTGGTCGACATCGGTCGTCTCCTCAGGGACGATAGCAGCCTCGGCACCACAGGCGATGGCGCAGTTCTGTGCCAGGAAACCGGCATCGCGGCCCATCACCTCGACGAAGAAGATGCGCTCGTGGGAATTGGCGGTGTCGCGGATACGGTCGACGCATTCCATGATGGTGTTCATCGTGGTGTCGTAGCCGATGGTGGCGTCGGTGCCGTAGAGGTCGTTGTCGATGGTGCCGGGCAGACCGATGACGGGGAAGTCGAACTCCATGCCGAAGTTCCAGGCACCTGTCAGCGAGCCGTTGCCGCCGATGACCACGAGGGCGTCGATCTCCTCCTTTTGGCAGGTCTCGTAGGCAATCTGGCGCCCTTCAAGAGTCATGAACTCCTTGCTGCGGACTGTTTTGAGGATGGTGCCGCCCCGGGTGATGATGCCGCTGACATCCTCGGTGGTGAACTGTTTCACCTCACCTTTGATGAGGCCGTCGAAACCGCGGTAGATACCTTTGATGTTAAAACCGTTGCAGATGCCGGCGCGTGTGACGGCACGGATCGCTGCGTTCATGCCGGGGGCATCGCCGCCCGACGTCAGAACTCCGATAGTCTTTATTTTACTCATAATTGGATAGTGTTTGGTCGTTTACGTTGCAAAGATACCACTTTTTTCAGACTTGTGAATAACAGAATGCATTTTTTTATGTTTCTTTTGTTCTTTTGTCTAATACAAAACTCACTGCGGACGATTCTACGTGGGCGAGGACTCCTTGATTCCCGTCTGAGTCCCCGGGTGTTTGGAAGATACGCTTTGACTGCCGCTAGCCTTTGGGGCATAGGTATTGGAGTAATATTAAATAATGTGTATTTTATCCCGATAGTTACTTGACTTTCGGGATAATTTCGTACCTTTGCACCGGCTTTGTTTATATAATAAGGTAAGGAAAATGGAATTCAGGAAAATAACGGTATTCATAGCACTCTTTGTAACGCTGTCTGTCTGTGCCCAGCGCAAACAGATCGGTGAGGCACGCACTTACCTGAAGAGTGGTAAGAATTTCGATAAGGCTGAGAAACTGATGACTGACCTTCTGAAAGACTCTGCCAATCGCGAAAACAAACGTATCTATGAGATATGGTTCCAGAGCGTGCAGAAGCAGTATGATCAGGCCAATGAGAAATTCTATATGAAGAAACAGCAGGATACGGCCCAGTTCTTTTCGATTGTGCGCCGGCTGTTTACCATCTCCTTCCGTATGGACTCCCTCGATGCACGTCCCGATAAGAAGGGCAAAGTGGATCCTGAACTGCGCAAGGATGTCGCCCGTGATATGATGAGGTATCGTTCCAACCTTTTCTTTGGAGGCAGCTATTTTGTGAGGAAAGGGGATTTTAAAAAGGCTTTCGATTATTTTGAGACCTATATCGACTGTCGTCGCCAACCGTTGTTTGCTGGCTATGATTTCTCGCAGGAGGTGCGTATGGCCGAAGCGGCCTACTGGGCTACGTATAGCGGCTATCGGATGAAGGAGCCGATAATGGCGCTTCGTTATCGTAATCTGGCCCTGCAGGATTCAACTAAGCGTAGTTGGACGTTACAGTATATTGCGGAGTCGTGGAAGTCATTGAAGGATGACTCGATGTATGTCGCTACGCTGTGGCAGGGGTTCAACGACTATCCGATATCATCTTATTTCTTCCCCAGACTGATGGATAGCTATCAGAACCAGCCGGAGAAGGCTTTGGAGGTGGCAAATCTGGCGTTGAAGGCCGATTCCACCAATCGGCTCTTCCTCTTTGCCAAGTCAGTGGTGTTACTTAAGCTTGAGAAGTTTGCTGAGAGTCTTGACTATTCTAATCGTGTGATCAAGCGCTATCCTGATATGGCAGAAGCCTATTATAATGCAGGAACGGCTTATGTCAACATTGCCTTGAGAATGGATCCTATGCGTCATAAAAAGCAAATCAGGAAGATGTATCAGAATGCGATGCCTTATATGGAGAAATACCGTGTTCTGGCGCCCGATGGACAGAATAAATGGGGACCTGCGCTCTATCGCATCTATTTCAATCTGAACATGGGTAAACAGTTTGATGAGATAGATATAATCTTAAAGAAACAAAAAAGATAATGCCTTATTGAACATTTTTGCGAAATTCTTAGTAACTTTGTAAATTGGAATTTAAAGTATAATCTAAAACAAATAAAAACGAAGAATTATGGCAGATAATGCTCAATTGATTGCTCAGTGCGAGGCACGTGCAAAGGAATGGTTGGCTCCCGCCTTTGATGAGGAGACACGTAAAGATGTTCAGGCCATGTTGGACAATCCCGACAAGGCAGAACTGATCGATGCTTTTTATCGTGATTTGGAATTTGGTACAGGTGGTCTGCGCGGTATCATGGGCGCTGGTACAAACCGTATGAACAAGTACATCGTGGGTATGGCTACACAGGGTTTTGCCAACTATATCAACAAGGCTTTCCCTGATAAGCAGAGTTCGGTGGTGGTAGGTCATGATTGTCGTAACAACGGCCGCATGTTTGCTGAGACCGTAGCCGATATCTTCTCGGCTAATGGTATCAAGGTTTATCTTTTTGAGAGCCTGCGTCCTACACCGGAGATTTCATTTGCTATCCGTCAGCTCAAATGTCAGGCCGGTGTAAATGTCACCGCCTCTCACAATCCTCGTGAGTACAACGGTTACAAGGCTTATTGGGACGATGGTGCTCAGGTACTCTTCCCCCACGACAAAGGCATCATCGACGAGGTGAACAAGGTGAAGATCCAGGATGTGAAGTTTGAAGGCAACAAGGATCTCATCATTCCCATTGGCGGTGAGATGGACTGGGACTATATCCAGGCTGTTAAGGAGGCGATGGTCGATCAGGATGTCATTCTGCGCCAGAAAGACCTCAACATTGTCTATTCGCCAATGCATGGTACAGGTCGTGTGATTATCCCGATGGCTTTGCGCTCTTGGGGCTTCCAGAATATCCACGTGGTGCCTGAGCAGATGGTAATCGACGGTAATTTCCCGACTGTGGTTAGCCCGAATCCTGAGAATGCAGAAGCTATGACGCTGGGTATGAAGCTCGGAACGAAGTTGAATGCCGACCTTGTGATTGCTTCCGATCCCGATGCCGACCGTCTGGCCATTGTATGCCGTAATTCGAAAGGTGAATGGGAGATACTGAATGGTAACCAGACTTGTATGATGTTCTCATGGTACATCATCGCCAACAAGAAGAAACTCGGTCAGTTGAAGGGCAACGAGTTCCTTGTTAAGACTATCGTGACTACTGAGGTGATTGCTGAGATTGCCAAGAAGAATCAGGTTGAATATAAGGACTGCTACACAGGCTTCAAGTGGATTGCTAACGAGATCCGTGTCAACGAAGGTAAGAAGAAGTATATCGGTGGTGGTGAGGAAAGTTTCGGCTTCCTGCCGTTCGATAAGGTTCGTGATAAAGACTCCCCAGCTTCTATCTGTCTGATCTGTGAGATTGCTGCTTGGGCTCGCGACAACGGTATGACGCTCTACGACCTGCTGATGAATATCTATGCGGAGTATGGTTTCTCTAAGGAAGTGACCATCAACGTGGTTCGCCCGGGTAAGACAGGTGCCGACGAGATTAAGCAGATGATGACTGATTTCCGTGCCAATCCCCCGAAGGATCTGGGTGGTTCGAAGATTGTGCTCTCTAAAGACTTCCTTTCGTTGGAGGCCAAGAATGCCGACGGCACTGTGGAGAAGCTCGATATGCCTGATAAGTCGAATGTGCTGCAGTGGTTCTGCGACGATGGCACAAAAGTCTCTGTACGTCCCTCAGGCACAGAGCCGAAGATTAAATTCTATACTGAGGTGAAAGATCCTTCGTTCAAGGGCGCTGCTGATTACGAGCGCTGCACGAAGGCTGCAGAAGCAAAGATCGAGGCTATCAAAAAGAGTCTGAATCTATAAGAAAATCTTTCTACTTAAAGGAAATCCCCACTGTTTTATGAATGAATGGTGGGGATTCTTTATCCCATCACCACGTCGAGCACCATCATGAGCACAAAACCGACAGCGAAACCGATGGTGCTAAGATTACTGTGCTGACCATTGGAGGCTTCGGGTATGAGTTCCTCGACAACCACGTAGAACATAGCTCCCGCAGCAAAAGCCAGCATGTAGGGTAGGATAGGCATCAGCAAAGAAGCCAACAGCAAGACGGCAACGGCACCTACAGGTTCGACAGCACCGCTCAATGAGCCAATGGCGAATGATTTCCATTTGGAATTGCCCTCTGCCCGCATAGGCATGGAGATAATAGCTCCCTCCGGCACGTTCTGAATGGCAATACCCAATGCGACGGCAACGGCACTAGCTAGCGAGATATTCGAGATGCTGCTCTCAACTCCTGCGAAGACCACCCCTACGGCCATACCTTCAGGCAGATTATGAATGGTGACGGCTAGGGCTAGCATCACCGTCTTGGAAAGATGTGACTGCATGCCCTCGGGCTTGTCTGTTCCGATATGCAGGTGAGGCGTCAGTTCGTCTATCATCAGCAGAAAACCTATACCCAACAGGAATCCTATAGCGGCGGGAAACACCGACCACCGTCCGCTGTCTGCCACCATATCCATCGATGGAATCAGCAACGACCATACCGATGCCGCCACCATTACACCCGATGCGAAGCCTAACAATGTCTTTTGTAGCTTTACGGACATTTCGCCCTTCATAAAGAATACAAAAGCGGAACCGAGCATCGTGCCTAGTAATGGAATCAACAGTCCTATAATCAATGTCGTCATCATCGGGTGCAAAGGTACGGATAAGTGAGCGAAAAAACAAATATATTTGAGTTTTTCTTATGTTCGTTTTACTTCCATAGTTTGATAGTGCCACCAATGACGAACATTCGGCCAGGGGTGTATAAGGCATACTTACGATCGGATGCGTCGATTCTTCTGTCCGCCTTGTCGAAGATATTGTCGATACCGAGACTCGGCTTGAATAACACTCCCTTCAGGAAATGAAGGCTATGCGTGGTATTTAGGTTCCAGATGCCGAATCCGGGGGCATCCTCATAGTCTGGATAATAGGTCTTCGACTGCAGACGGCCATTCAGATTGACGTTCAGAGCGTATTGTCGCCAGCTATGGTGGTAGTTGACTGCTATGGTGGCAGCATGACGGATGCTGCGTTCCAGTGTCTGCCAAGCCTCACCACTTTTGTATCTAGCATAGGTGTAGACGTAATTGGCGGAGATGTTCAATCCTGGAAGTATATTGGCAGAGATGTTGAGTTGCATGCCTTTTACATCGCCCTTGTCGCTATTCTGATACAAGGCATAGCTTACCAGTTTCGAGGCCTCTGCCTCGGTCATCTCAGGAAACTCGCGTTGCAGCATTGCCAGCGAGGTGTCGTCAACATCGATTTTCTGCTTGACTATCATATCGTTGATGCGGTTCAGATAACCCGTCAGACTGATGGCTATCAGATGCGTGCGGTATTCAGCATTCAGTGAAAAATAGTGGCTGTCTTCGGGCTTGAGATCCTGATTGCCGAAACTGATTTGCGGCTTTCCACGATTGACGGCATAATAATGATAGTAGAGCTCGTCGAGGCCTGGCGCACGGAAACCTGCAGAGTAGGTAGCACGGAAACGGAAACTACCGGGGGCATACATCAGCGACAGCTTTGGTGTCAGATGGTTGTTAAAGGTCTCGTGATGGGTATAGCGCAAGCCGAATGTGGCCGTGAAGTCTTTCAGAAATTTCATCTCGTGTTGGGCATAGGCAGCCAGCGTTGATACGTGCTGATCGATATTGCCTGATGTGGCTACGAGGTAGTCCTTACGCCAGTCTGCTCCGAAGATAGTGGTAGAGTGGGTGGTAATTCCCAGAATGGCCTTAAGCTCGCCCTCCATCATGCGTTGTTTCTTCGATTGCACATAGTCGCCAATTTGGTAGGTCTTGGTTTCCACATCGTACTCTTTGCCATAGCGGAAACGGTCGACGGTGAAGTCGGCCTGCAGTGAGTGACGATTGGTAAATTTATAGATGCCGCCCACATTCCAGCGCAGGCCCTTATAGCGCATCTCATAGTCGGTGCCGCCCGTGATGTCGGATCGGGTTTCCGGACGGTTGGTGATTTTGTATGAATAGTCCAGGCCTGCATTCAGTGCAAGGTGCTGAGTGGGGGCATAGGTGAATTTCTGTCCGATGATGTTCGAGCGATAGCCAGTGAAGAAGGGGGCAATCGTTTTCTGTGTCTGGGGCTCTGAGCCCTTGACATATTCTTCGTCGTTGGTTTGATAGCTGTCGGCCTGGTCGTGACTGAATGAGGTATAGGAGCCGAAGCCGTTTTTATAGATATCCAGACTGACGGCTTCGGTCATTATGCCGTGACCGCTGACCTTGGTGTCGCTGGTTATACTGATCAGATTTTGGGTCGGTTGGTCAGTGATGATGTTGATGACGCCTGCGATGGCATCTGAACCATAGAGCGACGATGCAGCGCCGTCGAGCACCTCGATGCGTTTGACACGGGCCATATTGATACGGTTGAGGTCGACATTGTTAGAGATGTCGCCTGACAGTTTCTGGCCATTGATCAGGATGAGGATGTATTTGTTACCGAGTCCGTTCAGGCGGAGGAATGTTCCCATGGCGTTAGGCGCCATCGAGGCCTGGGGCATCATGCGTGTCAGGGCTCCGTCGAAGGTGGTAATACCTTGTTCGCTGATTTCCTGACTGCTGAGAACACGGACGGGGGTGGCGGTACTCTTCAATCGCTGGTGGTGGCCAGAGCCGGTCACGACCACGGGGTTCAGATTGTAGGTGCGATCAATCGCTGATGAGTCTTTCCGCACCATCTGGTGAATCTGTGCCTGAGCAGAGATACTACTCATGAGAAGTAAAAGGAGGAAGATGCTGTCTCCCGACAGTCTCTTCCTCAACACACTTATATAATACACGTATACTGACATTAAATGGTTTATTCAGGATTTTTGGAGTGATAATACTCAAGCGGCTCACCGTCTATAGCAGCCTGAGTGTGGTTCATCCAGACTTGGCGGATGGTGGGTAGTTCGAGCAGACCGAGGTTGATCATCGTCTCGTCGTTGCACTCATAGCCTAAGTGCTGGAAATACATCTTCCAAGAGGTGTCTTCGACTTCGCCCTCTTCGTTGGGGGTGAACTTTTCGCCGTCCCAGTTGTCATCATCGTCGCCAGCCATGTCGTTGTGACCATGATCACCGTCGATAGACATTAGTGGGTGGCAGTAAACTTTACCGCTCTTGATACCGTTGGCCATCATGCGCTCCCAAACGTTGGTCTTGAAGTTTTCCATCATATCGACTGTGCCGACATAATAGTTCTTGTTATACTGCTGTAAAGCCTCTTCGAGCTGAGTGTAGCGTACATTGGCCTTGTAGGTATCATAACTGTCGGGGTTACCATGTCCCATGAAAGCGACAACACCTTCAGCTGCCTTGTCTTTGTAAATTGCATTCAACTCCTTGGCAACGAGGTTCACGTCTTCGTCAGCATCCTGCAACAGGGGTACACCGAGTTTCAGCGTTACATTGGCCAGATAGCTGTCGTCGAGGTCGCCATTTGAATTGTTGGCAAAGTCCTTGATGTAGTTGATGACACGGGTGTATTCCTCACCAGGGATGACCTGCAGCGACTGTATGACAATCTCCTCGTATTGGACACCCTCAGCAGCAAAGGCATTGAGCCAGAATGGAGGTGCGTAGTAGTTACGGGCGACGCCGTTCTCACCGGCAGCAGCACGGTTGATACAGATGGCCGAAGAATAGCTCAAGAAAATGTCGTATTTTGGGAATGCTTTCTGATAGGCATCAATGGTTGTGTCGAAGGCATTGAAAGCTTGCTCCCATGTAGAACCGAAAGCAACCAGCAGAATCGCCTTGTTTTGTTTCTTTTTGTTTTTGACGTCAGCGGTGACAAGTTGCTGATAACGCTCCCAGTTGGATGCCGGCTCACGGACGGTGTCCTTCTTCTCAACGGTCACGGTGTCTGTCTTGATAACTTCCTTCTCGACGATTTTCTCTACTTCCTTTTCCTTTTCGCAAGAAGAAATGGCAGCGGTGAGACAAACGGCTACGAATGCCATCACCAGATACTTAATCTTGTTCATTTTCGTTTGATTTAGAATTAATACTATTATTAGTGAATCTCAGTTTCTTGCCATGTGTGAAACGAATGGTTAGCGTTCCATAGATGGTACGTCCAGGCGTGGTTGTTCCCAAGTGCAGGCCGTGGGGCGTTGTGTCCACATAATCGAAGATATTGTCGATGCCAGCTTCCAAACGGAACAGCCATTTCTTACCGACGGGGAACTCATGATTGGTGGATAATCTCCATGTCTGGTAGCCTTTACCGTCGCCGTCAATCTGATAATAGCGCTTGCTCGACATGCGGCCGTAAATACCTACACCCATTTGGTAAGCGGGTGAAAAATCATGATTCCATGTTGCAAACCAACTGCCCTTGTGGTGGGCCGTTCCGTCGATAATGACGTCAACGAGCATGTCGTGGTTGGTATCGTACTGTTTGGCGTCAGTATCGAGATAGCTATAGCTGCCACCCAGCATCCATTCACGGTTCAGACGGTAACGCAGACTTAGGTCAATGCCTTTTGTCTCTGCAGTTTCCAGATTCTGATACTGACGTGTCTTTTTGGGGTCGTATTTTACGATATACTCAGCTGGTGCCTGATTGTTGGGAATAGTTACCAGCGTAATCATGTCCTTTACGTTGTTGATATAGCCTGTCAAAGTGATATTCAGCCCCTGCCAGTTGTATTCGCCACTCACACCATAGTAGTTTGAGGTCTGAGGCTTCAGGTCTTCATTGCCCAGATAGAGATAAGTGGCGTTCATGTATTTTACGTAACGGTAGTGCTGTTCCTTTGGGGTGGGGGCTTTGAACCCCTGACTCCAGGTAGCTCGCAGACGAATGTCGTTGCCTAAAGATAGCATGGCCGATACCTTCGGTGAGAGATTCATGCCGAATTGTCCATTGTTGTTTAGTCGCAGACCACCCGTGATGTTCATGGCTATCTTCGGACTGAGTTGATAGCCGAACTCATCCTGCACATAGGCTGCTTCCGTGTTATCCCGTGCTACACCGCCATCGACGCGCATTGGCGCCTCCAGATAGTCATAGCGCCATTCCAGTCCTCCACTCAGACGGTTGTTATAGGGCAATGCGAAAATGCCTTTCAGGTGTGCCATGATACGTCGCTGGTCGCTCTGCAGTTCTTCATCGTCAGGGAAATAGGGGTAATAGGGGGTGAAGTTGCCTTGCGGGTCATAGCCGTCGGTCAGAGTGATGGCGGTAAAATAATAATAGTACGCATGACGATCCCAATTCAGGTCGAAGGAAACCTGGTCGGTCTTATTAGGTTTCCACAGACCTCCAGCTGCCACACTCTGGTTTCGGTATTCCATATCATAGGTTTTCACGTCGACGGCTGCATATTTGCCGCTGGGACGATAGATGCGCTTCCAATACGTGCTGCCCTCTGCATAGAGTTCCAGATTCTTGATAGGCTCGTAGGTCAGACGTTCCGATACCTGCCAGTTGGTATGACGGTTGACAGTCATATTCCGAGAGTCAGTAATCAGGAATTCCGTTTGGTTCTCAGCTTCGGTCGCCGTGTTCTGCCAACCATCGGAGTGTTGTAGTTGGAAGTTCGTATAGCTTTTGATTTTCCCGATGGCGATGCCTAAGCCGTTATGTTGTCGCAGGTCGCCATAGCTGCCACCTCGGGTGCTGTTTTCTATAAGCAGACCCTCATGATGTTTTTTCGTGATAATGTTCACCACACCCGCGATGGCATCGGAGCCGTAAAGGGCACTCGAGGCTCCTTTCACAATCTCTATCTTCTCGATGTTGTGTGGGTCGATAAGGCTCAGGTCGTTCTGTCCACCCACATCGCCGTGAATACGTTTGCCATCGACCAGCATCAGGATATAGCTGTTGCCCAGACCATTCAGCTGCATCTGCGAACCCATGTCGTCCTCGCTGAATGCAAACGAGGCCGTCAGCCCCGATAGGATGTCCTCAATGGAGCGACCAGCATAGTTTCGGAGCATCTTCGAGGTGATGACCTCTGTTTGCACAGGGGCATCCTTCAGCAGGTGTTGAGTTCCTGTACCAGTCACCACCACCTCCTGCAAACTGTCAGAGCGCCAGATTTGATCCGTCTGTGCCGATATACCGACAGTCAACAGCCAAAGGCAAATTGCCAGTTTCTGTCTTCTCATGATCAAAAAGTTCATTTCCGTCACCGTATATTCCTGTACGGGCGTACTTCAGTAATTGGGCAGGTCTTCTGACTTTCCCCAGTCTGCCTTACCTTCCCGACGACTAGTCAGTGGCGTTATACAAGCAGACCCTTTAAACGGGGATTACAGCTGCAGGTACAGTCTCGGATTTTCACCGAATTCCCTTGCATCGTAGTGGCTTCAGCCACCAGATTGCCTTATTTCGGTGCAAAGATACGAATATTTTGTGAATAAACCATCATTATCCATTTTTTTTTTGTACTTTTGCATGCATGAAAGCGAGTTTTATGATAGCGGCACCAACAAGTGGCTCGGGCAAGACAACGATTGCACGGGGACTGATGGCGCTGTTGTTGCAGAAGGGAAAACGTGTGCAACCCTTTAAATGTGGCCCAGATTACATTGACACGAAATTCCATGAGGCTGTGTGTGGCAGACCCAGTATAAATCTCGATGCTTTCATGGCAACTCCAGAGCATGTCCGCGAACTTTTTACCCGTTATGGCGAGGATGCTGATGTGTGTGTCGTTGAGGGGATGATGGGCCTTTTCGATGGCTACGACCGCGACAGAGGCTCTTCTGCCGAAATCGCACAGGTGCTGGACATCCCGGTTGTGTTGGTCGTAGATGCTAAGTCGGCCGCTTATTCGATGGCGCCTTTGCTTTCGGGTTTTGTCAACTTCAAGAAAGAGGTTCGCATCGCGGGCGTAATATATAATAAGGTGGGATCTGAGAAACATTTCAATATGTTGCAGCAAGTATGCGCCGATCTAGGCTTAGCGTGTTATGGTTATCTGCCTAAATCTGCAACACTCGAACAAAGCTCACGCTACTTAGGACTCGATTTCTCACAACAGCCGGAAACCAGACAATTGGTAGAACTCTTAGAACACAACGTGAAATGGGAGAAACTATTAGAATTATAATGGCCCGTAATGCCGAGTCGTTCTCCTTTATCTATCAGGAAAATATCGACCGTTTCGAGAACGTAACGTTTTTCGATCCTGAGACCGAAGTGCCTTACTTTGATAATATCGACCTGCTTTATCTGCCTGGTGGCTATCCGGAGAAACATCTGGAGTCGCTGGTCGCTAACGAGGCTTGTCGTATGGCCATCAAGGACTTTGCTGAGCGTGGCGGACGTATTCAGGCAGAATGCGGCGGTATGATGTATCTCTGTCAAAGCATTGTGACCGACGAGGGTGAATATCCGATGTGTGGGGTGCTGCCCTACAAGATTTCTGCACGCAAGGCAGACCGCAAGCTCTCACTAGGCTATCGACGTTTTGTGTTGGAGGGTAGGGAATATCGGGGGCATGAGTTTCACTATACTCAGTTTCTGGGTGAAACGCCAAAGAGTATCGCTCAGGTCTATAATGCCAAAGGTGAGCCTGTGGCAACTCCTGTGTTTAAGTATAAGAATGTCTTAGCAAGTTATACGCATCTGTATGAAATCATTGGCTAAACTACATCCTGTAATGCTGGCCGGAACAGGCAGCGACGTAGGCAAGAGTATCCTTGCTGCAGCCTTCTGTCGTATCTTCAGGCAAGATGGTTACTGTCCGGCTCCTTTCAAGGCACAGAACATGGCGCTGAACTCGTATGCGACACCTGAAGGCTTGGAGATTGGCCGCGCTCAGGCCGTACAGGCTGAGGCTGCAGGCATTCCTTGCCATACGGATATGAATCCTTTGCTATTGAAACCCCAAAGCGACCACACATCGCAAGTGGTTTTGAACGGCAAGCCCATTGGCAACAAAGATGCGTATGATTATTGGAGGGCTCCTGATTACAGAAAAGAAGTCTGCGATGCCTTCGACCGACTCGCTGCGCGCTTTAATCCCATTGTGATGGAGGGGGCTGGTAGTATCGCAGAGATCAATCTGAAAGATCGCGATCTTGTGAATATGTCGATGGCCCGTCATGCGAAGGCTGATGTCATTCTTGTGGGCGATATCGACAGAGGGGGTGTGTTTGCATCCGTTTATGGCAGCATTGCCCTGCAGACGCCTGAGGACAGGCAGATGATCAAGGGCATCATCATCAATAAGTTTCGAGGTGATATGCGGCTCTTCGATGAAGGTCGGAAGTTGCTGGAGGATATCTGTGGCGTGCCTGTGTTGGGCGTCGTACCATATTTCAAAGACATCTTTATCGAGGAAGAGGATTCTGTGAGCCTTGAGAAGAAACAACGCGAAATAGCTGAAGGAAAGGTGAACATTGCTGTCGTTCTGTTGCGACATATCTCTAACTTCACCGACTTCGATACGTTGGAGCGCGATCCGCGCGTAAACCTCTTCTATACCAATAATACCTCTGACATCCAACAGGCCGATATCATCATCCTGCCTGGCACCAAAGCTACACTCGACGACTTGATGGAACTGCGTCGTAACGGTTGTGCCCAAGCCATCCAGCGTGCTCATCGCGAAGGAAAGACAGTGATAGGTATCTGTGGCGGTTATCAGATGTTAGGTCAGACGGTAGAAGATCCTGACGGCATCGAGGGCAACATCACTCGTCTGCCAGGCCTCGGTCTGTTGCCTATTCAGACCAAGATGACACCAGAGAAGACCACACGACAAGTCACCTTTCAGTTCGATGGTCAGCCCTGTCAAGGCTACGAAATCCATCAGGGCGTGAGTGATACTGATCAGGCCATTATCCAAGCAGATCATTGCATCGGTACTTACATACACGGTTTCTTGGATAATGCTCCAGTAATAGAGTATCTGCTTAAAGATAAGACCGTTAGTCTTACATCCTTAAAGAGTTACTCAGAGTTTAAAGAAGAACAATACGACAAGTTGGCCGATCACGTCCGACATCATGTGAACATCCCTAAACTCTATCAGATACTGACTGATGACTAACCCCATTGCATTGCTCGTTGGCTGGGTGCTTGACCTCATTTTCGGTGACCCTCAGCGTCTGCCACATCCCATCGTATGGTTCGGTAAGGCTATTGCTTTCTGTGAACACCGCATGAACAAAGGAGCCCATCGTAAAATAAAGGGCGCGGTTACGGCAGTAGGTTTGATTGTTTGTGTTTTTATTGCCATCTGGCTCCTCCGCTATTACCTCTTACATCTGCCGTCTTACATCATACATATTCTCGATGCCATTCTTATCTTTTATTGTCTTGCTGGTACGACACTTATCCATGAGGTTCGTGAAGTATTTCTTGCCCTCGACTGCTCTTTAGAGGCGGGTAGGGCACAAGTGGCCCGTATCGTTGGGCGCGACACCTCAGAACTTTCTGCCCAGGAAGTGCGTACAGCCGCTTTGGAAACATTGGCAGAGAATCTGAGCGATGGCGTCATTGCTCCCTTGTTCTGGTTTGCGTTGCTGGGTGTTCCTGGCATGCTGGCCTATAAGATGGTGAACACGCTTGATTCAATGATAGGTTATAAGACGGCACGCTATAAAGATTTCGGTTGCTGGTCAGCTCATATCGACGACATCGCCAACTATATCCCCGCCCGTCTGACAGCCCTGCTGATGATTATCGCCTCCGGTAGACTGAAGCTGTTAGGTTTCGTCTGGCGCAACGGACGCAATCATGCTTCTCCCAACAGCGGCTATCCTGAGGCTGCTTTGGCAGGCATCCTCGACTGTCGCTTCGGTGGTCCGCATTATTACTTTGGTGAGTTGTTCGACAAACCTTATATTGGCGAGAACGATCGTGAACTGACTACTGCCGACATGAAAAAAGCCGTTCGCATCAATCGAACGGCTGAAGTGATGATGGTTGTGCTTGTTGGTTTATGCATAGGGGTATGCCAATAAGCCGCAGACGACCAGATAAACCGCTAATTCCACTAATAGGCAGACGGCGCCACAACAGTCGCCTGTATAACCGTGAATCCGTCGCCAGATCAACAGGTAGAGAAAATACATGACCAGACAGGGCAAGAAGATAACCATCTCCCACGACAGACCTGTATACCAAAGGAATGCGACCATCGGCAGAATACCCTGCATGGCGAGACAGACGCCAGCCTTCCATTCAATTTTGCGATACACCGTCTTGTTCTTGGCTGTTTCTGCCGTACGGGCATAGGGCATCATGATGATCAGTTCACTCGTCACCATCTTACTATAGGGGTCAGCAGCAAGAATAGTTAATGCCGCCATCTCGGGTGACATAGAAAACAAGGCCGCTAATAAGAGCAATTCGTATAGGATGAGACCCAATACGCCGTAAGTGCCGATATGCGAATCCTTCATAATGGCAAGGATACGCTGACGGTCTGTACCACCGCCACCAAAGCCATCGAGGAAGTCGGCCAGTCCGTCTTCGTGCAAGGCACCCGTCATCAGCAGGCGCACCACGATAGTCGCTATGACAACGATGGGATAGGGCATCACCATACTACCGAAATAGAGTGTGGCAGCCATCGCCCCGCCAGTGAGCCAGCCCGTCAACGGCCACCATTCCACAACAGCACTGTATGAGGACTTGGGTGGTTGATGGAGTCGCCAGAAAGGCAGTCGTGTAAAGAAGATGAATGCCGCCCACAGGTTATCGTACCAATGGCTACTGTTAGGCGAGTTCTGCTCGGGATTTTTCGTTTGGTCTATGTTTATTTCCATCGTTCAGAAATATTTGGTGATTTTGGCATTGTCGAAGTTATTCATTTCGTTGACCATGCGGACGGCTGAATCGACAATGGGAAAGGCACAAAGGGCGCCAGTTCCCTCACCAAGCCGCAAGCCCAGATTCAGCAATGGCTTGGCATCAACGATATCCAGCATCATCCGGTGTCCGCTCTCGTCGCCACAATGGGTGAAGATCATATAGTCTTGCGAGGCGGGATAGAGTAGGATGGCAGCGAGTGCACAGGCCGTCATGATAAAACCGTCGACCAACACAATGAGATGACACTCTGCAGCCCGTAGCATGGCCCCGATGGCAGCAATCATCTCAAAGCCGCCATAGTATCTGAGAATCAAGGGAAGCGACCTGTCCCTCAGATTCTTAACCGCTTTTGCGAGCACTTCACATTTATGTCGGATGCCTGGGCTGTTGAGTCCTGATCCAGCCCCGATACAATCATTCAGGGGAATGTTGCCAAACAGATGCATCCAGATGCTGGAAGGCGAGGTGTTGCCGATACCCATTTCACCAATACTCAGCACCTTACACCCCTCTGCGATGCAGTCGTCGACCAGTGCAGCCCCCACTTCAATTGCCTTGTCAAACTCTTCTTCCGTCATCGCGGGTTCGTAGAGGAAGTTCTTGGTACCACGGGCTATCTTACGCTCGATGATTCCCTCGATATGACTCAGGTCGTAATCTACGCCCACATCCACGATGCGCAACTTGAAACCATGCTGACGACAGAACATATTCACCCCGCCACCACCATGGGTAAAGTTAATCATCTGCTGCCAGGTCACTTCGCGGGGTGAGACACTTACACCTTCGCGCTCGATGCCATGATCGCCACCCAACAGCAGGTGGCAGGGATGTGACAACGATGGCGAGAGTGTCTGCTGGATGAGACACACCTGCATCGCCAATTCCTCCAGTCTTCCGAGTGAACCTTTGGGCTTGTTCAGATTGTCTATCTTCGTCTGGATCTCAGGGCGAAGCCTTACATCAGGTGATGTTATCTTAAACGTTCTCATTTGATCTTTACTGCTATTCCACTCACCATGAGTATCACTTCATCAGCCTTTGCGGCAATATACTGGTTCATCCAACCTTCAAGATCGGTGAATTTCCTTTGGATGGCGTTGTCACTCACACCCCCACTGCCGATCTCATTCGTCACAAAGATATAGGTGGCATCATGGACAGTGAAACGGTCGAATTCCGCCTTGACGGTTTCCAGAGTCAGATCGACATCTGATGTCTCAAAGAAGAAGTTTGTGAGCCAGAGTGTCACACAGTCAATTACCACGACACGTCCGGAGAGGTCGTGCTTGCTCAGGTATTTCTCTTCTTCAATATTCGTCCACTGTGAACCTCGCCGTTGCTGATGCTTTTGCACCCGTTCACGAAACTCGTCATCCCAGATATGTGCCGTCGCTACATATACGGGATTGTCTGCCAAGTTCAGTGCCAACTGCTCTGCCTGACGGCTCTTACCAGAGCGCTGCCCACCTGTGACCAAGATGATTTTCTTTCCCATCTTTGTATTTATTCTGAATTTTGCTGCAAAGTTAATCATTTTTTCGTATCTTTGCAGCAGATATGAAGAAAATAATTGTAGCAGGAATAGGACCTGGCAGTCGTGAGGATATCACACCTGCTGTTATGGAAGCCGTCAGAGAGGCTGATGTCGTGGTAGGTTATAAGTATTACTTCCAGTTTGTTGAGCAATACCTGAAGCCTGGTTGTGAGTGCATCGATACGGGCATGAAGAAAGAGCGCGAACGGGCTGAACAGGCCTTTCAGATAGCTGAGCAGGATAAGACCGTCGTTGTGATTTCATCAGGCGATGCCGGAATCTATGGCATGGCACCACTCATTTATGAGATGAAGCGCGAACGTCAATCTGACATTGAGATTGAAGCCTTACCTGGCATCTCTGCTTTTCAGAAGGCAGCCTCGTTGTTAGGGGCACCTGTCGGCCACGATCTGTGTATCATTTCGCTCAGCGACCTGATGACACCTTGGGAACTCATCGAGCGACGCATCAAAGCTGCTGCGACAGGCGACTTCGTGACGGCTGTCTATAATCCGAAATCGCATGGACGATACTGGCAACTGTACCGTTTGCAAGAACTTTTCTTGAAGGTTCGTTCAGCAGATACACCAGTGGGATATGTCCGTCAGGCAGGGCGCGCAGAACAGGAGGTGAAGGTGACGACCCTCAGTGCCCTCGATCCTGAAGACATCGATATGTTCACCATTATCATTATTGGCAATTCGCAGTCGTATGTTGCGGATGGCAAGTTCATTACACCGCGAGGCTATTATCGTGAAGAGAGAGAGACCGACGTAAAGCCTGGTCAGCAGATAATGATGGCGTCTTTCCGTACGATTGAGAGTGAACTGCGGAATAAAGATATCCCGTTAGGACATAAGTGGGCTTTACTACATGCTATCCACACCACTGCCGATTTTGATATGGAGCGCATTCTTTATACTGACGAGGGGGCTGTGGAACTTCTATATGACAAGGTAAAGAACGGTACCCTGAAAACCATCGTGACCGATGTGACGATGGTAGTAAGCGGTATCCGTAAAGGGGCTCTCCAGCGTCTCGGTATCGAGGCAAAGTGTTTCTTGAGCGATCCGCGTGTGGCTGACATCGCATCAGAACAGGGTATTACCCGCACGCAGGCTGGCATCCTGCTGGCTGTCGAAGCGCATCCTGATGCCCTTTTTGCCTTTGGTAACGCTCCTACAGCCCTGATGGAACTCTGCGACCTGATCCGCAAGGGCAAGGCACATCCCGCTGGCATCATTGCAGCGCCTGTAGGGTTTGTACACGTTAGAGAGTCGAAGCACATGGTGAAGCCGTTCAAGGCTATACCGAAGATTATCATTGAGGGACGCAAGGGAGGCAGCAACCTCGCCGCTACACTTTGTAACGCTATTCTGACCTTCGACGATGCAGCCCAACTTAAACCTGGCCGTGATTTATGAAGTTTATCGTCATAGGAATCACCGATAATCCGAATCCCTGGTTTCCACCTGAAGTGATGGAGACGATCAAGCAGGGTAGGGTGTTCTCTGGTGGTAAGCGACATCATGAGATTGTGCTGCCTTTTCTCCCTTCGGATGCAGAATGGATCGATATTTCCGTTCCCCTCGATGCTGTCTTCGAACAGTACTATTCACGATTCTCTGTTCATGATTCCCTGCCCATTATCGTCTTCGCTTCTGGCGACCCGTTGTTCTTCGGCTTTGCCAATACCATCAAGCGCAAGATGCCTGAGGCTGATATCGTGGTTTATCCCACCTTCAACTCCCTCCAAATGCTGGCCCATCGCCTGGTGATGCCTTATCACGATATGAGGATTGTCTCGCTAACAGGTCGTCCTTGGCCTGCATTCGACAATGCCCTTATCGAACGGGTAGGGAAGATAGGCATCCTAACCGACAAAGAACATACTCCCGCAGCCATCGCCCAGCGTATGCTCAACTATGGCTATGACTCCTATCAGATGTTTGTTGGCGAGCATTTAGGCAACCCCTCTTTGGAAAAGATCTCCACGCTCTCCCTCGAAGAAGCCGTCCGTCGCGACTTCTCCAATCCCAACTGTGTGATTCTTGACGCTTTCAACCATCAGCCATCATCCATCAACCATCCTTTCGGCATTCCTGATTCTGACTTTGCCCTCCTCGATGGTCGTGAGAAAATGATCACCAAAATGCCGATTCGTTTGTTGACACTTCAGGCTCTCGATCTGCCCAATCGTCATGTCTTCTGGGATATTGGTTTCTGTACAGGAAGCGTTTCTGTCGAGGCTCGCTTGCAATTTCCTCATCTGACAATCTGCGCCTTCGAGATCCGTCCTGAATGCGAGTCCATCATCAAAGAAAACGCCCGTCGCTTCGGTGCGCCAGGCATCGATATCCATATCGGCGATTTCCTCGAAACGGACATCACTGCATTACCTCGTCCAGATGCCGTCTTCATTGGTGGTCACGGAGGCCGCCTGAAGGAAATCATGGCCAAAGTTCTGACGGTCTTGCCAGAAGGTGGCGTCATCGTCTTCAACAGTGTCACCTCTCCAAAGGTTCCTATTGACAGTCGTCGTCTCTGGAACGAAGCCTGTCAGGATTTTGGCCTGCGACAAGAACCGCCTTTACATATTCAACTCAACGATTATAACCCAATAGAGATACTTAAAGTACAAAAGTAGGTATGCTACAGCGCCTCAATTATATTACCGACATAAAAGCTAATCTTTTGCGATAAGAGGCTGATATGATGTGAGTACTAAGGGAAGTGAATTGGAGGATGGTTTTATGTCTATTTTGTGTCAGTAATATGTCAGTATTTTAGAATAATGTTAGAATGTATATTATTGAAAATTAGAAATTTATTAAAATTGCTATGTCGGATGTCAGTAAATTTTGAAATTTTTTATAATGCATATCTAAATATGTTCATGCAAACTGGTATTTCAGAAGAGAATATGTGGGAGGAGGGATTTTTCTGGAGGTTTTTCGCGTTATTCTCATTATTTATTCGTAAATTTGCCACATCAATCTAAATGAAGAATGAAAATTGCGATAATACAAATAGCGGAAGAGGGTAAGCATATCGCCCGCTTGCTGCTGAGTCAGGTGTTTGCCCAGAAAAATGAGGGCGAGATAATAAGTCGTACGAATGTTGGTAAGCGCTGGAAAGATTTCGATGCATTTGTGTTCATCGGAGCGATGGGGATTTGTGTGCGGACGATAGCACCTTATATCAAGGACAAGCATGAAGATCCGGCTGTGGTGTGTGTCGACAGTATGGGACTGAATGCCATCTCTGTGCTCAGCGGACATATAGGCGGTGCCAACACTCTGGCGCGCGACATCGCTGCGATGATTGGGGCCCGTGAGGTGATTACCACACAGAGCGACAATGCCGGGCTATGGGCGCTCGACACCTTTGCTGAGCGATTCAACTGGGCTATTGCCAGCGACGACGACATGAACCAGTGCATCTTTGCCTTCGTTAATCGTCAGCCTACAGCCCTGCTGATGGAAATCTGCGACGAGGGTACTGACTATCTGGAGAAGACTCTCCCTGAGCATGTTACTGTCGTCAAAAGCCTCGAAGAGGTTGACCCCGAGAAGTTTAAACTCGTCATCCTGGTGACACCCTACAACCTCTGTGTACCATACGGCGTGCTCGAACTGCATTTCGTACCTATGATCGCATCCTTAGGCTTTGGGCTTGCCAGTCATCCTGCTGACTATGAGGATATCTACGACGAGATCGACGAGGCCATGAGCCAGATAGGTGTGTTGCCTTGCTACAAGCGCTATTGCACAATCGATGTGAAGCAGAATGAGGAATTCTGTGCGATGCTTGTCGATGATTTAGGCGAAGAACTGGTATTCTACACGGCCGACGAACTGGCCAAGGTCGAGGTGCCTAATCCCAGCAAGACCGTCGAGAAGCATGTGGGTACGCCCTCTGTCTGCGAGGCTGCAGCTATCCTTGGTGCAAACAATGGCAAACTGATTGTGTCTAAGGTGAAAGGCAGGAACTGGACGGCAGCTCTTGCCATCGATTACAAATATCTTCGTGAGACGAAAGGCCATATCGAGATTGTCGGTGCGGGTCCTGGCGATCCTGATTTGGTGAGTGTCCGAGGGCGCAAGATGTTGGAGCGTGCCGATCTGATTCTCTATGCGGGCTCACTGGTACCAAAAGCCTTGACGGAATGTCATAAGCCAGGTGCCGTCGTGCGCTCCTCTGCTGATATGGCACTCGAAGAGCAATGTGAATTGATGAAGAAATTCTATGACGAGGGCAAATACATCGTGCGCCTCCATACAGGCGATCCTTGTATCTTTGGCGCCATACAGGAGCAGATGGCATTCTTCGACCAGCACCACATGGACTATCACATCACGCCTGGTATCTCCTCGTTCCTCGCTGCTGCTGCCGAGTTGCAGAGCCAGTTCACGATTCCTGAGCGCTGTCAGACGATTATCCTCACGCGAGGCGAGGGGAGAACCCCCATGCCCGAAAAGGAACAACTGCATCTGCTGGCGCGTAGTCAGTCTACGATGTGCATCTTCCTTTCCGCTTCGATTGTCGACGATGTGCAACGTGAACTGCTTCAGGAATATCCCGAAGATACCCCCGTCGCAGCCTGCTATCATCTTACATGGCCCGACCAGAAAATCTATCGTGGTCAGCTTAAGAATCTTGCCAAGATTGTTCATGATAACCATCTGATACTCACCACGATGCTCGTTGTGGGTGAAGCAATAGATAATCGTCAGGGGCTCTCTGATCTTTATTCCAAACATTTCACCCATCTCTTCCGTCAGGGCGGCGATGAACAAGCCTCATAGTAGAAAAAAAAGAACGAATAATTTGGAATTATCCAATATTATCCTTATCTTTGTGGCGTATTAACAAACAACACAGTTATGAATAAGAACGAGAAATTTGTCATCACTATCAACCGCGAAGTCGGAACGGGTGGACGTACTGTAGGCCGCAAGTTGGCTGAGAAATTATGTGTGAAGTACTGCGACAAGGCCGTTATCGACGGACTGACTCAGAAGTTCGGTCTCTCACCGGATCGCATTGAGGAAATCAAAGCGCAGAAGAAATCGTGGTGGAATGAGATCAGCAATTATTATCAGACGCTGGTCAATAGTACCAGTCAGCCTATGGAGGCCGAGGTGAAGCTCGATAGTGCCACCATGTTCGAGACTGAGAAACGCATCCTGACAGAACTGGCCTCGCAGTCGTCGTGCGTATTTGCAGGTCGCACGGGTTTCATGATATTCCGCGATTGGCCCAACCACCTGAATATCTTCATCCAGGCTTCGATGGAGTACCGCATTAAGCGTATCATGCGCCGTCAGGACGTTAGTGAGCAAGAGGCCCGCGACATCATTGCGAAAATGGATGCTTCGCGTGAGGCGTATATTAAGAAATATGAGAATACCTCGCGTTACGATACACGCAACTACCAGCTCGTTATTTCGATGGATGACTTGAGTGAGAACGATGCTGTAGAGGTGATCATGGACTATATCAACCGCACAAGTAAGTGAGATTAAGGCTGGCAATTGTCAGCCTTAATCAGTTTTTGATGCCATTTCCGGACATAAAGTGCGCAAAAAAACGGAACAATTCCGTAAACTTTTTATGGATAATTTGTTTTTTTCAAAAATAAACTTTACCTTTGCAAGCAGAACAAAACAATAGTAAATTCACCGTTGCAAGTCATCGATGGCTTTTGCAAGATGGTACTTGATGAAAAAGACGAAAACATGCAGCCTGTTCTGGTAAGGGAGTGTATCTAAGACCGCAGATGCGCGAACCGCTTCTTCCGATGACAATTCCCGCACTTGCTGCGCATGTGGCCAACGTGGAATTGATGTATTCTGACAACAAATACTATGAACTTTGCGGTCAGATAAGGCACTTGATAGGTCCTTCGGGTATCGGAAAAGACCAGTTGCACGATCTCATAGAGGCTATCATGCGCTCGTTTCGAGACCACGACCAGACAGAATATATAACAGAAGGGCTCTAATTTCGTTATATAAATCAGATCAGACTGCGAGTGCCAGAAGGGCGGCCTTGACAAGGATTAGAACGACGAGACGACCGTAACTGGAGAAGTGGGCTGGCATCACGGAAGGTGCCGGCCTTCTTTATGCGGTTTGCCAGAAAAAGCACGAAATTGGTTTGTATTTTGAGAAATAATGTCTATCTTTGCACAAAAATAATGAGATGATACTGGTATTTGGAGGAACGACTGAAGGGCGCCAAGCCGTGGAGATGTTGGAAGAGGCCGGTAATGCCTATTACTACAGCACCAAGACGGGTGAGCAGTACATCGCGATGCATCATGGCCAGCGTGTCGACGGGGCGATGAATGTAGCGGCGATGCAGAAGTTTTGCTTGTCGCATGACATCCGGCTGATAGTCGATGCAGCCCATCCCTTTGCCTCGCAACTCCACTACACGATTACTCAGGTGGCTGAATCGCTGCATATCCCCGTCGTTCGTTATGAGCGCATCTATCCGCCTCGTGAGCAGGACATTACGTGGATTGACGACTATTCGCAGGTGCCCACGGATATTCACTCGCTGCTGGCCACGACGGGCGTTCAGAGCATCAGCCAACTGAAATGGTTGGAGATGTTCGGCGTCAAGGTGTTCTACCGGATTCTGAATCGTGAGTCCAGTCTTTTGTATGCCTATGAGCAAGGCGCCACCGACGACCAGCTCTGTTATTATGAAGACAGCAACGATATCGAAGTGGATGCCGATGCCATTCTGCTGAAGGAAAGCGGTCTTAGTGGCGGTTTCTGCGAGAAAGTGGCTGCTGCCCGAGCCAAAGGCATGCGTATCATCGCACTCAAGCGCCCGCCGTTGATGATGCAGGCGACTTGTGTCAACGGCCCCTACGGATTGCGTCGAGCGGTAGAAAAGCTGTTGCCGGCGTTCTATCCTCTGCACAGCGGACTGACATCGGGCACTTGTGCAACGGCGGCGGCTGTGGCTGCGACGATAAGGTTATTGCAGCATGAAATGCCGAAAGAAGTGCCAGTGGTGTTGTCTGATGGCGAAACGATCGATGTGGCGGTGGGTTATGGCGATGGCTATGCCTACTGTATCAAGGCGGCTGGCGACGATCCTGACGTGACGGACGGCATCGAGGTAAGGGCAAAGGTTGAGAATCAAGGGGACAGGTCGCTTGATTCGCTTGATACAAGCGATCATGGACCTGTCCCCCTGATTCTCGGCGGCGAGGGTGTCGGGCGATTCACGTTGCCGGGCTTTGATTATCCGCCTGGGGAGGCTGCTATCAACAAGGCGCCGCGAGAGATGATTTGCCGTAACCTCAAGCCCTTTGGCGTCCCGCTCCGAGTAACCATTAGTGTGCCTCAAGGCGCAGAGATTGCCCGAAGAACCTTCAACCCCCGTCTAGGCATCGAGGGCGGCATCTCGATTATCGGCGTCTCCGGCATCGTCAAACCGTTCTCAGAGGAGGCTTTCGTCGACAGTATCCGCAAGTGTATGACGGTTGCGCAGGCTTCCGGTTCTGACCGCGTAGTGATCAACAGCGGTGGCAAGAGCGAGCGATATGTGAAAGCACGCTATCCCGACCTGCCCGGGCAGGCATTCGTGGAATATGGCAACTATATCGGTGAGACGCTGAAGATAGCCGATGCGCTCGCTATCCGGAAAGTGACGCTCGGCGTGATGCTGGGCAAGGCCGTGAAACTCGCTGCCGGCCACCTCGACACGCATAGCCGTAAGGCGACGATGGACAAAGCCTTTATCCGGCAGATGCTCATAGAAGCCGACTGCGACATTGACATCAGCGATATGACGCTGGCGCGGGAAATCTGGGAACGTCTGTCCGACGACAAGCGTGAGGCTTTTGCCTGTGTCGTGATCCGGCATTGTGCCGAACATTGCAATCCACTTCTGCCTAACGGCTCTCTGACCATCCTGCTTATCGATGACAACGGAAAGATATATGAAATATAAAGACCTGTTTATTGACTTCGACGATACGCTCTACGACACCCACGGCAATGCTGTGATTGCGCTGGGCGAGACGTTCGACTTGTTCCATCTGGAACGCTATTTCTCCCACCCGCAGGTGTTTTACGATGCCTATTGGTGGGCCAACATCGACCTCTGGGGACGCTACTCGAAAGGTGAGATCACGCGCGACTATCTGATTGTGGAACGATTCCGGCGCCCGCTTAGCGAAGGGCAGGGCCTGGAGGTGACCGAAGCGCTCTGTCTGGAAATGAGCGACCGTTTTCTTGATTTCTGCGCCACGAAACCGGGTGTTGTCGACGGTGCCCACGAACTGATGGACTATCTGAAGGGTAGGGGCTATCGGATGCACATGACAAGCAACGGCTTCCACGAAGTGCAATACAAGAAACTCTCGGCCTGCGGTCTCGGCGACTATTTCGACACCATTATCCTGAGTGAGGATGCCGGTGAGAACAAACCCTCGCCACGCTATTTCGACTATGCCTTCAAGATGGCTGGCGCAGTTCGCGAAACGACATTGATGATTGGCGACAACCTGCAGACCGATATCCTCGGCGCCCTCAATGCCGGTATCGATGCCCTGCTATTCAACCGATGGAGCGTCGATGTCGGCGAAAGTCCACTGGCTCCCACGTTTGTTGTCGACCACCTGCGCGACATCATGGGAATCTTGTAATCCGCAGAATGGCCTTATTCTGCCACCTCGTCTTTGTGGCGACGGAAAAGGACGGCAGCTATGACAGGCGCACCAACGAGAGCCGTAACCGAATTCACAGGTAGTGCGCCTTCGAAGCCTGGCATGCGGGCAATGAAGTTGCAGACGAGTGCCAGCGCAGCCCCACAGAGCGCTGTGGCGGGCATGAGCACACGATGGTCGCTGGTGCGGAAAATGGCACGTGCCAGATGCGGAACCGCCAGACCGATAAACATGATAGGCCCGCAATAGGCTGTAACAATCGCCACGAGTACACCCGAACTGACAATCACCAGCATCCGGCTGCGACGGATATTCAACCCCAGATTAGCAGCGTAGCGGTCGCCTAAGAGCAAAAGGTTCATAGGCTTCACCAATAAGCAGGCCAAGGGCAGCAGGATGCACATCAAGACCACAAAGAGTATCATCTCATCGCCTGATACCCTTGAGAAAGAGCCCAATCCCCATACCACAAACGCTTTCACATCCTCTTCGGGCGACAGGAACTTCAAGACGCCGATGATGGCATTGGCCAGATAACCGATCATCACACCTATGATCAACAAGGTGACGTTGCCCTTTACTTTCCGGGCAATCCATACGATCAGCATCATCACGGCCAAGGCGCCGATGATGGCAGCGATGCTCATGGCAGCATCTCCCAGGTAGCCAAGCCGACTCAGCGCCACTCCCCCGATACGACCGGAGAGCAGCACGACGAAGGCCACACCTAAGGCAGAGCCGTTAGATATACCCAACACAGAGGGACCTGCCAGGGGATTGCGGAATACCGTCTGCATCTGCAATCCGCTGACTGCCAAGCCTGCACCAGCCACGATGGCCGTCAAGGCCTGAGGCAGACGCGATTTCCAGATGATATTCTGCCAGATCTCGGATTCGGATGTGTCGCCAAGCAGAATACGACAGATGGTCTGCAAGGGAATGTCGACAGAGCCAATGAGCAGATTGACAATAGCCAGCACGGCTATCGCCACTATCAGGACCAATATCATCGGCAACGTGCGTCTCATCACTTCAGCAGATAATAGAATGTGGGCTGATAATCCTGCTCCACCAACTCGGGATGGAAGATAGCCACGAAGTCTTTCAGCAGCAGGTCGGGCTTTACGGGCGAGATTTCGTAATAGGGTGTTTGCTTCATGTTGCAGTAGATGACCTTTCGCTCTTTAAAAGCCTTGAAGAGTTCGTTGCGAGGCTCGGAGGCTTTCAGAGCCTCGTAGGAGAACTCGCCCGGATAGCTGTTCAGGATGCGCCAGAAGTCGGCATTGGCAGCGAGCGAATACATCTTCTCAAACTCCAGATCCTCGCCGCTGGTCTCTTCGTCGTTGATGACATAGTCGGCACCGGCGTCGCGGAAGATCTGTGCTAGATAGTTCTTGCCGCCCACAGCGTGCCAGTTGCCGTAGTGCATCTCGCCGCTCAATACTGTAGGCCGATGGTCTACGCCCTGTGTCTTCTCCTTCAATTCATTGTATCGGCTCTCGATGCCGGCAAACACCTCGTTGGCCTCCTTCTCCTTTCCGATAAACATGCCCACGAACTTGATCCATTCGGCCTGTCCCAGCGGGTGGAGCTCCTGATAGCCAAGATGCGGCACCAGCGTGATGCCCGTTTCCTTGATGGCGTCGTAGCCGCCGCGCTTTGAGGGCGAGATGAAGATCACGTCGGGATTAGCCGCCAACACCAGTTCTGTATCGAAGTTGCCCTCCATACCGATCTTGACGATACGACCGTCTTTCACACGTTCGAGGATATCCTTGTTGAAGAGATTCTTCGTGCCGGTGATGCCCTTCACCACATCGTGGGCATCAAGAATGGTGAAGTTCGACAGCTGAAGGGCCGTCATACAGATGGTATTCTTAATCGGCACATGAATCTTCGTGTAGCCATCGGGGACTGTCGCCTCATCGCTGCTGACCAGCGCAAAGTGATAATCCTTTCCCACATCCACCAGTCGCACGCCATCGCTGTCTCTGACCTGATAGCCCGTCGCATATTGAGGACTCATCACAGAATCCGTATCTGCCTCGCCTGCACCAGTTGTCTTGACCTTATTACTGCACGAATACCCCAGGCATAGACATAAGGTTATCATGCAAGAAGCCAATATTCTTCTCATGTTCGTCTCAATTTTGATATCGTCGCGTGCAAAGGTACACATTTTTTCGGAATATTTTTATTGTGTCGAAGAAAAAGTGCATCTTTGCAAGTGATGCAATACCGGAGCAGACGACTATTTCAGATTCTCCTTAAAGAAGTCTGCCAGCTTTTCCCAGGGAATCATGTTCTTGGGCTGACCCTGACCGGCTTTTTCCTCGTAGCCACCATCGTAGAGGTCGCAATGAGAGGCGTCGGGGATAATGAGCAGTTGCTTGTTCTCGGGGTTGGGATTGGGCTCGCCAACGAACTTATAGCCCTCGGCCTTGCCCTCTACCATATAGTGATAGGCAGCCTCGCCAAAATAGCGTGAGTGAGCGTCGGCCCCATGCATCACGAGAACGGCAGAGCGGATTTCGTTGATGTAGTAGAGGAAACGGCTGTTGGCATAGGCCTGAGTGCCGATGACACGCCAGCCATCGTTCGAGTTGCCCGAGCGCTTGTGATAGCCACGAGCGGTCTTATAGTAGTCATAGTAGTCGTGAACGAAACGAGGCGCCTGTGGGGGCACAGTGTCG
>CACWSX010000024.1 GCA_902763615.1 uncultured Prevotellaceae bacterium | reverse complement strand
AAGCATTTAGAGAATGGCTAAAATTAAGATACAGAAAAAAGACATCTGGATTGACATGACGCCAATGTCAGACGTGATGACGCTGCTTCTGTGTTTCTTTATGTTGACATCAACATTCTTGACACCAGAACCAGTACAAGTCACCGCGCCTAACTCTGTGTCGGAAGTCAAGATACCCGAGCAGGATCTGCTGACCATTCTGGTGAACCCAGACGGCAACATCTACGTGGGTACCGAAAACAAGAACCACATGAAGGAGATGCTGGAGACGATGACCGACAAGTTCGGCATCCAGCTCAACGCCACCCAAGAGAAGCACTTCCTTGAGGATGCTATGGTGGGTGCACCCATGGGTAAACTTGCTGACTATCTGAACCTCTCTACGGAGAAGATGACAGAGGCAATCCAGAAACTCGGTCTGCCGCTTGACAGTATCAACGGTGGAAAGAGTGAATTCCAGGAGTGGGTCTCTGCGGCCCGCAGTGCTAACCCTGACATGAAGCTCGCCATCAAGTGCGATGCCAACACTTCTTACGCTGTTGTCAAGAAGATGATGTCAGAACCGTTTAAACGAGTAGTATTATGGCAAAGAAAAATCTATCCAAGCAGAAAAAGATGGATACCCGCGTGAACTTCACGCCGATGGTAGACATGATGATGCTGTTGATCACCTTCTTCATGCTGTGTACTACTTTGGCAAAGCCGCAGGCTATGCAGCTCACCATGCCAAGTAACGACGAGAACTTGCAGAAGGAAGATAAGCAGGTAACGAAGGCTTCTCATACCATCACCCTCTATCTGGGTGCCAACGACAAAATCTACTATGTGGCAGGTTTACCCAACTATGACGATCCCGCATCGTGCGTGAAGGAGACCACCTATGGTAAGGACGGTATCGAGAAGGTGCTTAATGAGCATACTACTGAGGAGGGTGTCAACCCTGTAGCAAAGATCAAGTTGGCAAAGAAGGAACTTGACGCTAAGAAGAACGAGTACAACTCGAAGATGACCGACGAGCAGTATCAGGAGCAGTTGAAGAAACTGAAGAAGGGTGAACTTCCCACCGGTGAGAAGGTTCCCACACTGACTTGTATCATCCGTCCGCTTCCCACAGCGACCTATGCCAACATGGTTGCCGCTCTTGACGAGATGCTGATCAGCAATATTGATAAGTATGTGATTGACGACATCGACAAGATGAGTGAAGATGATAAGGCACTCATCGAGAAGGCAGGCGTCAAGTAACCCCTAAAAACGAAGAAGAACTATGGGAAAAATAGATCTTATAGATAATGGCTGGGTCGACCTCGTATTTGATGGTAAGAACCAGGCCTACGGAGCTTATCAATTACGTAAGGACACAGGTAAACGTAACCTGAAGTCGCTGATTACCATGTTCGCCATGTTCGCCATCATCGCGGCTATCGTCATCGCAAAGGTTTCATTCGATAACTACATGGCATCACGCAATGCAGCCATCGAGACCGATGTGGAGCTGACGAGTCTGGCCGAGAAGAAGGAAGCCAAGGTAGAGCGCAAGGAAGAGCCTCAGGTTGAGAAGATCGAGGTTGAGAAGGTAAAGAGCTCTGTAGCATTTACAACACCTGAAATTAAGAAGGATGAAGATGTAGCCCCAGAGGACGAAATCAAGTCTCAGGACGAACTGGCACAGACGAACACCGCCATCGGTGCTTTCGATGTAAAGGGTAACGACGAGGCTGAAGGTGAAGTGCTCAAGGCTAAGGAAGTAATCGCACAGCCCGAACCCCCGAAGGAAGAGGAGACAAAAGTCTTCGACGTGGTTGAGGAAATGCCTCAGTTCCCCGGTGGACCAAACGCTCTGTTCGAGTATCTTTCGAAGAACATCAAGTATCCCGTTGTGGCTGAGGAAAACGGCGTGCAGGGTCGTGTCATCGTGACCTTCGTCGTAGAGCGCGACGGTTCGATTACCGATGTGAAGGTTGTCAAGTCAGTTGACCCCTCACTCGATAAGGAGGCTACTCGCGTGGTGAAGTCCATGCCACACTGGATTCCTGGTAAGCAGAACGGTTCTGCCGTACGTGTGAAGTACACCGTACCTGTAACCTTCCGTCTTCAGTAATTTTTAAAGATGAACGCATTCAACAAATTACACATATTAGTTGGATTCACTCTAATGTTAGGCTTGCTCCACGCATGTGGGAGCAAGCCTAATCCTGAAATGGAGGAGGCCTATCAGAAAGCCGCCAGCTGTCTGGCTGCCGACGAGAGTTTCTACCCCATTATCGACGAAGCACTCTACTATTTCCAGACCCAGACACTCGACTCCATCACGCCCGAATATATCAACGAGCAGGAGGCAGTGCAGAAACTGATGAAACTGGAAACCTGGTTGGCCTTCACCACACGTGATTTCACTGCCAACGAAAGAAAAAGTCTGCAAGACCGTAAATATCTGCCCAGGGCTATCCCCATCGCCTACGACGGCCTTGCAATCATTGTCAACAACACCAATCCGGATACCTGCATCACCGTCAAGGACTTCAGGCGCATCCTCATGGGCGAGCTTACCACATGGGATGAGCTCAACAATACGAAAACAGGTCTAGGCGACATCGACGTCGTCTTCGACAACCCCTTGTCCAGTACCGTCCGCTGGTGCGTAGACTCCATCCTCGGCGGTCAGGAATTCAAAAACCCAAACATCGGCGCTGTGAAGACCAGCGCTGCCGTCATCGACTATGTTGAGAACCACAAGAATGCCCTTGGCATCATCGGTTCCAACTGGCTTAACGACAAACGTGACACCACCAATGTCACCTTCAAGAAGAACATCACCGTGATGGGTGTCTCCCGACTCGACTCCGCCACAAAGGCCAACAGCTGGAAGCCCTATCAGTTCTACCTATATAATGGTAACTATCCGCTCATCCGCACCATCTACGCCCTCTTGAATGAACCTAGAAGCGGTGTACCCTCCGGCTTTGCCCATTTCTGCCAGCTGCCCAAGGGACAGAAGATTATTCTGCGCTACGGACTGCTGCCCAGAACGGCCAACATGAACGTCAGAGAAGTGATAGTGAACAGAGAATAATAAAACTCATTAAACCATCTGAGTTTTTAAACGTCATAAAAGCGAGAGATAATTAACAAGATGTATAACGTAAAAAACGAGAGAATTATGAAAACGATCAAATATTTAGTAATGGGTGTGTTGCTGGCAGGTTTCAGCACCACCGCAATGGCACAGGAGGCAGAGCTCAACGCAGCCCTGCAGGCCATCAAGAACAATGCAGCCGACAAGGCTGACGTAGTGAAAACCGCTCAGAAGAAGAACAAGAAGAACCCCGAGGCTCTCGTAGCTATCGGACGTGCTTTCTACGAGGCTCAGGATACGGCACAGGCCCGTACGTTTGCCAATCTGGCCGACGAGGCATCGAAGCACAAGTTTGCTCCCGCCTTCATCCTTCTGGGTGACATCGAGGCTTTTGCCAATGAGGGAGGTAAGGCTGCAGGCTTCTATAACCAAGCAACCTACACTGACCCCAAGGATCCAACAGGCTACTACAAGTACGCACTCGTATATCGCAAGATCTCTCCGAAAGGTGCCGTACAGAAGTTAGCTGACCTGAAGGCTCAACGTCCTGATATCGAGGTTGATGCTCTGTCTGGCCACATCTACTACCTCTCCAACGAGTTCGAGAAGGCTCGTGAGGCTTATGGCAAGGTGCCCGTAGGTAAGATGGAGAAGAACGACATCGTGGAGTACGCTATGGCTTCTTACTTCTTGGGCAAGCACGCTGAAGGTTTAGAGAAGGTAAAGGCAGGACTGACCAAAGAGCCCCGCAATGCCGCTATGAACCGTTTAGCGATGTTTTTCAACACCGAACTCGGTAATTTCGACGACGCAGTAAAGTACGGCGATGCCCTCTTTAACCAGTCTGACAGTGCTAAGTTCTCTTATTTGGACTACGCTTATCTGGGCAATGCCTTCAATGGTCTGAAGCAGGCCGACAAGGCTATCGAGCAGTACAACCTCGCTCTGAAGTCAGAGTTCGACAATAAGGCAAAGCGTGCCGGTGTGATCAAGCAGCTCTCTGACGCCTATGCTGAGAAGGAAGACTATGTCAACGCTATCGAACGCTACAAGGAGTATCTGGAAGGTATAGAGAAGGCAACCGCTACTGATATGGCCGCCCTCGGAAGCCTCTACACCCAACATGCTAGCAAACTGACAGATCCCGTTGCCAAGAAGGAAGCCTTCACACAGGCCGACGGTGTCTATGCAGGACTGGCAGAAAAGTTCGAGAATGCTATCGAGTATGCAAACTTCATGCGTGCCCGTGTAAATGCCCAGATGGATCCCGACTCTAAGCAGGGCCTCGCTAAGCCCTACTACGACAAGCTTATCGAGCTCATCGCTCCTAAAGCTGAGAAGGACAACACCGATAAAGCTCGTCTCATTGAGGCTTATCGCTACAACATCGCTTACTTCTTCATTGTTAAGGACGACAAGGCTCAGGCTAAGGAAATTGCCAACAAGCTCATCACCATCGATCCTGATAATGAAATCGCAAAGCAGATTCTTGGTGTGAAATAATAAAATGATACAACAAAAAATCCCCCGCCAATGGCGGGGGATTATTTTTTTATAACTGTTGATTAGCCCAGGCTAATAGCCTCTGAAGGACAAACACTAGCGCAGGTACCGCACTCAGTGCACAGATCGGGATTGATAGAATACTTCTCACCCTCAGAAATTGCCTCAACGGGGCACTCACCTTGACATGTACCGCAAGCGATGCAGTCGTCACCAATTACATATGCCATAATCTTACAAAAATTAAATTGTTAATACTAAATTACCCTTTTATGGTGATGCAAAGGTACGAACTTTTTTCATATCTACCAAATTTTAGGTAGCCATTTTCAGTTACGAAGCCCAATTTATACAGTGTCGAAATAGTGAGTGATATAATAAAAGGCCCAACTTTCACGTTATAATACATAGATGAAGAGAACACTCTTGATGCTCACTCTCTGCCTGATAGTCCTCATGACAACGGCCCAGGAGAGGAAGGTGCAGAACAAGCCGTATACCGACTTACGGCCCTTGCATCTTGGTATTCTCGTGGGTATGAACCTGCAGGATATCGAGTTGGAGAACGTCGGACCACAGACCATCACTATGGAAGACGGAACCACAAAGACTCAGACGATTGTCTGCGATGCCGATAAGTGGAATGCAGGTTTCTCGGTTGGTGTGTTGGCTGACCTGAGACTATCACAACACTTGAACCTGCGCCTCACACCCACCATGCACTTCGGCGCCAAGCATCTTACATTTTATAATATGACGGAGCTGACACCAGAAGGCAGGCTGTTGGAGATGACACAGGATATGAAGAGCACCTATATCTCATTTCCCGTTGGTTTGAAGTTCTCGGCAGAACGCTGGAACAACTATCGTCCTTATATAATAGCCGGTGTAAGTCAGTTGGTGAACCTGACCAGCAAGAACCAGGACTTCCTGCAGTTGAAACGTACCGATACCATGCTAGAGATCGGACTGGGCTGTGACCTCTACCTACCCTTCTTCAAACTGATTCCAGAACTGAAATTCTGCTATAGTCTGACCAACGCCCTCGACACCAGTCATGCCAACGAATTGCAGGACACAAACAAGCGTATGTATGCCAACGCAGTGAAGAGCGGACAGACAAAGATGATTGTTTTGACCTTCTATTTCGAGTAGCAACCGTTAAAAAAGCATAATTACTCTACTGATTATGCGTTGCATTCACGTAATACGGATAAAAAGTAGTACCTTTGCACCCGCTTTTCGGCGTAACCGATGGAGGGAAGTAACGAGTTGCCCGTCTATGTTGCGTTGGAACGATACAACAAATTTAATTATTTAGTAGATAAAATGGATTTAATTAAAGTTGCTGAAGAAGCATTTGCAACCGGCAAAAAGTTCCCAGAGTTCAAGGCTGGTGACACCATTACTGTCGCTTACAAAATTATCGAGGGTTCCAAGGAGCGTATCCAGCTCTATCGTGGTGTGGTCATCAAGATCTGTGGTCATGGTGACAAGAAGCGCTTCACCGTTCGCAAGATGTCTGGCACTGTAGGTGTAGAGCGTATCTTCCCCATTGAGTCACCCAACATCGATTCGATCGAGGTGAACAAAATCGGTAAGGTGCGTCGCGCTAAGCTGTACTACCTGCGCAAGCTCACAGGTAAGGCTGCCCGCATCAAGGAGAAGCGTCGTCCTGTTAGTGCAGAGTAATACGCACTGTGAACAAGATAAAAAGAGATCTCAATTGCTGGGATCTCTTTTTTATATCTTCTATTTCCATAACATATTACGCCTTCGCTTGCAAAATTACAACTTTTTTCGTAACTTTGCACCCAAATTAAAAAAATCACTAGAAACTTATGAAAGAATTAGCCCTCAAGTACGGATGTAATCCGAATCAGAAGCCCTCACGAATCTTTATGACAGAGGGAGAATTACCCATCGAAGTAATCAACGGCCGTCCTGGCTACATCAATTTCCTTGATGCCTTTAATGCCTGGCAGTTGGTGAAGGAGCTAAAGGCTGCTACCGGTCTGCCCGCTGCCGCCTCGTTCAAGCATGTGAGCCCTGCTGGCGCAGCCGTCGGCCTGCCCCTAAGCGACACATTGAAGAAAATCTATTTCGTGGACGATGTGAAGGATCTGGACGCCTCGCCCATCGCCTGCGCCTATGCCAGAGCCCGTGGTGCCGACCGTATGTCGAGCTATGGTGACTTCGTAGCCCTCTCTGATACTTGCGACGCCACAACCGCCAAGCTGCTGAAGCGCGAGGTGAGCGACGGTGTGATTGCGCCTGACTACACCCCTGAGGCCATTGAGATTCTGAAGGACAAGCGCAAGGGCACCTATAATGTGATTAAGATAGAGCCCAGCTACAAGCCCGCTCCCATCGAGACGAAGCAATGTTTCGGCATCACTTTCGAGCAGGGTCGCAATGAGATCAAACTCGACGACGATGCCCTCTTCGAGAATATGCCCACGCAGAACAAGACCTTCACCCCTGAGGCCAAGCGCGACCTGATCATCGCCCTCATCACATTGAAATATACACAGTCGAATAGTGTCTGCTATGTGAAGGACGGCCAGGCCATCGGTATCGGTGCCGGTCAGCAGAGCCGTATCCACTGTACCCGTCTGGCTGGCAACAAGGCCGATATCTGGTGGTTGCGCCAGCATCCGAAGGTGATGAACCTTCCCTTCATCGACAATATCCGCCGCGCAGACCGCGATAACACCATCGACGTGTATATCTCAGAGGACGAGCATGATGACGTGCTTCGTGACGGTGCCTGGCAGCAGTTCTTCAAGGAGAAGCCCGAGGTGCTGACGATGGAAGAGAAGAAAGCGTGGATCGCCCAGAACACAAAGGTTGCTCTCGGCTCGGATGCCTTCTTCCCCTTCGGTGACAATATCGAGCGCGCCCATAAGAGCGGTGTGGAGTTTATAGCCCAAGCCGGTGGCTCTGTACGCGATGACAATGTGATCGAGACTTGCGACAAGTATGGTATCGCAATGGCGTTTACGGGCGTCCGTCTGTTCCATCATTAAAACTATGGACGATTTCCAGCATATCCTCGAGAACGGCATCAACTTCGGACGTGGAGGAGACAAGCCGAAAGACGACGGCAAGGTGAAGACCAAAGCCAAGAAAAAGCAGTATATCACTGGGGCTCACGGTAGCGGCTCTGCACGGCAGAAAGCCAAATACCGTGAGCAACGGGCTAACCGCCATAAGAAATAAAATGTATAATTAAGCTACTAACAATATGAAGAAATCATTACTATTGACTTTATGCATAGTGTTAACCTGCACAGTTTCCGCCCAGAAATACTTGGGCGGCGATGTTTCCCTTCTGCTGACTTACGAGGAAAACGGCGCCAACTATATGGACATAGACGGCAAGAAGATTACCGACCTGCTGGCCTTCCTTAAGGAACAAGGACTGAACACCATGCGTGTTCGTCTGTTTGTGGACCCCTCGAAAGCCTCGGCAGAAGCGAAAGGCCAAGGTGTACGACAGGATCTAGAATACGTGAAGAAGCTTGGGAAAAAAATCAAAGACGCAGGTCTTGGATTCATGCTCGACTTCCACTACAGCGACACTTGGGCTGACCCAGAACATCAGACGATGCCGCAAGAGTTTATAATGGTGAATACCCCCGCCTTTGAATACATATACACTTACACCAAGAATAGTCTTGAAGCCATGGTAACAGCAGGAGCTACACCCGACTTTATCCAAATCGGTAATGAGATCAGTTTTGGCATGCTCTGGGATGGTTGTAAGGTAAAGCACAACAGTGACTGGACAGCATATCTTGACGACAATTGGGATTCTTTCTCAAAGGCACTTAAGAATGCTAGCAAAGCCTGTCGCGAGGTATGTCCTGAGGCCAAAATCATCATCCATACAGAGCAGTGTGCCAACAACCCGACGCTTGATGTAGCGTTCTTCAATCGCATCAAGGCCAACGAGGTGGACTACGACATCATCGGCACATCCTACTATCCATATTATAAAGGTCCCATCAGCAATCTCGACAAAGGACTGACACAATTGGAGATTAATTTCCCTGACAAGCAGATCATGATAGTGGAAACGGGCTGTGGCTATCATTACAAGATGGGCGATAAGGAAACAGGCTATCCCCTTACCTACGAAGGTCAGCAGAAGTTCACAGCAGAACTGATAACCATGCTCAACAAGCACCAGCATGTAAACGGTCTTTTCTGGTGGTTCTTAGAGGCCAATGAATACGGTTTGGATTGGAAAACGAAACGCGTCACTGACAAATGGTACGATGCCTCGCTTTTCGACAATGAGACGGGACATGCCCTACCCGCTCTCTACGAGCTGAAGAGCTTTGTGAGCGAGGGTGCCGGCATCAGTAGCCTCAGTGTAGAGAACACTGGGGGAGGCTGGTACAATCTCAACGGCAAAAATCTAAAAGAGGCCCCTACACAGAAGGGCCTCTATATTTATCGCGGACAGAAAGTCGTGGTGAAATAACTCAGAAGTTCAGATTCTTACCCCGATAAAACTCTATGAGTGCCTTCTGGTATATATTCTCATAACGGGCCTGAACGAGGTCGGACTCGGATTTCAGATAGTTGTTCTTTGCCTCATTGAACTCGGTGATGGTGGCCTTACCGTTCTCATACTTCGCCTGTGTGAGGTGGAAGGCATCGTTGGCAGTAGCAACGGCCTGCTGCGAGGCTTTCTCTTTAGCCTGAGCGTTCAGCGCATTATAATACACCTTCTGGATATCCTGATAGAGTGTCTTCTTCGTATTCTCGAGCGCCAGTTGCTGATTCTCCTGAGTGATACGAGCATTACGGATGTTGTTACGCGTCTGGAAACGATTAAAGATGGGCACATTGAGATTCAAGCCAATATACTGCGAGAAATTATTCTTCAGCTGAGAGCCGAAGCCATCCGCCTTGAAACCTGAGGTAGTGTAATAATTAGTGCCCATTCCGCCACTAAGAGAGAGCGTCGGATAGTTGCCTGCCTGAGCAATCTTGATGCTATGCTCGGTACCCTTGAGACGGAGCATCTGCGCGGCGATTTCAGGCTTAATGCCGAGGGCCTCAGCATATATCTGATCGGGGGAAGGCAGAAGGCTTGAATTTCCCAGATTATCCAGATTAGGACGGACGATGGTGAAACCCTCAGGCGATGAGAGCTCAAGGAGCTGCGTCAGCGTGAGGAGAGCCAGACGGGTATTGTTGTCGGCCTGAGTGGCAGTCAGATGACTATTGGCGAGCGTGGCTTTCTGCTGTGAGAGTTCTGCTTCAGCAGCCTTGCCATTTTTAACGAACGCCTGCAGACGAGCCACTTGCATGGAGTCGATCTCAACCTGGCGATGCGCCACATCAGCTATCTCCATATCATAGAGTATCTGCACATAGGCCTGTGCCACCTGCATACGGATATCGTTCTTCGCCTTCTCAAGGTCGGCCGTAGCAGCCTCAAGGTTCAGTTGGTCGAGTTTAATCTGATTGGGAATCTGGAAACCCGTAAAGATGGGCACGCTGGCACCGAGAGAGATGCTGGTCGAACTGGTATTGGTATTCGAGTAAGTATTATCAGCCGTCAGACCACGTCCGAACGAGAAGTTCTGTCCGATAGAGCCGCTGAGATCCGGCAGACGGGAGTTTTTCGACGTCGAGAGCTGTATCTCCTGTTGACGCCGCTGGTTCTCCTGCTGCTTGATGCTGATATTATTCGCAACAGCATAGTCGCAGCATTCGCGCAGGCTCCACTGCTTGGGCTGAGCGGAAACCGGCAGAGTGAGGGCTGCTGAAATACAGCAGCATACAATAACATTCTTCATAAGCATTTACTCCTTAGTATCTTCGTCAGTGATAATCTCAGGGCCGCGTACCTTATCCTTAACGCTGATGCCCTTCTTGATTTCGATGTTCACACCGTCAGAGAGTCCAGTCTCAACATAAGTGCGATCATAGGTTTTCTCCTTACCTTCACCCTTGATGACATAGACAAAAGTAGAGTCGCCACTGAACTCGATGGCACTTTCGGGAATCGTGAGCACATTATCAGCTTTTGCCAGCACGATCTCGGCGTTGGCACTATAGCCAGAGCGGATCTTTCCACCTTCGGCGAGTTTCACAGCAGCCTTGATCTCAAACTGGTTGGCTCCATTCGACTCGACAGCCTTCGGAGAGATATATTCCAGCGAGGCATCGAACTTCAGATCCTGCAGAGCACCGATGGTAATCTTCATATTCATGCCGTTGACCAACTGCCCTACTTCTGTTTCATCAATGTTCCCGCGGAAGATCAGATTGTTCATATTGGCAACCGTAGCAATCGTAGTACCCTCGTTCATCGTATTGACCTGGATGACGGAGTATCCCACCTTCACCGGTATGTTGAGGATAATACCACTGATGGTGGAGCGAATCAGGGTAGAAGAAGCCTTGGCATTTGCCTTGGAGAAACCCTCTCTTACCACCTGTAATGCATCCTCGGCTGCCAGTTTCTCGTGCTTAGCCTGCTGAAGCGCAATACGGCTCTTATCATACTCATCGTCGCTGACGAGTTTCTGCTCGTGCAGGTTCTCGATACGTTTGAAGTCAGTCTCAGACTGCTTGAGATTGATCTCAGACAGACGTACACGCATCTCAGCAGAACTCAACTGACCCATTTCAGGCACCACCTTTACCTTGGCAATCACATCGCCAGCATTCACATAGTCGCCGGGTTCCTTGTAGAGTTCGGAGATGATACCAGAGATCTGCGGTTTGATGTTGACCTCGTTACGGGGTTCGATCTTACCGGTGATGATGGTGGTCTTCTGGATACTGTCCTGTTTCGGCGTAAACTCATTGTAGACCACTTCCTTGGGTTGGCTCTTCTGCCAAAGGAACACGAATGTCCCGATGAAAATCAGCGCGATAATAGCGGCGATAATCAGTTTGCTGTACTTTTTCATAATGTTATCTTGTTTTTATTTTTATTATTCATCTCTCATTGCGTCTACGGGTTTGATACTCATGGCCCTTGCCGCTGGAGCGAGTCCTGCGAGCACGCCGAGCGAGCTCACCACGAAGGCACAGAAGATCGCGGTCCAGAATCCCACCTGGAAATGCGTCTCGATGATGCCGTCCTCCGTATTATACATCTCCAGCATCTGGAGGATCATCACGCCGAAGAGAATACCACTCATGCCCGCCACTAATGTCAGTACGATACTCTCGGAGATGATCTGCGAGAGAATCATCTTTGGTGTGGCACCGATGGCACGACGGATACCAATTTCCGTGGTACGTTCCTTAACCGTTACCATCATGATATTCGACACACCGATGGCGCCTGCCAATAGGGTTCCCAGACCGATTAGCCAAATGAGGATGTTGACCCCCTTGAAGAGATTGTTGATCATTTGGAACATCAGCTCTGTGTTAAACACGAACACACCCTGCTCGTCGGTAGGATCCACATAATGTGCTCTGGCAACGGTCTCACGGATGCGTGGGGTAATCTTCGACATCATGACACCCGGCCGGCCTGTGGCTGCGATGACATCGATCTCGTTACCACGATTAAAGGCAGCCTGCATCATCGTGATGGGAATGGTGACTTTTTCTTCCGTACGACCACCAATATTAATATTACCCGAGCTATAGTCGACGCCCACCACTTCATAATAGGTAGAGTCAATGCGGATTTTCTTGCCGCAGGGATCCCCTCCCTCCTTGAAAAGGTCTTTATATACCTTCTTTCCGATGACACACACCTTACGATGCTCCTGGATGTCCATCTCGTTGAGGTAACGTCCGTAATACAGCTTCGGTGCTATAATCTCGACGAGTTCTGGCACAGTACCCTGTATTCTTGGTGTAGTTTTCTGATCGCCGTAATAGGCCGTGTTACCGCCTCGCCAACTTGAGAACAAGATGGGCGCAGCTGCATTCAGTTCAGGCACTTTCTGCTTCAGACGATCAATATCCTTATACTCCATCGCCCACCAGCGCCCCTTACGGAAGCCCTTATAGGGTTTGGTGGTCTGTTCAGCTCCTATAATCACAGTATTCTGCGCAAAGCCATCGAAGTTCTTGTAGAGCATCTCCTTCAGGCCCTGTCCGCCTCCCATCAACACCACGAGCATGAAGACGCCCCAGAACACACCGAATCCGGTGAGGAACGAGCGCGACTTGTTACGCGTCAACGTGTCGATGATTTCTCTATATGAATCAATATCTATTCTCATAATCCTATTCAGCTCTTAATGCCTCGATGGGGCGGATTTTTGATGCCTTATAGGCAGGGATGAGTCCTGCAATGGTGCCAGCGATGACCATCACCATCGTGGCCTCGAAGCAGACATCCAATCCTACCGTCGGATTGACAAACAAGGTGATCTTCTCCATACCCAGGTCGGTTACCTCATGACCTAGTGTGGCGTCCATGTATTCATTGGCGAAGATACCGAATAACATGCCGACATATCCGAAGAAAGTGGTAATAATCACGCTCTCTATGATGATCAGTTTCAGGATGCTCCAAGGTTTGGCGCCGATGGCCTTACGGATGCCGAACTCGTGCGTACGTTCCTTCACGGTGATGAGCATGATGTTGCTAACACCCACAATACCCGACAGGAGTGTGAACAAACCTACCACCCAGAGGAACGTGTGGATGATAGAGATACCCTGTTCCATCTGCAGGCTCTGGGTATAAGCATTCCAGATCCAGATGCTTCGCTCGTCATCAGGATGCGCCTGATGGTTGGCATTCAGACGGCGACGATAGTCTTTCTCGAAGGCCTCGTTGGCTTCCTCTGTGGTCAGCCCGTGAAAGGTGAACTCGATATTTCCCAAGCTGCTGGAATTAGCGCCATAGATGCCTTTGATGGTAGAATAAGCCGAATAGGCATTGCCTTCACCGTCGCCACGACTCTTGTAGATGCCCACCACCTTGAATGAGATGTCGCCTACTTTGACAAATCTGCCAAGCAGTGTCTTGTAATCCTTAGGCTCCAGCTCTTTCGCCTGTCGGTCGTTCAGCACCAGCACCTTGCGCTTCTCCTTCTGGTCGATCTCGTTAACGAAACGCCCACATATCAGCGACCGCTTCGAAATCTTGGTATGAACAGGATACACACCAGCAATCTGCATACTCATATATTGCTCGCCATTGGTAACTACAGAGTTTACATAGTAGCAGGCTCCCACCTCGTCGATATAGTCCTTGAATTCGGAATCGGTGATGGTCAGGTCTTTCGAGTTCAGCTGGATGTAGCGTCCTTCGCTCAGTCCGTTATAGGCCAAAGAGGTAGTGCCTCCATACGCCTCCATCGAGTTGGCGAGGAAGTTGCCGCTCATCTTCATCGTGGCGTTGATGAGACCGTTGCCGGCTCCCAACAGCACAATAATCATGAAGATGCCCCACGCCACAGCGAAACCAGTGAGCGTCGTACGGAGTTTGTTCCGCCTAGCCGTCTGCCATATTTCTGTGAAAATATCTCGCATAATTATTTCATTATTCCACCACTGCCGAAGGGTGAGGCATTGTGGTTGAGGTTCTCTTCAATCTGGCCAATGATGCCGTCCTTGATATGTACGATCTTGTTGGTCTCATTCGCTACGCCGCTCTCGTGGGTCACCACGACGATGGTCATATTCTCTTCCTGGTTCAGCTGCTTGAGCAACTGCATCACCTCCACGGATGTCTTCGAGTCGAGTGCGCCCGTAGGCTCGTCGGCCAGAATGATCTGTGGACGGGTGATGAGTGCTCTGGCAATTGCCACACGTTGCTTCTGTCCTCCCGACAGTTCGTTGGGGTAGTGCTCAGCCCAGTCCAAGAGTCCCAGACGTTCCAGATAATCCAGAGCCATCTGATGACGCTTACGGCGAGATACCCCTTGATAGAATAATGGCAACTCAACGTTTTCCACGGCGGTTTTGAAAGAGATGAGATTAAACGACTGGAAAATAAAACCTATCATTTTGTTGCGATACTCCGCAGCCTTCCGCTCAGAGAGGTTCCAGATGGGCACGCCAGCCAGTTCGTAGGTGCCCGAATCGTAATTGTCGAGAATACCTAATATATTCAGTAAGGTACTCTTGCCCGAACCTGAGGCGCCCATGATGCTGACGAACTCCCCTTTCGCAATGTCGAGTGAGATGCCCTTCAGCACATGTAGCGGCTGGGCCCCGAAATAGGTCTTGTTGATGTCTTGTAAATGTATCATGAAAATAATCTTAACACCTTAAATTAACTTAGTTCTGTCCATTTGACGATGCAAAAGTACAAAAAGTTGCAAGACCTCCAAAACTTTTGGGATAATCTGCACCGATTTGTGACGAATGACTAGATGTTTTGCCACACTTTAACATTCAGTAATCTTTTTGTAGGTTTCCACAACGTCGTCGATGCTGATGTCGAGCAGCTGCATCTGACGGAACAATTCAGGCAGGCGTTCCTTCATGAACTCGTTCTTACGAGCCTTGAGAATCTGCTTTTTGGCACCTGGAGTCACAAAGTAACCCAGGCCGCGCTTGTTATAGATGATCTCCTCACGCGCCAGCTGCTCGTAGGCCTTCACAGCCGTATTGGTGTTCACCTCGAGGAGCACAGCATACTCGCGAACGCTGGGAATGCGATCATCGTCCTGATACACACCAGAGAGGATCTCGTCGCAAAGACGGTCCGCCATCTGGAGATAGATGGGTTTATCGTTTGAGAATGTCATAATTAGTCCACTTATTTGAAATTAACTGAAAACCTTTGAAGATACGGAACGAAGCCCAATAATTGAAGATAGAGAATATCGGAAGCAGGATAGCGACAATGTAGCCCAAGGCACCCACTCTGTTGAAGACCTGGACGGACTCTGCAGGTATCGGACCATTTGTATCCAAGGCTCCTGACTGGCGCAAAACCTCCTCGGGCTGGCCATCTACCATCGTCTCTGTATAGAAGACCTGAAAATTATATTTATGCCCAAACCACACCAACACGATAATGAATAAGAGGATTACCAGACTCGACGCCACGAAAGAATACCTGCGCAGCAGGGTGCCTCCAAGAAGGTATGTCGAATGGAACCAGGTTATCCAACCAACGATCCACATCGTCGCCACTACCTTATAAGATGTGGTATAGACAAAAACACCACGATCAGCGAAAGTAGGTATCATATCACCGAACAGATCCAACATCCTCGGCACAAGCGAATACCACTCATTGTGAAAGAACAGGGCACGGACAGCCATTCTGAGCGTATCGCCCACGGCAAAAGCCAGGAATCCTGCTAGCGACCAGACCACTGTGACATAGAGAACCACTGCGAGGAACTTCTCCATATTCGTTGAAGGCAGCATCAGGAAAGCTTCACGCTTCACCTTCTTCTGGTAGTCGGCAAAGCCTGTACTCAGCGCCACCAGCACAAATATAATGAGTGCTATTTGGCAGATCTGGGATATGGAGGAATGTAATACTGGAACGTAATTTCCACCATCAGCATGAACACTAAAGGCGATGATTATCATCTCCATGAGGAAAACGCCCACTGCAGCGCCTAATGTCCACGCCAGGAAATTGCGGAAGTTGGTAGCCAACACCCAGCGGAACGTCTGGCCAAATCTATTTATACTAAAACTATTCATTTTCTACTTACTTTTTTATTACCTAGTTGCTTTTTAGTCCGTAACGTGCGAACTCTTAGTCCGAAGGGAGCGGACTTTCAGTCCGTAACGTACGGACTATATTTTTCAGAGGTTCACAAATCTGCCTATTACCTGGTTTCTGCAGAAGAGTCTGTAAGAGAGCCAGAAATTTACAATGGTCAAGATGCCATAGAAGGTACACCAGATGATATCGACTGTGTCAGATGGATTTTTTTCATCATACGAATCTCCCATACCAAACAGCCAGACATGCAGCAGACCCAATACGATGACGGCAGCTGTCGTCAATAAGGCGGCATACTTGTGTGAGCGGAAAAACGTACCGCCAAGAGCATAGACAGAGTGCAGCCACAGCAAGGATACGAAGAAATCTGTCATCATATAAGTGCGTTGATTAGTCCAAAGATGCCTCATCGTATCGTTTTCCATATCGATCAGTTTTGTCGTCACAAACATCACGTACTCGTTACCACCCAGAACATTCACCAGATACTGAATCAGGTCAGCACCAAAGAATGCTATCACATAAAGCGGCAAGAGGATGATCCAAGTGGAGTAACGCATGATGTATTTCTCGAAGTTCGAGGCAGGCAGCATCAAGAGTACCTGACGATCGTGCTTGCCTTTCATGCTCTGGAACATCAGCGACGGGCCAGCGATGAGGTTGACTAGAAGGATGATCATGGCGATAGTCGCACACGGTGCATAGACTTGTGACTCCCCTCCCACAGTGAAGTTAAAGAAATGTGTCGTAAAGGCCAGGAAGATGAGTGTCAGAATAACCAGCACCTGCAGGAAACCCTTCACGTAGTAACTCCTGTCGTTGGTCAGCGACCACTTCGCCAGCTTTCCGAATCTATTGAAATCAAACTGTATCATAATCGTGACGCTTTTAGATCTTTCCTTCGTTCACGGCATTGAACAACAGTTCGAGGTTCACCTGCGTCTCAGCACTACCCTCCTTACGAGGTGCGATCACAGCATTACCTTGCAGCGAAGGCTCAGCATAAAGTGCATCAGCCATATCATCTGGTGTTCGATACTCGAAGGTGTACTTTTCCTGGATCTCTGCAACTGAGGCATTCAACAACAGCTTCTGAGGCGAAAGGATCAGGATGTGGTCTAAGAGCGCCTCCACATCGTGCACCTGATGAGTGGAGATGATCAGCGTGCGGTCGCCACTCATATACTGCGTCACCACCTTGCGGAACTGACTCTTCGAGGGGATATCGAGACCATTGGTGGGTTCGTCCATCAGCATCACCTTCGTGTTGGTAGCCAAAGCGAAGGCCATGAACACTTTCTTCTTCTGTCCCATCGAGAGGGCATTGAGCTTGATGTCGGTCGTGAGTTCGAAATCCTGCAGACAAGCCTCCAGCACCTGAGAGCTGAACAGGGGATAGAAAGGTTGGTTGATCTTCACATACTGTTCGAGCGACATCGAGGGGAGGTCAAACTCCTCAGGCACGATGAATATCTCCTGCAGCGTCTCAGGCTTGCGAAGCTTGGTCTCGACGCCATCGAATCTGACAGTGCCCGTCTTGGGGCGCAACAATCCACTAATCAGATAAAGCAGAGTAGATTTGCCAGTTCCGTTCTTGCCCAGCAAACCGTAGATGTTATCCTGTTTCAGCTCCAGACTGAAATCATCGAATACCAGATCCTTCTGACCTGCGTACTTAAAACTGATGTTTTTTACCTCTATCATAATGCAAAATATTAGTTGATAAATCTTCTGTAATAGTGTACCACTTTAATAGTACACTGCAAAAGTAGAAGTATTTTGCTTTCCCTCCAAACTTTTGGACGGAAATCTTCAGTTTCTTAACGTTATTTAAGGATTAGTGTCTCGCGCGAACCTTATTATAATTGAAGGTTGTTGAAGAAGAGAGACTTAACGCGTGTCAGCACCCCACATCATTTTTTCGCGGAGGGAGTCGAAATAGCGATGATCGCTCCGCTTCACCACCTTGATGTCGTAAGGTGCACGACGAAGGGTGAGTTTCGTACCCTCAGCGCATTTCTCAGAACGTCCGTCGATAGCCACCAGGAAATTATGGCTTCGACTCTCTACCTCGAGGTCGATGACAGCAGAATCAGGCAGCACGAAAGGTCGGACATTGAGTGAATGAGGGGCAACGGCCGTCATCGAGAACACTTTCGTACCAGGCACGATGATAGGTCCGCCATTAGAGAGCGAATAGGCCGTAGAACCAGTAGGCGTGGAAATCACCAGACCGTCGGCTTGATAGGTATGCAGATACTGACCGTTGATACAGGCGCGAATGCTGATCATCGAAGCCGTATCACGCTTCAAGATGGCCACATCGTTGAGGGCACAGTTGTAGGTGCCGAGCGATGCAACATCCGTCTCCACCTGAATCAAGGCTCGTGACTCTAGGAAATAATCATCGCGATAAAGGGCATCGAGCGTAGGCGCGAACTGATCAGGACTGATGTCTGCCAGGAAACCCAGACGCCCCATATTGACACCAAGAATAGGAATGCTCTTCGCTCCCACCCTACTGGCAGCCTTGAGGAACGTACCGTCGCCCCCCATCGAAATGACGAAATCGGCATCGAAGTCATCATCGGTAAACAGTTTGGTGGCCTTGATGTCGAGCCGTTGGTTGTCTTTCAGGAAATAATAGTATTCCATATCGACATACAGCTCGGCCTCATGACGGCTGATGCTCGAGAGTACCTCCTGGATGCTGGCCGATTTCTTACTTTGATAGATATTGCCGAAAAGAGCGAATCTGAGTTTGCCTTGTGCCATAATTCTTGCTTTTGGTGGCAAAGTTACGAAATTATTGTGAATTCTGCATTGTGCATTGTGATTTTTTTCGTATATTTGCGGTCAGAAACCCAAATAATTAAAAAAGATATGGCAAAAGTTTATGTATTCTTAGCTGACGGCTTCGAGGATGTCGAGGCCCTGATTCCCATCGATGTACTGCGTCGTGGTGGTGTGGATGTTGTAACGGTGAGCACTACGGAGTTTCCGCTCGTAGAGTCGGCTCATGGTGTGAACATCGAGGCTGACATCCAGTTTGAGCAGAGTGATTACGCTGATGCAGATCTGATTATGCTGCCAGGTGGTATGCCTGGTGCCAGCAACCTCTTCGAGCATGAAGGTGTTTGCAAGGTGGTCATGAACCAGTTTGCAGCAGGCAAGAAAGTGGCAGCCATCTGTGCTGCTCCCGCAGTGGTTCTGGCCCAACTTGGTGTGCTCGATGGCAAGAAAGCTACCTGTTATCCTGGTTTCGAGAAAGCCCTGAAAGAGGCAGGCGCCACTTATACAGGCGACCTAGTCACCGTCGATGGCAATGTCACCACTGGTGAGGGACCTGCTGCTGCTTTCCCATATGCTTACGAACTGCTCTCTCAGCTCGTTGACAAAAAGACCTCTGACCAAATCGCAGAAGGTATGCGTTTTAAGCACTTAATGGCCTAATGGATTATATCATTATTGTGGCAGGAGGCAAGGGCCTGCGCATGGGGAGTGATATTCCGAAGCAGTTCTTGCCGATTGGCGGGAAGCCGATTTTAATGCGCACACTCGAGCGGTTCAGGGATTATTCTGAGAAACTGCAGATTATCCTTGTGCTACCTATAGCCCAGCAGGATTATTGGCGACAGCTCTGCGAACAATATCACTTTGAGGTAAAGTATCAGTTGGCTAACGGCGGACAGACGCGCTTCCACTCTGTACAGAATGGACTTGCCCTTATCCCTGATGATGTCGAAGGTGTCGTAGGTGTGCATGATGGCGTGCGTCCTTTCCCAAGCGTCGAGGTCATCCGCAACTGCTACGAAGCAGCCCGTACTGCAAAGGCGGTCATCCCTGTGATTCCCGTTGTGGAGACGGTGCGCCATATAGAAGGAGAAGGCTCTGTCACAGTTCCGCGTGGCGACTACCGTCTCGTGCAGACGCCACAAACCTTCGATATCCAACTGCTGAAAGCCGCGAATCGCCAACCATATAATGACGGCTTTACTGATGACGCCTCCGTTGTTGAGAGTTTCGGTCACCAGATCACCCTCGTCGAGGGCAATCGCGAGAACATCAAGATCACCACACCTTATGATATGAAGATAGCAGAAGTATTGATATAAATGGATATACTGAGTCAGGACATCAAATACTTGCCAGGCGTAGGGCCTAACCGCAAGAAGATGCTGAGCAACGAACTCGGCATTGAGACCTATGGTGACCTGCTCGAATACTATCCTTATAAATACGTGGACCGCTCGAAGGTCTATAAGATTCACGAACTGACGGGCGAAATGCCCTTTGTGCAGGTCGTCGGTCATATTCTCAGTTTCGAGACCTTTCCCATGGGTCCTCGAAAGGAGCGTGTCGTTGCCCACTTTACAGATGGAACAGCCATCGCCGACCTCACGTGGTTTAATGGTGGTAAATACGCCAAACAAACTTACAGAATCGGCACCGAGTACTTGGTATTCGGAAAGCCGACCGTTTTCAACAACCGCATCAACTTCACCCATCCCGACCTCGACGACGCTGCAAAGTTAGACCTCTCGACAATGGGACTGCAGCCCTATTACAACACTTCGGAGAAAATGAAGAAAAGCGGTCTGAACTCAAGGGCCATCGAACGACTGACCAAGACGCTCGTCGAAAAGCTTCCTCCATTACCTGAGACACTACCAGAATTCCTCATCGCCGAACGCCATCTGATGGGACGCGACGAGGCCTTACGCACTGTGCACTATCCGCAAAACACTAAAGATCTGGAGCGCGCAAGAGTACGGCTGAAATTCGAGGAACTCTTCTATATCCAATTGAATATCCTCAGGTATGCCAGCGACCAGCGCAGGAAATATCGGGGCTATGTATTCTCACAGGTCGGTGAAGTATTTAATTCCTTCTATCACAACAACCTGCCCTTCCCTCTGACAGAGGCCCAGAAGCGTGTCATCAGGGAAATTCGCGTCGACGTAGGTTCTGGACGCCAGATGAACCGTCTGCTGCAAGGCGATGTGGGTTCTGGCAAGACCCTTGTGGCGCTGATGTCTATGCTCATCGCCATAGATAACGGCTATCAGGCCTGTATCATGGCGCCTACTGAAATCCTCGCCGAGCAGCATCTGGCCACCATCATGGAATTCCTGAAAGGTATGGACCTGCGAGTCGCCTTGCTGACAGGTATTGTGAAAGGTAAGCGCCGTGAGGAAGTACTCGAAGGTCTGCTGGACGGTACTATCCACATCCTTGTAGGTACCCATGCCGTCATCGAGGATACCGTACAGTTTGCCCGTCTCGGCTTTGTCGTCGTTGATGAACAGCACCGCTTTGGTGTCGCCCAACGTGCGAAACTCTGGAGCAAGAGCGCCAACCCTCCCCATGTTCTCGTGATGACGGCTACCCCTATACCACGCACCCTCGCAATGACCCTTTACGGCGACCTCGATGTGAGCATCATTGACCAGTTGCCACCTGGTCGCAAGCCTGTGAGAACCACGCATGTCTTCGACACCCGTATGACCTCACTCTACGACGGCATCCGTCAGCAGATACGCGAGGGTCGGCAGGTGTATATCGTCTTCCCCCTCATTGAAGAGAGCGAGAAATCAGACCTGAAAAATCTTGAAGACGGCTTCGAAGTCCTTAAACAAGCCTTCCCTGAATTCCGGCTGAGTAAGGTTCACGGCAAAATGAAGCCCAAGGACAAGGAAGAGGAGATGCAGAAATTCGTCAAGGGCGAGACACAAATCCTTGTGGCTACCACCGTAATCGAAGTAGGTGTCAATGTGCCCAATGCTTCTGTGATGGTAATTCTCGAAGCCCAGCGTTTCGGTCTCTCGCAGTTGCACCAGCTCAGAGGGCGCGTTGGACGCGGTGCCGACCAGAGTTTCTGTATCCTCGTCACCCCCTATAAGCTAAGTGAAGACACACGCAAACGCATTGATATTATGTGCGACACCAACGATGGTTTTCGTATTGCGGAAGCCGATCTGAAGTTGCGCGGCCCTGGCGATCTTGAAGGAACCCAACAGAGCGGTATGGCTTTTGATTTGAAAATTGCCGACATTGCACGCGACGGTCAACTTGTTCAGATGGCTCGTGAGACGGCTCAGCCCATCATAGAGGAAGATCCTACCTGCATTTCCGACAAATATGCCATCTTATGGCGCAGACTCAAGGAACTACGCAAGACAAACATCAACTGGGCTGCTATCTCCTAAGTCATTAAGTGTTAAAACATTCCAAAACTTTGTTAACGTGCACACATATCTTTGGATTTACGGAAAGTATTTATTACCTTTGCAACGTATTTTTTACACCAAGCAATCAAAACCCAACTAAAGAAATGAATTTGAAGAATCTTAATAAAGCATTTATAATAGCACTGATGTCGTTTGCAACCCTTCCCATGAATGGTCAGGATCTGTTAGCACGTCAGGCTCCCGTAGACAAGAAAATGAAGAAGGTTGATTCCGTAGCACTCCACCAGTTGATTTATCAGGAGATGCTCGAGAATCCCGCTGCCGACCTCTATGACGAGTGGGATACGGAAATGACCCATTATCATAACGCAGAATCCACATTGCCCGAAACGGCAACCATCGACTTGCGCGGCTTCTGTATGCCGACCCCAAGTCGCGTTATCACTTCGAACTTCGGTGCCCGTTGGGGACGCCAACATAAAGGACTCGACATCAAAGTGTATGTTGGTGACACTATCCGTGCAGCTTTCTCAGGCAAGGTGCGCATCGTGAAGTATGAGGCCAAGGGCTATGGTAAGTACGTCGTCATCCGTCACTATAATGGATTGGAGACCTATTATGCTCACATGTCTAAGCAGCTGGTTCGTGAAGACCAGGAGGTAAAGGCTGGTGATCCTATCGGTTTGGGAGGTAATACCGGACGTAGTACTGGTTCACACTTGCACTTCGAGACCCGTCTTTGTGGTGTTGCCCTGAACCCAGCTCTGCTGTTCGACTTCCGCGCACAAGACGTTACAGGCGACTTCTATACTTATAATCGTAAAAAATATGCCAGCGAGTCTGCACTTGCCACCCGTCTGCGTGGTGCCAGCGGTAGCGAACTCAGTCGTTTCGACACAGACCCTGACGATGACGAAGAGATGGCTATTGCCGCTCCAGAGGCTTCATTTACATCAGACGTTCATTTCCACAAGGTAAAGAAGGGCGAAACCCTTCAGGCTATTGCCCGCAAACGCGGTATGACAGTGGATGCCTTATGTAAACTAAACCATATAGGCAAGAATATCCGACTGATGCCGGGACAGATTCTGAAATACAACTAATCAACATAAGGCTCCCGATGAGGGGGCCTTTTTTGCAGAACTTAAAACTAAAAAATATGCTCGACAAGGAAAGAGGGCTTTATATCGCCCATTGTGCTAACGGCGCACTCAGCATTACAAGTAAGATGGCAAACCGTCACGGACTCATTGCGGGAGCCACAGGTACAGGAAAGACCGTCACCCTCCAGGTAATGGCCGAAACATTCTGTCAGGCAGGTGTACCCTGCTTCATGGCCGACATGAAAGGTGACCTCTCTGGTATCTCTCAGGTGGGAAAGATGAGTGGTTTCATTGAGAAACGCCTGCCCGAATTCGGCATTGAGAACCCTGAGTTCCAGGCCTGCCCCGTTCGTTTCTTTGATGTCTTTGGCGAGCAAGGTCACCCCATGCGTGCTACGATCTCACAGATGGGTCCCCAATTGCTCTCTCGTCTGCTGCAACTCAACGAGACACAGGACGGCGTATTGAACATTGTGTTCCGCATCGCCGACGAGCGTGGACTGCTACTCGACGATTTGAAGGATCTACGTTCCATGCTCGACTGGGTATCGCAGCATGCTAAGGAGTATACCACAAAATACGGAAATATCACCTCCGCCACCATCGGCGCCATCCAGCGCTCGCTGTTGCAGCTGGAGGCACAGGGAGCTGATAAATTCTTTGGCCTACCCTCATTCGACATCTACGATCTGCTGCAGACTGAAGGCGGCAAGGGTATCATGAACGTGCTGGCTGCTGATAAACTGATGATGCAGCCCAAACTCTACTCCACCTTCCTGCTGTGGCTGATGAGCGAGCTCTACTCCACCCTGCCTGAAGTAGGCGACCTGCCACAACCGAAGCTTGTGTTCTTCTTCGATGAAGCTCACATGCTTTTCACTGATACCAGCAAGGCTCTACTTGACAAAATTGAACAAGTCATCCGCCTTATCCGTTCAAAGGGCGTAGGTATCTACTTCATTACCCAAAGTCCGACAGACATTCCAGAGAATATCCTCGGCCAATTAGGCAACCGCGTGCAGCACGCCCTTCGCGCCTATACACCGAAAGACCAGAAGGCCGTTAAGACTGCTGCCGACACTTTCCGTCCCAACCCAGCATTCAAGACCGACGAGGCCATCATGAACCTCGAGACCGGTGAGGCCCTAGTGAGTTTCCTCGACGAGAAAGGTGCCCCCAGCATGGTGGAGCGCGCCAAGATTCTATTCCCGTTGTCGCAGATCGGAGCCATCACCGAGGGTCAACGTCTGGACATTATCAAGCAGAGCCTCATCTACGGCAAATACGACGAAGCAAAGGAGCGCGACAGTGCTTTCGAGATGCTTATTGCCGATGCTGAAAGACAACTGGCCGAAGCAGAAAAACAAGAAACGGAGATTGATATCCCCAAGCCGGCAGAGGGAAAGGCAGAAAAGAAGAAGCCAGGCATGATGAGCAAGGTATGGAAGGCTGTACTTACTGCCATCACCTCGACCTTAGCCACCATCCTTGGCACCTATGTCAGCGATAAAGTTACAGGCAAGAAGACAAAGTCGAAGACCTCTGCCACAGGTCGTGTAGTGAAGAATGCCACCAGCGCCGCTACACGTTCCATTACAAAGGAACTGACACGCGACATCCTGGGCAATCTCGTAAAATAATAAAGAAATCTGATTAGAGAAGATAGGCCATCTGGTTGCCATCCAGATATTCCCACATACGTTCACGCAGGTTGAACATATACTTCAGATGATAGAAATTGTCGATCTTCCACTGACCATCCTCATATACCAGCTCAATACGGGCTGGTATATATGAATTCTCTTCATATACGGTGAAGTCAACCTGAGCACGCTTTTCATCATCTGTGAAGACCATGTTTCTGACCTCGAACTCCTCGAAGCTCACAAGGTCTGAGTCGTGCGACATCGTCCAATGGTTCACCTCAAAGAAAAGCGTATTGGTAAGATACTCCTGACGACGTACAGCCATCAGCAGCTGGTTCCATGATTTTGTGCAGAAAGCCTTGTCGAGCAAATCAGTATCGGTAGAGCCACCCAAATAGGTACATTCCTGTTTGATAAGCGAGTAGATGGTCTGGACACGCTCCAACACCACACCACGCTCCAACATAGCCGATACTTCTGACTGCAGCGTATCCGACACCAACGTTGAGTCAGTACCGAGAATCTGGATAGAATCAGAATTATTGCTATCTGTAACCTCTGTTTGAGAGCCTTGACAACTAGAAAAAACACAGGATGCCACAAAAGGTAATCCCATCAACAATGACTTTACTAAACGCTTCACCTAATCAAAATTTTTAATGGTCTAACTAATTCGCGTGCAAAGGTACACAAAAAAATACAAACCAACAAACAATCCGCTCTCTTTTTTCAGTTTTTAACAATAAAACGACATATTGAGTAGACAAAACGGCCCTGGGCATCGATAAACGTCTCAAAATCAAGTCCTTCCTGCTGTAAAACATGTTTCATATCATTGCTGATACCCGTGCCTATCAATTTCATCGCTGACTCTTTCATCGTCCACAAACGAATAAAGGCGGCAGCCTGATCCTCAGACGATTCAATCTGTCGAATCTCATCCTCATTCATCGTATAGCGTACCAGACTTTCGTTGAAAGAGCGCACCGACTCCACATCTACCCCTACTGGCTGATCGCTGATGGCGCAGATGGCAGCCTCCTTGCAATGACTCAGGTTGAAACAAATCTTCGGATGTCCGACAATCGAAGGCTTCCCATGCTCATTGTATTCGAAAACTGGATTCTCCTCGATACCATACACCTCACTCAGACCTTGTTTCAGCAACTGATAGGCTAGCACACAGAGCCGCTGTCCCAGTTCATGTTTGAACTTGACGGCCTGCTCACGCCGCTGCCCGGAGATCTTCCCAAGGGCGGCATCGAGGTCAAAGCCCCATATATCCTGACTCAAATAGATATGCATCATCTCTGATTTTGATGCAAAAATACAAAAAAACGGCCAAATAATTGCATTTATCAGATATTTTATCTATATTTGCAGCATAAAAGTTATTATCTCACAAACTTATAAACATTTTAAACCAACAGATTATGGATTACAAGATTATCGACATCGAAGGTGTAGGCGACGTTTATGCTGAGAAGCTGGTTGCCGCAGGTATCAACAAAGTAAGCGAACTGCTCGAGAAGTGTGCAGCACCCAAGGGCCGCAAGGAATTGGCCGATGCTACGGGCATCAGCGAGAAGCTGATCCTCCGTTGGACCAACCATGCCGACCTCTTCCGCATCAACGGCGTAGGTCCACAGTTCTCTGAGCTCTTAGAGAAGGCTGGTGTCGACACCGTCAAGGAGTTCCGTCATCGCGTAGCCGAGAACCTGCAGCCCAAACTCGAGGAAATCAACGCCGAGTTCCATATCTGCGGTCGTGTGCCTGCTGTCAGCGAAATCCAGAAAATGATTGATCAGGCTAAGGAACTTGAACCGAAGATGACCTACTAAACAATTTAAATCCCCGCTCGGTTGAGCGGGGATTTTTTATTTCTTATCATAAGCGTGTACGGGATAGTCTATGGTATAGTGAAGGCCACGACACTCCTTCCGCTCGAGGGCCCATCGGGTGATGAGATAACCCACATTAATCATATTACGCAGTTCGCAAATATCCTTCGAAGCCTTGACACGCTTAAACAAGCGCTCCGTCTCCTCGTAGAGCATATCCAAACGATCCCATGCGCGATGCAGTCGAAGGTCGGAACGCACAATACCCACGTAGTTCGACATAATCAGATTCACCTCCTTCACCGACTGTGTTATCAGCACCTTCTCCTCGTTGGTCATCGTACCCTCGTCATTCCACTTCGGCACCTTTTCATTATAGTCAAACAGATCAACATGTGCCAGCGAGTCCTTCGCAGCAGCATCGGCATAGACAACCGCTTCAATGAGCGAGTTCGAAGCCAGTCGGTTACCGCCATGCAAACCTGTGCAGGAACACTCACCGAGGGCATAAAGGCGCTCGATGCTGCTCTGTCCGTTGATGTCCACCTTGATGCCACCGCACATATAGTGGGCAGCGGGTCTGACGGGAATATAGTCTGTGGTGATATCAATGCCGATAGAGAGGCATTTCTGATAGATATTGGGGAAGTGGTGACGGGTTTCTTCGGGATCTTTGTGCGTGACGTCAAGACACACGTGGTCGAGACCATGAATCTTCATTTCCTTATCGATTGCACGGGCCACAATGTCACGCGGTGCCAATGATAACCGCTCGTCGTATTTCTGCATAAACTCCTCGCCATTAGGCAGTTTCAGAATACCACCATAGCCGCGCATTGCTTCAGTGATAAGGTACGCAGGATGTGTCTCCTTGGGGTTGTGAAGCACCGTCGGATGGAACTGCACAAACTCCATATCAGCCACCGTACCCTTGGCACGATACACCATAGCAATACCGTCGCCCGTCGCAATCACAGGGTTCGAGGTCGTCAGATAGACAGCACCGCAACCGCCCGTACACATCACGGTGATCTTCGAGAGATAGGTATCCACTTTCTGTGTCTTGGGATTCAGCACATAAGCGCCATAGCACTGGATATTAGGCGACCGTCGCGTAACGCGCACACCCAAATGGTGCTGCGTGATGATTTCCACAGCGAAGTGATCCTCCTTTACCTCGATGTCAGGACAGGCTCGCACAGCTTCCATCAGTCCGCGCTGAATCTCAGCACCCGTATCGTCAGCATGGTGAAGAATACGGAACTCCGAATGACCGCCCTCACGATGCAGGTCGAACGAGCCGTCCTCCTTCTTGTCGAAGTTCACACCCCACTGCACCAGTTCCTGGATCTGCGAAGGTGCCTGACGTACCACCTGTTCTACGGCCTTGCGATCGGAGATATAATCGCCTGCGATGATAGTATCGGCAATATGCTTGTCGAAGGTATCCAATTTCATGTTCGTCACACTCGCCACACCACCTTGGGCAAACGAGGTATTAGCCTCGTCGAGCGAGGTCTTACAGATCATACACACCTTGCCTTTCTTGGCACGTGCCACCTTCAAGGCGTAACTCATTCCGGCCACGCCAGCACCGATAATCAGGAAGTCGTACTTGTATAACATAAGCAAAAATCAATAATCTGCTGCAAAGATACAAAATAATTGATAATTGACAATTGATAATTGATAATAATTTTGTAATTTTGCCGAAGAATATGAAGAAATTACTGTTTATCACCGCATTTTTGTGGAGCTCATTGGGGACGGTTCTTAATGAGTCCAGAGCCCAGGATACTCTCCCTATCATTGTCAGCGACACCATCATCTCTGATACCATTGCCCCACAACTGCAATGGCCAGAGAACGTGTCTGCACGCCTCGACAGCCTCATGAACGAGCCCTTGCTGAAGAAGACGCAGCTCGGATTGATGGTCTACGACCTCACAGCCGACTCCGTCATCTACAAACAGGGTGAGCGCCAGACGCTGCGACCAGCCTCGACTATGAAACTCGTAACGGCCATCACAGCCATCGACAAACTAGGCGGCGGTTACCAGTTCCGTACCTCTTTATATTATACAGGCCTCATCGAGCGCAACATTCTCAGAGGTAACCTCTACTGCGTGGGCGGCATGGATCCCCGTTTCAACAACGACGACATGCTGGCCTTTGTTGAGAGCATCCAGAAAATGGGCATCGACACCATCTGCGGACGCCTGATTGCTGACATCTCGATGAAAGACGACACACGTCTGGGCGAAGGCTGGTGTTGGGACGACGACAACCCATCGCTCACGCCCTTGCTCATCGGAAAGAAAGATATGTTTATGGAGCGCTTCCGCCAGGAACTCAATGATGTTGGGGTCGTCGTGGTCGACAACGAGGAGGCAATCGCCAACAACAAGACCAAGAACCGTCCGCTCATCCATCTCTGCTCGCGTTTCCACTCTTTAGACCAAGTGCTGATTCGCATGCTCAAGGAGAGCGACAACCTCTATGCCGAGTCGGTGCTCTATCAGCTAGCGGCCGCTGGCGGCATCAAGAACGCCTCAGCCACTCACGCACGTCAGTGGATCAATAAACTCGTCACCCGCATCGGACTCACGCCTGGCGACTACAAGTTTGCCGACGGTAGCGGACTCTCGCTCTACAACTATGTCTCTGCTGAACTCATGGTCAGTCTGCTGCGCTATGCCTATCACAACCAGAATGTCTACGGCCACCTCTATCCCGCCCTGCCCATCGCAGGTGTCGACGGCACACTCGAGAAGCGCATGAAAGGTGCTTTCACCAACGGCAATGTGAGGGCGAAGACGGGCACGCTGACAGGCATCTCGTCGCTCGCAGGCTACTGCACCGCAGCCAACGGTCACCAACTGGCTTTCGCCATCATCAATCAAGGGGTACTGCGAAACGCTAGCGGACGAACGTTTCAGGATAAGGTCTGCACAGCTTTGTGCGAACCGTAAGGATACAATAATCCCGCTCAGAGATTGGGCGGGGATTAATTTTGTTTAGAAGTTCAGACCAACGTTCAGGAACAAAGCATTGTTGTGAGCGGTAAAATCGTCGCTGTCGAGGAAATTCGTGACACCAAACTGATAACCTACTTCTAGATACAGCTTGTTATACTCAGCACCGCAACCCAGTTTGAAGCCCATGTTTCTACGATTCAGGCGATGCAGTTCGTTCTTGCCGGCATCCTTATCAGCCTGGCTTCTCTTATCCTTCTTGTCAGAACTGACAGCATACGAGAACCAAGGGCCGAAGAAAGGCAGCAGGGCAATCTCATCAGTAGCCTTCAGACCATACTTGATCAGAATGGGAATCTCGAGGTTGTTCGAGGTGACTTCCCAATCGTCGTCCTTGGCACCACGCTGAGTGTAGTAAAGACCAGACTCCAGGAATACGGGAGTAGAACTGGAAACACGCAGACCGATTACACCTGCCAGCGTCATACCAATCTTACTACCTACCGAGTAATCACCACTGACAGAAGCGATGGTACCACCAAAACGTACACCATAATACAGACTCTCCTTGTCGAGTTCAAAACCGCCGCTCGAATACTGGGCGAACGAAGGCACAGCCATCAGGGCTGCTACGATTGATACTAGAAACTTTTTCATACCTAATTGCTTATTGATTGATTTTAAAACATCGTTTTTGTCATATTGACGCTGCAAAGATAATAAAAAAAGTGAATAGTGAATCGTGAATAGTGAAAAAATTCATAACTTTGCAGTCAAAAATCACTCAAATGCAGGCAAAACGCATCACAAACAGCTTCACACGAACCTTATTAGACTGGTTTCAGACCTATGGCCGTGAGCTGCCTTGGCGACAGACATGCGATCCTTATGCCATCTGGCTTTCGGAGATCATCCTCCAGCAGACGCAGGTCAAACAGGGCTGGGACTACTGGCAACGGTTCATGCATCGCTGGCCTACAGTCTCTGACCTCGCTGCAGCCTCTGAAGATGAAGTGCTGCGCGAATGGCAGGGACTGGGCTATTACAGCCGCGCCCGCAACCTCCATTTTGCCGCCCGTCAGATAGTGGCATTAGGCCATTTCCCCAATTCGCTGGAGGAGATCAAACAACTCAAGGGTGTTGGCGACTATACGGCAGCAGCCATCGCCAGCATCGCCTTCGGACATCCTGCAGCAGTGGTCGACGGCAATGTCTATCGCGTCCTCAGCCGTCATTTCGGCATCGACACACCCATCAACACGACAGAAGGTAAAAAGACGTTCGCAGCTTTGGCGCAGAGCCTGATGCCAGAAGCCAAAGACAATAGCAACGAGAACATCTGCGGCCTCTATAATCAGGCCATCATGGACTTCGGTGCCATCCAGTGCACACCTCAGTCGCCCAAATGCATCGTCTGTCCGTTGCAGGAGACGTGCGAGGCCTTACGCACAGGAAAGGTCGACCTATTGCCTATCAAACAAAAGACACTCAAGATCAAAACGCGCCACCTTACTTATATATTTATCCGTTGTCAGGGCGAGACTGCCATCCATCGTCGTGGCAAAGGGGATATTTGGCAAGGGCTATGGGAGCCGGTTTTGAAGGAGACTGGAGGCAAGAGACAGGAGGCAGGAGAAATGTTAGATTACAAAAAGATGCAACTGATTGCGAAAGGGGTAAAGCATGTCCTCACGCATCAAGTCCTGACCGCCGATTTCTATCTCTGGGAGCCCGACGAGCGTCCTAAATTACCCGAGGACTACATCTGGATCAAAGAGTCCGATATCGACAACTACGCCATACCCCGCCTCATCGACATCCTCCTCAGCAAACTATTCTCCTGACTCCTGTCTCCTTTCCTCCCTACTCCTTCTCTCCTTCTATCCTTTCCTCCTGGTTCTTCGGCCAATTCACCAGATACAGCTTCTCCGTTGCACGTGTAAAGGCGGTATAAAGCCAGTGGATATAGTCGGGTGTGAGCATATCGTCCGTCATATACCCCTGATCCAGATAGATATGCGCCCATTGACCACCCTGCGCCTTATGGCAAGTGACAGCATAGGCAAACTTCACCTGCAACGCATTATAAAAACGGTCGTTCTTCAGTTTCTCCACGCGATCCGCCTTTCTGGGAATATCACTATAATCTTCGAGCACAGCATTATACAACTGTTCTTGCTGTTCCCGTGTGAGTGAAGGCGCCTCCGTCGTGAGCGAGTCGAGTATCACTACAGCGGTCAGTTCATAGTCGTCATAGTCGGGAAATGTCATCGTGGCCTCAGCAAATCGGAAGCCATACAACTCCTGCACATGCCTCACCTTCCTCAGCACTGCCCGATCCCCGTTCGCAATAAACTCCAGACTCATTTCTCCCGACTCCTTCTCTCCTTCTCTCCTGACTCCTGTCTCCTTCACCCAATAATAATTATTCTTCACAATCATCAGCAGATCCCCACGACACAGTTCGTCCTCGCGCTCAAGCACCATATTACGGATACCCTGATTATAGATATTCGCCCGTTTGTTGCTCCGTGTGATAACCATCGTCTCATCCATCCCCACACGACTATAACTGCTCGAAAGCGACTCAATCAGTTCATCCCCAGGCACCACCTGAATATCCGCAAACCCCTTCAGTCTTATCTGCGGCAACAGTAATCTACCGACGCCTGTCTCCTGACTCCTTATCCTCGTCGCATTCCATAATATCCCCGAGTCCTCACTCTGTCTGAGCACTTGGTTCAGGTCACACTCATACACCTCCATACCATAGCCTCGAAGCATTGAAGCCGAGAGGGCCGGACTCTCCTCCTCGCCCACGGGAGGCAACTGCGCCTTGTCGCCGATGAGCAGCAGCCGACAGTTCTGGCCGTTATAGACAAACTGCATCAGATCGTCCAACAGACACCCGCTACCAAAAGCCATCTCGCCCAAGCCCATATTAGAGATCATCGATGCTTCGTCCACGATAAACAGTGTATCCTTGTTCAGGTTGTCATTCAGGCTGAACGAACTCAGGTCACCAGCCGATTTCTGGCGATAGATCTTCCTATGGATTGTGTAGGCCGCATGACCCGAATAGAGCGAAAACACCTTTGCAGCGCGACCCGTCGGAGCCAACAGCATCAGTTTCTGGTTCAGTGCTCCCAGCGCCCTCACCATCGCACCAGCCAATGTGGTCTTACCCGTTCCAGCCGAGCCTCGCAGTATCATCACCACATGCTCCGCCCTGTCGGTCATAAACTGCGCAAACACCTCCAGCGCCCGTTCCTGCTCCATCGTCGGTTCAAACCCGAACCGCTCCCGGATCCTATATATCAGCTCATCCTGAATCATATTGCTAAGAATCCCTCAATATCCTTTTCGAACATCGCTGCAAAGATAGTATAAATCAAGCAAATGTCCAAAAGATAATTGAAGAATTATACTTACATCATGACCACTAATTCTCTTGGCAGCGTAATCACCTTCAGCCGCTCATACCAGATACGGCTCGAGCCTGCAATATGTTTCTGCGTATGACTGCTGATGAAATAATAGCTCGCCCTGTATTCGTCCATCAGTTCCAGAAACACTTTCTTGATGCGCGAACACTTCTCGTTGATGGCATTATCCAGCGGATTCACCAAATGGTCCACGCCCTCGATTATCTTTTCCTTGTCCATCATCTTCGCAGTTGCCAAATAATAGCGCGTCAGTTCCTCACGATACTCAGCCAACCGCTTGAATTCAATTCCCTCAGGATGTGCCAAAAACAACAGATACACCGCCTTGTGCACAGGCTGCAGCTCCACCTCTTGATGATAATCCTCCAAAATGAAGCGATAATCTTTTGTAATCACCAGCCTACTCAACTTACCCTTCGCCGCCTCTATCCGCAGTTCCTCTAGCAAAGGCACGCCAACAGCATGCAGCAGCAAGTCATTCCGTCCTGCCATCTGCAATTGCTCTATCAGGCGTCTGATCTGACGGGCTATCTCCTCTGGTGAATACTGTTGTTCGCTCATTCCGTCACATCTTTCATCAAATCCTTGAGCCACTTTCTCCACTTGCCTAGCATCGTAGACTCCTCATCCTCAACAGGCTCAGGCACTGGTGCTGGTTCCGGCTCTGGCGCAGGTTCCACCTTAAACTCCAGTTCCTGCTGTGTAATCACCTTGGCCATAGTAAGAGTGGGGCCTTTCGCTACGGGCTTGTAGAGTTTCTTTATGATATCCTCGTAGTAATCATCCTCATTGGCATGTACATCCATCTGTACCTCTTTTTCCAAATGATTCTCCATACCAGTAGCCAGAATGGTCACCTTCGCATCTTCGCCCAAAGTGTCATCCGTAGCCGTTCCCCAGATAACCTCGATATTAGGATCCAACTGATCGAAGAAATCATCAATCTCCTGTAATTCACGTACAAATATGGGGTGCTCGTCGCTCGCATAGATATTGAAGAGGATACGTTTAGCCTTGCCGATATCGTTTCCATAGATCAGTGGCGAATCGAGAGCGTTCAGAATAGCCTTCTCCACACGATGCTCTCCGCTGGCTCTTCCCATCGCCATGATAGCGCCTCCACCATCTTTCATAGTGGTTTCCACATCCCGGAAGTCACTCTTGATACCTCCGTCGCTAGGCAGCGTTATCAATTCCGATATTCCCTTCACAGCATCCATCAGTATATTGTCTGCCCTCACAAAAGCCTCCTTTACAGAGAGGTCGGAATCGGCATACACATCACACAGGCGTTCATTGTTCACAATCAACAGAGCATCCACATTTTTGCGCAGCTCATCCACGCCCTTCAATGCTTTGATGATTTTGCGCTTTTTCTCGAAGGAGAAGGGGATTGTCACCACACCCACCGTCAGAATACCCATGTCTTTGGCCACTCCAGCAATCACGGGAGCGGCACCTGTTCCTGTTCCGCCACCCATACCAGCTGTTACAAACGTCATTTTGGTGCCATCAGAAAACAGTTTCACAAAATCGTTGATGTTAGTTTCTGCTTCTGAACGTCCCATTTCAGGATTTCCTCCAGCACCAAGACCTGACTTCCCCAGAAGGATTTTAAAAGGCACAGGTGACCTGGAAAGCGACTGACTATCAGTATTGCAAACTGCATACGTCACGCCAGCTACGCCTTCATTATACATGTTACGCACAGCATTGCATCCGCCACCACCAATACCAACAACCTTGATGATGCCTTGCATCGTGTCTTTAATCTCATCCGCAAAAAACGGTATCGTCTCCTCACCCATAATCACGCAGTTTTTCTATCCGTCTGCAAAATTAGCAAACTTTTCTCACACTTCCAAATCCTCGCAAGGCTTGCGATGAAAGAATTATTCATCATCCTGCCCCAGAGCATACCAAGTCCCTTAATATTAATCAGATGCGCGGCTTTTCCAATTGGCTTTTCGACGTATTTTTAACAAAGTACTATGGTGGCAAAGATATTGGGTGGAATGGCGGTGTCAGTGATGTATCGGTTGGTGCTTGATAAAGTCGTAGAGCGTCAGTTGGCGCAGGTGGTAATAACTGTTCCAGAAATCCTGCAAGGCCGTGATCTGATCGCGCCGTGCTTCCTGCCAGTATTGTTGTGCCAGCGACAAGTCGTTCACAGTGGCCTGGCCGCGGATGAAGCGTTGCAGCATGGCGGTGTAGGCATCTTCGGCTATCTGCAGTGAGTGTCGGGTGTCGTCGACCATCGCCTGTCGCTGATTGACCTCCGCTACCGTTTGTGTGATATCCAGTTCGGTATCACGGCGCTGTTCCTGACGCTCGCGGGCAGCCGTCTCTGCTTTGCTCTGTGCGGCGAGCCACTCATTGCGTTTCTTGCCGTGATCGCTGATGGGTACAGTCAGGTTTACCATCACCTGATTTTGCACCAATGGACTACGATAGGCATATTCGAAGCGCTCAGATACCTGGTTGAGTCCTATCGACGCATCTATACTGGCATTCAAGCCTTTTTTGCGCTTGAGTTGTTCTGCATCGCGGCGGGCTTCCAGTTCCTTGAGTTCCATCGACAGATAGTTGGGATTGTGCTGCGCAGCCTGGTTGACAGCATCGCCGACGGTAACACTGAACTGCGGCAGGATGGAGGGAACGATCAGTTCCAGGTGCGTCAGTTCGTCCATTCCCAGCCATACAGCCAGGCTCTTGACGGCTTTCTGATGGTTGAGCAGTGCACTCTTCAGCGCAGTAGTGGCCAGTGAGCGCTGCAGTGTCAGGATTTCGAGTTCTGCTTTGGAGATAGATGCAATACGAAAGCGTCGCTCGCCGATGGCAAGTATGCTGTCGCACGACTGTAGGTGCTCCTGGGCCATGTTGAGTTGTTCCTGTGCCACAGCCAGCGTGAAGAACCGTCTGACGGCCTCTGCGCCTGTCTGCTCCACCGAATAGTTCATCTGCTGCTGGGCAACGTTCAGCCGCATGGGTTCTGTCTGCCGGTTCCAGCGATAGGGATTGTAACCTAACAGTTCCTGCCGGTAACCCACTCGGATGGGGGTGGTGGCAAACTGATGCTGGATGTAGTCGCCATAGTTGCCCAGATAGGCCAGTCCCGTGGAGGCATAAAGGGATCCTCCCCATCGTTCCATCACCTGTTCTGCCTGCAGATTGACGCTGGACAGGAGTCGCTTCTGCTCGCGATACTCATCATTGTCGGTATCACTGACATATCGTTGGGTCATTTCCTGCTCAAATTGCAGCGGTATGGTGCTGAGGTCTATTTGCGGTTTGCGGCCTGCCATCCATGAGAGCCAGGCATAGTGTGCCTCCTGGAAGACACTGCGGTAGCGGTCGGCAGTGAGGCTGCTGTCAGTGGCCAGTTGGAAGGCACGCTCCATATCGAGCCTTACCGACTGTTGTGCGGTGGCTGCAACTGCTGTACAGAGGAGGGCAAAAACGGCGAGGTTTCTCATTTATAATTGAAGATTGAAAATTGAAGATTGAAGATTGAAATAAGGACTATTGGACATTGAACACGTTGACATGCATGCCGTCGAAGAGTTGGTGTGGCGTGGCCACATGAGCCCGCAGCATGACGGTTCCCTGTTCGTCGACTATGGGGTTGACTTCGGTCACCTTGGCATTGTAAACAGCCTGTTCGTCGCCCACAGGTATTACTTGAAGGCGTGTGCCAACGGCAAAGCGGCTGAGGTCGGCCTCCATGATACGGAATTCTACATCCATCTGGTGCGGAGCGATGACCCGGCACACGATGTCACCCACTTGTGCCAGCTGGCCAGCATGGGCTGTGACATTGGCCACAATGCCGTCGAAGGGGGCTGTCACACGTGTTGTATTCAACTCGTGACGGGCAGCAGCCAGTTTGTTCTGAGCCAGCAGCAAGCCGCTCTTGACCTCGGCAATATGGCGCACGCGCTGGGGCACGTTACTGATATGCTCGGGGTCGTAGCCCTGTGAGATAATGACATCCTGCATCTGCAGATTTGCCTGCTCTATCTCCCGCTGATACTGTTCCACGGCATTGGTCTGCCTGGTGGCATCCTGCTCGGCCAGCAGTTGTCCGCGGCGAACGCGGTCACCGTTGTGTACCATCACCCGTAGCACGGGCAGCGAGAGTTCAAATTTTACATCTGCATATTGTGTAGCCACTACTTTGCCCATGGTCTGGAAAGAAAGGGGCGAAATACTGTCGGAGGCCTGACTTGCACCCGTGGCCTGACTGATGGTGTCGGATGGAATTCTTGTGTCCTGAGAATCAGTCGGAAGGCTCTGCTGCCGGCAGGCTGTCAGCAGCAGGGCTATCGTGAGGGGAATCCATATTCTTTTCTGCATAGGATATTCGTTAGTTTACAGGTTCTTATTTTGTATGTTATAGTTGTCGAATGCTCATCTCGTAGAACAGTCCCTTCCGTGCCATCAGTTCCTCAAAGGTGCCCTCTTCGGCTATCTTTCCCTTGTCGAGGACGATGATGCGGTCGCAATGCCGGATGGTGCTCAGCCGGTGGGCGATGACCAGACGGGTGCAGTGCAGGCGGTCGAGATTTTCGCTCACCTGTTTCTGGCTGATGTTGTCGAGCGCGGAGGTTGCCTCATCGAAGAAGAGGATGTTGGGCCGGCCTATCAGGGCACGTGCTATGAGCAGACGCTGCTTCTGGCCGCCTGAGAATCCCCCGCCGTCTTCGGTGATGGAGGTATGGAGTCCCATAGGCAGCGCCTGGACCTCGTCGTACATGCAGGCCATGCGGAGCGCCTCCCAGGCATCGTCGTGAGTAGCCCATGGAGCAGTGATGGTGATGTTGTGGAAGATGTCGCCTGCAAAGAGTCTGCCGTTCTGCAGACAGGAGCCTATGCGCCGGCGCAGTTCGCCCTTGTCGACCTTGGCGAGGTCGTAGTGGTCGTAGGAGATATTGCCGCGCAAGGGTGTCTCGAATCCAAGCAGCAGGCGCATCAGGGTGGATTTCCCACATCCCGACATGCCGGCAATGCCCACGTATTCGCCAGCTTTGATGTGGAGTGACAGATCGTCGATCACCAGTGGCATGTCGTCCTGATAGCGGAACGACAGGTTGTTGATACTGATGTTGCCTGATAGGGCTCTGATTGCTGCAGAGGGTCCCGACACCTCGGGCTCGGTTTCGGCAACAGCCATGATACTGTCAAGTTGCGGCCCCATTTTAGCCATCTCGGGTATCTGGTGGGTGATCTCGGCGAGTGCGGCTGTCATCATACCGAAGGCAGAGGTAAAGGCGATGAAGTTGCTGGTCTCGATGGAGAAGCGGTGGGTGAAGAAGTAGATGACCAGCAGGCTGACCACGCTCATCAGCGCCAGCAGCGCAGGATAGATCCGCAGTTGGAACTGGGGGTTGTAGATGATGTGGGTGGTATTGGTGTAGCGGTTGAGCCACTGGGTGTAAGCTCGTGTCTCAGAGCCTGTGAGTTTGATCTTCTGAATGCCGGCAAACAAGTTGCACTCCATGCCGATGAGGGCATCGTTCCTACTGATAAACTGTTGCTGGACGCGAGCAACTGTGCGGAAGTAAAGCACCACCAGCAGTGCCTGGATGGCATAGAGTATGGCCGCAGGTGCCAAGAGCCGCCCGCCGTAAATGCCCACCTGGATGAAATAGACGATGGACAGCACGCCCCCTAGCAGTGCGCCGACAATCGACTCGTTGACCTGCTGGCACAGCATGGTGAGATTGCACATCTTGGAGGCCAGTTCTCCGCTGCTGTGGCTATGGAAGAATTTGGGTGGCAGGAGAAACAGCCGTGCCATGACGGCATTGTGCAGGTTCATCTCCAGTATGTTTTCAACCCGGATGATATAGAGATTGCGAAGATAAGTGAACAGCATGACGGCTACAGCGGCACCAGTCAGCAGTCCGGCTATCGGGGCCAGGGCGGCGGGATTGCTGCTGGGTATCACGGTGTAGAATACATACTTGCTGGCCACAGGGACCAGCATGCCTAAGAGCACCACAACCAAGGCGGCAAGACACATGTGAAGCAGGCTGTGCTTGTTGGCAGAAGTCAAGATGAAGGCAATGACCTCGCGCTTGGTTATTCCGTGCAGTGGCAGCGACTTGGTGAAAGCGTATGCTTCGGGCTCAAGGTTGTGCTCCATCTGCTGTCGCGTCACCGTCTGCCGTCTGCCGTCCGTATCAATAAAGTAGTAGGAGCGACCAGTCCATTTGGGTAGCAGCGCTACCAGATGCCCACTCTTTGTACGCCCCAGCAGAGGTCCGCAGGACTCCTTCCACCATCCGTCGTTGAGTTGCACCTCGCGCTTCATGATGCCATGAGCATGGATGATGTTGGAGAACTGCTGCTCAAGGGGTATGATATCGTCGTCCTCCAGTTCGTAGTCGACAACCTGCAGTGCGCTGAGCACCTGACTGATGGCCAGTTGGTCTGTATGGGGCACGGGGCCGTTATAGTGCAGGCCCATGCGGGCTGCTCCCTCCATCATCTCGCGAGAGAGTTTGGTGGCGTCGTATTTCCTGCGCTTTTCTATCTGACTGGAAAAAATGCTCATCTGAGGTTCCCCCTTACGTTTAATTGCTTTCCATTAATTCACGATATCTGCCTTCCTGACGCATCAGTTCGTCATGCGTGCCGCGCTGAACGACGCAACCGTTATCCATGACGATGATCTGGCTGCAGTCGCGGATGGTGGACAGACGGTGAGCCACGACAATCAGGGTGATGCCCATCTCGCGGATGCGTCTCATCACGTGTTCCTCGGTGGTGGGATCCAGGGCCGACGTGGCCTCGTCCATGATCAGGATCATCGGCTCGCGGGCCAGAGCTGTGGCGATTTCGATGCGTTGGCACTGGCCGCCGCTGAAGTTCTGTCCCCCTCGTACCACCTTGGTGGCATAGCCCTCAGGGCGCTTCACGATGTCTTTGTGCAGATGTGCATCGTCGCATGCGAGGCGAATGGCAAAATCCTCAACGCTCAGGTCCCACATACGGATATTCTGTTCCAGTGTGTCGTCGAAGAGCGTGATATCCTGGCTGACAACGGCGATAGAGGCGGTGAGTTCATCGCGGGAGATGCTCTCAATAGGACGCCCGTCGAACAGTATCTCGCCGCTCCAGGGTTTGTAAAGACCAGAGATCAACTTGGCCAGCGTCGATTTGCCACAACCGCTGCTGCCCACGAAGGCCACCGACTCGCCAGGCTTGAGATGCAGATTGAATTGCTCGATGAGTGGAGGGTTCATAGGGTTGTATCCGAAGGTGACATCACGTAATTCCACTTCGCCCAACAGTTTTCCTTCTTCCGATGCCTGCCCCTCGGCATAACGGTCTTCAGGATATTTCATCACATCCTCCACACGTTCCATCTGAGAGCGCATCTCAACCAGTTGCAGCCCGGCATGGACTATCTGGTCGACAGGCGCTATAAAGGCTGTCATAAATCCCTGAAAGGCCATGAGCATGCCTATGGAGAGATCGCCCTGCAATATATACCAGGCACCCACCAGCAATACAGCCATCGACAGCAGGCTTTGCGTCAGCGAGGGCAGCAGGTTCATCTGGCTCTGCTGAATATGCATCTCGCGCTCCTTGTTGAACTTCCGCGCCCAGAGGCCACACCAGTATTGGAAGAACCCCTCCTCGGCGCCCGCGGCCTTGATGCTCTCGATGTTCTCCAGGCAACTGACCGTAGCGGAACAATATTTACCATCACTCTGCTGAGTGCCCCTGACCATGTCCAGCCGGCGATGCGAATAGTAGTTTACGACACCCAAGTCGACCACAGCCGCAATGACTCCAATCAGCGTCAGGGTGTAATTGTATGACAGCATGAGCACGAGATAGAGCACCAACAGCATCACGTTGATGATCTGCGGCGCAAGCACCTCGACCAGTGAATGGGTGATCGTCTCGTTGAGTTGCTGGCGCTGCTGAAGGTCGCCCACATAGCGCATAGCGAAGAAACTCATCGGCAGCCGCATCAGGTGGCGCAGGAAGTTGGTGTTGCTGCGCAGTGCCAACTGCCCGGCTATGCGCTTGGCGTAGCACTGCTGCCAGAGCACCACCACGAAATTGAAAAGCGCCAGCATGGCCATCAGACAGAAGAATACCTTGGCCCACTGCCCGTTGAGCCCGGAAAGGATCTCATCGAAGAAAACCCTCGTAAACAGCGGCAGCGCCAGCGTCATGAATGCCAGCAGCAGGGCAAAGACGAACGTGATCCAGAATGCTTCGTAGGCGCCGCTCATATTTCGCCTGATATAGGAGAAGATGCTGGTAGGATGGCCTGAGGGCTCGAAATGGTCTGTCAGTTCAAAAGTCATGGCCACTCCCGTAAACGAGCGGCGGAACTCATCCATAGGCACCTCCACCGGGCCGACGCCGGGATCGTTGATATAAGCCTTACCCCTCTTCATGCCCTTGAACACCACGAAATGCTCAAAGTTCCAGTGTATGATTGCCGGCTCCATCCCTGCCAGCCCCTCTGCGCTGACCTTGTAGGCACTGGGTTCCAGGCCATAGCTCTTCGCTGCCATCAGGATGTTCTTCATCGAACTGCCGTCGCGGCTCACGCAGCAAGCCTCGCGCACCTGCTCCAGAGGGAGCCACTTGCCAAAGTACGCCAGTATCATCGAGAGCGAGGCTGCGCCACACTCCACGCTCTCCATCTGCATCACCATAGGCACCTTCTTCATACGCACTACCTTCCTTGCAACGTTTCCAATATGTCATTCCCCCGTCCTATCAGCACCTCCCAGACGTGCTTCTGGCTCCAGATGATCTGCACGTTGCAGGGCATCCCCGTGGTGACGGCCATGCCTTGGCTCTTCTTGCGGCTCCATATCAGTCCGTCGTCTCCGCGGTCGAGCACGATGCGCACCTCATACACGGGTTGGCCGTCAGGAATCACGGCCGCCAGTTCAGTCAGTTTCAGCCGCCGGGCCACAGCCTGTCGGTCTGTAGGATAGCGCTCGATGCCCGTCACCGTACCTACGGCGTAGCCCCATTTCTCGCGCTCCAGGTCGGCAGGCGTCACCTGCACCTTCGCCCCGGTCTTCACCTTACGCAGACTGGCGAACGGCACGTAGGCCAACACCTCGCGGTCGTGGCGCTGCAGTGGCTGAGGCAGGATCCAGAGCACCGGCTCTCGTGCCTCAAACTTGCTCTCGGCGGGCTTTGATGTCAGCACCACACCGTTCTCAGGCGCCGTCAGCGTGGTGGTGGCCAACTGCGAACGGACGCTCACGACCGGCGTCCCCGCCGTCACCTGCTGCCCGTTGGTAGCGATGACGTGATGCACTGTTCCCCCGAACGGCACGGAGACCGGTCTGGCCTCTGCAAACGGGAACACCACGCCCGTGGCACTGATCGTATAGTTGAGTTTGCCGAAGATGCACCAGAAAAGTGCCAACGCGCCGATCATCAGCAGTGATGAAAGTATCAGCCACAAGGCCGGCGATGCCGCCCGTGGCATCTCTTTGAGTTCGCTCTTGTCATCCAGCGCCTGCAAGGCCTCCGTATTAAAAATCTCTGACATATCTTCCTTTTTGGTTGCAAAGATAGTACAAAATTTCGATTAAGCGAAGAGAATACAAATATATTTGCATTCTTGAGCGCGAGAAAGTTATCTAAATCGGGAAAAAACGGTATCGTCTCCTCACCCATAATCACGCAGTTTTTCTATCCGTCTGCAAAATTAGCAAACTTTTCTCACACTTCCAAATCCTTGCAAGGCTTGCGATGAATATCTTTCATTTTATTCATATCCTACACCTATATATGGCTTGTAGTCCTTCACATAATGCAGCAGTGGGTCTACAGCCCAGGCATATTCTTTGGGGAACTCCACACGAAGATACATCCAAGTACGACCCTTTAACTTGATATCCTTTTCAAAAAAACGCTTATTCTGGTCACTTCTTCCTGCCAACAAAAAAGAACTGTCTGCCACAGACTTTGTCACAGCCCCCATATTCAGGCCCTCATATTTCTCCATAACAGACATCTCAACTTCATCGTCGTATGCACTAACGACCATACTGATACCATGATACTCCACCTTCAGATTCCGTTCCCCCTTATTCAATAACACCTTATTCATGAACTCAGGATATTCAACCTCGTACCCATCCCCATAGTTTTTCCAATACGCCTTAGGAGCAACCAGGAACTGGCTTCGCAACCATTTCACATCATAGAACACCGTATCCCTTACATTCACAACAACAGTATCCCCATAGATTGTGTCATGAACCACAACCTTCTTCTCAACACTCCGCTCACTCCTAGCAAAATACGCGCTAACGCCCACAATCACAATAATCACACCAAACAATAACTTCTTCATATTCTCTCTCATGGCAAGGGTAATGGCCTCACCCACCAAAGCCCAGTTTGCCAACAAATAATGGCTCTTGCCAAACCACGTGACTGTACTACCTGCTATTTCCGCTGTCTTTAATAACTGCTTCCTGAATGCCATATCATCCAAACTGGTAGCACACCCAATGGCAAAGGCTGTACCAGACGGGCTGAGATTAAAAATGATAGGACCAGCATCAATATCAAAACCCATCAGACATGTCCTATCGTGATACTCTTTGATACCATCAATGAAGAAGCCTTGCTTGAAGTTCTTTTTCAGGCAATCATATTGTTCTCTGGCAAACTCAGAATCTATCAGCGACAGATAATAGCAGTTCAAGGCCGAGTAAGATCCCCTTATTGACATTTGCATCTCCACGCTATCATTATCCATTACCAAAACAGATGTCACCAAGCCCGTTTCCTTGTCTATCCATTCTTTTCTGGCTCTATCTATCCACATATTAACCGTCGTTGAATATTTCCCATCATACTGGCACGAGTAGTTATGCAAAGCGACAATCGCTACCAGCATATCAGGTATGTAGATACACTCTTCGGGATAAGTAGGAAGATTCAGATACGGACTCTGACGGATTCTGCGATTCATAGCCTTACAAAGCGAATGATAGACATTATCATATTTGTTGTCACCACCAATCTGCTTATATCTGCTTATCATCCAAGCAATATGACTATAATAGGATATGTGGCTCAGATTACCATATATACCTCCCATTGGGTCCTCCATCCAACGAAATGTGTCATACTCTCGGATCTCAGGAGACAGAGCGATATCAATAATCTGCCCAATAAACTTGATAGACACCTCTTTGTTCTGAGGATATAAAATAGCAATGTTCGCTAATGCGGCTGAAGTCATAGAGCATGAATATAAAGCCCACTCACCTTGAAACTGCGCCCCGATACCACTTGTCATTTCATCAAGCAACTCCTGTGGTGAAGTCGCCACCTTTGATGTCAGGTAGTTCGCTCTTCGAATAATCTCTTTCCTTTCCGAATCAAATGAGCCCTGAGCACTCGTAGCACACTTCACCCAGCAGGCCTTGAATACCACTACGATAAAGATAAATAGAATTATTATTATCATCCATTTCTTGGTTTTCTCCAACTCTGTCAAGAAATTGTCCTCCTTTTTATGCCCTATTAAAATTATCACCAATTTGATTCCAAAAGATTCTTGAGAACGAATGGCCATTCACCTTTTGAATCCTGCTGACTTTAAAAGTCCGCTCTTCTCCCATATCCTCACGATAGGCCTGAATATAGCCACCGCCATAATACTGAGAATAAACGATGTCAGAGATCTTGCACGTGAATACGCTCCCACTTCGAGTGCAATACTCAATCTCAATCATCAGCGCCCCCAGCACAGCTTTCTCCACCTCAGGAGCCTGAGGCATCACATGGCCATATAGGAAATCCTGAGGTTGTTGACCGTTTCTCACTGTTCCTTGTCTATTGGCGTTTCTTTGTCCAGGCATACTTCTGTCTTGTCTGCATCCAACTTCTTCCTCTTACTCTCAGCCCACTTCTGATTCGCTTTGGTGGTTTCAGACAGCGTGTCGAGAATCTTCACTTTGTCTTCATCGTCGAGCGAGTCATAACGCTCCTTCATTTCAAGCACGATGAACTTCCCATAACCGTTTTCATCGTGGAGGTTCTTAATGAGTTCATCCACATTCAACGCCTTGATCTTCTTGTCCCTTTCCTCAATCCGCTCCTTAAACAAAAGATTGAAAATGGCATCCCTAAAAGTTGACTTGCTATCCAACCACTTGCTCTGATAAAGCGATACCAACTCCTGCCTCGAAAGCCCAGGCAACATATCCACACACTTCCTTAACTCTCCATCATCCCATTTTGAAAAATGGAACTTCTTTACCTGATTAATAATGTACTCGTAATCTGTCATAACTGCTAAAAATAATTCGGTGGCAAAGATACAAACTTGCATCATTGCCACCAAACAATTTTGCCCCACAAGGCTTGTGGAAAATGAATTTTTTTAAAAAACCAATTCGATTATTTGCGAATTCCATTTTTTATATTTATCTTTGCACCCAGAAACAATAAAAGCGGCATGGAAGTAACGTTCAACGAAGATTATCTGAAGAGACTCTACACTGATGGCGAGACTGGAATAAAGAAACTCAGATTCCAACCTCAGATAGTCAGAGGATACCAAAAGGCCGTTAAATATTTGATACAGGCCAAGCGTAAGGAAGACTTATTTCCCTTCAAGTCGTTACACTTTGAGGCTCTGCATGGTGACAAAGAAGGACGATACTCTGTAAAGGCCAATGACCAATATCGGATTGAATTCACGTTGACAGAAACTGAAGACGAACCTGTAGTCACAATATGCAACATCATTGAATTATCAAATCATTATAAATAAAAAGAGGATATGGATACAAAAAAGACCACTCAGGAAAAAGAAATTGCCAACGATATGACGTCATCAATGTTGATACACCCAGGAGAGATGATCAAGGACGAAATCATTGCCCGTGGAATCACTCAGAAAGAACTCGCCAAACAGATGGGTGTTTCTTATACAGTATTCAACGAGATTCTCAATGGCAAACGTCCTGTGACGACAGAATACGCACTATTACTGGAGGCCGCTCTGGGCACAAATGCCTCAATATGGATTGGACTACAGGCAGATTACAACATGCAGAAGGCCAAACAAGACAAATCATTTATGAAGCGCCTCGAAAAGATCAGGAAGATTGCCGCAATTTTCTGATATATTGAAATTCAACGGCAAACGTCCTGTGACAATAGGTTCTTCCTTGCTTTTTCAGCCCCTTCCTTTGTGGCCATCTTATCCGGGTCTGGAATAATGCCCACTCTTGTTAAATCCAAACGATCAGAATCAAAACAGGCATCAATGGTTGGATTGCCTGTTCTATGGCATGTCGTATGTAGCGCACAGGCATCTTTCAACAAGCCTATTTGTTTATCATCAAGGAAACCCAGAACAGAGTCCCTTATTTCATCTATTAATTCCGCAGCTCTCGGGCCATGCTCATCTTCATAACCATCGTCTTGTCTTTCAACATCGTGAAGATACGCGAAACATAGCACGACATCCAGATCTGCCTCTGGAACATCAAGGCCAATGGCATGATTGGCCACTCTGTCCCAATGATCTATCCCGTGTATAGAATACTCATCTGTTCGCGCATGCTTAATGGCAAAGGCTCTCACTTTTCTCAACTGCTCTATTTCCATCTTCAATTCTCTTTTTATGTTTTTGGCAAAGATACGAACTTGTATCATTGCCACCAAACAATTTCAGCCCACAAGGCTTGTGGAAATACAATTTTTATTTTTCCCAAATTACCAAGTCACGAGGCAGGGATATCTTCTTGGGTTCTCCTCGTTCACCAGTTATAAAATAGTTCTTGGCCAGATGCTCATCAAACTTGTTGATGAACGCAGCACGTATACGAGCACACTTTTCGTTAATGGAGTTAAGGAATGGATTTGTTACATCTTCTATACTCTGTATTGAGCGATTATTAAGACCAAGCGGTCTCAAGTCCTTATATATGTTTATTAACTCTTGTCTGTAATCAGGCAGGTGCTTAAATATGATTCCCTCTGGATGGTTTAAGAATAGGATAAAAACTGCTTTTACCAGGGGTTCCATTTTAATTACCATATTATTATAATCCGGCAAAAGGATTTCATATTTCTTCGTAATGACAAGTTTGCTCAGTTTATCATTCTGGTGAAGGATATTTTCCAGTAATGTCAGTGGAATGCCTAAATCCTGCAATTCCTTAACTTGTTTCTTGAATAACAGCAATTGTGCTTTCGCATCATTATCCAAGGAGTTAAACATGTTATCTGCATAGTTCTCATCCTCTTTTACGTCCTTTTTTGTACAATACACACCAGCACGACCTATACCACTGTGTTCAGAGTATTTGTATTTTTCCGCATCCTCCTTGTGCTGATGCAATATTTCTGCTATCTGCGTTTTATAAGAAAGAGCTTTATTGTCCAATCCTACCAATGGGTAATAATCATAGACAGCAAACCCATTGTCCTTCGTTTCCCTATAGAACAGGAAACCAGGCTTTAAGAAGCGGGCATCATCAGGATCTTCTAAATACTCCAACAAATCCGTAGTCTTGACATCAGGAATCTTTCGTGTAATATCCTCAGTTAAGAACGGGTATTGATATAAAAGATGTTTCCGTCTAATCTTTTTAGAAAGACTGGGTATGTATGTAAGATCCGAGAAACCGTATTCGTATTTGTTGAACGTAAATTTCCACAACCACCATCCCCATCTCTTCAGATAGCGGTTGAATTTCTTATGATATTCATTTTCAATATATATAGTTCCATAAAAGCCAACATCAGGAAGTTCCCTGAAGTAAACAGAACAATAACTGCAACGATATTTCAATTCAACACTATCTATCATAGTCTATTAAGCCATTAGTCCAAATGCATATTTCGTATTTTTAAGCGTCTCGTCAAAGATAATATCCTCTATCTGCGCCCAATTCTCATAAATAAAGTCGTAAGAAATACTATTGATTTCCCACGGGTCATCACTTGCCTTTATATAAGGGCTTAACCGCAACTTACGCAGATTCTTGCACGAAGTAAAAGCATCGCGTTTAACATTGGTCACAAAACTTGGAACGGTATATTCCACTCCTTTGGAAAAACAAAACACTAAACAAACGCTGGTGAGACGAGGGATGCCGAAATATAATGAATCCCCCATCGTCCAGAACATTGTTTTTGGAATAGGGTTTTCCGATGTTGAGATATTCACTTTTTCTTTATATTCCTCCCAATGCTCTTTAGCATAGGATATCATGTATTCATCCTTTGGCATAGTAAATCTGTTAATGCTCCAGCAATCACGACAACAACTACCACCAAAATCTTTGATCTGAGAGGAGAAATGTATATGTTGCAATGAATGACATCCATTGAACATGCCTTCAGAACAAGAACGTACAGTATTTGGCATGATGAACTCCTTCAACGAACGGCAATCCTCAAAAGCCTTTTTCTCAATTATTTCAAGTTTTTCGTTGGTATCTATTCTCTCTAACGAATAGCAACGCCGGAAAGCCTCTGTCTTGATGGATCTAAGAGCCTCTGGCAATTTGATATATTGCAACTTCCTACAGTGGCAGAAAGTACGGGCAGGTATTTCTCTTATTTGGGGTGGAAGTTCAATATGTTCTAGGGAAGAACAGTTCATAAAGATTCCCTCGTCAATTATCGAAACTGATTGGGGGATATTGATTTCTTTGAGTGATACGCAACTGAAGAAAGCCTTTTTGCCGATCCTTTTCACAGAAGAAGGCAGGCTAATCCGTTTCAACGCATCGCAGCATGCAAAGCAACGATGATATATATTCTCAACTCCTTCAGGCACATCAAATTCTTCTAATCTCTCATCTACATATACCAATGTGCGACCTCCAGCAGCATATATCGCAACCTTATCGACAACATATGCATCTGGCCAGTTTTTCCAATCGTCGAACTTCTTCTGTCTACTATCTGGTAGCAGCTGGCTGTCTAATGCCTCCTTTTCCTCACGTTCTTTCTTCCATTGTTCTTTCTGATAATCATCAGAATGGAAATACTTCATATATGCCTTTTTCATTCCAAGTCTGGGAGCATCTATAATCATACGAATAGTTCTATAAATCGGTTTAATTATGAGTTCATACACAAATAAAAACGGTATAAAGAGTATAGTCAACAGAAGCGCTATCATAAAAAACTTTATTCCACCAGTATCTTCTATCTCATCTCTAAGAGATTCTTTTAAATTTTCCCATTTTTTCAAGAATTTGTCAATCATACCTAAGTCTTTTTATAACATCTGACTTTTTTGTTCACGACCACACATCCTCATTGACAAAACGTGTGTTCACACTCACTTTGCCTTCCTCATCTTTATATTGTATCCATTTATTATCCTTGTCCATGTCATTATTACATTGTTATTCTTTGATATCATCACAAATATGCTCAAAAAGAGAGCCTTTTACCCTCTTGCTCAGGAGATCCCTCTTATAGAAGGATTATTAGTAGGCCAATTATTGACCACCAAATGAAATTAACACATAGCTTACCCATCAGTCTCTAAAACTCTTCTACGAAAGGAGATGACTTATTTGAACCAGCCCCTTTCTTTGGGGACAGATTCACCTATATACCAAAATTATTCAGATAAATGTTTTTATCGAACATATGCGTGTATAATTTGAATGGTTCTTGCATCACATGTTATCATCCATGTTTGCTTCCGGGCTTTGGCGTCTACCTACTCTCGCACATTTGCAGTACCATCGGCATAAGCACATTTCACTTCTCCGTTCGGGATTATATTTGCATCGTAATGATGAAAATTATTAGTCTCTACTAATTATATACCAAGTCGCTTCTTCTCTATTTGAATTCCTAATGATAACATAATCTTCAGACTGTCAATAACAAACATAATCTGAGTGCCAATACCTTTCTTTTCTGCTTCTTTGTGTATGTAAATCCAATTGTCAATATAGGTTTGATTAATCAATGAAACGAGATCGTTAAACTCATCTGATTGGTATTTGATACCTATTTTTTCAAGAAGATATTCATCGAAAATGTCTATTGGTGATTCTTCCATCATCTCGTCAAAGAGGATTTCTGGAGCCTCTGTATTACCTTCAGCCCACTCAATAGTGAGTGCCATAGCAGCAAATACGGATAATAGAGAAGAATAAACAGGGGCATGAGTATTTACTTGGCTAGGATTATGATTCATATAATACTTCGTAACCTCATAAGATATACTAGTACAAATTGCAATCGAATCTTCTTCGATAGTTACGACAGAATCAGAATCTATATTATCAATATATCCCTTTTCTTTAAAAGAATTGAATATTCTTTTTCTTGCTTCCTCTATAATCTGAGGAGCAATTTCATTACTATAATTTATTTTTGCCATAATAAAATATATTTGTTTACATTAATATCCTTAATGATCATTTCATGTTTACTCAGCTTGGTGTTAAAAACCAAAAATCTCTGGATCTGGTCCATATCCTGCCAGGGACCTCATGATTAGTTCTTCTTCATCTATATCTGGTGTCCAACTTTCATAGGTTCTACTTTTCTTGGCTCTCTTTTCTTCTTCCTGCTTTTCTCGAAGGACATGGAGATCAACAGAAAACTTGCCGACAATTTCGTCATAAATAACCACTAGGCTGTACATAGCAATCAAAGGCTTTTGAGCTACTTTCTTTTTTCGGATGTCGTTAATAATATAATTTTTACGAGTTATAGTTGTTACAAGGTCTATGACAACAACAACTAACTGTTTGTCATTTTCATCTACTTTATTAATATCACCAACGACATAGGTAATCTCCTCTTGTTTAAGAAGCTCTATAAACTCGTTTTGATATTTCTTTTGTGCTTCTTTTTCTATATTTTTATTCCATGGCAAAAGAACGACAAGATGTTGATTAGAGCTCAATTGTAACTCTAGTTCAGTTATTGCCCTGGTAATACATGAGAATGCATTATGATTAAAATTCCATTTCCCAGAATTGACCCTATTTACAATAAACCGATTATTTTTCAGAGCAATATATAAATCATAATTCAATTGCTTAGCGAAACAACAAGAGTTATGAAAATAGTGCCAGTAGTATGCTTTCCCATCTGACTCGATACCAGACGGTTGTAGTTTCTTGTCAACATTACTCATTTTTATTTCACCATTCATGCTATAACGATAACGTCCCATCCAATATCTCTGTTTTTGATGGCCTTTGTAATAATTATAAGATATATTACGTCCAAAGATCCTTCTACTGGAAATGGAGAAAGCATTCTGGCTTTCAATCCAATTAATACTACCAATATTAACCATAACAAATAAGTTTTACCAAAGTGCTTCTTGTAAATTGTCTAAAACGCTGTCAGTAGGGAGGTCATATGAAATGTACAGGTCATGCTCAGTAGATCCAAAAGGCCCATTCATAGAAATCCTAGTATGATAGAAATCTGATACATCTGGTCTCCAGAATTGTTTTTTATGTGGATCCAACTTTATCAAGTTGTTAAGGGCTTGTATATTTTCCTCATCATCAGGGAACACGAAGAAAGCCATGTCACCCGAATCCCAACTGAAACCACCATCAGGAGTTTCTTCAATCGTAGTCTTGGTAGCTGAGAAAGATACTATTTCTATTCCATCGACTACTTTATGCTTAAATTGCCAATCTGCAACAGGTGGAATATAAGCTTGAGTTTCTTTTTGAATTCTCTTATTCACAAGAACCATAGATTTATGAACAGTGATTATACCTTTGGGAGTGCTTAACTTTGCATCCATGAACTCTTCCATGTTAGGTGTCCAGAACTCACCGTCTTCGTACCTTCGTGCCAAACGCACGAGATTTTGTGCGAATTCCTCTGAAAATGGCAGCATGAAAACTTCAGTATCATCACATTCATGCGTTACAAAATTGTAGTACGTCTTCCCAAACATTTTTTCCAGATGCTCAAATCCAGCACTACGTTTAGCCTCATTAGCCTTGACAATAAGAACCTTCCCGTCAGGTTGAACGGTATTCTGTTCAATGTCGATAATTACATATTGTTTCATATTTCATTCTGTTTATTATTATCAATATGACTATTTCAAAAGTAAGAACACAATAGCAGCAACCGCAACCAGTGAAACAGCATTAACAATCAGGCTGTATTTCAGTTTTGTCTGAATCTCAAATAGCGATCCCTTGAATTCTTCCGTGGCATTGGAGAGTTTCTCAGTTGCTGCATTTGAAGCCTTTATGACAGTGTCTCTGTCCTTTTCAAATGCTTTGACTTTCAGGTCATAGTCCTTGCCGATACTATCCACTAGTTCTTTGACTTTAGTTGTTATGATACCGAGCTGGCTTACATACTCAGCAGTGGTTTTGTTCAGACCGTCATAGGAACTGACCGTCTTTTCCACTTGTTTCCGGGCAGACTCTACGTTTTTGAGCCCCTGTTCTAACTCCCTAAGCGAGTTGTTGATTTTCTCGTCAATCATAATTCTTCAATATATTTTTGATTTATACTATTCAATTCATCAGCATGTATTTCAAGTTGAACGGCTAGCTGGATTTTTTCAATATACCCTTTGTCTTCTGAAAGAAGGGCAGTGTGGTCTATGAGCAATTGCGTATATTCGTCAAGGATATTATGTTTCCCCTGAGAAGAATACAATTTCATGACGGCTTTATAGTCGTTGTACAACTCCTCTTCAAGCATTTCGTTTTCCTGTTGTCCGAGGAAGATAATACAGAAAATATTCAGTAGGTTCAGTACTGGATTCATCTCGGCAATGGCACGCCTAATCAAACGCACAGCACCCTGCAAATGCTTTATGTTGTCCTTTTGGGAGTCATTGTTGACAATATCTGGGTCAACTACTCTCATGTACTTCTTCACCAGACCAAAATCAGATATTTCACTCTCACTATGAATATCATAGTTTGTATCGTCCTTCAGAGAGAAAGGCACCTCCTGACTTACACTAGAATCGTATGTAACGAACCCTTCCCTTGCGTATTTCGAGTTGAAATAGTAGTAGATGAAGTCTTTTAGGTCCTCATTAGTCTCCTTCCAGTCTTTACCGGAGTTGATGGCCATGTTGCAGAACTGCTCCATATCCAGTATGCCTCTGGCCCTCTTGTCAGCAATGCTCCTATATATAAAAGATGTAAGGTGTTTCAGACAAGCCATAATCACTCCGTCATTGGCTGCCATCTGCTTAACTTCATCAATCATGATATCTACTCTGTCTTCAGAGTAGTACTTCCGATAATAAAGGCGGAGGTAATCATAGTAGTGCGACTCATCCTGGCATACGGTCGTTATGCGGAATGTCTTTTTAGCATAGTCTTCAGTGAAATCATCTATCAGACCAATGATACACATTCGGTAGATGGCCTTTTGGATGGCATCCTTATATTCTGCTGAACCATAATCTCGGATATAGCTGAATCCCCGCTCGTTCTTGACATTCTTTGCATTCCATGTGCTGAACAGGGGCATTTGCTTTTCTTTTAGATATGTATTATACTCGTCAAGCACATGCTCATTCTCTTCGTATGAAACATAATATGTCAGAGTTGTTCCTATAGGATATCTTTTGATATATTGCAGAATACCCTTACTGTTTCCGTATTTCAGAGAGTCAATACCTGCAATCTCCTCATTACTGATCCGCACATGTAAGCCATTCATGAGCAGTTCCATGACATATAGCTCAAACTCCTCGCCAAGGAAATTGCTATCATAGAAGAACTTGTTATTTGTGTAATCTGCAGAAAAATGACTCCATTGGCGAGTTCTGGCATTGATAACGGGGAATGTCTTGGAGGAATACATAATCGTTGCCAATGCCATTTTCTTGTCACGCCCAGCACGACCGGCCTCCTGAACAAACGACTCTAGAGATCCTGGATAGTTCAAATGTACGGTTAAACGCACATTAGACTTGTCGATACCCATTCCAAATGCTTTTGTGGCCACCATCAGATTGGTGTCTCCTGCAAGGAACTCGTCCTGACAGGACGTATCATCACCACCCTTATATGTCGATATTCTGTTAATGTTGTGCTCTCTTAATGTATTAGCTACAGTAGGAACACTCAGCCTTACATCAGGCTTCCCTTCTTTGTTTGCACGAATGCAGAAGACAATACCGGCTACATCCGTATACCTTTCAGTATACCAGTCCTCTTCAACGTCAGTATAGAGGTCAGTTGAGTTGATTTCGGTGATTTTGCTTTCGTCGGATATGTTCTCCCTTTCGAGGAACCGTCTCTTAATCTCGTCAATACTATCTTCATTCTGTATTTCCTGAATTTTCTCCGTGGCATCATTGATGGCATTAAGAACCATATCCTCCTTCAGTTCATCAACCATTCGGGCTTTTCCTGCAGCTGATGCATCTACGGGATATACATAGTACTGTAACTCCAGTCGATTCGTGTTCTCATACCTGACAGTAGCGTCGTCTTCTAAGGAATAGGAGTTACTGCCCGACAATTCTCGTTCCACATCTGCGAGCACGTCAAACGAGGCCGTTGCCGTCAGTCCAAACAGGGAAATATGGTTGTCAGCACCTTCAACTTCTTTCGGAAGCACATAGTTGTATAGGTTTCTGCCCAGATGGAGATAGGCCAACCTGAAATCATGTCCCCACTCAGAAACGCAGTGTACCTCGTCAATCACACCGTAGGCAAAAAATATATCTGATTCGCGCATGGAACGCAGGACTTCTCTGAACCTGTGTATGCTCAGTCGCTCTGGCGACAAGAACATGATTTGTATTTGAGATCCAGTAAGTGCATTCTCTCTTCGTTCTCTTTCATCTCTGTCTTTGGTTATATCGCTGTTGATGTACGAAATACAGTCCACGCCCGTTTTGAGCAAACCGTCATATTGGTCTTTCATCAGGCCTCTTAATGGGTCAACAACCAGGGTAACTCCTGGCTGTAGCATAGCTGCCAACTGGTAGGTAAGAGATTTACCTCCACCCGTAGGCAACAGACCAATGACACTCTTCAGCTGCAAGGCTCGGCTAAGAATCGGAAGCTGGCCAGGCCTGAAGTCTTCCTTCCTGAATATCAGGTTAAGGAAATATCTCAGGTGCTCACAAACCTCCTCGATATTGTGGTAATTACCCTGTGAATCCCGCTCAACAAGAGGTTTGTACTTGATTCTTTCAGTTGTATAGAGGAACCTCTCCGCATAAACGGTCTTTGACGAACGAACAATGAAGTAGCAGTCGTTGTTTGCCTTATATTTCGAGAATATAACCTCTTCTGGATTACAGATCTGGTCAATAGAGACATCAATGATTGCATCATAAGTAACCTCAGTCTTTGCCTCCTTTTTGCTATGAATGTTGATGGTGGGCAGTGTCATGTCACTGTAATCCTGCGTCATAGCAACGATATGATGATATAGTTCAGCAAAATCGTTAAGGGCAAGTTTTGCTACCGACGTGTCATCCTCAATGACAAGAATCTCCCAGCTGTCCTTCTTCAAATCCAAACGGTCGGATATAATGGCCTCTGCGAAGGTCTTCTGGATACGTGCTACTGCATTGAGACACTTCGCTCTATCCTTAGAACTGATAGCATTCAGTACCTTCTGGCTTGCTATTGTTGGACGGCCTCGTGAGATAAGGTTGCTGACAAGAGCATAAACGGGACAGAGATTCTTGTGTGCCGTCATATCAAACGGAGCCAGAACCTCAAATGCACTCTGTAACATTGACCCTTGCAGGTCTGTATCCGAATAAGAAGCAAAAAGCTGGACAGGGGCAAAGTAGCTGTACTTGTGGAGAATGTCCCTGTTACGTGCCAAACTGTATGTGAAGCTCTTGATCAGGCAACCATACGCCCTTCCGTTAGGATGACGGCCAAAATTCGTGTCACGGAACTCGGTGAACACGCGAAGGTCTTCCTTCTTGAAGTAGTAGCTGAAGGTGTTGATTCTGCTCTCATTAAGATTTGCCGGACCAATACACAATGCAATATGTTGATTGCCAGAAGAAGTTATCATCTTAGATACCCCTTTCAGGCTTACTGCTTCAATATCAAGAATGTTTGAGAAGATATGTATTGCACAGGGTTCCTGTACATCGATCTCGGTAACGGAATTGCTATTGTCACCATAGTCAGATGGCAAATAGTAAGGCAAGTCGATTATTTCTGCTGAATGACTTCCTAATGTCTGTCTTACATGCAGCACAGCACGCTGCCTTGCTACATCCGACGGCTCCTCAAGAGTAATCTTCTTAAGTTTTGACAGCGTTCCCTGTTCCCTAAGTCGTTCTATCACAGCGACTGTACCAATACCCTGTCCGCATCCCCAGTCATATATCTCAACTCCATTGCTCAGAGCTCTATAAGGAAATTCGTTCTCGTCCAAGGCACGCTGCAGCTTATGGCGATGCATAGGACCATAGGCAGCCATATAAGCACAACACTGTTCTTCTGTTTCCAACACAGCAGTTCCGTGTTCCAAGGTCCGGCCTTCACTGTCTCTATATGCCCACGGACAGGTTTTATAGGCTATAGGGACATAACTCGACGAGACTCTTATTATGTCACTGATAGACAGGTCGTTTATCCTTTCAATATCGTTTATATAGCTCATACGATTGTCAATAGAGTCATTTACCGGTTATTGTCTCTCCCCACGGGTTTGCCTTATGGCATTCCCAGTTTTGTAATGCCAATTGCTTAGTAACATTGGCATAACAGTATTCACACAGATGCGGACAGGTGTTATACTCGCCAATATCTTTCGATACCATACATTCGCAAAACTGCCTCTGGCCTGGATCCTTCTTGTGTGTACTGATAAAATAATGGTTGTTAGGTAAGAGTATTGCCCCCTTAGGCAGCTCGGGATTACCAAACAAAGACGGCGCAGGAATATCTTCTATCTTCACTTTCATAAAGTCCATCAGCTCCTTGTCCTCCCAAGAAAGGCGAGCTATCAAATCTCCATCAATACAACGATTGTGCAGAATACCATATTTATCTATGTTTATTTTCTCACCACAGGTAGCAAGTTGAAAGTTCCAGCCACGTTCACGATTAATGGTAGAAAGCTTTTCTGCAAAATCTTCCATCTGTTCTATTTCCCATTCATGATATGGAATACCATTCACCTCCAGATTATGCTTTACCTTTTTGTACATAGCAATGTCCGCATAGCTGAACACAAGCTTTTCTGTGTAATCTTTCAGTTTGTCGCCAATGTCCTGGACTTTCTTCAATAAAACATCAACTGAAATCTCATCAGTCAGTATCAAAGGGTCAAACCTCCAGATAACCGTACCTTTTCCTAATTGCTCTACAAGTAGCTTAAATGTCTCTATGCGATTAGCAAGAGGTGGCACCTTTTCAAATTTCTCCTGCTCATAGTCATTAAGTGTATATTGAATGTAGCACTTGATGTTATGTTCTTTCAGTATATGAAGATATGGTAATAACGGACGAGGGTTTTTTGACCAAAAAACAATGAAACGAGTATTTTTGTAAGACACATAGCCTTTGACTCCATTAAAGGGATTTGTCCACGCTGAATAGCCTATTTTCAATCGATGGAAAAACCAGTCAGCATAGAAGGCTGGAATGTCCGTACTCCTACTTGCAGAGATTATAATTGGAGCCTGAGCTTCAATAGTTTCCCCATTCTCTCGCTTAATCTGCGTCTTTAGCCATTGTGCCATATCAATCCGTTTCAGGTGTTCCGATTTTGATTTGTCATATTTTGAGCACAAAGTTATTAAAAAAAACAATATAACACACATAATTACCGAAAAAAATATAACCACAAGCCTTGTGAATGCATTTAAATTTGGATAACACCAGGTATTTGCCTAATTTTGCATTCAAATACAATATGGCAACACGTGAACAAATTGAATCTAAATATCTTTATAGGTTATAGTTTTAACCACTTATAAGCTAAAAATGCAATAATTGTACATGTAAGCCATACTGAAAAGTGTATTTTTTATGCCTTTTCGATGAGTATAACAATATTTTTAGTATCTTTGCACCCATACAATGCACTTCCTGCATGGAGGATAGGTATATTGACTGTAATTGGGCAATTGTTGATGTTGAAGTCGGCATGAGCGACCATAAGATCCATGATATCGGAGCTTTACGATATGATGGTGCTGTTTATCACGGCTGCAAAAAGGAAGATCTGTTTGACTTCCTACATAATGTGAACTTCCTTTGTGGACATAATATTGTAAACCACGACGCTAAATATCTATTTGGCAATGAATCATGCAAATGGATATTAGTTGACACACTATATTTGTCGCCTCTACTTTTTCCTGAACGTCCTTATCATAGGCTTCTAAAAGATGACAAGTTGATAAGTGAACAGATGAACAACCCCGTGAACGATTGTGAAAAAGCACGAGACTTGTTAATGGACGAGATTGCTTGCTGGGGCAAATTGTCGGAAAGAAAGCGTAGGATACTATCATCATTGCTCAAAGAGAAAAATGAATTCTGGGGGTTTCTGGAAATGGTTGGTGCCGATAAAACATCCACCAATCTGCCAGCTCTAATATGGAATGAGTACAAAGGGCGCATTTGCCAATATGCAGATATTGTTGCTTTAATCGAACAATTTCCTTGCGAGTTAGCATATGCGTTGTCATTAATAGATACATCAGATGAGCGTTCCATTACCCCTGGTTGGGTACTCCACAATTACCCAGGAGTGGAATATGTAATGGGAGTTTTAAGACAGCGACATTGTAATGAGCCTGATTGCGAATACTGTAATAGTATTTTAGATCTTCATAATAACCTGAAAGCGTTTTTCGGTTATGACGATTTTCGAACATATGAAGGAGAACCATTACAAGAACGGGCTGCTAAAGCTGCAGTGGAAAGAAGATCTTTGTTGGCGATATTTCCTACTGGAGGTGGTAAATCGCTAACCTTCCAATTACCTGCATTGATGGCTGGACGAACAGTTCATGGACTTACTGTAGTAATATCGCCCTTACAGTCATTGATGAAAGATCAGGTTGACAATCTGGCAGAACGTGGTATTACAGACGCTGTTACCATAAACGGATTGCTCGACCCCATTACTCGCTCTCTAGCTATTCAAAGGGTACAGGATGGCGAAGCGTCCTTATTATACATAGCTCCTGAAATGCTTCGTTCGAAGACCATTGAAAAGATATTATTAGCGCGTCATGTGGTACGCTTCGTTATAGATGAGGCACACTGTTTTTCATCGTGGGGACAAGATTTTCGCGTAGATTACCTTTATATAGGTAAGTTCATTAGCGATTATCAAAAGAAAAAAGGTTGCAAACAACCTATTCCTGTATCATGCTTTACTGCGACTGCCAAACAGAAGGTAATACAAGATATTTGTGACTACTTCAAGCAAACTCTATGGTTCAATTTAGATTTGTATGCCTCAAAAGCCACACGAACAAACCTACGCTATTCGGTTATTCATGCTGATACCGATGAAGAAAAGTACCAAAAACTGAGAGCTTTATTATCCGAATTCAATTGTCCAACTATTGTTTATGTAGCTAGAACCCGACGTACTCAAGAACTAGCAGCTAAGCTAACTCGAGATGGATATCGAGCTTTGCCTTTCAACGGCAAAATGGATAGAGATGACAAAGTAGCCAATCAAAACGAATTCATGTCAGGTCGTGTACGTATTATCGTGGCCACTTCTGCTTTTGGCATGGGAGTTGATAAAAGCGACGTTGGTTTAGTTGTACACTACAATATTTCCGACTCTTTGGAGAATTATGTTCAAGAGGCTGGTAGAGCAGGAAGAGATCCCAAACTCAGTGCCCGTTGCTATGTGCTTTACAGTGATAGCGACCTTGACAAGCACTTTGTGTTACTAAATCAGACAAAACTCAGTATCAGTGAAATACAGCAGGTATGGATGGCAGTCAAGAAAATGACAAAACTACGTCCACAGATGAGTAGTTCGTCATTAGAAATCGCAAGAATGGCAGGATGGAGTGATAGTGGAACTGATATTGAGACTCGTGTCCGGACAGCCATCGCTGCCTTAGAACAAGCTGGTTATCTTGAACGAGGATCTAACATGCCTCGCGTCTTTGCAACAGGTATTACTGTTAAAAATATGGATGAGGCCCGCCAGCGCATCACTGAGTCAGTACTTTTTGATAATGAGGATCGTACAAAGGCTATCAGAATTATCAAATCACTTATTTCTCAGAAACATGTTGCAAAAGCCCAAGATGCTGAAGCTGAATCACGAGTGGATTATCTGGCCGACATTCTCGGATTGACTAAAAACGAGGTGGTGTCTGCAGTAACACGGATGAAACAAGAAGGTATCTTAGCTGATAGCAAAGATATTTCAGCATATATGGAGGATATAACAGAACGTAAATCAAACATATTGCTTGAACGTTTTGCAAAACTCGAAAAATATATCCTTCAACGTATTCCTGACGATGGCCTGATAATTTCCTGCAAGCAACTCAATGATGATGCAGTAAACAGCGGCATTACCACCTCCAATGAAAAAAGTATTAGAACCTTACTCTATTTCCTCACAGTCAAAGGTTATATCCGCAAACAAGAAGATCCATCCCGAAACATCAAGATGGTTCGTCAAGCAGACATGGATAAAACCATCAAACGAAGTGAGAAAAAGTGGGAGATTTGTCGTTTTACTTTAGAATGGTTGTATGACCAGATGGCCCAATCCTCTGCCGATAATTCTACAAGCAAGATGATACAATTCTCAATAGTTGAATTGTTGGGACAGATTAAGGCAAAAGGGCAATCGTTATTTGGCACGCTTAATAATGTTCAAATAGGAGATGTCGAGGAATCACTCCTATATCTCTCGAATATTGAGGCTCTGAAACTTGATGGTGGTTTCATGGTTCTTTATAACGCTCTGTCTATTCGTCGTCTAAAAGACATGAAATTGCGTTACAAATTGGAAGACTATCGTATGCTTGACGAATTCTATAAGCAAAAGATTCAGCAAGTCCATATTGTAGGTGAATACGCCAACTTAATGGTAAAAAACTATGCCGCTGCCCAGCAATACGTGCAGGATTATTTCCAGATGGAATACAAACGTTTCATCTCCAAATATTTCAAAGGAGAACGAGTTAACGAAATACAACGCAATATAACTCCGAAGAAATATCAGAAACTCTTTGCACAATTATCAGAGAAACAGAAGGAAATTATCTCTGATAAGGAATCGCGCAGTATTGTCGTAGCTGCAGGTCCTGGAAGTGGAAAGACACGCGTATTGGTTCATAAATTAGCCTCGCTTTTGTTGCTCGAAGACGTCAAACACGAACAACTGTTAATGCTTACTTTCTCGCGAGCTGCAGCAACGGAATTCAAGCAACGATTGATAGAATTAATAGGTGAAGCCGCCCATTATGTGGAGATTAAGACTTTCCATTCATATAGTTTTGATCTTTTAGGACGTATAGGCAATCTTGATGATGTTAAGGATGTGGTCGCTCGAGCTGCAGACATGATTAATCAAGGAGAAGTCGAACCAAACAAGATTGGAAAAACGGTTCTCGTAATTGATGAGGCTCAAGATATGAGTGCAGAGGAATATGATTTAGTAAAGGCCCTCATGAACAATAACGAAGAAATGCGAGTAATTGCAGTGGGCGATGATGATCAAAACATCTTTGAGTTTCGTGGTTCTGATTCTCAATATCTTTATCAGTTGTCACAAGAGCCTGATAGTCGTTTCATTGAAATGACTGAGAATTACCGCAGTTCTCAACATGTGGTTCGTTTTGCAAATTCTTTCGCCAACATCATTAGCAAAAGGATGAAATCGACACCTATCGTTTCTATACGCGAAGAAGAAGGATGGGTTGAAATAAATCATCATACGTCGAAATATATGTACCAACCTTTGGTTGAAAATATGATTGCTCACAAAGGTAGGCAAAGGACTTGTGTACTTACACAAACGAATGAGGAAGCTGTTATTATTGTTGCTCTTTTGCGGAAACATGGAATACAAAGCAAGTTGATTCAGTCGATGGAGGGTTTTCGCTTCTCAAATCTGGCAGAAGTAAAGTATCTTTTAAAGTATATTGATAAAAGGGTGACAACTCCACTCATACCTGATGACTTATGGGTGGAAGCTAAACATGCCACTTTTGAATTATATGATGGGAGTGAATGTCTGCCTTTAATTAAGCGGTGTGTAGAGTTGTTCGAGAATACCTATCGTGCCAAATATCGCGCCGACCTATGGGAGTTTGTTTTCGAGTCATCCGTAGAAGATTTCTGCGATGTTTCCAATGCTGAGGTCGTCGTTTCCACTATTCACAAAGCAAAAGGACGTGAATTCGATGATGTGTATATGCTCCTTTTCGACAATCCATACAAAGATGAGGCATTATTCCGTCAGTACTATGTTGGCATAACGCGTGCCAAGAACAGGCTATTTATTCATACTAATAGCGACTTGTTCTCCAGATTACCATCAGACATAGTGAATAATGACACAAAACAATATCCTATGCCAGAAGAAATTGTTTTGCAATTGTCGCACAAAGATGTATTCTTGGATTTCTTTAAAAATATTAAGCAAGAAGTTTTAGCTTTACGAAGCGGCGATCCTTTGGTTCTGGAAGATTCATATTTCTTTGTTCCTTCGACCCATAGGGCTGTTGCCAAATTATCAACAAGAATGCAGGAGAACATAGCATCGTGGAAGAATAAGGGATACAGCACCTGTTCTGCTTCTGTGCGTTTTATAGTAGCATGGAAACCCAAAGATGCTCCCAAAGAAGAACCTGAAACTGCAGTATTATTAATAGACTTGGTGTTAGGTCAAAAAACGCTATAACAAGCATCTATAGGGTAAAGACACATTGCAACCAAAGAAATTTCGCTAGGCTCTTAGAAGGGTACAAATGTCTATTTAATCTCCATAATCCGTAAAATCATCACCCAAAGTTTGGAGGTTTCAGAAGAAATGACTATCTTTGCAAACGAACAAAGAAGTTTATACCTTAAACGTATTATGGAAACGTCAGACAACTCGATAGAATTGCAGATAGCAACTGTGCTGAGCGACATTCGCCAGAAAGGCTATTCGTCTGTGCAGCCATTCAGCATAGGTAAGGTTGAGGAGCGGATGGTGCAGTTCGCTCAAATAACTGGTGTCACCCTTGCCAGCGATGAGCTCTACATGAGTGCAAAACAATTGCAGCACAGCGTGAGAGCCTCAAAGGAAGCCAAGGGCTTAGTAGTCGACGATGCTGATTTGATAGGCTTTCCCCAGAACCGTTTCCAGATGGATCTCTACTACGATGGCGAGTGCTTTATCTACACAGATAGTACCTCGAAATTCATCGTTCACCCCAACTATCAGATGAAGGTAAGTCGGGAGGTGGTGAGGCTTGTCAATTTTACCACCGCATTCTATTATTCTAGTAAGATTCTTTCTATCAATAGATTACAAAACCACAAGCTATGCTTTTTGTCGCAATTTTAGTACAAATATGCGACAAAGTCGTCTAATTCAAACAAAAAATAACGTTTACTTCAATGATTGCACTTTCCCCAGTTAAGGTCAATGGAGTTGAAGAAATGGAGCCTATTATTTCTTAAATGATATTAAAAATCATATCATTTTCTATTCATTATTTTGGAAATGATATTAAATTCCGTATCTTTGCACCATATTTTCTAAGAATAAAAAAAATTATATGAAGTATAATGAACTGGAAAAGAGAATAAAAAAGAATGGTTGCTACGACACAGGGGAGCAACAGGCAGGCCATCCACTATGGTACTGCCCTAAAACAGATATGTACTTTCAAATGAGTAATCATGGTAAAGAAGAAGTAGCCAAAGGAACATTACTTTCAATATTAAGGGCAGCAGGCCTTAAGTGACCCAAAGCCAAAACAATTATTCATAAAAGTATCCGATTTATCAAAAACAGTATCAATTTATGAAGAAAGTCAATGCCATCATAGAACGGGCAAATGATGGTACGTACAGCATCTATATGGATGCGCCCAAGATGAACTATTTAGTTACTGGTACAGGCTCTACAGCTGAAGAAGCTATTAATACGTTTATGGGAGGATATGAAGACATGAAGCGTCTTTATTCCAAGAAAGGAAAGAATTTTGAAGAAGTAGAATTTTCTTTCAAGTATGATATGGCTTCTTTCTTGTCTTATTATTCTAAGGCATTCTCTCTTGCGGGACTTTCCCGTATAACTGGAATCAACCAAGGGCAGTTGAGTCATTATGTGACAGGACGAAGGAACCCTTCAAAAACGACAATAGCAAGAATTCAAAACTCTATTCACGCCTTTGCATCAGATCTTAGCAAGGTGATGTTTCTTTAAGTTTTCATACAAAAATGCCAGATGGTTATTTCATGCCAACCATCTGGCATTATTATTATGCTTTAACAGAATATTGTAGCTATATTATTCCAACAATAATCGAATAATCTATGCATCGGAGGTGCTAAATTCTGCGGATTTTATTGTTTTTTTCGTCTTTTCTTTGCGAAAAACGAATAAAAGCACTATCTTTGCATCACAAAATCACCAACAATGGCAACGATACATATCAAGAATGTGGGTCCGCTAAAGGACACGGGAGAGATTGCTTTGAATAGGCTTTTGCTCATTATCGGTAAACAGAGTTCTGGTAAGAGTACCTTTATGAAGGTGCTGTGTCATTGTCGTTGGGTGGAGAAAACTCTGATGGTTGATGACGATAGCAGTGCCAAAGACTATGGTAAAGAGCATCTTTTTTTAGATGGTTTGAAAACATTCCATCGATTCAATCCAGATTTCTTTTCGTCAGACAGCTATATCAAATATGATGGCGACTACATCTCGATTGAGCAGAATGGCGATGAGAATGACGCTGTAATTACCCGCAAGAGTGACTTCGAGGACAAAAGGTATAACACGAAACTGTGTTTTATCCCTTCTGAGCGTAATCTGATTTCCGCCGTTAAGAATCTGGACAAAACCTACAAGGCTACAGAGTTGGATGTGCTACTGAACTATCTTTTGGAGTGGGACGAAGTGAAGGATTATTATAGCACAAAGAATGCTCTACGACTCTCTGTTGCACGAAACATCCAATATTATAATGATGGAGGAGCAGATTTCATCTACCTGAGTCAGAACGGGAAAAAACTGCCCGTATTCTATGCATCAAGTGGCGTGCAGTCTGCTATGCCTATTGAAGTGATGATTAACAGGTATAGTGCTATCGTTGGAGAAAAAGCTAGTCTTAGCAAACATGATTGGAGGCATATCTTTGATGAAATGAAAGATAGCGACATCGCTCAGAATGCTCTCACAAGTAAGGCAAACAAGGCTTATTATCAATCTGTACAGTTCTTTATAGAGGAGCCAGAGCAGAACCTATACCCCATGTCTCAGAAAGATTTGTTATTGAATGTGGTCAAGCATCTGGTAGCAGCAAACCGTAATGAGAAAGCAAAACGGAGGAGCATGGTTGTGATGACAACCCATAGTCCATACATTTTATCTGTTCTCAATGAACTAATGGCAGAGGCTAAATTATATGATAAGCATTACGAGAATTAT
>CACWSX010000023.1 GCA_902763615.1 uncultured Prevotellaceae bacterium | reverse complement strand
CAGACGATAAACGTTGGCCTCGCGAGCACGATAGTCACCACCCTTTACGGTATCGTAGAACAGACGATAGACAGAGTCACCATCGTTCTGATAGCACTTAGCGGCGTTGATACCACCCTGAGCAGCGATAGAGTGAGCGCGACGGGGAGAGTCCTGAATACACAGGTTGATCACATTGAAACCCATCTCACCGAGTGAAGCAGCTGCAGATGCACCAGCCAGACCAGTACCAACTACAATCACGTCGAGCTTCAGCTTGTTCTTGGGGTTAACCAGACGCTGATGAGCCTTATATTCCTTCCATTTCTCAGGCACTGGACCTGCAGGAATCTTAGAATCAATTACTTTTGCCATAATTCTTTCAAATTTTAAAAGTTGATAATTAGCAGCAGAGGCTTGGAGCGCAACCGAATGCAAATGCCAAAACTACTACGAGGAAGCAGAGCATCAGCAGAGTCACATAGATAAGACCAATGATCTTCCAACGGCAGAACCAAGTCTTACCATTCCATCCGAGGGTCTGCAGAGCCGACCAGAAACCATGAGAGAGGTGGAACCAAATGGCAACGAGCCAAATGACGTAAAGCACTACAAATACAGGATTCGAGAAAGTCTCTTTAATCCATCCGAATCCGTCAGTAGGACTCAGAGTCGTCTCCATACCTACGATTTCTGCAAACATCATGTTGTACCAGAAATTGTACAGGTGAAGCAACAGGCCCAGGCAGATAATGATACCCAGTACGAGCATGTTCTTCGAAGCCCACTCCACCTTGCCGGCATTAACCGTTGTCGCAACCTCATAGCGATTGTCGCCACGGGCTGTACGGTTCTGCGCTGTCAGGATGAAAGCGTAGACAATGTGAATCACTGCCAGAGCAGCCAAACCAAGTGTTGCCACAACGGCATACCAGTTGGCGCCCAGGAATTCGCAAATCATGTTGTAACCCTCTTCCGAGAAAAGCGCCACCATGTTCATGCAACCATGAAAGGTCAGGAACAGAATCAGCGCAATGCCCGTTACAGACATTACAACTTTTCTACCAATTGATGAATTGATTAACCACATAAGTTGTTGATTTTAAATGAATTATTGAATTATTACATACTTACTTTTAGGTACATGCGTGCGCATTGAGGGTACAAAGTTAACACAAATTTATGAGAAACGCAAACGTTTTCGTGAAAAAATTCGCTTATTATACAAAATAATTTATTATCTTTGCGGTCAGAAATTGAATGAAGGATATGCATTTTAACTATGATGTGCTCGTTATCGGAGGTGGTCATGCAGGTTGTGAGGCAGCCTGCGCTAGTGCTAATATGGGTGCCAAGACCTGTCTGGTGACGATGGATATGAACAAGATTGCGCAGATGTCGTGTAATCCGGCTATCGGTGGTATCGCCAAAGGTCAGATTGTGCGAGAAATCGATGCGCTGGGAGGTCAAATGGGTTTGGTCACTGATGCCACTTCAATACAATTCCGTATGCTGAATGTAGGCAAAGGCCCAGCCGTATGGAGCCCTCGTGCCCAATGTGACAGAGGAAAGTTTATTTGGGAGTGGCGCAAACATCTCGATGAAACGGAGAATTTGGATATCTGGCAAGACCAAGCAGATGAACTTTTAGTGGAGTCCAAAACTCACGTCCGTGCCATCGGCGTGCGTACCATCTGGGGTGCGGAGATTTATGCGAACTGCGTCATTGTAACAGCAGGCACCTTTCTGAATGGTCTGATGCACATCGGGCGGAAAATGGTTCCTGGTGGACGTATCGCCGAACCTGCTGTACCCCATTTCACAGAAAGTATCACTCGTCACGGGATTGTTTCAGCTCGCATGAAGACTGGTACACCAGTGCGTATCGATAAGCGTTCCGTGCATTTCGAGGATTTGGAGATCCAGCCAGGCGAGAATCGTCCCTATCAGTTCAGCTATATGAACAAAAATGGCGCGCTGAAGCAATTGCCTTGTTGGACAGTAAATACTAATACAGAAGTACATGAGATACTACGAAGTGGATTAACCGACTCCCCGCTTTATAATGGACAGATACAATCGATTGGTCCACGATATTGTCCATCAATAGAAACGAAGCTCGTCACTTTCCCTGAGCGAGACAAGCATCCTTTGTTCTTGGAACCAGAGGGTGAAGATACAAATGAAATGTATCTCAATGGCTTCTCTTCTTCGTTACCAATGGATGTCCAGATAGAGGCACTGAAAAAGATGCCAGCCTTTAGAGATATAAAAGTGTATCGTCCAGGCTATGCGATAGAATATGATTTCTTCGATCCTACACAATTGAGCCATTCGTTGGAATCGAAGATAATTGAGAATCTCTTTATGGCTGGTCAGGTGAACGGCACAACGGGCTATGAGGAGGCTGGTGGTCAAGGTACGTTGGCAGGAATCAATGCTGCACTAAAAGCAGGTTGCACAAGCGAATCCACTTTCGAACCTTTTATTCTACATCGCGATGAGGCCTATATTGGCGTACTAATCGATGATTTAGTGACTAAGGGCGTCGATGAACCATATCGCATGTTTACTTCGCGAGCAGAGTATCGCATCCTTTTAAGACAGGATGATGCAGATGCCCGTCTGACAGAAAAGGCATATGAATTAGGATTAGTCAAAAGAGACCGATATGACTGGTGGATGGAGAAGAAACAAGCCATCGAAGAAATCGAAACTTTCTGTCAGGACTTTGCGATTAAACCGAAGTTGATAAATTCAGCATTGGAAGCACTTGGCACTACCCCACTCCAGTTTGGTTGCAAGTTGGTAGACTTGGTCAACCGCCCACAACTCAATTTAGCCAACCTTTCCGATATTATCCCTCAATTAAAAGAGGTTATAAATCGACCAAATAATCGTCAGGAAGAAATTGCTGAGGCTGCTGAGATAAGGATGAAATATAAAGGATACATCGAAAGAGAAAGAGTCGTAGCTGAGAAAATGCATCGTTTGGAAAATATCAAAATCAAAGGGCATTTCAACTACGAAGAATTGCAAGGGCTCTCTACTGAATGCCGTCAGAAACTGATGAAGATACAACCCGAGACGCTGGCACAGGCCAGCCGTATTCCAGGTGTGTCACCCAGCGACATCAACGTGATGCTAGTGCTGATGGGAAGGTAGTATAGACAAGGGACGCCCCATTGTTCCACGTGAAACAACCAATATCGTTTAACAATTATAACTCATTGATTATGAACAAACAAGTACTGTTGGACAATCTGCGTAGCATACCAGATTTTCCAAAGAAGGGCATTAACTTTAGAGACGTCACTACACTCTTCAAAAGTGCTGAATGCATGAAGATTATGCTCGACGAATTAGAGAAAATTTACAAAGACAAGGGTATTACGAAAATCGTTGGAATTGAGAGTCGCGGTTTCGTGATGGCTTCAGCTTTGGCGGGTAGACTGGGATGTGGTGTTGTTCTGGCCAGAAAACCAGGAAAACTCCCGGCAACAGTTATGAAAGAATCGTTCTCTAAAGAATATGGCGTCGACACCATCGAAATGCATATCGACTCTATCGAACCAGACGATGTCGTACTCATCCATGATGATCTCCTTGCGACTGGCGGCACAGCGATGGCAGCCTACAAACTCGTTCAGCACTTCCATCCCAAGCACGTCTACATGAACTTCCTCATTGAAATCACAGATGAAGGCTTAAATGGGCGTGAGGTTTTGAAAGACATCGACCTGACCACACTCATGACGATCTAAAGTAATGTTCCACGTGAAACAAGGCATTACGGAACACCTTTAAAACAAAGGGGATCACATGTTTGACACACAAGCTGACAGAGAATGACAAAAGAAGAAAACGAAAAGCGTTTGGAGTACCTGAAAGGAATTGTTAGCAGACTTCCTGAGAAGCCTGGCAGCTATCAATACTACGACGAAAACAAAACAATCATCTATGTGGGTAAGGCGAAGAATCTCAAGGCGAGAGTCTCGTCTTACTTCCACACAGAGGTTGATCGTTTCAAGACAAAAGTGCTCGTCAGTAAAATCCACGACATCAGCTATACAGTCGTGAACACTGAAGAGGACGCCTTGCTTTTGGAAAACTCGCTTATCAAGAAATACAATCCTCGCTATAATGTGCTGTTGAAAGACGGCAAAACCTATCCTTCCATTTGCGTCACAAACGAATTCTTCCCTCGCATCTTCAAAACACGAACCATCAATAAAAAATGGGGCACTTATTTTGGTCCTTATTCTCATATTGGTTCGATGTATGCGGTGCTTGATCTGATTAAAGAACTCTATCATCCTCGTACCTGTCGTCAGCCTATCACAAAAGAAGGTATCGAAGCGGGTAAATACAAAGTCTGCTTGGATTACCATATCAAGAAATGTATGGGTCCATGCGTAGGCAAACAGAGTTATGAAGACTATCAGAAGAACATAAAACAGGCCCGCGAAATCCTGAAAGGTAACACCCGCATAGTGCTTCGAGACCTCAAAGAAGAGATGCTAAAACTATCAGAAGAATTACGTTTTGAAGAGGCCGAGGAAGTGAAGAGAAAATATATCGCTCTGGATAATTTTGTCAGCAAGAGCGAGGTTGTCAGCCATACAATCAACAACGTGGATGTCTTCTCAATTACAAGCGACGACAAGATGGCCTTCATCAACTATATCCACGTCTCAAACGGCAGCATCAACCAGAGTTTTACCATCGAATACAAGAAGAAACTAAACGAGACGGATGAAGAACTACTGCAGCTGGGCATCATTGAACTGAGGCAGCGATTCAAGAGCGATTCGAAGGAGATAATCGTACCAGAAGAAGTGAATATCGAACTGGAAAATGTAACCTTCACCATTCCTCAGCGTGGTGACAAAAAGACCCTACTCGACCTGTCTGTACAGAACGGCAAACAATACAAATTCGACCGTCTGAAACAAACTGAAAATCTCAATCCTGAGCAGAAGCAGACACGCCTTATGAAAGAACTGCAAGAGAAACTGCATCTGCCCAAATTACCCTATCATATCGAGTGCTTCGACAACTCTAATATCTCTGGTTCGGATGCAGTCGCTTCGTGTGTGGTTTTCAAGGCAATGAAACCAAGCAAAAAAGACTATAAACGCTTTAATATCAAGACAGTAGAAGGTCCTGATGACTATGCTTCAATGAAGGAAGTAGTAGGTCGTCGCTATCGAAGGATGCTCGATGAAGAACAACCCCTACCCGACCTCATTATTGCTGATGGCGGAAAAGGCCAGATGGAGGTAATTCGAGAGGTTATTCAAGACGAATTAGAGCTCGATATTCCCATTGCAGGACTTGCCAAAGACGACCGCCATCGCACCAACGAAATGCTCTACGGATTCCCTCCCATTCACGTCGCCCTGAAGACCGATTCAGAACTCTTCCACGTGCTCACGAAGATACAGGATGAGGTGCATCGCTTTGCTATCGAATTCCATCGAAACAAGCGTTCTAAGCGGGCTTTGCATTCCGAGCTGGATGATATCAAGGGCATCGGTCCCAAAACGCGTGACGAGCTTCTAAATGGCCTTAAAACGGTCAAACAGATCAAAGACGCATCGCTGGAAAACCTGACAAAAATCATCGGGCCCTCAAAAGCGCAGATTATCTACGACCATTTCCACCCATCTGAGCAATAGCAAAACTTGTAGGCAGATTGCTACCATTAGTGGTAACAATTGTTCCCTGCCTGGGAAAACTTTGTTCCCTAGGCAGGGTGCAAAAAATTTCTTTTCCTGCGTGGTCATTTGGTCAAAATCGAAAACAGATTGTCAAAATCCTCCACTATATCATAAATATTCTATTTATATATAGTGAGCAATGACCGCGTTTCCAAAATCGATTTTGACAAATGACCAAATGACCAAATGACAAATAATTGGAAAAAATTTGGAGGTTACGAAATAAGTTTGTATCTTTGCCGAAAATTCAAAGAATAATGAGAGCTGTCATACAACGAGTTACCCACGCCAGCGTCACCATCGAGGGCATCGTCAAGAGCCAGATAGGACGAGGATACCTCATCCTGCTAGGCATCTGCGATGAAGACACAACAGAAGACGCAGAATGGCTGGTAAAGAAAATCGCCAACCTACGTGTGTTTGATGATGAGGACGGTGTAATGAACCGTAGCATCTTAGATGTGAATGGCGAGGCCCTCGTGGTCAGTCAGTTCACGCTCTACGCCAGCTATAAGAAAGGTAATCGTCCGAGCTGGTTCAGAGCCGGTTCGCACGAGCATTCTATCCCACTCTACGAGGCCTTCTGTGCTCAGCTTTCGGAGGCTATCGGCAAGCCCATAGGTACAGGCGAGTTCGGCGCGGATATGAAAGTTGAGCTATTAAACGATGGTCCCGTCACCATCTGTATGGACACTAAAAACAAGGAATAACTATGGACAGAAGACAACTAACAAATTACGTGAATTTTGCGGCCCTGATTTGCTATATCATCGGACGCGTGGCAGGCATCGGCATCCTCGTATGGATCGGCCTGGGTATCATGACCCTTTCAAGCATCTGGACCATCATCCACTGGAAGGAGAACGATAAGATCTCAAACTACATCTCCGTTGCTTTCTTAGTGCTCGTCGGACTGTCACTTTTCGGACTCTAAGACATGAAGAAATATCTCAAGGAATTAGAAATATCCGGCGTTATCCTCATGTTTATCGGCTGTATCATGCACCGATTCATAAGTTTGCCAGCAGGTATATGGGCCTGTGGCATCGGTATCCTGTTGTGGCTCCTTGTACTGATTTACAAGGCTTTTCACTGGAAAGAATATCAGCGCGAGAATCGCATGAATATCATCATCATGCTTGGCGTGATTGCACTATTATGGTTTTTAATTATTCGAATGAGATGACCATCAAGGAAGCACAGGAACTGGTAGACCGCTGGATAAAGGAATACGGCGTGCGCTACTTCTCAGAACTGACGAATATGACAGTGCTGACGGAGGAAGTTGGCGAACTGGCTAGAATCATGGCTCGCAGATATGGCGATCAGTCGTGGAAGGCAGAAGATCCACGAGGCGAAGATAATGGAAAAGCGGCCTTAGGCGAAGAGATGGCCGATGTGCTATGGGTATTACTTTGTCTGGCTAATCAGACAGGCATAGACCTCACTCAGGAACTAGAAAAGAGCATCGAAAAAAAGACGCAACGCGACTCACTTCGCCACATCCACAATAAAAAATTAATGGCATAGAAACATTATTATTAACACTAAAATAAAACGATTATGGCAGAACATCATCATCACCATGAGATGCCCCAGAAGAGCAAAATCGAAGAGGCTCTGGGCAAGTACAACCTCGAGATTTCTGACGAGGAAGTGAAGGAAGCAGTGAAGAAGATCATTGCTGAGAAAGTACATGAAAACGATACCCCAGAAGTGAAGAAATTCCTGATGGGCAGCGTGGAACTCACCACCTTGAAGACCACCGATTCTGACGAGAGCGTGCTGGCGTTTACGGAGCGCGTAAACCAGTTTGAAGAGGCCTACCCTGACCTACCCCATGTGGCCACGATTTGCGTCTATCCTCGCTTTGCAAAGGTCGTTTCTGAGACCCTTGAGGTAGAAGGAGTGGAAGTAGCATGCGTATCAGGCTCTTTCCCGTCCTCTCAGGCCTTGATTGAGGTGAAGACGATAGAGACTAGTCTGGCCGTAAAAGACGGCGCCACAGAGATTGATATGGTGCTCAGCGTGGGTGCTTTCCTCTCTGGCGACTACGAGACCTGCGCTGACGAAATCCAGCAGATGAAAGAAGCTTGTGGCGATAAGAAGATGAAGGTAATCCTGGAGACTGGTTGTCTGAAGACCGCTGCTAACATCAAGACTGCATCGATTATCTCTATGTATGCTGGTGCCGACTATATCAAGACCTCTACAGGAAAAGAGCAGCCCGCTGCTACACCAGAGGCTGCATACGTAATGTGTCAGGCCATCAAGGAATACTACGACGAAACGGGCATACAGATTGGTTTTAAGCCTGCTGGCGGCCTTAACAGCGTGATGGATGCACTTATCTACTATACCATCGTGAAAGAGGTTCTGGGCGAAAAATGGCTCACCAATCAGTGGTTCCGCATGGGTACCTCGCGATTGGCAAACATGCTGTTGAGTGAGGTCATCGGAAAAGAAACGAAGTTCTTTTAAAAAATAAAAGTCAAAGCTTCTAAAACTATAATCCCTCGCTAGTCTGCGAGGGATTATTTTATTTATCACGCTGGATAACGTATTCGAGATAGGCCGTAAAGGCTTCTTTCAATTCAGGTTTTACGTTTTCATCGATGTATTTCTGAGCCTTTTGGGCAAACTCTTTCATCTTTTTTTTAGCGTAATCAATACCACCATTCGTCTTTGTAAATTCCACAAGGACTGCGATTTCATCTTTATTGATCGTGCCTGCCTTTACCTTCTTAGCCAAGGTGTGTATAGCTGGCATATTCGTATGGTTCAGCGCATAAATAACAGGCAGCGTCAACTTACCTTCAGACATATCATTACCCGTAGGTTTTCCTATCTCTTTGGACTCGTAATAATCAAATATGTCATCACGAATCTGGAAAATCATACCTATATAATGTCCGAATTCTTTTGCTTTTTCTATTTCCTCTTCCGACACGCCTGTGGAAATCGCTCCAAGGGTAGCGCACGACTCGAAAAGCACTGCGGTTTTCTTGTCAATCACCTGATAATAAACATCTTCTGAGATCTCTTGATTTGAAATATTTGAAAGCTGAAGAATCTCACCAGCAGCAAGTGTTCGTCCGAGTTCGGCAAGATGTTGTACAATTCTATGATTATCCGATAGAGCCACACGGAGCAATGCCGTTGATAGAATGTAATCGCCTACAAGCACAGCTACCTTATTATTATAAGAGGCATTCACAGAGGGTTGACCTCGGCGCTCGCTGCTTTCATCTACCACATCGTCATGAACAAGGCTGGCCGTATGAAGTAGTTCCAGTCCAAGTGCTGCATTCTGAGTCACATCCGATACCACACCATAGTTCTTCGCAGTAAGCAGAATCAGCATCGGACGCATACGCTTACCACCTCTCTGACGGATATGCGAAAGCACCTGTTCGAGCAATCCTTCACCTTGCGACAAACACTTATTAAACAACTCTACAAAGTCGTTCATTTCGCCCTCAATGGGCTTACGTATGATTGACAAATAATCCATCTTACATAGAATTTCGTTACAAAAATAGTAAAAATCATTGGAATTCAAAGAATTTTAAGTAATTTTACACCGAAAATTAAGAAAGTTATGCAGAAATTATTTCTTTTAGACGCGTATGCGCTCATTTATCGCAGCTATTATGCGTTCATCAAAAATCCAAGAATCAACTCGAAAGGTCTGAATACGAGTGCCATTATGGGCTTCCTGAATACCCTCAACGAGGTGCTCACCAAAGAGAAGCCCACCCATATCGGTGTCGCCTTCGATCCGCATGGACCCACCTTCCGCAGCGAGGCCTTCCCTGCGTATAAGGCTCAGCGTGAAGAGACACCTGAAGATATCCGCAAGGCCGTGCCTATCATCAAGGATCTGCTCAAGGCTTACCGCATCCCTATCCTGCAAGTAGATGGTTTTGAGGCAGATGACGTCATCGGAACTTTGGCAAAAAAAGCCGGTTCCAACGGCATTGAGACCTATATGCTGACGCCAGATAAGGACTATGGACAGCTGGTGAGCGACAACGTGAAAATCTTCCGTCCTCGTCATGGAGGCGGTTATGAAACAATGGGACCTAAGGAAGTCTGCGAAAAATACGGCATTCCATCGACAGAATCAGTAATAGACTTGCTGGCTCTGATGGGCGATTCGGCTGATAATTTCCCAGGATGTCCTGGCGTGGGAGAGAAGACAGCCGTGAAACTCATCAATGATTTCGGTTCCATTGAAGGATTGCTTGCGCGTTCATCAGAAATCAAAGGTAAGCTTCGCGAAAAAGTAGAGGAGCATGTCGACGATATCAAGATGAGTTACTTCCTGGCGACCATCAAAACCGATGTGCCCATCGAACTCGATATGGAAAGTTTGAAACTTGTCGACCCTGATGAGAGTGAATTAGGTCGCCTGCTGTCTGAATTGGAAATGAAATCGTTTGCAGACCGAGTTCTTAAAAAAAACCAAAAACCGCAAATTCCCGTTAACGGACAACTTGATCTCTTTGCAGAATTTCCTGCCGACGGGGCGAATTTGAGCGAAAACTCGAGTTTTGAGAGCCTAAAAACGGTACAACACGATTACAAACTCGTTGAAAATGAGGCAGATTTGTTGAAACTTCGTGATTATTTCTTGACAAATGAAATTCTCAGTCTAGATACGGAAACGACTTCAACGAGTCCGATTGATGCAGAATTGGTGGGTTTGAGCTTCGCAGTGAAGGAATTTGAGGCATTCTACGTGCCGATTCCAGCAAAACGTGAAGAAGCGTTGCGAATTGTTAACATCTTTAAAGATGTCTACGAAAATGAACAAATCCTGAAAATCGGTCAGAATCTGAAGTACGACCTTGAGGTACTTCGCAATTATGACATCCATCTTGCTGGTCCGATGTGGGACACAATGATCGCCCACTATCTCATCCAACCTGAACTCCATCATAACATGGACTATATGGCTGAGATCTACCTGAACTATCAGACTATCCATATTGATGAACTGATTGGTCCTAAGGGAAAGAATCAGAAATCGATGCGCGACCTCCTACCCTCTCAGGTCTATGAGTATGCAGCAGAAGATGCAGATATCACATTACGACTGAAGAATAAACTGGAACCCGAACTGAAGAAATTCGAGTGTGAAGACCTCTTTTATAATATTGAGATGCCGTTGATGCCTGTTTTAGCAGAAATGGAGATGAATGGTGTTTGTCTCGATACAGAGTCGCTGCAAGAAACGTCAAAAGTTTTGACGAACAGAATCATCGAATTAGAGACCAGAATCTACGAACTTGCTGGCGGGCCGTTCAATATCGCTTCACCTAAGCAGGTTGGCGAAATTCTCTTCGACAAATTGAAGATTGTCGAGAAAGCAAAGAAAACCAAGACTGGCCAATATGTCACCTCCGAAGAAGTGCTCCAGCAACTGCGCAATAAGCATGAGATTGTGGCTGACATTCTAGAACACAGAGGCTTAAAAAAACTTATCGGCACCTATATCGATGCGTTGCCCAAGCTCATAAATCCTCGCACAGGACATATTCACACCTCGTTTAATCAGACTATCACTGCCACAGGACGCCTCTCTTCAAGTGATCCTAATCTGCAAAACATCCCAATCAGGGGCGAGGACGGAAAGGAAATTCGCAAGGCCTTTATACCAGAGCCTGGTTGTCTGTTCTTTTCAGCAGACTATAGCCAGATAGAATTGCGTGTAATGGCCCATCTCTCGCAGGATTCTCAGATGATTGAGGTGTTCAAGGAAGGCAAGGATCTGCATGCAGCAACTGCAGCAAACATCTATAAGAAACCTATCGAGGAAGTGACGCGCGATGAGCGCACGAAGTCAAAACGAGCCAACTTCGGTATCATCTATGGTATCACTGTCTTTGGCCTCGCAGAGCGCCTGGATATTCCTCGCGATGAAGCCAAGATGCTGATAGACGGTTATTTCGCCACCTTCCCACAAGTACACGACTACATGGAGAAGTCGAAGGAAATAGCACGTCAAAAGGGCTATGTCACTACCCTATTCGGACGTCGTAGATACCTCCCGGATATCAATTCCCACAATGCCACCGTTCGTGGTTTTGCAGAACGCAATGCCATCAATGCTCCCATTCAGGGTACTGCTGCAGATATCATCAAGGTGGCAATGATCCATATCTTCGAGCGGTTTAAAAAAGAGAATATCAAGAGTAAGATGATTCTACAAGTACACGACGAACTCAACTTCAGCGTCTATCCTGAAGAAAAAGAAAAAGTGGAAGCCATCGTCATCGAAGAGATGCAGAAGGCCTTCCCTTTGCGTGTCCCTCTTGTGGCAGATTCCGGCTTTGGTCAGAACTGGCTCGAGGCCCATTAAATAATAAAGGTCAGGTTTTAACGCCTGACCTTTTTTCTAATCTATCTCTTTGATGCCACCTGTCATATTATGATGGAGGTCTTTCCGCTCTGGATGGCCTGCGAAATTAAGGCCCCCAACACCAGTGACGTCACCACTGATAGCTTCAGAAGCGTAGCAATCGATACCCCCTACTCCACTCACTTTGGCCTTCACTTCGCGAGCCTTCATATCCTTAGCATGAATGCCACCTACACCAGAACAGCTGTACTCTGCCTCATCCGTCTGACCATCGATATTGATGCTGCCCACACCACTGCATGAAACATCTATCTTTTTGGCGTTGATATTGTTCAACTCAAACGAGCCAACACCTGAATTTATAACTTGTAATTCGTCTGTTGTCAGACTATCGAGATGAAGGTCTGCAGCGCCTGAGTTTGTCACCTCGCGGAGGTTTGGTGTATAGACGATAATCACCACATCTTCTGTATGGATATTGATGCCTTTCTTAGCAAACTTGATATCCAGCTTGCCACCCTTATTGTCGAATTCAAAGAAGTCGATATAGTTCTCTGGGGCAGAGAGCGTCACACGGCTCTTATCGCTCTGTACCAGCTGAATTGTGCCCACCACATGATTGTCCACCTTGTCGAAAGCCTCCTGGGGATATTTAGCCTTGACGATATTCTCACTGGGTTCAATGACCTCTGTAACACCATCACCGATATTCACACTGCATCCTGACATAGAAAGCATCACGGCTACTAACGATAACAATAAATAAGTCTTCATATTCTTTTCTATTTTTTGTTTTCACTTTGTCTGTTTGACGCTACAAAGTTACAAAAAGTTGCAATCTTAATCAAAAATTTGGCTAATTCATATAATTGCACTAACTTTGCACCCAGTTTATAAACGTTTATAGAAGAAAATGGCATTAAAATGTGGTATTGTGGGACTCCCGAACGTGGGAAAGTCCACATTGTTTAATTGTTTGTCGAGTGCGAAGGCACAGGCAGCAAACTTTCCTTTTTGCACCATCGAGCCCAATGTGGGTGTGATTACTGTGCCCGATGAGCGTCTGACGAAACTCGCAGAGCTGGTACATCCTGGCCGTATCGTACCTGCCACTTGTGAAATCGTAGATATCGCAGGCCTTGTGAAGGGTGCCTCGAAGGGCGAAGGATTAGGAAATAAGTTTCTGGGAAATATCCGCGAAACGGATGCAATCATTCATGTGTTGCGTTGTTTCGAGGATGAGAATATCACCCACGTGGATGGTACGATTGACCCCATCCGCGACAAGGAAATCATCGATACAGAGTTGCAGCTGAAGGACCTCGAAACCATTGAATCACGTCTTGCTAAGACAGAGAAAGCAGCAGCTGCTGGCAATAAGGATGCAAAGATAGAAGTGACGGTCCTGAAGGCCTATAAGGAGGTATTGGAGCAAGGTAAGAACGCCCGTATCGTAGAATTCGAGAGCAAAGACGAGCAGGATTGTGCCCGTAATCTCTTCCTGCTGACGTCGAAGCCTGTGCTGTATGTCTGCAATGTGGGCGAGGCTGATGCCAAATCAGGCAATGATTTCACCAAGAAAGTCGAGGCATTGGCCAAGGAAGAAGGTGCTGAAGCGATGATTATTGCTGCCAAGACAGAAGAGGATATCGCAGAACTCGAGAGCTACGAGGATAAGCAGATGTTCCTCGAAGAACTCGGCCTCGAGGAGAGTGGTGTGAATCGCTTGATAAAGAAGGCTTACGCCCTGCTGAATCTTGAGACTTTCATTACTGCTGGTGAGATGGAGGTAAAGGCCTGGACGTATAAAAAAGGATGGAAAGCACCTCAGTGTGCTGGTGTCATCCACACCGATTTCGAAAAGGGCTTTATCCGCGCAGAAGTCATCAAGTACGACGACTATATCCAGTATGGCTCTGAGGCTGCAGTCCGCGAAGCAGGCAAGCTCGCTGTCGAGGGCAAGGACTACATCGTCCAAGACGGTGATATCATGCACTTTAGATTCAACGTATAAGCTATGATGAACCTGTTGAATTTTATCGTCTGGGATCCGGACTTGGTGGCATTCCGCTTGTCGTTCATTGTGGTGCGCTGGTATGGGCTGATGTGGATCATCGGTTTGGCATTAGCTTATTTCGTAGTAAAGCGCCTTTACAAAGAACAGAAGATTAAAGACGAGCTCTTCGATCCCCTCTTCATCTACTGTTTTTTCGGCATCTTAATTGGTGCTCGTCTGGGCCATTGTCTCTTCTATCAGCCACAAGACTTTCTGACCTCGTGGCAAGGCATTGTGGAAATGTTGCTGCCTATCCACATCGGCAATAACGGAAGCTGGTGGGGCGAGACATTTGGCTTCTTCCCAACAGGTTATGCTGGCCTTGCCTCACATGGTGGCACGTTAGGTCTGATGATTGCCCTTTGGCTCTATGTCCGCAAGACCAAACTCAGCATCTGGACGGTACTCGACAATATCGCCATCGCCACAGGTACCACCGCCTGCTTCATCCGCTTGGGCAATCTCATGAACTCAGAGATTATCGGTAAGATTACAGATGTTCCCTGGGCCTTTATCTTCGAGAAGGTGGATTCTATGCCTCGCCATCCTGGTCAGCTCTACGAAGCCATCGCCTATGCCCTACTCTTCTTTATTATGTGGGCGCTCCACAAGAAGATGCCAGAGAAAATAGGCACTGGCTGGTATTTCGGCTTCTGTCTGACTTATATCTTCACCTTCCGCTTCTTCATTGAGTACACCAAGGAGATTCAGGAAGCCTTCGAGGCTACGCTCCCGCTCGATATGGGACAGATCCTTTCGATTCCTTTCATTATCATTGGCGTCTACTGTATGATAAGAGCCAAGAAAGTAGCTTAAATGAAAAGAACGTTTATATCCATTCTGCTTGCAGCCCTGACGGTGGGTGCAGTAGCACAAAATGCAGACAGCATTCGCGTTGAAAACAACACGATAGGAACGAATATTTATTACGGTGAATATGAGAATTCTCCCCAATTCCCTGGCGGGAAGAAAGCGTTGATGCAATTTCTCGATAAGAACGTGCAGTATCCTGATGCAGCGCATGACTACGCAGTTGAGGGACAAGTGATCATGACTTTCTTTGTCAACGAAGACGGCTCATTATCAGACATTTCCGCCCGCGACTGCAAGATAAACCGCTTCAATACAACTAAGTTCTCGCAGGAGACGGAATCCAAGCAGAAAGAGTTGAAGGAGCAATTCGCCAAACTCTTCGCCAAGGAGGCCTATCGCGTCATTAAGAAGATGCCGAAATGGGTTCCTGGTAAGCAAAATGGAAAAATCTCACGGTTGAGATATAACATCCGCATCGACTTCATCAATCCCTACAAATAATAAGTGCCAAGTAACAAAAATTAAGCGCCACTTCTCGTTTGGGAAATGACGCTTATTTTGTGATAAGATACACTTATTTGCCAGAGACGATTTTCTTGATATCGTTAAGCTTATTGAGGGCCTCAAGGGGCGTGAGATTATTGACATCGAGGCCAAGGATTTCATCGCGCACCTGACAGAGCACAGGATCATCAAGCTGGAAGAACGAGAGTTGCATTCCTTCGCGAGAAGCGGCGATTTCTGCCGTGGGCTTACCTACACTCCCTACGGAGGCATTCTCGGCCTCCAGCTGCTTTAAAATCACATTAGCGCGCTTCACTATCGAGCGAGGCATGCCCGCAATCTCTGCCACGTGGATACCAAACGAGTGCTCACTCCCACCCCGCTCTAACTTTCGCAGGAAAATCACCTTGCCATCAACCTCCTTCACAGAGACATTATAATTCTTGATGCGTGAGAAATTCTTCTCCATCTCATTGAGTTCGTGATAGTGCGTAGCAAAGAGGGTACGAGGATGGCCTTTGGCGTTCTCATGCAGATATTCCACAATCGCCCACGCGATAGAAATACCATCATAAGTGCTGGTGCCTCGACCTAACTCGTCGAAGAGCACTAAAGAGCGGGAAGACACATTATTCAGGATATTCGAAGCCTCTGTCATCTCTACCATAAACGTGGATTCTCCCAAAGAGATATTATCCGAGGCCCCTACTCTGGTAAATATCTTGTCCACCAAACCGATTTTCGCGGCCTCTGCGGGCACGAAACAACCTATCTGGGCAAGTAGTACTATCAGGGCAGTCTGGCGCAGCAGAGCGGATTTACCAGCCATATTCGGACCAGTAATAATGATGATCTGCTGGTGCTCACTGTCGAGCAGGATATCATTAGGCACATAACGCTCACCCAATGGCAGTTCCTTTTCGATAACAGGATGCCTGCCCTGCTTGATATCGATGACCTCTGTGGAATCAATCACAGGACGCACGTACATATTCTCTTCAGCTGCCTTCGCAAAGCCCAGCAGACAGTCGAGATGAGCGATGATGTTCGCATTGATCTGAATCTGAGGGATGTACTCCTGCATGCCAAGAATCAGGTCATTGAAGAGTTTGGCCTCAAGGCTCAGAATCTTATCCTCAGCACCCAGAATCTTTTCTTCGTATTCCTTCAGTTCCTGGGTGATATATCGCTCTGCCTGAGCCAGCGTCTGCTTGCGCACCCACTCTGCTGGCACCTGATCCTTATAGGTGTTGCGTACTTCGAGATAGTAGCCAAACACGTTGTTATAGCCTATTTTCAGCGAGGAAATACCTGTTATTTCAGACTCGCGCTCCTGAATCTTCAGAAGATAGTCTTTACCTGAATAGGCGATACTTCTTAATTCGTCGAGTTCTGCATTTACACCATCGCGAATCACGCCTCCCTTGGCTACCAATTGAGGCGGGTCATTCTGTATTTCCTTCTCTATTCTATCGCGCAACGACTCGCAGAGATTCAACTGCTCCCCTATCCGCTTCAAGGCCTCGTTGTCTGCATAGAGACAGGCCGTCTTGATGGGTTGGATGGCTTGCAGGGCCGTTTTCAACTGCACAACCTCGCGAGGCGATACACGTCCCACAGCCACCTTTGAGATGATACGCTCCAAATCGCCTATACGATGAATCTGCTCATCGATGCACTGGCGGAAATCTGGCTCGCGATAGTAATACTCCACAATGTCCAAGCGCTCATTGATGGGCTTCTCATCCTTCAGCGGGAATACCAGCCAGCGACGCAACAGACGGCCTCCCATAGGGCTCACCGTCTTGTCGATGACATCCAACAGAGACTTGCCATCATCCTGCATCGGATGAATCAGTTCCAGACTACGGATCGTAAACTTATCCAACCTTACATATTTATCCTCCTCGATACGGGATATCGAAGTGATATGTCCTATCTGGGTATGCTGCGTCTGTTCGAGGTATTGCAGGATGGCGCCTGAGGCGATGACACCATTCTGAAGATGGTCGACACCAAAGCCCTTGAGATTCTTCACATGGAAATGTTTCAGCAGCTTTGTCCGCGCAGTTTGCTCCGTAAACACCCAGTCGTCGAGTTCGAAGGTGAAGAATTTATTACCGAATTTCTGTTCAAACTGCTGCTTCTTGCCTCGCTCAAAAAGCACTTCCTTAGGCGAGAAATTCGCCAGCAGCTTCTCTACATAGTCGACAGTACCCTCGCCCGTCAAGAACTCACCTGTAGAGATATCCAGAAAAGCTACTCCACAGGCCACCTTTCCGAAATGCACAGCAGCCAGGAAGTTGTTCTCCTTATAGTTCAGCACATTGTCGGAGAGAGCCACACCTGGTGTCACCAGTTCTGTGATGCCTCGCTTCACTAGTTTCTTGGTGAGTTTAGGGTCTTCAAGCTGGTCGCAGATGGCCACACGCTTACCAGCCCTGACGAGTTTTGGCAGATAGGTATCGAGGGCGTGATGGGGGAAACCTGCCATTTCGTCGCCTTTGTTGTAACCGTTGTTTCTGTGTGTCAGCGTGATACCAAGAATCTTCGCTGCTATCACCGCATCCTCGCAGTAGGTCTCGTAGAAGTCACCACAACGGAACAGCAGCACCGCATCAGGGTGCTTTGCCTTCAGGTCGAAGAACTGCTTCATCATCGGGGTAAGTTCCCCGTCTTTCTTTGCCATCTTATTTTATTTTTGCCCACAAAGGTACAAAAAAAGAGCGAAACTGCCAAGAGTTCCGCTCCTTTATTATCTGTTGTTGTTATAATTACTTCTGCATGAACTTCTTTCCGTTCACGATAACAATACCTTTATAATCGTTGCCAACTTTCTGGCCAGCCAGATTGTAGACAGCATTATTCTGGAGCTGTACATTCTTTATTTCCTTGATACCAGTTGTACCACGATTGATAGTCAATTTGGTCAGGAAGATATTCGTACCAGCCTTGTTACGAGACATCTTAAAGCTCTTGCTGCCAGCAGCAGATTCAGGTACTTTGAAGACGTGTGGGGTGATTTTACCGCCAATTGCAGCATCAATATTGCATGCATCACCAAAGATATACTCATCGTTTACGCCATCGCCCTTTTCAAACTGGAAATAGATGCTAGCTTCCTTGCTTTCGTTTTTATTGATATAACCCGTCAACTCGATATTGTCTTCAGCCTGCAATTCCTGATCAAGAGTTATGAGGATATAACCACCATTTGCTGAACCAGCTTCATCATTTATATTGCCTTTCTTACCATTGATGCAAATCGTGTAATATTCACCATTCTTATAGTTTACACGATATTTGGTTTCATCTGTTTCACCATTCTCGTAAGTTGCCTTACCGCCAACTTCAGTAGCACCATCTGCTCCTCCTTCCCAAGAGTAAATAAGACCTCCCTCAGAAGATGAGCCCTTCTTAATAGCAATGACTTTCACGTCAACCAGTTCCACAGTCTCCTTATAAGTCTTTCTGGGACCTTCGACAGTTATTTCATCACCAACTTCGATACCAAGGCTTGCAAAATTCTTGGTGTTACCCTCTGCATCGAGCGTACCATAGATATATACCTTACCTGTTGCATCCTCCAGATACCAGTTGCCATAAGTCGTATTTGCAATCTCAACGCACTTACCAGTCACACGATAAACCGTTCCATCGGTACCTGCCAAAATTTCTGCACAAGTAGCGGTCGTTACCTCAGACTGAGGATCAGGATCGGGTGTTTCACTGCCAGACTCAACACTGACGAAGTAGGCATTCAACACTTCAATCTTGTCTTTATAAGAGCCACGATTACCAATAATGGTCAACTTGTCACCATTCTTGATACCCTTGGCAGCAACAAGCTCCTGGAACTTCTTCTTCTCACCGCCCTTTTCTGACAGGACGCCATAGACATAAACAGAACCAGTCTCATCCTCAAGGTCGAAGTTACCGTATAGGTCACCATCCTTCAGGTTCTTAACAGTACCTGTCAGCTGATACCATACATCTGTGCTCTCTGCAGCAGCATTAAACTCAGCGATTGTCACATTCTTTACTTCTTCCTCGATGTTCAACAACTGTTTCATCATAGATTTTATGACGGTCTTGGAAACACCAACGAATCCGTTCTCCAATGAAGCAGAAAGGGTATTACCTTCTAACTTTACGTCTTTATAGCCTTCCTTTTCAGCTTCTTGCATAACAACAGCATGAGCTGCTGCTGCTGTTGTCTCATCAGGCAACGTTACAGATACTCTGCAAGCGGTGCAAAGATCATTCTCAAAGTCAAACAAGTACTTACCTGTTACTGGAATCTTAACTCCTGTACCCTGAACGGGTTCTACTTCAGCTTCAAAGTCAAACGCCAACTGGTTGTCGCTTTCAGTAAAAGTACCCTTAGTAAAGGCCATCAAAGAGAACAAGCCCTTTCCTGCATCAGGATTATCAGGCGTTTCACTGCCTCCACCCAAAGTCACTACTATCTTACTAATCTGAGTATTCTTTTCAACTGCAAAGACGGCAACCAATGTAGAACCTGTCCAAACTTTTCCATCGAGCGTACCAGCATCTGCTGGAACTGCCATAAGGTTGAAGTTAGTGTCGTGGCCAGTAAACTCAATCTTTGTGATTGGCTCTTCTAGGGACGTCACTGTGAACACTCCTGAATACATACGCAGGCGAGGGGAAACATTCCAGATACGGCTGGGAGTTTTAGCACCCTCAGCTGGAGCAACTCTAACATCAACGCCATCTATTGGAGTCGATGTGGTGGCTTCGGTAAAGTCGCCATCAGCAACATAGCTATCACCAGAACCTGATGAAACTCCTTTGAGGGTAGGGAAGAGCTTCTGATAGTCGTTGTCGAAATCAAAGGTCACCGTCTTCTGTGCAAAGATGGCTGTCGACATTATTGTCAGAAAAGACAATAACAAATAGCGTAAATTTTTGTTCATAAGCAATAATTTTTTAAGTTAATAATGTTAGGATAATCAATTGAAAACAGCCCACCTCGTCAAAATGTAGGCGGGCTGTCTGTTTAGGTTCGTTGTCTTATGCAAACGGATTCTCAGTGGGGTAGAAGTCACCCTTCGGGAAGTTGTAGTCAATCTCCTCAACGGGAACACCCATATACTTCATGACCTCCCAGAAGTACTTACCAGCGTGATCGAACATCACAGCAGCGTGGTGCGGATAGTGCTTCTCGATGAGGACGTGACGATAGAAGCGGCTCATGTTCTTGATACCAAAGATACCAATAGAACCGAATGAGCGTGTAGCCACAGGAATAATCTCACCCTGAGCAACATAAGCACGCAGCTTGGTGTCGGCTGTTGACTGCAAACGATATACAGTAGCCTTACCTGGCTTCAGGTCACCCTCGAGGGTACCGTTGGTTACCTCAACAGGCAGAGCGCGAGCCATAATGCGCTGGAAGCACATCTGACAGTTGCAAACCTTAGAAGAAGCAGTATTACCACAGTGGAAGCCCATGAAGATCTCCTTGTCTGTATAAGTATCGCAAAGGAACTTCTTGCCCTTGATGCTCTCCTCGTACATATCCTTAGGAACTGAGTTGTTGATGTCGAGCAGGGTAACAGCATCGTTGGTGATGCAGGTACCGATGAACTCAGACAGAGCGCCATAGATATCAACCTCGCAAGCTACGGGGATACCACGACTGGCCAGACGGCTGTTCACATAGCAGGGAACGAAACCGAACATGGTCTGGAAGGCAGGCCAGCACTTATTGGCCATAGCCACAAACTGACGGCTACCCTTGTGACCTTCAATCCAGTCGAGCAGCGTGAGCTCATACTGAGCGAGCTTAGGCAGCACCTGAGGAATCTTATTACCTGTACCAAGCTCAGCAGCCATATCCTTCACCACATCGTCGATGCGAGGATCGCCCTGATGCTTCTGGAAGGTCTCCAGCAGGTCGAGCTCTGAGTTCTCCTCAATCTCAACATCGAGATCATAGAGGGCACGGATAGGTGCATTACAAGCCAGGAAGTTGTTAGGACGAGGACCGAAGCTGATGATCTTCAGGTTCTGCAGACCAACGATAGCACGTGCGATGGGCACGAACTCGTGAATCATCTCAGCACACTCAGCAGCGTCGCCAACGGGCTCCTCAGGAATGTAAGCACGGGTCTTACGCAGGCTCAGAGCCTGGCTAGCGTTCAGCATACCGCAGTAGGCATCACCACGACCATCAATCAGGTCGTTCTGGGTCTCCTCAGCAGCAGCGCAGAACATTGTTGGGCCCTGGAACCAGTCAGCAATCATGGTCTCGGAAATCTCAGGACCGAAGTTGCCAAGATAAACGCAAAGGGCGTTACATCCTGCCTTCTTCACATCCTCGAGGGCCTGCTGAGCGTGAATCTCACTCTCAACAATACAGATAGGGCACTCGTAGATATCAGCCTTGTCAAACTTCTCTACATACTTGGCAATCACGGCCTTACGACGGTTTACTGCCAATGACTCAGGGAAACAGTCGCGAGATACGGCGACGATTCCAATCTTAATTTTTGGTACGTTGTTCATTTAATAAAGAGTTATTTAATTAGTAATGAATTAATTTCAAGCTACAAAGATACGATATTATCTTCATATAACCAACTTTTTAGCATTTTTTATCTTCTTTGGGCTCAAAAACCAGCATCCAACGATAGAGGTTGCAGCCTACGAAATTGCCCAAAACCTCAGCGACGTAGACGATGAGGACACTTGTTTGCAAAAGTTGTTCGGATGGGGAAACAAGGAAGTAAAATGCATCAGCGATAGAGTGGGCGAAGCCACAGAGAATGAATACAGGCACACCCAGAAGCAAGGGCAACATCTTCCCCTTCCGGGCGAACTCTACAGCGGTCGTCATAATGAATCCGCAACCTATCGCCAACAGGAAACAGGCAAAAGGCCCTTTAGCCAATCGTCCTGCCAGGATCTTCGAAGCCGGCTCGATGCAGTCAGGCTGAGCATAAGCTATCAGCCATGCAGAGAGCAGACACCCGATGATATTGCCCAAGAGCACCAGACAAAGCATCGTCCAGTCTCCTTTCATGCGGATGAAGCCTGCTGTGCCTGTGTAAAGCTTCAGGCCATAATACACCACCGTCGTCAAACCAAAAGCAAACAGCACAGCGCCAGCCACACCGCCTACTCTCAGATTAACCACGCATCCAATGGAAATACAGATTCCTGCCAGAATAGCTAAAGGTATTATCTTCCTAATTTGTTTCATAAGTAAGGTCTCAAATTACTCATAATCGTCAATCACCTCGTTCATGAAGTCCATCATGGGCTTGGCAGCACGATACATCTTTTCCATCTCGTCGAGCCAGCCATCGCCCTCGAAGAAAGCCTCATCGACAGCATGCCAGGCACAATAGTCCTTCAGTCGCAGATAACGGACATACTCCCAATCCTTAGGAAAGCCAGAAGGACAGGTCTTGAGTTTCTCCAAACCGAAACCTTGTGGCTGATCCCAGCTGGAGATATTCGTAGGTTCCTGAAAACTACTAGCCGTATCGCTACCAAAATATTTCAGAAATTGCTTGTTTTCCACACATCGCAGCCACTCGTCTGTTTCTGCCATGATCTTATTACGACAAGAAGTCAGAATATTGGTTGGTAACCAATAATTGCCCACAGCCAACAGACAATGTTCCGGCTCCAGATGCAGATAATAGCCGCCTCTCAGCGCCTTCTTGCCTTTGGCATCGATATAGGCTCCAAAATGATTCTTGTAGGGTGATTTGTCGGGTGAGAATCGTGTATCGCGATAAAAGCGGTAAGTGCAGTCCTTTACCGTCAGATGCACAATCTCAGTATCAAAACTGCTGATACGTTCCAAGGCCTGAGCCACACCCCGCTCGAACTCCTGACGAACAGCATCATATTCCGCCTTATGTGCCTGAAACCAAGCCCGATTGTTGTTGGCCATAATCTCGCGGAGAAATCCAAGTATTCGTTTTATATCCATTGCGTTGCAAAGGTAGGCATTTTCCCTCTAACTACCAAATAATTCCGCAATTCATTCCCTCTAAAGGCTGACTTCATCTTAATTTCATGGCCTTTTTCTTGCTTGTTTCAGAAATAATCTCTATCTTTGCCCCGATGTTTCAGAAGGAAATAGAGGAATACGAGCGCATCCGACAGGAGTATCCTGTGCCATTGAGGGCAACTCGTTTACTGTCAATGATACGAGAATCCTTCGCGAACAAGGAATGGCAATGATTCCTGTGGGTCGCTCTTTGTTCGAATGCACAGAGATGGCAGACCATTTCCGAGCCTTCGACTATATGGTCAGTCACTTGGATCATCCCTTCGATGAAGCCTTATTAAAAGATTTATAAGTAATCTCTAGGAATAATAAACATATCAAACAAATGAAAAAGATATTATCATTTTTCTGTGTTATATTAGTATATTCTAATACTGCCGCACAGGTTACAATATCAAGATCAGAACTGGTAGGCACAAAGTGGGTAACTTCTGAAGATTATGAGAGCCATTCAAGTCTGGATTATGCTACAGATCTTGTATTCACTAAAGATGCAATAGTCGTACACGATGAACGTGGCTCAACGTACCGAAAGCCATTCTACTTGTCCAACACGATACCGACTAAATTCGATTTTAAAAAGGTTGGTGTCAGTACTAAAGGGTGTTATTATAATGAATACCTTAACGAAAAACATTTCTGTTGCTGGGCCATCATGAGTTTCGATAAGTCAAAAGGAATCATGACGTTAGAACTTAAAAACGAACAATTTATAGGACCATCGTCTAACACCTTTATAAGAATTGATAATAGAAGTCACTTAGATTCCATTCGTCCTGATGATTTGCATCATCTGCCATTAATCATTGATCCTGATAAAAAGGTGTACGACGTGGTTGAGCGGATGCCCTGTTTTCCTGGTGGCAATCAGAAAATGCAGGATTTCATCGAGAAGAACCTGCATTATCCTAAAGAGTGCGCAGAAAAAGGACTTCAAGGTCGAGTAATCGTGGATTTCGTTGTTGAGAGAAATGGCACGCTGACAGATATTAGGGTGGTAAAAAGCGTAAATCCTGCTTTGGACAAAGAGGCACTGCGCATTGTCAAACTAATGCCCAAGTGGATTCCTGGCAGACAATCCTATAAGGAAGTCAGGGTGAAATACATCATCCCAATAACTTTCCAATTATAATTTGCCAGCACTAAAGAGTCTGGAATCGTACTCACGAAGTGACTGACACCTTGCAACTATGAGGAAAATTATGGACATTTGGATGTTCTATGGTGAGAAGTAGGGGAAACGGGTATTAAGGCAAAAACTCGCGCGCTAATAGTTGCGAATCAGAGAAAACAAATGACCCTCGTGACCCTTCTGACCCCATGATGTCAAATAGCTTATCTCCTCCTTGGGGGCAAAAGGGGCAGGAGGGTCACATAAAAATAGGGTATAACAACTATAGGCGATAAGAGCCATTTATTGCCGAACAGAAGGCTCTTATCATCGAATAAGTGGTTGTTATTTTGAAAGAGAAGCCACTTTTAATCTATCGGCAAGTTTTAGTACCGATTCCAGCTGCAAAGATACACATTTTTGCCGATACCGGCAAGAAAAGAGAGATTTATTTCCTGCTTGTGGATTTCACCAGTTCATCAAGGAGACCTTCGCAGGCATCTTCGAGCAGTTCGAGGGCAAATTCAAAGTCACGGGTGTCACCATAATAAGGATCAGGAACAGTCTTTTGCCCAGGATGGTGGCGCAGATAGTCGCTCATGCGGATGATTTTGGCCAAATCGGCTTGGGAATTAGCCTGACGGGCTACATCGTGATAGTTCTCCTGATCCATCACAGCAATGAAATCAAAACGGTCAAAGTCCTTTGAGGAAAACTGACGGGCACGATGATCAAAATTGTATCCATGTCGCTGTCCACATTGCCGCATACGATAATCAGGCAACTGTCCCACGTGCCAGGAACCGATGCCAGCAGAATCAATAAGGAACTCATCTTCTAATCCTCGCTCAGCCACCAGATGCTTCATGATGCCATCAGCAGCTGGCGAACGGCAGATATTACCCAAGCAGATAAAGAGAATCTTTTTCATTGTTTTGTGCCAATTTATGCTGCAAAGATACTTATTTTTGACGATATCGGAAAGAAAAGGAAGATTTATTTCCCATAATTTTCTGGTTTCAGTTATTATTCTTATCTTTGTAGCGCAGTTTATGGCCCAAACCGCAAAGGTTGGCACATGAAAAGACGGATGACATATCTGCTGTTTCTCCTATTGTCGTTGTCAGCGACAGCACAGCAGGAGAAGAAGGACATCGAGGAACTGAAAGCCACGATGTACCGCTTGTATTATACGGACAGTATTGAGAAATTCATGGCTGCCACAGACCATCTGAAAGCATTAAGCAGGAAAACAGGCGATGAGCAGACATTCTACAAGGCATGGTGCAACCAAGCCCTCTTCACCTTCCGGAAGATCAACCGCAACAAAGGTCTTGACTTAGTGAAAGAGATTAAAGCCTATGCAGAGCAGGAAGACAGCAAGTACGGGCTTTATTCCGCGACGAATGCCAACGTGAAGATCCTGACCAGCATGAAACAGCCACAGCTGGCAGAAAAGGGTTACTATGAGTGTATCGACTACCTGCACCGTTTCTTCCCCAACGAGAGTGCCGCTATCAACTATATTGGCTTGTGTCAAATCAACTATAATAAACGCAACTACCAGAAAACGCTGGAATTGGCACGAAGGGGGCTTCAAGAGCCCAACTTGGAGCAAATACACAGACAAACCCTGAATTCATACGTCTGTATCGCCTTGAGTTTAATGGATGATACCGGCAACGAGGAAGAGTTTGAAAAGGCCTATCAGGCGTGGAAACAAGTACAGGACAATAAGGTGGACAATTATGACATCTACAGAATCGTGGAGTTCCATCATGCCAGAATCAAAAAGGACTATGAACAGGCACTGGAATTTGCCAAAACCATTGAAAGCCCACAAATCAGACTGAGTTTCATGGCTACCGCCTATCGCTTACTCGGTGACTATAAGGCGGCATACTACACATACATACGCTTCAAGAATTATTCCGATTCGGTGTCAACCCTTGAGGTGCGAAAAATGGCAGCAGAACACTCCTTACAGCTGGATTTAGCACGTTCAGAAAATGAAAAAAAAGACCTCAATCTGGCCAATCAGGCACTCAAATTGGAACATATCAGCGATGAACTTCAACAGCGACGCTTGGAAGAAGAAGCGCTGACCCTTTCACTAGAGAACCAGAGCATCGAACTGAAGAATCGCGACATCGAACTGCAGAATGTGGCTGTGAAACTGAAAAACGACAGTCTTGACAAATATAACAAGGACTTGAAGCTAAGTGAATGGGAGTCGAAGATGGAGGCACAGAAGCAGAAAGAGCACAGCCATCACGTGTTTATGTATATGCTTGGCCTGGTGGCTGCCATCATCATCTCAGCACTTGGCTTTATACTTCACCGCCACAAGAAACATGAAAAAGCGATAGAGACTGCCTACAGTAAACTGGAGAATGCCTATGGCAAACTGGAGGAGACTACGAAGGCTAAGGAGCGTATCGAGAGTGAACTGCGCATTGCTCGGGATATCCAGATGAGTATGGTGCCCAGAAACTTCGATATTTTCCCGCAGGATTCTGGCATCGACCTCTACGCCTCGATGAAGCCGGCAAAGGAGGTGGGCGGCGATCTCTATGATTTCTTTATACAAGGCAACAAACTCTACCTTTGCATTGGTGATGTCAGCGGTAAGGGTGTGCCTGCCTCCATGACAATGGCCGTAGCAGTAAACCTGTTTCATAACAACGCCAAAGAGGGCTTCCCGCCAGAATATATCGCTACAAGACTGAATGATACCTTGGCGACAGATAATGAGAGTGGTATGTTCGTCACAATGTTCATCGCTGAGATCGACCTCACGACAGGACAAATGAAATATTGCAATGCAGGCCATAATCCGCCTGTCATCATCGATCCTGCTCTAACACCAGATGAACCTTGTCGTCCTTATTTCGCTCAAGTGGAATCGAATGCCCCCATAGGCTTGTGGTCTGATCTGGAATTTATCGGGGAAAGCATCGACAATCTCCACGGACGCACCTTATTCCTCTATACCGATGGCCTCAACGAAGCAGAAAACAGTTTCCAAGAACAGTTTGGTGACAAACGTCTGCTCCGCTTCTTCCAAAACCGCTCGAACGAAGACTGTCAGCAGATCATTAACCAGATGAATGCCACTGTCAGTTATTTTGTTGGCGATGCTGAACCCAGCGATGACCTGACGATGCTCTGCCTGAAAATCAGTTAGCGCTGGAAGATGGAAGAATGATGGTCTTGAACCAATCTCTCATGACGCCTTTATACTGGTTCTGTGAGTCGCAGATGAGGAGAAGGATTTGGCGGCCATCAGCCAATTTAGGCCCTATACAGATGCCTTCGTAGTTAGCAAAATTATGGCGCGTGATATTGAATCTCGTGCGGAATGTTGTCAGCAAAGATTTATTCAACAATTCGCCAGGCTGTTGCTGAGTGGGATTAACAACGTATAGTTTAACGAGGCAATACGAGCCAATCTGCTTTTTGGGGAAATACAACTCTCGTTCGAGCACCACAATCCTACCATCATCGAGTGCTGCCAAACCTCCGACTCCCATAATACTGGTGCCTTTGCGCTTTTTGACAATGGCTGAATCAGTCTCATACCAATATTGCTCTTTGGGCTGCAAGTCATCACCAAAAGACTGAAAGCGCAGACGGTTCTTGATTTTCTTGTCGATCGTTGGCTTGTCTCCATCAGCCTGCAACGTACTTTCAGAAGTGGTCCAGAAACGATGCGTCTTTTGCTGATAAGTGAGGGCCTCGAAACCACGATTTGAATAAGCTGTCTTGAACACTTCCGGGATATTCAGCTTTCTGCCTGTCAGCTGACCTTGGAGGTTAAATTCCAGAATCTCTTGGTCTCTCTCCCCACTCACGAAAACTGTCTGGTTCTGAGGCATATAGCAGACACCCTCTTCGTCGCGAGTTGGCTGGCCACATGTCAGAAAAGTATCCAAACGCACAGACAATAATTCACCTGAAATACTGTCGATATCTATCGTCATCAGATAAAAACCTGTTGTGGGTGATTTGTCGTTTGCTACAGCATATTTCGAACCTCCCAACCACGCGATGCCACTATAGTTTCCAGCAGGCACCGTCTTAGGGAAATTCCGCTGCTTTTGTAACGATATTTCTTGTGCTACTAACGTCAATGGAGCCAGGACAACCAGGATTAAAGTCATCCAAAAATAGCTTAAAAAAATAAACACACTTCTCTTCATTTGCGTGCAAAGTTACTACTTAGTGAGCAAAAAACCAAATAAATTAGGAATAATTCGAATAAAATACCTATCTTTGCAAACAAAATAATCATCGTTTATGAACGCTTTGCTCAGATATTGCAGGTGGATGGCAGGCTTTTGCCTCCTTGGATTGTCGCTAACAACGGCTGCCCAAGTGAAGACTGCTGATATTGAGCAGCTGAGAAAAGACATGTATCGTTTGTTTAATAAGCCTGATTCATTACAGCAATACATACAGGTCACCAACCAGCTGATAGAACTCTCAAAGCAATCTAACAACGAAGAATTGCTCTATAAGACATGGTCAAACCAGGCCATCGTACTTCCTGCACATGGCAAGCGTGAACAAGCTCTGGAAATTGTCAAAGAGATGTCTGAATATGCCCATAAGAACAACAGCAAATACGGCCTTTTTGTCTCAACTTACACCAATGCTCAGATATCAAGCGCTCTTATGATGGAGAAACAGGCTGAAGAGTTACTCCTTGAATGTATTAAATATAAAGAACAATATCTGCCGAATCAGAATATCTCTTTCGTTTACCTCGGATTGGCAAAAATCTATTATAATAGATTATTGAAAGATAAAGTTCTTGAAGTAATGGAAAAAGCACTCCGCGAGCCAAATCTTCTTCCAGAACAACGTGTGCAAGCACTGGCTTATAAGTTTATGGCAGTTACATTAGATGAAAATGATAAGGAAACATACAAATCCTATTATGCAGAACTTGAAAAAGCAAGAAAGGAAACTGGGATAAGTACGAGTGTATGCCGGAAAGCGGATATCTATTATGCCGAAAAAATGGGCGACTACGAGAAGATGCTGGCACTTGTGAAGAACATTCCCTCGCCGTTAGATCGAATGTCGATGACAGCACGGGCTTACAAAAAACTTGGGCGATGGGAAGAGGCCTATGATTTACAGTTAAAATTCAAGCGATATAATGACTCAGTCAATTCGGAAAAACTGCGTAATCTATCGCTCAACCACTCGCTGGCTCTTGATGCAGCTCGCGCTGAGAATGAAGCAAAAGACCTGAAGCTGAAGAACCAACAATTGGAATTGGAACATATCAGCGATGAACTTGAACAACGACGTTTGAAAGAAGAAGCGCTGAATCTCTCGCTGGAGAACCAGAGCGTCGAACTCCGCAACCGTGACATCGAACTGCAGCATACTGCTGTCAAGATGAAAAACGATAGTCTGGACCGTTACAACAAAGACCTGCAACTGAGCGAGTATCAGTCGAAGATGGAAGTTCAGAAACAAACAGAGCATGCGAATCGTGTGTTTATGACCATGCTGGGTATCATCGCTGCTCTTGTGATTGCCTCACTGGCCTTTATCCTGTATCGTCGCAACAAGCACTCTAAGGAAATCGAAACAGCCTACGATAAACTGGAGGATGCCTACGATAAACTGGGGGAAGCCTACAACAAACTGGAAGAAACGACTACTGCCAAGGAGCGTATTGAGAGTGAACTGCGTATTGCCCGCGAGATACAGATGGGTATGGTGCCTCATGTGTTCGACGCCTTCCCTAAGGAACTGGGCATCGACCTCTATGCCTCGATGACACCTGCCAAAGAGGTTGGTGGCGACCTCTACGACTTCTTCCTGAAGGACAAAAAGCTATACATCTGTGTGGGTGATGTTTCTGGCAAAGGTGTGCCTGCTTCGATGACAATGGCCGTCGCAGTGAATCTCTTCCGTAGTGTAGCCAAGGAAGGGTTTACGCCTGCCCAGATTGCCATGCAGATCAATAAAACGCTCTCTGTTGATAATGAGAACAGCATCTTTGTCACGATGTTCATAGCCGAGATAGACCTTGAAACAGGTCGGATGGATTTTTGTAATGCCGGCCATAATTCACCTGTCATCGTCAATAACCAACTGAAGCCAGGAAATCCCAATCGTGCTAAATACATCGATATGGAGTCAAATGCACCTGTCGGACTTTGGCCTGAGCTGGAGTATGTAGGCGAGAGCATTGACAATATCAAAGGCTATACACTGCTTGTTTATTCCGATGGTCTGACGGAGGCAGAAAATGAAGAGCAGGAGCAACATGGCGAAGAGCGCCTGCTGGAACTGATGAGAGAGGATGAGTTTGTCAACGCAGAATCTACTGTGAATATGATTCTTGGCGATGTTGCTACCCATGTGGGCAGTGCTGATCAGAGCGATGACCTGACCATTCTTTGCCTCAAGATAGACTGATTTTTACAAGTTTTTCAATTAAAAGTTAGGATTTTCGTTTTTTATGCTTACCTTTGCACCCTCAAATATAATGTACGGAAACGATTAAAATAAAAATACGACAATGGATTACAATTTCAGAGAAATCGAACAGAAATGGCAGAAGCGATGGGTGGAGAATGGCACTTATCGCGTGGTAGAGGACCAGAACAAGAAGAAATTCTATGTGCTCAATATGTTCCCTTATCCATCAGGAGCAGGCTTGCATGTGGGTCATCCTTTGGGCTATATCGCCAGTGATATCTACGCCCGCTACAAGCGTCAGCAGGGCTTCAACGTACTGAACCCGATGGGCTATGATGCCTATGGACTGCCTGCCGAACAGTATGCTATTCAGACTGGTCAGCACCCAGAGAAGACCACCTTCGAGAATATTGACCGTTATCGCTCGCAATTGGATAAGATCGGCTTCTGCTTTGATTGGGACAGAGAGGTACGCACCTGCGACCCCATCTATTACAAGTGGACACAGTGGGCCTTCCAGCGTATGTTCAAGAGCTATTTCTCAACTTCGTCGCACAAGGCTCAGCCAACCATCAAGCTGATTGAGCACTTCGAACTGATGGGAACAGAGAACTGCAATGCCCTTGGTACTGAAGAACTGCACTTCACAGCCTCTGACTGGGCAGGCTTCTCAGAGAAGAAAAAGCAGGAGGTGCTGATGAACTATCGTATTGCCTATCTGGCTGACACGATGGTGAACTGGTGTCCAAAGTTGGGTACTGTGCTCGCCAATGATGAGGTGGTGGATGGTGTCTCCGTTCGTGGCGGCTATCCTGTGGTACAGAAGAAGATGCGCCAGTGGTGTCTGCGTGTATCGGCTTATGCTCAGCGTCTGCTTGACGGTTTGGATGTCATCGACTGGACAGACTCGCTGAAAGAAACCCAGCGCAACTGGATTGGTCGCTCTGAGGGTACTGAAGTAGAATTCAACGTGGCTGACTCAGATAAGCACTTCACCATCTTCACTACCCGTGCTGATACGATGTTTGGTGTGACCTTTATGGTCTTGGCACCAGAATCAGACCTTGTAGCTGAGCTGACAACACCTGAACAGAAGGAAGAGGTTGAGAAGTACCTCGACTATGTGAAGAAGCGTACAGAGCGCGATCGTCAGATGGACCATAAGGTGACGGGTGTGTTCTCTGGTAGCTACGCCATCAATCCTTTCACTGATGAGAAGATTCCCATCTGGATAGCAGAATACGTGTTGGCTGGTTATGGTACTGGAGCCATTATGGCTGTGCCTGCTCATGATTCTCGTGACTATGCCTTCGCCAAGCACTTCAATCTGCCCATTATTCCGCTGATTGAGGGTGCCGATGTCTCTGAGGAGAGCTATGATGCCAAGGAAGGTATCATGTGTAACTCAGCATCCGCTAAGTTCTCTCTCAATGGTTTGACCGTTAAGGAGGCTATCGCTGCTACCAAGAAATTCGTCACTGAGCAGGGCTTAGGTCGTGTGAAGGTGAATTATCGTCTGCGCGATGCCATCTTCTCCCGTCAGCGTTACTGGGGAGAGCCGTTCCCCGTCTACTATAAGGACGATATGCCCTATATGATTCCCAAGGAGTGTCTGCCTCTGGAATTGCCTGAGATCGATGAATATAAGCCCACAGAAACTGGCGAGCCCCCATTGGGACGTGCTAAGATCTGGGCTTGGGATACGAAGACAGACAAGGTGGTATCGAAGGATCTAATCGACAATAAGACAGTCTTCCCACTCGAACTGAACACGATGCCTGGTTTCGCTGGCTCATCTGCCTACTACCTCCGCTATATGGACCCCAAGAATGAAAAGGCACTTGTGAGTCGTGAAGCTGATGAGTACTGGCGTAATGTAGACCTCTACGTAGGAGGTACGGAGCACGCAACTGGTCACTTGATCTATTCCCGTTTCTGGAACAAGTTCCTTTATGACTCTGGTTATTCTTGCGAGGATGAGCCCTTCAAGAAGCTTGTCAATCAGGGTATGATTCAGGGCCGCTCTAACTTCGTGTATCGTATCGAGGATGAGGGAGCTGACAAGGGTAAGTTCGTGAGCTTCGGCCTAAAGGATAAATACACAACAACACCAATCCATGTAGATGTTAACATCGTTTCTGCTGATGTGCTTGACATTGATGCCTTCAAGGCTTGGCGTCCTGAGTATGAAAACGCAGAGTTTATACTCGAAAATGGTCAGTACAAGTGCGGATGGGCCATAGAAAAGATGTCGAAGTCGATGTTCAATGTGGTCAATCCGGATATGATTGTCGAGAAATATGGTGCTGATACCTTGCGTCTGTATGAGATGTTCTTAGGTCCTGTGGAGCAGAGCAAGCCTTGGGATACGAATGGTATCGATGGCTGTCACCGCTTCTTGCGTAAGTTCTGGAATCTTTATCAGAACGGCTTTGAGGGTGAGGCAACAGCAGATAATCTGAAGAGCGTGCATAAGCTCATCAAGAAGGTATCTCAGGATATTGAGACCTTCTCTTATAACACCTCTATCTCTGCCTTTATGATCTGCGTGAATGAGCTCTCACAGCAGAAGTGCAAGAATAAGGAGATGCTGAAGACACTGGTGATCCTTATCGCTCCGTTCGCACCTCATATTGCTGAGGAACTCTGGGAGATGCTAGGTGAGCAGGGTAGCGTCTGCGACTCTCAGTGGCCAAAGTGGGATGAGCAGTATCTTGTGGAGAGTCAGGTGAAGTTGGGTATCGCCTTCAATGGTAAGGCCCGCTTCGAGATGCAGTTTGCTGCTGATGCTGACAACAAGACCATTGAGGATGCTGTTCTCGCTGACGAGCGCTCAAAGAAGTATCTCGAAGGCTTCCAGATAGCAAAGGTTATCATCGTCCCTAAGCGTATGGTGAACATTGTATTGAAGAAATAAATGACAATACAACACAAAATGATATTGAACGAGGCTAAGGACTATATGTTTATAGCCCTCGGCCTCGCTATCTATACCGTTGCCTTCACTGTCTTCCTGATGCCCTATCAGATTGTGGCAGGAGGCGTGACAGGTCTGTCGGCTATTATCTACTATGCCACAGGCTTCCACCTGGAAAACACTTATATCATCATCAACGGCATCCTGCTCTTAGTGGCTCTGAAGATACTTGGTGTCAAGTTTATGATGAAGACCATCTTCGCCATCTTCACCCTCTATTTCATGCTGATGTTTGCACAGGAGATACTGCCCAAACAGGAAAATGGTCTGCCTTTCAAACTGATGGGCGAGGGGCAGGATTTTATGTCGATGATTATCGGCTGCGTGCTGACAGGTATCGCTCTCGCTACCGTGTTTACCCATAATGGTTCAACGGGAGGTACGGATATCATTGCGGCCTCAGTCAATAAGTATCATCCTAATGTATCATTGGGCAATGTGTTGTTGGCTGCTGATTTCTGTATTATCGGCTCCTGTATGTTCTTCCCTCAGTTTGGTACTTATCTGGAGCGTGCCCATAAGGTGATGTTCGGTTTCTGTGTGATGGCGATGGAGAACTACACCCTCGACTATGTGATGAATGCCCGTCGTCAGTCTGTGCAGTTCTTTATCTTCTCAAAGAAATGGCAGGAGATTGCTAATGCCATTGGTACAGAGATGAATCATGGTGTAACTATTCTTGATGGACACGGTTGGTACACAGGACACCAGATGAAAGTGCTGTGTATTCTTGCGAGAAAGAACGAGAGTATCAATATGTTCCGTCTGATCAAGATGATCGACCCTCAGGCTTTCGTTTCACAGAGTTCTGTGATTGGTGTATATGGTGAAGGTTTTGACGAGATGAATGTTAAAATCAAAGAAGAAAAGAAAAAGATGAAAATAGTATTTGCCACCAACAATCTGAATAAACTGACTGAGATCAGGAAAATCCTGGGCAATAAGTTTGAAGTAGTCTCCTTGTCAGACATCGGCTGTCACGATGATATTCCTGAAAAGGGACAGACGCTGAAGGATAATGCCCTTATCAAAGCCCGCTACGTATATGATAAATACCATATTGACTGCTTTGCTGATGATACAGGTCTGGAAGTAGATGCTCTGGGAGGTGCTCCTGGTGTCTACAGTGCCCGTTATGCAGGCGGAGAAGGGCACGACTCTAATGCCAATATGAAGAAATTGTTGGGCGAATTAGAGAATAATAACAATCGCAAGGCAAGATTCCGCACCGTTATTGCGTTAATAATTAATGGAAAGGAAGTCTTTTTCGAAGGCATCGTCAATGGTGAAATCATAAAAGAGCGTAGGGGAGGAGAGGGCTTCGGCTACGATCCCATCTTCCAGCCTGATGGCTACAACAAGACTTTCGCTGAGTTGGGCGTGAATATCAAAAACAGTATCAGCCATAGAGCACGAGCTGCTCAGAAACTGGCTGACTACCTGTTGAAGAAGTGATGAATGAATAAAAAGAAATGTGTGAATAGAATAAGTATATCATGGTGGCAGAGAATCTTGCTGCTACTATTCACTATTCACTACTCTTTACTCACTTTTTCTCAAGTCGGTACTTGGCAGAACCATCTTGCCTATCACGATGTTCAGAATATCTGCGAGGCTGGTCAACAGTTGTTCGTATTGGCCTCTAACGATATCTATCAGTACAACAAAAACGACCAGAGTATCACCACCTACGATAAAGTAAATGGTCTTTCGGATACCTATGTCACTCATATCGCCTGGTGTTCTCAGGCCAAACGGCTCATCGCGGTCTATCAGAACTCAAACATAGACCTCTTAGATACCAATGGTGATATCACCAACATCTCTGCCCTCTATAGCAAGACAATGACAGAAGACAAGACCGTTTCGAAGATTACCATCGACGGTGTCTATGCCTGGCTGCATTGTCCTTTCGGACTCGTTAAGGTGAATGTCCAGAAAGCTGAAATTGCAGAGACCTATTACAATGGCCATCCGGAATATCCCACCAGCCTGCCTGAATATGATGAATACAAGGATATGCAGGCTAACATAACACTGGTATCGAGTCTCTTGCCTGGCGGACCAAAATATAACTACTTCTACGAGTCGGAATTCCTCAACGGAAAACTCTATACCACAGGCGGGCATTTCCTATCTGGTATTGCAGAACAGAACTGCCCTGGTACTGTGCAGGTTTTTGATGGGAATAACTGGATTATTTATGAAGATGAACTCAATCTCAAGACAGGCTATGACTACAAGGATATCAATTGTATCAGCATTGATCCTACTGATGAGAGTCATGTAGCTGTAGGTGGAAGATGCGGACTCTATGAGTTCAAAAATGGCAAGTTGATAAATTACTATAATAAAGATAACAGTCCATTAAAAGGTGCCTACGATGGCGGCAAAGAATTAAGCAATAAACATGTGCTTATTAATGGCATCAAATACGATCAGCAAGGACGTCTCTGGGTAATCAACAGCCAGGCAAAGGGTGTCAATCTGCTATTGCTCAAAAATGGCGAATGGGAAGACTATCATCAGAAACTGCTCGAAGATGGAAATGGTGTTACCTGGGGAGGCTTGAGAAACATGATATTCGATAGCAGAGGTCTGCTTTGGTTTGTCAATACTTCATGGGTAGGACAGACGGTGTTCTGCTATAATACTGAAACGAACCAAACGATGTCCTACAATTCATTTGTCAATCAAGATGGCACACGATACAGTCCTAATTTCGTCTACTGTGTGACAGAAGATAAAGAAGGTAATATCTGGGTAGGAACAGATTTAGGACCTTTCTATATTGACAAAAATGAAGTAGGGCAGGGGAGTGTTACCTTCCAACAAGTGAAAGTGCCTCGTAACGATGGTACCAACTATGCTGACTATCTGCTTTCAGGCGTCAGTGTCAGCCATATAGCTATCGACGGAGGTAATCGCAAATGGTTTGCTACCAATGGCATTGGTGCATTCCTCATCAGTGCCGATAATATGACACAAATCTGTCATCTCTCTACAGAGAACTCGCCCTTGCTCTCTGATCAGATTTATTCTGTAGCTATCAACCATCAGACCGGCTTGGTTTATTTCCTTACTGAGAATGGTCTGTGTTCCTATCAGAGCGATGCCACAGAATCGACCCAGGAAATGACAAAGGACAATGTCTATGCCTATCCTAATCCTGTGACACCTGACTACAATGGTCTGATTACGATTGTAGGATTGAGTTATGACGCAGATGTGAAGATTACAACATCTAATGGTGTATTGGTGGCTGAGGGTCGTAGCAATGGAGGTTCATTTACTTGGGATGGCAAGGACCATAAAGGCAATCGTGTAGCATCTGGCGTATATATGGTTATTACTGCCACAAGCAAAGGAGAAAAAGGCACAGTCTGCAAGATTGCTATTATATGAAGAAATGCTTTCTTTTAGTCTTCTTATTGATTTGTATGGCTATCATTGCCCAACAGAAACTACCAATTATCAAACTGAGTGGTGATTTTGGGTATGAATATCAAGATGGTATTGTTAGTATCATCTATCCTGACGGAAGTTCACAAGATAGTCTTACTGCCCGTATTAAATGGCGTGGAGGCACTACAAATGCAGATGACAAACACAAACGTAACTACAAGATAAAATTTACGGATGATCATCGTTTTTTTGGACTACGAAATGATGATAGTTGGATACTCGACGCTGGTCAGGCTGATGTATATAGACTCCGTAATCTGATAGCAACAGAATTATGGAATGATTTTGCCACAAAACCATATTTTATCGACAAAGAGCCAGAGGCATTGTCGGGTATAAGGGGTAAAGTAGTGGAGGTATACCTGAATGACGAATACAGAGGTATATACAGCTTTACAGAGAATATGGACCGTAAGCAAATGAAACTGAAGAAATATGATAAAGATGGAACTATTCGGGGTATTTTATGGAAGTCGAAAGGATATAATAGTTCTCTGATGAATATTGTTCCTGAAACCTATAATAACAAAGAACCGATGATGGATGTGTTTGAAGCCAAATATCCTGATTTGGAGGACCTCGATTCTACAGATTATCATACACTTTGGAATGCCATTAATTTCGTAGTTAATAGTAGTGATATTGAATTTGAAAACCATATCCATGACTATTTCGATATTCCTGTTGTTATTGATTACTACCTTTTTGTCGTACTGTTAAATGCTATCGACAACGAAGGAAAAAATATGTATTGGGCTGTTTATGATCAGACAAAAAATAAAATGATAACACCTGCTGTCTGGGATCTCGATATCAGTATGGGAGCCAGATCAGCAGAAAAATACAATAAAGATTATAGTTCGCCTGAATATGATACAGGAGATGTAATATATCTTATTACAAGACTTAAGCAGCTGAATGTCGATCACTTTAATGATAAAGTATTCAGTCGATACGATGAGTTAAGGAAAACGGTTTTTTCTGAAGACAGTTTGCAGAAAAGATATCAATATTATTACAATCTGCTTAAAGCAACTGGTGCAGCAGAGAGAGAAAAAGAAAAATGGTCAATGGATAGTGATATAGATGGAGCTATCATAGATTTTGACTCAGAAATAGCTTATATCAAGAATTGGATTACTCATAGAATTAAATATTTAGATGAGCAAAAGTTTTATTATCATAATTCTCTAATAAACACATATATAGAACAAAAAAATAGTGAAGGTGCCATCTATAATCTTCAAGGGCAAAAAATGCCAAAGAATCAAAAATTACCTAAGGGAATATATATTTATAAGAATTTATCGACCACCATTAAGTATGTTGGTGATTCTTGGTAAATATCTTTTTGATGTTTGATAAACACCAAGACTAGCTATTATTGTCAGTAATACCATTAATAAATAATATAGGTATAAGAAAACCTCATTACCTATAGATTTAATTAGATAGCAGGATATTGTCATTAAAGCAGCAGAGAATAGGCGATGAACAGCAAATACAAAGAATACACTTGATACAAGGTATTGACTCTCTTTCCAACGATTATTTTCTATCATATAGACTGTGATAGCAAAGACTGCTGCCTGAATAAATAAGTCAGTGATATTATAGAATATATTATTTTCATTCAAAAAATAGGAAACTAGTATGGCACCTATCAATACCACGATATATGCTTGAACAGGTATCCGCTTTAAGATAGAGATAAAATCGACACCAATAATTGACAGATAAGCTCCAAACATATAATATACGATAGCATTACACTGAATACCTGGCATCTCTGGAATATAATCTGTGAAATAGAGTATACCTATTATTATTAATATAAAGTGACGTATATATTTAATAAGGTAATAGATGACAGGACTCAGCAGGAAAAGCACAAACAGACATTGAAGAAACCAAAAAGCACCTACAAGACAAGCCCGCTGATCATCTGCCAAACCCGTAATCTGACTAATATCCCAGAATATCCAAAGAAAGTCCTGCCATCTGAAATCAGCAATATACTTATGCAGAATAACTAAGGTATCAGGCTTTATCACTTGCATCGTGCCCAATATCACAAAATAGATAATATTCCATAATAAATATGGTATCAGAACTGTATGGACGCGACTATTAAGTTTCTTCTTGTATAAAGTCCAATCAAAAAATCCTTCTTTAAAGAATAATAGTCCGGAAATAAAAAAGAATAAAGGCACAGCAATACATACCAACTTCATCGTGATGTAAACCAGAAAATAGAACACAGGCATCGATTCTAATTCTGGATTCTTTACCAATAAGTTACAGTGAATGAATATCACAGCAACTATTAGTGGGAATCTTAAAAAAGAAATAACACGAGAAGTCAGCGCATCCATACTGCCTAACTTAATTCCAGCATCCTATTGATAGGTTTCACAGCTTTCTTGGCTATCTTTGGATCAACCTCTACAGAAGGCCAGCCATATTTCAAGGCATTATAGATCTTCAGCAAAGAGTTCATCTTCATATACTGACATTCATTACAGCTGCATTCTAAGCCGCTCTCGCTGATTTCTGGAGGTACAGGGATAAATTCCTTATTAGGACAAGTTCGCTGCATCTCATGCAGAATACCAGCCTCTGTGGCCACAATAAACTGATTCTGATCACTCTGCTGGGCGTAGTTAAGCATTGTAGCCGTACTACCTTTTACATCAGCTAATGCTAAAACAGGACCCTTACACTCCAGATGAGCCATCACAATAGCATCAGGATACTGTTTCTTCAGTTCTATAATCTTTGAAACAGAGAATCGCTCATGCACATGACAACCACCATTCCAAAGCAACATCTGACGACCTGTTACCTCATTGATATAGTTACCAAGATTATAGTCAGGACCAAAAATAAGCTTGGCATCTTTTGGTAATTGATCAACTACCTTCTTGGCATTACCACTAGTAACAACGACATCTGTCAATGCCTTCACAGCAGCAGTCGTATTGACATAAGAGATAACCTGATAGCCAGGATGCTCTTTTTTATATTTCTCAAGATCTTCTGCCTTACATGAATCAGCCAAAGAACAACCTGCATTCAGATCAGGACAAAGTACAATCTTGTCTGGCGACAATAGCTTACATGTCTCAGCCATAAAATGTACACCACACATCACCATCACCTTTGCATCTGTCTCTGCAGCCTTGCGAGCCAAAGCCAAAGAGTCGCCTACAAAGTCTGCTATCTCTTGTATATCACCGATGGTATAATAGTGTGCAAGAATAATAGCATCCTTTTCCTTACACATCTCTCTGATTTCAGCCTTCAGGTCTGTACCTTCTGCCACAGGTTCATCAATAAAACCTTGTTTGATCCACTCCTTTTTCAACATTATTATATTATCTTTTTATTTTTCTTTTCTTTTTTATAATAGAATGAATAGAATGATATGACGTGAATAAGATGGAAACTTTTTATCTATTTACTTGCCAATTTGTTTATTCACTCTGAAATTATCATTATTCACAACTATTGTTGATTCTTTCTCTCTGATAATGAATAACTAAGCATAGTTATGCACATTTCTCTATTTTGGTGCAAAATTAATAAGTTTATATCTTTTTTCAGCAAAAATCAGTGGAAAATGTGCGTATAATATAAGAATAAACCTAAAAATATACCCGCTGCCAAGACAGCGGGTAGAAAAATCCATAGTTTTACACAAGTTATTCACATAGTTATCCACATCTTATTTGATGCCTGACACTACTTGAATATCCTTTGTATTAGTTTCCTTGCCTAACAGGAACTTATCAATGAAAGCCTGCACCTCTGGAAATTGTCTTTCAGGTAATTGGCAATGTCCATGACCTTCAACAATCGAATAACCGAAACGATCATCGATTCCAAAGAATTTCCAGACTTCGTTAGCAGCCTTTGCTGAGACAACCATTGAACCATCAGCCAGCCATTCGTAGTCAGGATTACCTAACAGCAGTAAGGCGCGAGGACAAACCATCGTGCAAAGTTCATGCTGATCGTAGGGCAGACGATAGACAGAATCACCATGGAAATTCTCCTTCTGACTTTCCATAAACCAATGATAATCCGTCTTATCGAGGTCTTCTACATTCTTTCCACTTTTCGTCAACTCACGAGAAGCACGCCAGGCAGCAGCGCCACCACCACCAGGCTCCTGAGCAATAGTTAAAGCAATACGCTCATCGAAAGCACCACAATAGAGTGCCATCTTACCAGCGTAAGAGCAACCAGATACACCAATGTGCTTGGTATCAATCTTCGTGACTTCAGGACCAAGTTGCTGCAAACCATCAATTAAACGACTCAGACCCCAGGCCCATTCACTATAAGCACCATTATCTTTCAGTTCTGGGTAAAGGCGGTCAAAATTATGTTCACCTCTTTCATGATGCCTTCCCATTTGTCCATAATCATTAACTTGTTTCTCGCGATAGTTCATAATGGCTATAGGACGATCAGCAAAGAGTTGTCTTGGCAGTGCCAGCATACTGGTACCAATCATCAAAGCATAAGGTGGATTTCCAACTTTTGGATAGCTGATGGTGGAACTGAGTGTGAGCGTTTGGCCATTAACAGTAACATCTACAATCAACGTATCGCCAGACATCTTTGCTTTCACAGCACCTTCAGGAACAGTTGGTTTGGTACCTATACCATAGTGCTGAATCTGATTAGAGATTTCACTGCGACGCTTGGACCAATCCTTAAAGTTTTGAACCTTACCCTTTCCGTTACTCCATTTCAGGGGATCAGGCAATTCGCGAATGACTGGCAGTTTGTCAATCGTAGGCATCTTTGGTGCTGCAAACTGACTACCTGTGTTCTCTACAGTATAAACAAGAGGTACATTACCTTTCTGCTTTTGGGCATATCCAACACTGGTGCCACAAAGCATCATAAACGACATAAATAGTAGCTTTTTCATCTTTCTTAATTATTAAATAATGTATAGTTGACTGATTCTGGTGCCAAAGATACAAAAAAAATCGATTCAAACAAAGCGAATACGACAAAATGCCTTCCTAATTTTGTAGTTTATACATTTTTATATAATTTTGCAACCACAATGAAAAAGTTAAGGACGATAGAAATGCAACGTCTGTCTGTAGATGAATTTAAACAGGCAGAAAAATTGCCATTGATTGTGGTGCTCGACGATGTGCGCTCAATGCATAATGTGGGCAGTGTGTTTCGTACAGGTGATGCTTTCCGTATCGAGGCTGTCTATCTGTGTGGTATTACCTCGACTCCTCCGAGTACTGAAATTCATAAGACAGCCTTAGGAGCTGAAGATAGCGTGGAATGGAAGGCTTTTAATTCTGCTCAAGAGGCACTTATTGCGCTTAAAGAGGCTGGTATTGAAGTTTATTCAGTAGAGCAGGCACATGGCTCTACAATGCTTCAGGACTTCAAGCCTGAAAAGGGAAAGAGATATGCTGTTGTCTTGGGCAATGAGGTGAAAGGTGTGCATCAGGAAGTAATCGATGCTTCTGATGGTTGTTTGGAGATTCCACAATTTGGAACGAAACATTCCATGAACGTCTCAGTAACAGCAGGTATTATCATTTGGCATTTCGCTCAGACAATGTTATAAAAAATCCCCACCGAATATTGGCGGGGATTATTTTTCTTTACTCATCAACGGGCGAGAAATCACTTTTTCCTACGCCACAGACGGGGCATACCCAATCCTCAGGGATGTCTTCAAAGGCAGTGCCTGGAGCGATACCGCCATCAGCGTCACCTTCTGCTGGGTCATAAACATAACCGCAAACGTCGCAAACATACTTTTTCATAATCGTACTTGTTTTAGTTATTAATGATAGATTCTATTCTCTCAACAATCCGTTCTGGCGGAATGTTCTTCATACAAGCATAATCACCACGCTGACAAGGCTTCTGACCATAGATACTACAAGGTCTGCAATCGAGGTCAAGCTGGATGATATTCTCCTTGGGTTGTCCGAATCCCATGAAACCAGCATAAGGATGAGTGGCTCCCCAGACGCTTACCACAGGTACAGCCGTCAGAGATGCCAGATGCATATTGGCTGAGTCCATCGACAACATCACATCCAAATGACTCATAATAATGAGTTCCTGATACATATTCTCGCAATACTGAGTGGCATTAATACACTGACGGTATTGAGCACACCACATGCTCAAATATTTGTCTTCATTATGTCCTTTACCAAAGAAGAAGATGCGACACTTGGGGTATTTCTCCAGTAACTGGTGAATCACTTGTTCCATCAGTCGTGGTGGATATATCTTACCTTCGTGGGCAGCAAAGGGTGCAATGCCAATCCATTGTTCGAAGTTCTTCTTCGGACCAATCTCCTTGGGAAGAAGATTCAGATTGCCACCTTCTTCAGGAAAGATGGAATGGAATTGCTGGATGTCGACAGGATAGCCTAATTGTCTGAATACTTCCAGATAGTTCTCAAAAGATGTGGGTAGCTGTTTTCTGATTTTTTTCTTATGTGAAACCAGATGGCGACGATCCTTGCGATGCTTATTGATATGCTCCACACGATAGCGACCTAAGTTGAAGCGCATCCGCAGATACTCTGAGCGAAGCACATTATGAAGATCGGCCACCTTGGTGAATTGCTTGGCCACCAAACGGCGATAGAGCGCATTCAGACCCTTGATGCCATGATATTCTATCTTAAGGTCTGCCTCCATGAAATTCACATTGGGCGCCAGATCATCAAATAAAGTACGGGCATATCCACGACTCAGCACTGTGATACGAATATCAGGATACTGATTAGCCAATGACCAGACCACTGGTACGATCATAGCTATATCGCCCAACGACGAGAAACGGATAACAAGGATATGCTCTTTCTTCACTTCTTATAAAGTATAGGATTCGTAGCAGGGTCGTTATACATCTTCATCTGACGGTATACTTTCATATACTTTCGTCCGGCTTCAATATCCTCCAGTAACTGATCGATAGCCAATGAAAGATCTTTCTGTTGCTCCAAAAGCACCTGCAACTTAGCCTGACACTTGGCGATATGGTCTGCTGAGGCATCCTGACGATCCACCTGCTCTTGCATGTGGTAAATCTTCAGGGCCAGAATGCTCAGACGATCAACAGCCCACGCAGGACTCTCTGTGTTGAGTCGTGCATCATCCAGAGGCTTCACATGACTGTAATACTGACGGAAGTAGGAGTCGATTTCCTCTACGAGATCTGTACGGTCCTGATTGCTTCTGTCGATTCGCCGTTTCAAAGCCAATGCTTCAATGGGATCAATATGAGGATCACGGATGATATCTTCGTAATGCCACTGAACGGTGTCAATCCAGCATTTCAGATAAAGACTATATTCGATGCTCTCTCTATCGTATGGATTTTGGATAGGGGTATCGACATTATCAGTCAGATGATAGTCTTTAATCACCTGATTGAAGATTTCATTAGCATGCTTTGTAAATGACATTGTCAAAAAAATGATTAGTTTGAATTGCAAAGCTACAATAAGTTTTTGAATTAACCAACGAATTAGTGATATTTTCATCCATTTTTTGCATTTTTAGTGTTGGTAACGCACACAAAAGACCGAAAATATGCACAAATATACCCCATTTGTGCAAAAGTGAGTGAGTTTTCCTTAATTAACATTTTAAAGAAAGAAAATTATGTCAGAAATTGAAAGCAAAGTAAAGGCTATTATCGTAGACAAACTGGGTGTTGATGAGGCTGAGGTTAAGCCCGAGGCAAGTTTCACAAATGATCTTGGTGCTGACTCTCTGGATACCGTTGAGCTCATCATGGAATTCGAGAAGGAGTTCGGTATTTCTATCCCCGACGATAAGGCTGAGAAAATCGGTACTGTAGGTGATGCTATCGCTTATATCGAGGAGAACACAAAATAAATAAGTTCACAACATAATGGTTGTTTCGTATCACGAAGCAACCATTATGCTTTATTTTTAGCTTATGGAATTAAAAAGAGTAGTTGTAACAGGTCTGGGCGCAGTGACACCAGTCGGCAACACTCCTGAAGAGATGTGGAACAACCTCATCAACGGAGTGAGCGGTGCAGCACCTATTACACTTTTTGATGCAAGTAAATTCAAAACACAGTTCGCTTGTGAGGTGAAGAACCTCAATATCAACGATTTTATCGACCGCAAGGAGGCTCGTAAAATGGACCGCTATACCCAGCTGGCCATGATTGCCGCCAAGCAGGCTGTCGAAGACAGTAAGATGGATCTCGATACTGAAGACAAGAACCGCATTGGTGTGGTCTTTGGCGTAGGTATTGGTGGAATTAAGACCTTCGAAGAAGAAGTGAAGTACTATGGTGTACACGAGGCCGATGGTCCTAAGTTCAATCCGTTCTTCATTCCGAAGATGATTGCTGACATCGCAGCAGGTCAGATTTCGATTATGTATGGCTTCCACGGCCCCAACTATATCACAGCTTCTGCTTGTGCATCTTCTTCAAATGCATTGGCCGATGCTTTCAATCTTATTCGTCTGGGTAAGGCCAACGCCATCGTAGCAGGTGGTGCTGAGGCTGCTATCTGCGCTACTGGCGTAGGTGGTTTCAATGCCATGCATGCTCTCTCTACCCGTAACGATGAGCCTGAAAAGGCTAGCCGTCCGTTTAGCGCCAGTCGCGATGGATTCATTATGGCTGAGGGTTCTGGTTGCTTGATTCTCGAGGAACTCGAGCACGCAAAGGCTCGTGGTGCGAAGATCTATGCAGAGATGGTGGGTGCTGGTATGAGTGCTGATGCGCATCATATCACTGCTTCTCATCCTGAAGGACTGGGTGCCAAGCTAGTGATGCAGAACGCCCTTGAGGATGCTGGCATGAAGCCTGAAGATATCGACTATATCAACGTTCATGGTACTTCTACCCACGTTGGTGATATCTCTGAGGCCAAGGCCATCAAGGAGGTATTTGGCGATGCTGCCTTTAAGCTCAACATCTCTTCTACCAAATCAATGACTGGTCACTTGCTGGGTGCTGCTGGTGCCGTTGAGGCTATGGCTACTGTCCTTGCAGTGAAGAACGACATCATTCCTCCCACCATCAACCACGAGGAGGGCGATGAGGATCCAGAGATTGACTACAATCTGAACTTCACATTCAACAAGGCTCAGAAGCGTGAGGTGCGTGCTGGTCTCAGCAATACCTTCGGCTTTGGTGGTCACAATGCTTGTGTCGTCTTCAAGAAGTATGTGGATTAATAATATCATTGATCATATCAAGCTCCCTTTCCGCAAGGAGAAGGAGCTTTTTTCTTCTCTTTACGAGATACTCGGATTCTATCCGCACAACATCGAGTATTACCGTCAGGCACTGATGCACAAAAGCATTGGCAAGCGCAATGACAAAGGCAAGCCGCTGAACAATGAGCGCTTGGAGTTCTTGGGCGATGCCATTCTCGATGCGGTGGTGGGACATGTCGTCTATTCTCAGTATGAAGGTAAGCGTGAGGGCTTTCTGACCAATACCAGAAGCAAGCTCGTCAGTCGCGAAACCTTGGGTAAGCTTGCCAATGAGATGGGACTCTCGCAGCTCCTTCTCTCAGCAGGACGCAGCAACTCTCACAACAGTTATGTCAATGGTAATGCCTTCGAGGCTCTTGTGGGTGCTATCTATCTGGATCGAGGCTATGATGCCTGCATGTGGTTCTGGCAGAATCGTGTGTTGGGCAGATTCATCAACATCGACAAGGTGGCCTTCAAGGAGGTCAATTTCAAGTCAAAGCTGTTGGAGTGGAGCCAGAAGAACAAGGTGCGTATGGAGTATCGTATGCTGAAACAGAAGACAGACGATAATGGCAGCCCAATCTTCAGTTTCCAGGTAGTTATCGAGGGCATCGAGGGCGAACGTGGCTCAGGTTATTCCAAGAAAGAGGCACAACAGCTGGCCTCAAAAGAGACCTTACAGAAACTGAAACGTGAACCTCAGTTTGTGGATGCCGTCTTCAAGGCAAAGTCTGATCGCACAAAGATGGAGGAAGAGCCCACAATGCTTGTGCCCGATCCGGAGAAGGAGCAAGAGGACTTCTTGATAAGGAGTCAGGAGACAGTAGAGAGTGGTCAGGAGAATTTAGAGGAGATTTCTCAACCCAAGAAAACACCAGCAATGCCTGAAATTTCAGAGATTCTTTCTGATGACGAATTAGATCTCTCCGATATCACTCACAAGGAGAAATCGCGTGAGGACATCATCGCTGAGGCTGAAGCAGCAGCCTTCGCAGAAGCCTGATTCTATCCTTATTCTTATTCCCAGCGTGGGAACGTTTTATTCCCAGGCTGGGAACATTTTATTCCCAAGGTGGGAATAATTGTGGAGCTGCCAATCCTAATAACTTATCTTTTTGCTATATGTTATTCAATAAAAGGTTCCCTCATACTCGAAATCTACAATGCCGTTGATGGTGTAACCCTTTTCAAAAGCCAGATCGTTGATTTGGAAGGTTAATACGTCTTTGTCGCCAGCCTTTTTCTTATCCACAAGTTTAATACTTCCTTTTGTGGCTCCAAATTGTGCAGGTGTTGTGTGACACTCTTCAATTGGCATCAAACTGGCATTAAACTGGTTCAACTGGAATGTTTCTCCCACTTGAAATGCATCTATGTCTTGCTTGACACCTATTATTCGGATTATCAGTTCTCGTAAATCAAGTGACTTCTCTATACCACAATGAAAAATAAATCCAGGACAATTATTTTCCAAAACAGGCATCAAGTTGATATAAAAATAGTTGTTAATCACAGAGTATTCTTCTATATCAGCGTTTTCACTATTGATTAGAAGTGTGTTTGGCTTCCAATTTTGGTTCAATAGAGATTCATCATCACTGCTACATCCTGCCAATATCAGCAAAAGAGCACTTATCCATAACAGACTTTTCTTTTTCATTTCTGATTACTTTTTGAGTTCTTTCTGCAAATATAATGGGAAAAAGGGCAAAATCTTGCATGGACAAAAGTTAAAGAATTAAAAAAGTTGGTTATTCCATACAAGATTTGCGTAATTTTGGATTATTAAAGTAGACATAAGGAATAAAATGGTCAGTCAACTCGTTGAGCGCATACGGCAGAAAGACCAAAGGGCGATGAGCCAACTCTATCAGATGTATGTTGAAGAGCTTTCATCGGTCTGCTATCGCTATGTGCCTTCGGAAGATGACGCAAAGGATGTGTTGCAGAACAGCTTTGTGAAGATATTCACTTCGTTGCAGGCCTTTGACTATCGTGATGAACCATCTTTCAGAGGTTGGATGATTAAGATAGTAGTGAACGAGTCGCTGATATATCTGAAGGAACGGAAGAAATTGATGTTTGCAGTGCAGGAAATAAATCACTTGTCAGTCATCGACGATGAGGAGCCTATACCAGAGCGCATCACAGCCGACGAGTTGCATCAGCTGATACGTGAGCTGCCTGACGGTTATCGTACAGTGATAAATCTATTCGTATTCGAAGGCTATCCGCACAAGAAGATTGCTGAACTGCTGAATATCACTGCATCGACATCAGCCTCACAACTCTATTCTGCCAAACGGCTATTAGCAAAGAAGATCAAGGACTATATGAACGAACGATAATGAAAGAAAGTTGGGAAGAACAACTAAGACGGAAGTTAGAGGGGCATCGCAAGACGCCGCCTGCAGGACTTTGGGAAGGCATCAGCAGAGAGATGAAGCTGAAAGCCGAGCCTGTCCGTAAACCTGTTGCTATCAGACGATGGTGGTGGGCAGTTGCTGCAGTTGTCTTGGTTCTCGTGGGTTTCTTCGTCTTTTATGAGAGCAGGGATAGTGGGCAACTATCTCAGCAGGCCAATACCGTTTCCCATCAGCCAGCACCTCATCAGGTAACATCTCAACAACCAACATCTCCACAACCTAAAGAGATAAATCCTGTGGCACAGAGGCCTCAGGCAGAAGCAGCTCTTCTGGCTACCTCTGATTTGGTAAAGGAGAATCTGTCCTCTATAGCAGAGCACCAGATAGAAGAAATGTCGTATGATTCTCTAATGGAGGTTCAGCAGACACCTTACGAACCCGAGGCAAAGCAATTGGCAGAAAATAGCAATGATATTCTTGCCCCTCAATACGAGTCTGTGCCAAAACATACGACGCATTCCAGTTCAGGTAAATGGTCCGTTGGCCTGAACGCCTCTGGAGGACTGTTGGCAGCCAATAATGTTGATGTAAGGCGTGAACATGCTTATGATGCTTATGCCGACTACGGCAATTATTACTCAGTAAAGCCTGTAATACCTTTTGACCATGAATCTGCAATCCATAACAATAATTATTCGGCTAAGCACCATCTTCCTGTCCGTTTCGGACTAAGCGCGCAGTATCAGTTGAATTCCAATCTGGCTCTGCTTGGTGGAGTCAGCTATACCCGTCTGTATTCAGAGTTCAGTCTTCCACAATATAAACTCAATTATAGTTATAAATTGCATTATCTGGGAATTCCGTTAGGTGTAGTTTGGCAATTGTGGTCTACCAGTAATCTCAAGTTTTACGTTTCAGGTGGTGCAATGTTAGAGAAGTGCTTGAGTGCCGATACAGAGGGTGGTATAAATGTAAGTGAGAAGCCTTGGCAATGGTCTATCGATGCAGCAGTAGGAGCCGAGTATGGCTTTACCCGCCACCTCGGCTTCTACCTCGAACCCTCTTTAGGCTATTATTTCTACGATGGTACCTCTTTGGAACATTACTACAAGGAGCATCCCCTTGCGCCTTCCATCGAGTTCGGCCTCCGTCTGCACCTGAACGAATAGTTTTAGAAGTTCACACCAATAGTGGCGAAGAGGCTACCTGTATGGGCATCGTCAAAGTAGTCACGACTGATATTCGATAGTCCGAAGTCATAGCCTACTTCTGCATAAAGGTAGTTGAACTGGAAGCCACAACCCACCTTGATACCTCCATCGAAGCGATTGAAAGCATCATCATCGTAGGAGCTATAAGCCTGACGATGACCAAAATCCTTGATTTTACCCCCTACGCCTGCTGCCACATAGCCGCCTAAGAATGGTTGGATGCTTATGTCACGATCCACTTGGCAGTCGTATTTCAGCAACAGCGGCACTTCCAGATAGTCCAGGTTATACGTAAATTTCCTCCCTTCGAAATTGCCCTTTCCACCTTTTTCTATAAAGGAAAGACCCGTCTCGAAATAAATAGGTACACGAGGCGCCACTTGGAATCCAGCTACAACACCCACATTCAGACCTGTGCGCATCGTACCACCGTCGAGATACTTATCGTCAGAGCTGACCGTTGAGAACGCACCTCCGACACGGAAACCGACATAGGAGTTCACGGGGTTGTGATGATAACTTGGGCGAGCATAAGCAGTACTATATCCATAGCGCGACCCGTAATGACGAGGTCGTCCGTATTGTGCCATCATTGGCAGCGTGAGCATCAGGCTCAGCGTAGCAATCATTATCCTTTTCATAAGCCAAACATTTTAAAGATTTCACGTTGCAAAATTAGCCCAAAACCAATAGCATGAGAAAGGATTTCCCCTAAAAGAAAATGGAATTTCCCTAAAATAATTTAGGATTTAGTGTAAGATTTTGTAATTTTGCAGTTATATTGATAGAAACAAACATAAAAAGGTATTAATATGAAGCAGAAATTAATCCTATTAATGGTGCTGATAGCTGGCCTCACCGCATGTTCGAAGGATGATGGCGATGATTACATGTCAGATAAAAATGCCCTAGCATACAATAACGCCCCAGATTCTTTTTCGCAAATCGGAGAATTTGAGGGATATTGGATTCTTAACAATAAAAAGATTGAAACGGACACGCTAACAGTATTTGAACAAACAATTATTGTCCCCATCCCTTCAGAGCCACTTTTGGAATATATCGTTAGGGCGATCCCTAATTCTATAGATGGTATGAGATATGATATATCACCAAATCTTCGCTACATATTTCTTTATGGACCTCAAGGCTATTCTGAGAATAAATCTTACTCGAATTTATATAATATGTATGATGGATTCAGCAGTTTGATAGCACCAACAACTTATTTAGTAGCAAACGGAACGATGTATTATGATACAGGGAATAATGAAGAAGCTATTTATGGGTATTATTATATCTCTACTGATTTGCCTATGTTAGCTATCTTTGACAAAGATACGCTTTTGTGGACACTGAAGATAACAATGAATAAAGTAAGATATATAAAAAACGGAGAAACTAATGAAGAAATAATGGATCTCCTGACGCCACTCGAATTATTCTTTGTAACCACAAAGAAAATAAAGGATATTAAACCAGAATAGTGGAAACAGAACGCGAACTGTTAGACGCCATACAGGGTGGGGATCGCGCAGCGATGCGCCGACTCTACGAACGCTATAAGGGATATGCGATGGCCATCGGCCTGAGATATATCCCAAATAGTGACGAAATGCGTGATGTGCTGCAAGACAGTTTCGTGAAAATCATAACAGGCATCAGCCGCTTTGACTATCGGGGTGAAGGCTCCTTGAAATCGTGGGTGTCGAGAATCGTCGCCAATCAGGCTATTAACTATATCAGGGATCATGAACGTTTCCACTTCACGGACGAGATACCTGACGACAGAATAGAGGAAGAACCCGATATTGGCGAAGTGCCAGACGAGGTGCTGGATGGGCTGATCGGACAGTTGCCTGCCAACTATCGAGTGGTGCTCAACCTGTTTGTCTTCGAACAGCTTTCGCACAGGGAAATCGCTCAACAGCTTGGCATCAGCGAGAAGAATTCTGCCACACAGTTCTTTCGAGCGAAGCGGGCACTTCAGAAGATGGTAAGAGAATATATGAACGAACGACAAAAGATATGAATATGGACAAATGGACTCAACAACTGCATGATAAGCTGGCAGAGCGCGAAGTAGCTCCACCAGACGATCTGTGGGCTGACATTGAGGCTGCTTTGCCCACAAGTGCTGCGAGCAATGGTGATAAACCTCTCGCTCATTCTGTATCCTTACGTCGTTGGGCAGTAGCAGCATCCCTTGCCCTTTTGGTAGCAGGCGGAGGTTATCTCTTGTGGCCCTCATCAACTCCAGAACTCCCCACATCAGCCTCGCAGCCAGAACTCTCTCAAGCTGAACCTATAGAACCCATCGCGCCTATTGAGTCCCAACCTATTCGAGAAGAGAATCATGGGGACTGGCTCAATGATAGCAGCGCAGCGAAGATCAGAGTGCCTGTCCCCGTGATTCGGCCCTCATCCCCTCTGATGGCGCAGGCCTCAGTAGTTTCCGCTCAGGATTCTCTGAACGAAGTCATCGAGCCTACCTCTACAAAACTGCCTGCTTCTTCGGATTCAGAACTTGCAGACAACAAGACGCCAATCCAACAGCCTTCTATAGAGCGCGACGTCAATGAGACGATCCATCAGATGGAGAAAGAGATTGCCTTGCTGTCGACCAAATCCCACAAGGATATCAGCGTCAACCTCTATGCCTCCAACGGTCTCAGCGATATGCAGCGTGCTAATGGTGTGCGAATGGCTGATGAACTGGCTGCCCGCTATGATTTTGAGAAGTATCTTCCCAAAAGCACGGCCCGCACCAGAGGCGCAGGTCCTATCTACCTTTATGGTTACGAAGAGCGTCAGAAGCATCATCAGCCCATCGCCTTCGGACTGTCTGTCAGTTATCCGTTGTCGACGAAGTGGTTGCTGTCTACTGGTGTTACCTATACCCGTCTGCACTCCGATTTCGCTTCCATCATCAATGGTACTTCTATTTCTCAGGAACAGACGCTTCACTATCTGGGCATCCCCCTGAATGTGCAGTATCGCCTGTTCCATCTTGGGGGCTTGAATGTCTATCTGTCTGGTGGGGCTGAGGCTGATTATAATATCAAGGCGCGATTAGAGTCAATGGGTGTCACGCAGCACATCGATTGCGACCGCTGGCAGTTCTCTGTTCAGGGTGGGGTAGGTGTACAATATGACGTGCTGCCTCAATTAGGCATCTATGTCGAGCCTGGTGTGAAATATTACTTCGACAATGGTAGTCGATTGCGCAATTTCTTCAAGGATAAGCCTACAAGTCTGAATCTTCAGTTTGGCCTCCGCCTGAATATCAAACAATAATAACAGATTATTTTACAAACATTTTTGGTAATTTTTCTTGTAAATATGAAATAATGATGTATCTTTGTGGCGGTAATCTCTGTTACAACAAACGATGGAGGTGGCAAAACAGGAGTTTGCCATCTCCATCGCGCAGATGCATGCCGTTGCCTAGACAATAACGGAAGTATTTACAATTGGCGCATTCATCCTTCTTCATCCACTCGTGGTTGCGATAAGGATGATAACGATTTTCCCATACTTCCATAAAATCGTCTTCGTAGATGTTACCTTGATTATAATCGGCTCGTATGCTGGCGCAGGCAGCGATAGAGCCGTCGGCCATCACAGAGCCAACTGTTATGCCAGCCTGACAAGAGAACAATCGGCTACGCACCTCGCCCTCGTAATTGCCAAGGAATCCCTCGCAGCCATAGTCCACACGAATACGCCCCTCCTTGCGTACCTTCTTTATAAAGTTGAACACCCCTCTGAACGCCTCGTTCGTGAGTTGCATATTAGGATCGAGAGCAGCACGACCTACAGGGAAAACTGTGAAGAGTCGCCAGCGCTTCACACCTTTTGAAATCAGGAATTCCTTTATTTCGTCAAGTTTCGTATAATTCCGACGATTCACACAAGTGACAATATCGAATACGAAGCCCTCTGTAGCAACGAGCATATCTATCGCCTGACTCACCATCTTGAAGCTCTGCTCATTGCCACGCATCCAGTTGTGGTCTTCCTCCAAGCCGTCGAGACTGATGGCCATTGAATGGATGCCTGCCCGTAATAGTCCCTGCCAACGTTGTGGTGTAAGATGCAGTGCGTTGGTCACCATACCCCAAGGGAACCCTTTTTTGTAAATAGCCCTTCCACAATCTTCGATATCGTGTCGCATCAAAGGCTCGCCTCCAGAAACGATGACAAACACCTTGTGGGGATCCATCTTTGCAGCAATGCCGTCGAGTACGCGTAAAAAATCCTCTTTAGGCATATCGTTGTTTTCCGACTTCATCTTACAATCGCTGCCACAATGACGACATTTCAAATCGCAACGCAAAGTGCATTCCCAGAACAATTGTTTCAGGGGATGCTCCTCGCGTAAGATGTTTTCCTTCTGTCGCCAGAGTTCGAGAGCGATTTTCTTACGAAGGGAAAGGGGAGTGGGTTTCATTATTTCTTCTTCAGTTTGACATCCTGAGAAATCTCATAGGTGCCTTGATACCAATGATGACCCTCTTTCGTCTTGACAGCCTTGTCAAAGTCGATATCAAGGGTATCGCTGAGGAATTCGCCGCCATTTGCCTCGCCATCGACATCTTCGACGATAATTTTGTTGTCCTGATTCAGCATGCCAGAGTATTTCAACTGATAATCACCTGATACACCAGACTGTACAGAGTCTATGCCATAGACGTAACGCTCATTTTCAATCTGAAATGTATTTTTCAACGATGTCTTGATATTCTGAATGGGTGTGCCAACCTCATCTGTCACTTGGCCTTTGAAGATAAAATCGGCATAAGGCGCACCATACTCTGCTATGAACTCTGGCTCATCAGAATCAGAAGAAGAGCAACTATAACCTAACATCGACAGCAGAGCTGTCAAAACAGCATTGTACCAACGATTGAATCTTACTTTCATCTTATTGTCTCCTATGTTTTACTTATAAAACACGAAAACTCAGAAATCTTGCATAAAGCGTGAAAGAATTAACAATTTTTAATTACTGATCAGTGTTTAGTATCTTTACTCAGGCGTTCGTATTCCTCGCGGGCTTTTTCCATATCGTCCAGAAACTCAGGACTGGTGTGCAGACGGGCAAAACAGGCTGAGGCCAACGCGATGGAGGCATTGACGTCGCTCTGCCAGTGATAGCCCAGAATCACACGGCTCTGTCCCCATTCATAACCCAGCTTCATCAAGGCGTCCTGAGCAGCGGGATTTACTTCTGCCAGAAGCAAGGCCATACTCCAGCCTCGAATGGTATGTCCTGAGGGGTATGAGCCCGTGTTGCGCAACTCCTCTTCTTCCTGAGGATAGAATGTCGACTCGTTCATTCTGACAAAGGGCCGCTTGCGCATATAGGTCTCTTTGGGGAGGTTGGCACTCAGACGGATAGTGGGAATCGCCTTGAGAAGCATCTTATATATGGCTGGTGTCGTCTCCCTCGAAATGGTCATACCGAAGGGTTTGCTGAAACAGACAGCCATCTTGGGAACACTTGTGACGACATGATCGATGGCCTCTTGTCCGCGTTCTGTATTGCGGAGGGTCTTGCCCCACATATATTGGGTGAGGTCGTAAACGAACTGTGTCGATGCGGTGTCAGGTGGTGCTGGCAGGAAGGCAACGGCATTAGGCATTTCCTCAGCGGTGAAATAGGTGCTCTTAAACTGAGCACAGATGTTCGCAGTAGTCAGGACGACTGCAAAGATGGTGATAAAGAATCTTTTCATATTTTCTTTTTTTGGTGATTGCTATCAGATGTTGATACCGTAATTCTGTTTCAGTTCGCTCATCACGAAGGTGCTTTCGATTGAGGCCAGGCTCTCTATCTCACCCAGTTTGTTGAGTACAAACTCCTGGTATTGCTTCATGTCGCGTGCCCGTACCTTTAATAAGTAGTCGTAGGCGCCCGAGGTGTTATAGCACTCGGTAACCTCAGGTATGCGCTGGATGCGACGATTGAAAGCATCGGCTATCTCGTGGTTGATCTGCTTCAGCTTAACTTTGCAGAACACTTGCAGACCCTGACCTAATTTCTCTGGATCGAGGATTGCAACATACTTTTTGATATAGCCTTTCTTTTCCAACCGTTTTTGGCGTTCAAACACGGGTGTTGGGGTCAGATGAACGGCATCGGCCAGTTCTTTTGTGGTCAATTTTGCGTTTTTTTGCAGCGTTTTCAGAATCTGCAGGTCGGTTTCGTCGAGTATTTCCGCCATAATTTAGAGTTTTATTCTATTAGGCAGGCTTTGAAAGGCCCGTTTTAGAAAGATTATCTTTTTCGGTTGCAAATATAGGGATATTTTCTGAATTGTGCAAGAAATTTGGAAGATATTTCTAAACTTCGTACCTTTGCACCGTCGAAAAGACATAAAATAAGTTTTTAGACATAAGTAATCGCGTAAGCGCTTGCTACCGAAGGGACGCAAGAACAAAAGAACATAATAATAACATTAAAAATTAAAGAAAGGATAAGGTTATGAGTAAGAAAAATTATCGTTTTGAGACTTTACAACTTCATGTAGGCCAGGAACAGGCAGACCCCGCTACTGACGCTCGCGCCGTGCCCATCTATCAGACCACGAGTTATGTATTCCACAATTCTCAGCACGCAGCCGACCGTTTTGGTCTTCGCGATGCAGGTAATATCTATGGTCGTCTGACTAATTCCACTCAGGGTGTGTTCGAAGATCGCGTCGCAGCCCTCGAGGGTGGTGTGGCTGGTCTGGCTGTGGCTTCTGGTGCTGCTGCTATCACCTATGCTCTGCAGAACATTGCACAGGCAGGTGATCATATCGTGGCAGCCGACAACCTTTATGGTGGTTCCTACAATCTGATTACCCATACGCTCGCTACACAGGGTATCACTAACACTATTCTTAATGTGAACGACCTCGAGGCCCTCGAAGCTGCTATCCAACCCAACACAAAAGTCATATATGCTGAGACTTTCGGCAACCCCAACTCAGATGTGCTCGACCTTGAAGGTGTAGCTGCTGTAGCTCATAAGCATGGTATTCCGTTTATCGTCGACAATACATTTGGTACACCCTATCTCATTCGTCCGCTGGAGCACGGCGCAGATATCGTGGTGCATTCGGCTACGAAGTTCTTAGGTGGTCACGGTTCAAGTCTTGGTGGCGTTATTGTTGACGGTGGTAAGTTCGATTGGAAACAGAACGACAAGTTCCCCACATTGGCTAAGCCCGATCCCTCATATCATGGCATCGTGTTTGCCGACGCAGTAGGTGCTGCGGCTTACGTCACCCGCATCCGTGCCGTCATCCTGCGCGATACTGGTGCTGCCATCTCGCCCTTCAACGCCTTCATCCTCTTGCAGGGTGTTGAGACCTTGAGTCTGCGTGTGGAGCGTCATGTGGAGAATGCCCTGAAGGTGGTCGATTTCCTGAAGAATCATCCGAAAGTGGCTGCTGTCCATCATCCGGCTCTTGAGAGTCATCCCGACCATCAGCTCTATAAGAAGTATTTCCCCAATGGTGGCGGTTCTATCTTCACATTCGAGATCAAAGGCGGACAGGAAGAAGCCTGGAAGTTCATCGATGCATTGCAGATCTTCTCATTGCTGGCTAACGTGGCCGATGTGAAGAGTTTGGTGATCCATCCTTACACCACCACTCACTCGCAGCTTTCGCCTGAGGAATTGGAAGAGCAGCACATCACGCCCTCGACCATCCGTCTGAGCATCGGTACAGAACATATCGACGACATCATCGACGACCTGTCGCAGGCTTTCGACAAAATTTGATGTTTTATTCCCAATTCCGGATTCCCAATTCTGAACGATTTCAAAAAAAGCAGTTCAGAGGTTGGAATTCGGAATTATTTCGTATCTTTGCACCCAAGAAACTAACATGGGAAAGTATATCTTAGCCGATAATCAGGAACTGACGCGTTTTGCGCTGGAGAGTCTGATTCGTTCGAAGGGCGAGAGCGACATCTTCAAGGCTAGCGACAAGGCAGGACTCGTTCAACTGTTGAAGGAGCACGAGAATGCTGTCGTGCTGCTTGACTACACATTGTTCGACTTTGCCGACGAAGACCAGCTCCTGATTGTTGCTGAACGTTTTGCCTTGTCGGAGTGGATCCTCATCAGCGATGAGCTCACACCTCAGTTTCTGCGTCGTGTGGTTTACTCGTCCCACCAGTTCAGCATTGTCTTCAAGGATGGCTCATTGAAGGATGTCCGCGATGCCCTCGATGCTGTCAGCCGTCACAATCGTCATATCAGCCAGCGGGCACTCGAGGTGATTATCAATCACCAACAGGAGGAAGAGAGCCAGCCAAGTATCCTGACTGAGACAGAGACTGAGATCGTGAAGGCTATCGCCCAGGGCAAGACCACCAAGGAGATTGCCAACGAGCGTTTCTCAAGTGTCCACACCATCACCACCCATCGCAAGAATATCTTCCGCAAACTGGGTGTCAATACAGCTCACGAAGTCATCAAGTACGCCTTACGAGCAGGACTGGTAGACTCGTCAGAATTCTATATATAATGAAAAATCAAGAGTCACCCAAGCAAGTTCTGCCTGGGTGACCCTTGTTTGTGAGTGATGTCTTATTTAGATTTCGGATACTCGAAGATAGTCTTCTGCGGGCCTATCTCGAAGGGACATTTCCATTCAGCCAGCTCGTAACCGAATACCTTGATCTTGGCACCTACCTCACCTCCGCAGCCTGCAGTAGCTTTGGCCTTGAAGTCCCATTCACCACCTTCTTTCCAGTAGGAGTAGGTGAGAGAAGCCTTGGCATTGACTTGAGGACCCATAGCGATTGACGGACCAGCAATCTTGTCGATGATAACGTCTATGCCGAACATCAGACCTACGCCTGCCTTTGCCTCCAATGCCACGTTGGGCTTAATCAGATTGAACTCGTTCTTTACTATCTCGCCATTTGAGATCCTGCTCCAGCTGCCGTTGTACTTCATACCGGCACGGAATTTGGTAGCGAAGTCATAATTGATTCCAACTGTGGCGCTGCCCTCGAGTTCGGCCGTAAACTTCAGGTAGATGCTGGGGTCGAAGTCAATGTGTACAGGCACGATACCGATCATGAAGGTCATACCGAGACCGCTCATCTTGCAAAGGTTCACACGTTGCTTGTCCTTAGGCAGGGCTACTTTCTTCGAGAAACCGAGGGTAAGTTCAGGATTCATGGCAAAATAGCCGTCGAAATAGGTCTCCAGATAGTTCAGTTTGGGAATCATCGCGGTCGAAATGTTACCCTTGGCATGGATTTCGAGTGTGTAGTCGAGGTCGAACTGAAGCGGACATTTGAAGTTGACATTGATGGAGTCGCCCTCTGCCGGACCGCATTCAAACTTCATATCCTTTTTCAACTCGCTCTTGTGGCGAATGACAGGACAAGTCTTCTTGTCGCCATCGATGGTGTAAGTAGTTTTTTCCACCACGTACTCCACAGTATTATTTACCTTCTTCTTGACCCAATTCCATGCGTCACCAAACCAACCACGGGTAGTAGAACGGTTGCCCATGATCTCTTCTACGGTATAGGTCTCATACTCGCTTTCACCACTTCGGGTCATGGCGGTATATTCCGGCTTAATGGTGATGGCTGCAGGGTGGACGACGTTATTCTCATCGATGTACTTGGCTGCCTCTCCTGACATTCCGTTATCAGCGCCGCGGGTCATAGCTCGCTCTGGGTTATAGTAAAGACTGGTATTCAGCACTATATCCCGTCCTTGGAGAACCTCTGCCAGTGTGGAGCGCGTTACCTTTAATATATAGCGGTCGCTTAAGAGGCGCTGCTCAGTGGCGCGGCACAGATAGGAGTCGTGATTCTTGTCATCCCAGATACCCATGGGGTGGTTCACGAAGTTGGTGATGCCCATCTTGTCGGCCAGGGCCTTGCTCACGCTGACCTCCGTGGTGTCGGCATTCAGGATTGTCACATCGTACGGGGTAATGAAATCGTTGTAAACCAGACCGATGGGCTCCAGGAGCATCTCACCTTCCTTGGCTGTGACCACCTCGTCAACTTTTTTATTATCATCAATACTATCGTCTTTACAAGAGGTAAGGGAAATGGTTGTTATAGCAACGATGCTCATGAGCATCAGATTTGCAAAATTTTTCTTTGTTGTCATAATCGAAAAGTATTTTAATTAATGTATTAAGTTATTTGAATTATCGAATCATTTTGTTGTTTTTTGTCTTTCGACGGTGCAAAGATATGATGTTTTTCTACCACTTTCCAAATTTTGCCACTTCTTTCGTTTCGATTTGTATAGACAAACAAAGGTTTTTTAGACAAATCGGGCAAAAGGGGCCGATTATTGTCCAAAATAACGCGATAAAGATATATAAACAATTACAAAGGTGAGGTTATAAAACTCGACTTTTCTTATACCACCAATATCTATGAATCGCCCAAAAAAGAAAGCTTCCCGTTGGGGAAGCCTTCTCTCTGGTGGCCTTATTTCATCAGGATCTTCTTGCCGTTCTTGATGACAATGCCCTTGTAATTGCCTTTACCTACTTGCAGCCTCTGGCCGCTGAGGTTGTAGACAGGTGCATCCGTCTGGTCGGCGCTTATAGTCCTGATGCCGTCTGGATCGTTGCTCCACGACAATTGCATCTGCACCTTCAGCCAGAGGAATCTGAACGGTGCCGTGCTGTTACCGTAATCATCATACTTGGCAGCAAACCTGATCCAGCGGGTAATGGTGACAGGCGTCGTCACATCATCCAGCAGGTACTCCAGGTTCTCTTGAGGTATCTCAAACGTCATGAAGTGCTTGCCCTGACCATTGTAGTTGGGATAGAAGGCGGCGATGGCAACGTAATCATATTCAGGATCCATATACTCAGCCTCGTCGGGATCGGGCAATTTGCTGTTGTTACCGTAGATGTCGTCGCCGAAATTATAGATCAGCATGTCGTAGTTGTTGTGGCCGCTCGGGCCGTCCTCATTATAATTAAAGGCATAGGGCGACACATAACGGGCGTCAGCATCAGGCACTTCTTCATCACCGTCGAAACAGTCCGCCCAGAAATTGTCGAAGAACTCAGTCTCATTCATTTTGAGATAGCCGAACATGGATGTCGAGAGCGCCGTCCAGTCGATGACGAAGCCTAAGTCTTTGCCCTTGTATTCCTTCGAAACCACGGGATACTCGAAGGCCACATCATTCGTAGGACCGGTCACATCGGGATTGTCAGGGATATCCGGATTGTCAGGGATATCGGGATTATCCGGATTATCAGGGTTATCAGGATTAATCGGGTCTGGATAATCCGGATAGGATCCTGTCGGATAAGGTGCATCGTATTCCGGATAGTTGGTAAAGGTGAGCGTATTGCCGCTGATGACGGCCTTCACATAGCGCCAGTCTAAACCTGCGCAGGTATGCCAAGAGTTTGAACTTTCGCTGGCCAGTTTATAGAGAAGGGTGATTTTATAAGTACCGTCGCCATATTGACTTCCGATGTTGATGGTCATCGTTGATGACGGGAGATTGGATGGACTGAAAGAAAGTGGATCCTTGAATTCGTACAGAAGGTCCCAATTGCCGTCGGGCTTTTGAATGGCCAATGCAAAGCGAACATCTTTAGTCGTCCACATAGAGCTTCTCACCGTCCATTTGAACTGTGCATTGCTAAAGCTCTGCGACGAGGAGTTCCTATACAACTGCATGCTACCGATAGCCTCCATCTGAAACAGCGAGACATCACTATATTTGTAGGAGATTGACGAGGGGCTGATACCGATACAGGCTGCCAACATCGTAGAATAGTCTGAACCGTTGCCAATCATGGCCGACATAGAGTAATAGCCGTTATCAATACCACCCCAGCCCCAGTTCACGGCATAATAGCCCTGACTATAGCCGTGACAGATAAAGCTATGACCGTTATTAGCATCATAGTTAACCTGCCCGGAGAGGATAAACGGACGTCCGTTACTCAGTTCATTGTAGAGCATGTCGTCCCAGGCAGTAGCGCTATAAGCCTCGCGGTATTCACTATGTGCACCACTACCAAAACCGAATAAATTCACAAGCGCACCAGGGACAGCTGCTTGAGCGGCTCCAGTAGTCGTCTGTCCATAGTTGGCTTGGATGGCTTGTCCTGCGTAGCGCACCAACCAGGCAGCATCGTCGGCTGAAAGATTGCTGTAATTCACACTGCGGCTGCTCAGCGCCTGCAGACTATGGCCATTCGTGTCACTATAACCGCTCAAAGCCGGCAATGTCGACGGATAACCCCAAAAAGCGATTATCTGTGCCATTGCGAGAGGCACACACCCCGCGACACAGTTCTGGGGACAATAATAGTTGAAGGGAGATTTTTGTTTCCACGAGTAGTTCATCATCGGCGCAACATCCGCTTTCGAGGCACGTCGCAGGTCTGTTTCCTTAACAGGCTCATAATCTGCAGGGATGTTGGCGATGCTCTCGTCGTAAAGACCGAGCCACCACTTCATGTTGTCGGGCATCTCATCGTAGTCCAGGTTGCCCTCTTCGCTATAAGCGAGAATATCACGGGCACGGCTGTCGCCCGACACGATCACGAATCCACCATTATCCTCTGCATTAAAGAGATAGAGGTGCTTGTAGGGGTGAGCTTTTGCCGCACGGCGCAGATGACCTTGGGAACTCACGATGTTCTTTCCTTGAAGGAACTGCTGGGCTTTCTGCAAAGCCTCTTGCTCGCTGATAGGCTGGGCATTAGTGCCGATTACCAGCACGAGCAACATCAAAACGGATAATAACGATTTTCTCATATAACTTTAGGTTTGTTCATTCTACTTTGCAAATATAAGTAAAAAAAGAGCAAAAAACAAATAAAACCCGAAAAATACCGAGAAAAACACAGCGTTTTTTCCCGATTAGAACACTTATTATCCTATTATGAAACCACTAGTCAAATGCCGTCCCTATGAGTCCACACAGCCCACGAAGTCATCAAGTACGCCTTACGGGCAGATTAGTGGATTCGTCAGAATTCTATATCTAAAGGAAGTAGGGAAATTTATCTGGCAACATCCAAAGCGCTATTCCTTTTGTCAAGTAATCTGCAATACTCAACCTTCATCTTCTCTGTCAGAAATGATTGGCTGATAAGTTCTTTCCATTTAGGAAGGTATGTCTTCATTTTTTCTATCATTTTCTCTGATCTGGCAACAGAAATACCGCTTTCAACGAAAGCTGTCATGAAAGTATTGCGATCAAATCCACTTTTTTCACCTCCCACAGAAAAGCTCATCGCCATTTCCTCAGTATCGGCAGGGTCTGCTAACAATACTGCTAATAAGTCATAGGCAGGTGATAGGACATACTCGCCATTCCCTGCGTCTATCAGAGAAAAGTTCTTGCAATGCATGTCGGAATTACCAGTCATCCATGAGAACAACACCAACTCCCAAAAGCGTTGAACGTCAAGCATGGGGACCGACGAGTATCTCTTGATGGTTTCTGCTAACTGTTGATAGGTACCGTAGTACTTGTGCTCAGTTAGTCGGTTGGTAAGTTGGCACATATCCAACATAGAGATCTTCTCATTTTTCTTTCCGCGGTCCATTCTGAGCGTCAGATAGCCCAATTCACCATCAGCGAGCCGGATTAGTGTGTGGCGCGCAGTGCGAATATGTGCAACATCGGCCATTTTCATCGTGAGATCTTCCAATTCAGGAAGATTGGGATATTTTGCGCTTTGTGGCTTAAATATATACTTACCCCAAAGGCCCACAATAGTGAATTTGGCAGGTTCGTTCTTGCCGCCACGATTCACGTTGAGTGACATCTTAGCCTGCACACCAGTAACCGATGTACTGGTTCGAATCACCTGCCTGGCCAGTTCAGACATGTTGTTCCGCGTATATGGAAGTATCGGTACTATTTCGCTACCGAAGAATTTTCGGGCGCAGCTGGGATGAAAATCCACCTGACCTTCTTCCAATTCATGATAACAATACAGACATTTACTCATGTTCCAATGGTCTTACACTAATATTCCCTATGCAGTCTTTGCAACAAGCCATCAAGAGTGACATCCTGTCTCGAGGGTCAATTTTCCAAGATGTGGATGCAATATCCAAGAGCCAGCCTTCAGGGATGAGCCCATCGAAGACAGGAAACATCATTTCCTTATCATACTGCTGTTCAGTCAGTGGCATAGTGGGACTTATTGGGGCTGCGCCCTTTTTAGCAAGATATCCCTTTTCATATGAGAAGTGATAACCCTCTTCATCCTCTGTGAGGATTCCACAGAAGACATCATTGACATAGATACCAGCCTGTTTCATGTCATATCAGTTTTTATAGGCCCAAGATGTTCGCCAAACAAGGCAAGGACATCATTTACCTTATCCATTCTCAGAGTCTGCTTACCTTGTTCGATATCTCTTACAAACCTGAGACCCACTCCAGCCCTCTCAGCTAACTCTACTTGAGAAAGACCGTTTTTCTTCCGTTTTTGTTTAATGTGCTCCGATAAAGTCATACTGATTATTATACCTTAACGGGTGCAAAGATACATAATTATTGTGAATAATATATCAATTCGGGTATAAAAAATGCAATTTTTACTGATTTATACCCTATGTGGTATAGTTTATCTGCCCAAAATGCTGCTGTCGCCATCATCATTAAAAGCATAGAAATTCTGATCTTTTTTGGAAATCAATGAATCCCCCTGATCGCATTTATGATTATGTTTTTAATTTCAAAAACCAAACGAAAAGAATCAGAAGCAATCCAAGGAATCAAAGGGACAGGTCATTGATCGTTTGGGGAAATCAATGAATTTGTCCCTTTGATCTCTCCCTCTGATCTCTGGTGTGCATTTACAGTTTTATCCGATTTGGATAATCTTTTTTGGATAATTCTTTGGGAATTCTAATATTAATGTGTATCTTTGCAGCGCATAAAGATACTTGATGATGATTGAGAATCCTTTTATTACCTATGGCTACGAGTCGGCTGCATTTTTCTGCGACCGTAAGAGCGAAACTAAAGAGCTGACAACCCTGTTGACAAACGGCAATCATACAGCGCTGATCTCTCCGCGCCGTATGGGTAAGACGGGACTGATTCACCACTGTTTTGCTCAGAACGAAATACAAGACCGATATCATACCTTCCTGATTGACATCTATGCTACCAAGAATCTGAAAGATATGGTTTATCGTATGGGTCAAAGCATCGTCAATCGTCTTAAACCACGCGGCCAGTCTGCTATTGATGGCTTCCTGCGTTTTGTAACCTCTCTCCGTACAGGCATATCCTTCGATGGTCAAGGCAATGCCAGTTGGAACATTGGATTAGGCGACATCACTTCGCCAGACTTTACGCTGGAGGAAATCTTCAACTATCTTAAGGCTGCCGACCGAAAGTGTATCGTTGCTATAGATGAGTTTCAGGCTATTGCGGACTATCCGGAGCGAAATGTAGAAGAACTGATGCGGACCTACGTGCAGCAGTGCCGCAACGCTGTGTTCGTTTTTTCAGGCTCCCAGAAAAGTATGATGAGCGAGATGTTTTCATCGCCGGCAAGACCTTTCTATCAGAGTGTCTCGATGATGTTTCTGAAACCTGTACCACTACCGGAATACGAAGTCTTTGCGAAAAAGCATTTTGAAAAAGCAGGAAAACAAATTGACGATGGAGTGGTGAGCACTATCTATAAGCGCTTTGACGGAACGACCTGGTATCTGCAGAAAGTGCTCAACCAGCTTTTTGCAACACAAGACCATGTTTGCGCCGATGATGTTGATACGGCTGTTATACAAATCATCAACCAGAACGAAGAGGCCTACAAAGATGTGATTTATCAACTGACAGCCCGTCAGCGAGACCTTCTTGTCGCTGTCGGCCATGAAGGAAAAGCCCAGCAAATTACCGGAGCTCCTTTCGTCAAGCGTTATCACCTGACTTCTGCCAGCAGCGTACAAAAATCATCACAAGCTCTTATTGAGAAACAGTTGCTGACTCACCAACAAGGGGTCTATGAAGTCTATGACAAATTCATGGCAGAATGGATAAGGAATCAATGACCCTCTTTGGCTGAGAAACGAATAATTGTATATTCTCACAACGATTAACCTTTTGGCCCAATTTAGTCCGTCACGACGGACTGCGAGTTCGCTAGTTACGGACTGCGAGTCCGAACCCTTCGGACTGATAGTTTTCATTAATCGAACGGAGGGCTGGTACTTGATGAGCCGAACGTAAGTCTTTGATGAAGCGAATCCGACACTTGATGAAGCAGACTTGAGTACTCGAAGAATTTTTGCGATTTTTGGGTTAACCTCACTTTGAGGGCTCGAAATCCTTTGTAGAAAGGGATTAGAGCGAGTGAGATTGGAAGTTTTAACCTCACTCGAACCTCACTTCAATCTCACTCGAACCTCATTTTGCTTCATTTTAATTGTTAAATGCGTGCTTTTTGGAGCGAAAAATTTGCAACCGCACAAAATATTTTGTACCTTTGCACCAATCTTAAAGAAAGGAATACGAATTAAGGAAAAAGCTGTAAATTTTAACTTTAAAATTCTTTTTATGGAACAAAATCTTCTAATTGACGGAGAGACTCTTGGAGCCTCTCAGACGGGAATGCTCGCTGCTGAGCTGTACCTTATTACACATTATCTCTTCCGCCGAAACGTGCTGAACGGTAAGGTGGAGGTGGCTGTGAAACCTGCGGAGGGACAAGAACCTCTGTGGAAACCTTTGACACAAAGTGCTCTCAACAGTATCATCATCCGCGCTAAGCGTGCGTGTATCTGCGAGGACGGCTCACCGAAGTCGGATATTGTGGAGTATGTCAACTCTGACGAGATTGACACCTTTGATCCTATCGCCGACTATCTGGAACATCTGCCCAAATGGGATGGCGAGAATCATGTGGCAAGGCTCTTCGATCGTCTGCCTGGGGTTGACTCAGAGCTGATGGGCTATCTGGCTACCTGGCTGCGATCGGCGGTGGCTCACTGGCTTCAGATGGACACTATTCATGGCAATGAATGTGTACCAACGTTGATTGGCGCTCAGGGTTGTGGTAAGACGACATTCTTTGTGCGCCTGCTGCCTCCACATCTGCGTGAGTACTATCTGGATCACCTGAACCTCTCGAATAAGTTCGACAAGGAGATGGCTCTCACCAACAACTTGCTGGTGAACATCGATGAACTGGATGCCATCCGTCCCAGTCAGCATGCTTCGCTGAAACAGACGCTGAGTAAGAGCAAGGTGAACGGACGTCCTATCTATGGTGCCTCTCAGGAAGACAGGCCTCGCTATGCCTCGTTTGTGGCTACGACAAACAATCCCCATCCGCTGACGGATGTCACAGGCTCACGCCGCTATATCTGCCTGACGATTCCTGAGGGTAAATACATCGATAATGCGAGTGAGATAGACTACGATCAGTTGTATGCGCAGGTGCTCTATGAACTGAGGGTGCAGAAGTCGCCCTATTGGTTTAACAACGATGAGGTGGCCCGTATCCAACAGCTGAACCAGAACTATCTGGAGCAGAAGGATATTGCTGACATCGTCCGCATCTGTTTCCGTAAGCCGGAACCTGGCGAGTTGGCACAATCGATGAATTGTGAGCGACTCTTGGAGATTATCACCAAGGAATATCCGTCGGTCAAGGCTACGCACGGCACGAAAGTGTATCTGGGCAAAGCGATGCATACACTTGGTTTCGAGAGTACGGATTGCGGCCACGTGGCCCATTATAAGGTGATTCCATTAAAGGCCGCATGAGGTAGAAGTGAGGTTCGGGTGAGGTTTGAGTGAGGTTAAAACCGCTCAACCTCACTAGCCTCAAGCCCTTTGTAGAAAGGACTTTCGGAAAGATAAGTGAGGTTAACCACATTAGTACAAATAAACGAAAAATTATGAATATAGCAAAAGAATTGTTGATTGAGAAAGCCAAGGAAGGCTACACGGTTTGTTATGTCGATGCGTGTCCGTTGCGCAATCAGTGTCTGCGATGGCTCGTAGGACAGCACATGCCTCAAACCTGTAATTCCTACAGGTGTGTGAATCCGCACTTTGAAGGTGTGGCGACTACTGAATGTCCGATGTATCGCAGCGACCAGAAAGTGCGCTTCGCCAAAGGCATGACGCACACCTTTACGGGTGATATGCCTAAACGTCTGGAGCCTGCGGTACGCTATGGGATCATCGGACTGACCAACCGCACCTACTACTTCGAGTATCGCAAAGGTACGCGCCTTATTCCGCCTGCTTTGCAAGAGAAGATCCGCAAGCTGTTCCGCGACAACGGATGGACGGAAGAGGTGATGTTCGATGACTATGTAGAGGATTACGATTGGTAACCAATGTCTAAAAAAAGGAGCAAGTTTTTGTTTATTCGCACAATTGTTTGTACCTTTGCATCTGCAAAGTTAAACATGTATAACATAAAACTTTACTGGGAGTGGAAAGGATTATATTATCGATAAGGCGGTCCAGAATGCGATTGTCCAGAATCATGTTGCTCGCGGCATTGAGCAGTCAGGGGTTACCCTTGACTGCACAAAATATCTTTCAGCGCGTTGACAGCCTGCTGACATTGAATTATCGTAAGGGCGATGTCGACACAATGTATATAACGCGACCTACAAAGAAATGGACTGTTACGGCGCGATTAAATGTGTCGGGAGCGAAGATTGAGGCTGAAGGTATCGATCGCACGGCTTCGTCACCAAGCTTATCCGAGAGCGGACAGCACTTCAAGGCAGAGATGGAAGCCAATGAGAAAGCGACGCTCAGTGTGGGTGTCAACTACCTTGGCCTTTCGCTTAGTGCGGCGCTCAATCCTGCCAAACTGATGGGCAAGTACCGCGACTTTGAGCTGAATTTTAATAGTTATGGCCGGCGCTTTGGTTTTGATATCATTTATCAGGATGCCAAAAACTTCAGGGGCTGGTATGACTACGATGGTATGGAGCGCATCGAACTGCCTGACGGTATGCTGTCGGTGAAAACGCTGAACCTGAATGCCTTCTACGTCTTCAACAGCCGTCGCTTTTCCTATCCCGCCGCTTTTTCGCAGAGTTACATCCAACAGCGCTCTGCCGGCAGTTTCCTCCTGGCAGCATCGGGCATGGGTCAGCACGCTACCCTCGATTGGGGTCAGGAAATGCAGCTGAAGATGACGAACATTGGTCTCGGTGCGGGCTATGGCTATAACTACGTGCCAGGTCGAGGCTGGTTGCTGCATATTTCCGCTCTGCCCACGTTCATCGTCTATAGTAACACGTCGATGACTTTCGCTGACATGCACGTACCCCTTCAGTACCACTTCCCTGAGGCCATCATTACCGGACGTGGTTCTATCGTTCGCCACTGGGGCAACAAATTCATCGGAATGTCGATGGTATTCAATTTCACTAACATCGGCCACGAGGAAAGCCTTGCCGTGCACAACATCAAATGGCGCATCCGCACATACTTTGGTCTGCGGCTGGGTAAGTGATTTTTATTTTTAAGCCTAATATTATATAAAAAAAATGTAATTTTTTCCCCCGTTACAATGGAATTGCGTAAATTTGCACCCAAATTGCGCAATTTGGAATGAGTATTACTGGTATAGTAAGAAAGGTGTTTGAGTCTCGCCAACTAGAGTTGGAGAAACATCAGAACGGGGGAAAAGCATTGCAGGAGGCTGTGCTTAACCAGTTGGTTGCTGAGGCTAAGGACACGGAATATGGCCGCAATCACGCCTTTGCTACGATGAAGTGTTATGAGGATTTTACAAGGCATATTCCTGTCAACACCTACGAAGAGCTAAAAGAAAGTATCGACCGTATGCGGCATGGCGAGACGGATATTCTCTGGCCAGGCCGAGTAAAATGGTATGCCAAGTCGTCGGGTACCACCAATGATAAGTCGAAGTTTATTCCCGTTAGTCGGGAGGGTTTGAAACGCATGCATTATAAGGGCGGTTTCGATGCTGTGGCAATGTATCTGCAGAACAATCCCAAATCCCGAATCTTCGACGGCCGGGCCTTAATTCTGGGTGGTAGCCATGCACCGAACTATAACCTGAAGGACTCACTGGTGGGCGACCTCAGTGCCATCCTGATAGAGAACATCAATCCGCTGGCCAATCTGGTGCGTGTTCCCAAGAAGAAGACGGCTTTGATTTCTGATTTCGAGATCAAGCGTGACAAGATAGCCCGTGAGGCGATGAATAAGAATGTGACGAACATCTCAGGCGTTCCTTCGTGGATGCTCTCGGTACTCAGCAGGATGATGGAGATTTCGGGTAAGACGCATCTGGAAGAGGTGTGGCCCAATATCGAGATGTTTTTCCATGGTGGCGTGGCCTTTACGCCCTATCGGAAGCAGTATGAGCAGCTCATTACCTCGCCGAAGATGCACTATATGGAGACCTATAATGCCAGCGAGGGTTTCTTCGGCCTTCAGAATGATCCGAACGACAAGTCGATGCTGCTGATGCTCGACTATGACGTGTTTTATGAGTTTATTCCGATGGACGGTGGTGATATTGTTCCCCTTTGGGGTGTAGAGACGGGAAAGAACTATGCGATGGTGATTTCGACCAGCTGCGGTTTGTGGCGTTACGAGATAGGCGATACCATCCAATTTACGTCGACCAACCCGTATAAGTTTGTCATCACGGGCCGTACAAAGCATTTTATCAATGCTTTTGGCGAAGAGCTGATTGTTGACAATGCGGAGAAGGGTTTGGCCTATGCTTGTGAACAGACAGGCGCAGAAGTTTCTGAATACACTGCAGCACCCGTGTTTATGGATGCCAATGCGAAGTGCCGCCACCAATGGGTTATCGAATTTGCGAAGCGACCAGAGGATTTGCAGTTGTTCTCAGACTTGCTCGACAAGCGTTTGCAGGAGATCAATTCCGACTATGAGGCCAAGCGCTATAAGGATATCACCTTGCAGCACCTCGAGATCATAGAAGCGCGTGAGCATCTCTTCAATGATTGGCTGAAACTTCGTGGGAAGTTGGGTGGACAGCATAAGGTGCCTCGTCTGAGCAATAACCGTGAGATCATAGACCAGCTGATAAAGCTGAATAAATAAGGGAAGTTAATAATGGAATAGTGATGAAGAAAATCAGTTCATTCAACAAGATGAGAATATTGCCAATCATCGCATTGGCATTATTCACTATTCACTATTCATTATTCACCATCTCCTGTGCCCGAATGGGACAACCCGATGGCGGTTGGTACGATGACGACCCTCCACAGGTAGTGGGCAGTACACCAGAAGACAGGGCTACTCATATTAATACGAAAAAAATCAATATCTTTTTCGATGAATTCATCAAGATTGAAAATCCAAGTGAAAAGGTGATAGTCTCACCACCTCAGTTGGAAATGCCGGAAATCAAGGCATCCGGTAAGAAAATTGTGGTGGAACTGAAAGATACGCTGAAGGAGAACACAACCTATACCATCGATTTCAGCGATGCTATTACAGACAACAATGAGAACAATCCTATGGGTAATTATACCTTCACCTTCTCAACAGGTGAGCAGATTGATACCTTCGAAATAGGAGGCTATGTGTTGGATGCCAGCAATCTGGAGCCGATTAAAGGTATTGCGGTGGGACTCTATGATGATTTGTCGGATACAGCCTTTACCACGAAGCCGCTGATGCGTATATCACGTACGGACAGTCGTGGCCATTTTGTAGTGAAAGGCGTGGCTCCTGGCACCTATCGTGCATACGCTCTCCAGGATATGGATGGTGATTTCTGCTTCAAGCAGATGGGTGAGATGATTGCCTTTAATCATGAGACATTCAGCCCTTCGTCGAAGCCCGATACCCGTACGGACACCATTTGGCGTGATTCATTACATATCGACGCGTTTAAACAGGTGCCTTATACTCATTTTCTGCCTGACGACGTTACCCTATTGGCATTCTTGCACCCTCAGACAGACCGCTATCTGTTGAAGACGGAGCGCGTGGAGCCCAATAAATTTTCGTTGTATTTCTCTTATGGCGACTCTATCTTGCCCGAAATCCATGGTCTGAACTTTAACGCAGATAGTGCTTTTGTCATCGAGACCAACGAGAAGCGTGACACCATTCACTATTGGCTGCGCGACACCACGCTCATCAATCAGGACACCTTGCGTATGGATATCACTTATAACATGACAGATACGCTAGGCAATCTTGTACTAAATACAGATTCCGCCCTGGAGATGCTGCCTAAGGTGTCGTATGAGAAACGTATGAGGGAGCTGAACAAAGAGATAGAGAAGTGGCAGAAGCAGCAGGAGAAGAAAAAGAAGAACGACCAGCCTTATGACTCTATCTATCCTATCAAGCCATTGGAGGTGAAATATAACGTGCCTTCTGCTGCCACTCCTGACTCCCGAATTACGATTGAGATGCCAACACCATTGGCGGTGTGTGACACATCGAAGGTGCATCTTTATTCGATGATTGACTCTGTGTGGTATCAGACACCCTATGAGTTCCGTCAAACAGAATTGCGACAGTATGAATTATTGGTTGATTGGCGTCTGGAAACGGAATACAGTTTCGAGGTTGACTCTGCGGCTTTCGTCGATATCTATGGTACGGTTGCAAAAGCTCAAAAACATGGTATCAAGGTGAAAGGGTCGGATGAATTCAGCCTGCTAATGGTGAACGTCAGTGGTCTGGAAGTGGCTGACACCTCGATTATAGTTCAGTTGCTTGATAATTCTGACAACCCCGTGAGAGAAGTGCGTGTGAAGAAAGGCACGGCCAGGTTCGAATATCTGACGCCAGGTAAGTATTACATGCGTGCCTTTGTAGATGCCAACGGCAATGGTATTTGGGATACGGGCGATTACAAGGCCGATCGGCAGGCAGAGGCCGTCTATTACTATCCTCAGGAGATAGAATGTAAGGAGAAGTGGGATGTGACCAAGTCATGGAATCTGACGGAAGTATTGCGTTTCCGCCAGAAGCCAAGCGCTATCACTAAGCAGAAACCTGAGAAGGAAAAGCAGTTGAAGAACCGTAATTTCGAACGGGCGAAGCAATTGGGAATTGAATATCTTAAGACCAAAGGAGTGAAACTATAATATAAAAATGATAATAAGATAAATATGAATATGACAATGAAGAAAATCATGATTTACCTCTTTGCTCTTATGCCCTTGATGACTCAGGCGCAGTGTGGCATTGAGAATACGGCCTTTAAGTCGGGGGAGATATTGGAGTACGACTTGAAGTTTAATTGGAAACTCATCTGGTTTACGGTAGGTACAGCTACCATGGATACCAAGATGACGAAGTTTGAAGGTAAAGATGCTTGGCGTTCCTATCTGATAACGAGAGGAAACAATACGCTCGACAAGTATTTCATGATGCGCGATACCTTGCTCAGCTATTGTAATCCCGATCTGTCTCCGCTATATTTCCGCAAAGGCGCCCGTGAGGGAAGCCGTTACTACGTCGATGAGGTGTGGTATTCCTATCCTGGCGGCAACTGTCAGTTGAAGAAGCATCGTATCGATGCTGATGGGCAGGTGCATTGGAAAACGAGTACCTATAAGAACTGTATCTACGACATGATGTCGATCTTCCTTCGTGCCCGTAATTTCGATGCATCGAAACTGAAAAAGGGCGAAGTGATTCCTATGCCTATCAGCGATGCCAAGAGCCTGTCAAACTCGTGGCTGAGCTATCGCGGTAAGACTAATTACAAGATAGACAGCACTAAGGAGAAGTTCCGCTGTTTGGTCTTCTCATTCTGGGAGAATGAGAACGGCAAGAGCCGCGAACTGATCCGCTTCTACGTGACCGATGACCAGAATCATATCCCCATGCGTCTTGACATGTTCCTCAATTTCGGTTCTGCCAAGGCCTTCCTCAAGAGTTATAAGGGGGTACGCGGTCCGATGACGTCGAAGGTGCAGTAACGCCTCCCGTCACCCTTGATAATTCTTCCAAGGTGAGCGGGCGTCGCTTTGATGCCTGCTCATCTTTGTTTTTATGGGTATTCTTCTTCATATCAGTAGCTTATAACTGGCGTAATGTCATTTCGTAGAAAAGGCCTTTCTGCTCCATAAGTTCCTCGTAAGTGCCCTGTTCGGCAATCTTGCCTTTGTCGAGTACAATGATACGGTCGCAATGGCGGATGGTAGACAGGCGTTGGGCGATAACGACGCGGGTGCAGCGGAGCTGATCGATATTATCGCTTACCTGTTTCTGTGAGATATTGTCGAGGGCAGACGTTGCTTCGTCGAAGAAGATGATATCCGGCTTGGATATCAGTGCCCTGGCAATAAGGATACGTTGCTTTTGTCCACCACTGAAACCGCTACCGCTTTCATTAATCAGCGTGTTCAGACCCATAGGCATTCTGCGGACATCCTCTTCAAGGCTGGCCATCCGTAAAGCGTCCCAGGCGTCTTCATGCGTGGCCCAAGGCGCCGTAATGGTGATATTCTGGAAGAGATCGCCTGTGAAGAGATTGCCACTTTGCAGACAACAGCCAATCTTACGACGCAGACTAGTCTTGTCGACCTTGGCCAAATCATAATTATCATAATAGATACCTCCCGAGAGGGGTTGTTCGAAGCCCAATAACAGTCGCATCAGCGTAGACTTGCCGCTGCCAGATTTGCCGACAAGTCCTACATATTCGCCAGGCTCTATGCGTAGCGAGAGATTGTCGAGCACCATTGGTCCTTCTTCCTCATATCGGAAACTCAGTCCGCTGATCTCTATACCGCCAAAAAGGTCTTCTACTTGTGGCGCTTTGGCTTCTATTTCAGGAACGGCTTCGAGAATGGGTTCGACCGATTTCAGAAGCGGTTTGATTCTGGCCAGCGACGGGACTACGTTTTTCATTTGTGCCATCGCAGCCGTCATCATACCAAAGGCAGAGCTGAAGGCAATGTAATCTGATGGAGCCACATGATTAGAGAGGGTAGACCAGAAAATAAGCATGGTGCCTCCGATGGCGAGGAAAGCTGTCAGAGCTGTATACAGGTTTGAGATAAACGCTGGGTTGTATAGCAGGCGAGCCTGGTCAGTATATTGGTCAAGCCATCGGGTGAAAGCGCGGTTTTCAGAACCAGTCAGCTTAATTTTCTGAATACCTGCGAACATATTATATTCCAGTCCGCTAAGCTTGGTTGCTTTCTCTGTATACATGCTTTGGATCTTGACTGTCCGTTTGTATACCAGCACGAGGATGAGAGCTTGTAAAGCCAGAATACCCAAAGCAGGGAAGAGCAAGGATTTTCCGTAAATCCATAGCTGTATAAGATAAATCAGTGAGAGTACCACAGAAAGCCCGGCACCGATAATCGTCTCATTGATCATACTGGAAAGAATGGACACATTATTAAGTTTAGCACTCAACTCGCCACTCGCATTCTTGGAGAAAAAGGTGGGTGAGAGCAGGAAAATGCGTGCCATGATGGAATTTTGGGTATGAAGATCTACGATATGTTGTACCCGCGTGGTATAGAGGTCACGGGTGAGTGTCAGCAGCATCGTACCGATGGTAGCGCCTAATAGCAGGCCTGTGATGGGCAACAGGTCGGAGGCGTCGCCTGTAGGAATGACGGTGTCGAAGATAAGTTTATTGGCCATAGGGGTAAACATACCTAGCAATACGACGACAAGGGCTGCCAGACAAAGCATCAGCGCATTGGGACCGGAAACCACACTCCAGGCAAAACTGATGAGGTCTTTGATGTCCAAGGCGTGTAATGGCAGAGGCTTGGTAAATGTCAGAGCTGTTGGCTTGAGTTCATGCTTCATCTCCTTCTTGCCAATGGTCTTGATGATGCCATTACGGTCACGGAAATGATAACCAAGTCCACTGGTGGTAGGTTTTAATACAAGGAGTTGACCGTCCTTGGCATAGCCGAGTAGGGGGCCAACGCATTCGCGCCACCATTCGCCTGTCAGTCGGATGCGACGCATGAGAATGCCACGGGGCCGGAGGATGCCAGTTAATTGTTCTTCTGGTGAGATGATGTCGTTCTCCTCCAAGTCGTAGTCTTTGACGCCTAAAGCATCGAGTAACTGCCTAAGTGCCGACTGACTTGTCAGTGGAATTGCCTTTTTCCTGCGCAAGAATCCCAGCCTTTGGGCACCGCGGTCCAAAGCTTCTGCCAGGAGAGTCTTCTCCAACAGCCTGCGTTTGTTGATCTGTTTGATATAGATGGCCATGGCTACTCACTCTTCATTAAATTCCTATAAAGCCCTTCCTGTTTTATCAACTCTTCATGAGTGCCGCGCTGGAGGATTTTTCCTTGATCCATGACGATAATCTCATCACAGTCGCGAATGGTAGAGAGACGGTGGGCAATGATAATCTGTGTAGGGCCCATCATACGGATCGACGCCATCACCTGATCTTCTGTCTTTGGATCAAGGGCTGAGGTGGCTTCGTCCATAATCAGTACTGCGGGCTCCTTAGCTAAGGCTGTTGCAATCTCCATCCTCTGACGCTGACCGCCAGAGAAATTCTGTCCGCCTCTGACGAGTTTCGTTCCGAAACCATCAGGACGACTGATGATATCGTCACGTATCTGTGCATCGTTACAAGCCATCATCAGTGTGAAATCCTCAATACTTTCATCCCACATTCGGATGTTCTGTGCGACGGTATCATCGAATAGCACAACATTTTGGTCGATAACGGCCACAGAGTTTGTCAGTTCCTCAGAAGAGATGCTTTCTATGGGTCTTCCGTCGAAAAGGATTTCTCCCGACCAAGGTTTATAGAGACCGGAAATGAGTTTGGCAAGTGTTGACTTTCCGCATCCACTGCTACCCACAAATGCTACACTATGACCAGGCTCAATGCGCAGATTGAAGTTCTCGATAAGCGGGGGGAGAAGGGTGGAGTAGCCGAAGGTGACATTCTTCAGTTCTACAAGTCCGCCCAATTTACCCTCATACATGTTGCCCTCGTTCTCGCGATGGTCTTTTGGGAATTTCATCACATCCTCAATACGCTCCATCTGACTGCGCATCACCACGATGGTCTTTGAGGCATTGACGATATCGTTGACAGGCGAGAGAAACGATGACATAAAACCTTGAAAGGCCAAAAGCATACCGACTGACAACTCGCCTTTTAGAATCAGCAGGGCACCAAGTATAAGGATGGTTGTATTAACCAGTCCGTTTACAAGGATGGGCAGCAGATTCATTTTCAACTGCTGTTCTGTGGCGTTACCTTCCATATTGAATTTCCTGGCCCACAGACCACTCCAATATTCGAAGAAACCCGTTTCGGCGCCGGCAGCCTTGATGCTCTCCATATTATCGATGCAGGAAACAGTGGCAGAGAAGTATTTGCCTGTGCTCTGTTCCATGGAGTGGATAAGGTTGATGCGCTGATTGGAATGGTATTGTACGATGACCAGATTGATCAAAGCGGCAATGATGCCCACAAAAGTCAGCACCACCGAATAGCTGAGCATCAGGGCAAGGTAGAGTCCAAGCAGGGCAATATTGATGATTTGCGGAGCCAGCACCTCTACAAGTGAATGGGTGATGGTCTCATTCAGGTGTTGCCGTTGTTGCAGTTCACCTACGCTCCGCATAGCGAAAAAAGAGATAGGTAGACGCAACACATGGTTGAGATATTTTACATTTCCTTTCAGTGCCAATGAACCAGCCACCCGTTTGGCATAACGAGCTTGTATTAATACCAGTATAAACTGAAACAACGCCACTATTCCCATGAGCAGGAAGAAAGTAGGACTCCAGTCGCGGTTTTTGCCTGAAAGAATTTCATCCAGGAAAGTGCGTGTAAAAAGAGGAATGACGAGGGCGACGAATGAAGCCAGGAGGGCAAAGACAAATGTGAGCCAGAACGCTTCGCCTGCGCCTTGTAGGTATTTTCTCACATACGACAGGATGCGAGTACGGTGTCCTTCTTTTTTAAAAGCTTCCGTGGGTGCAAATGTCAGTGCTACGCCTGTGAAGGATTTTCTGAAATCATCAATGGGAACTTCTATGGGGCCGGCATTGGGGTCGTTCAGATAGGCAGCTCCTTTTTTAAAGCCTCTGAAGACGACAAAGTGGTTAAAGTTCCAGTGGATAATAGCTGGTTGCATACCTTCGAGCGCCTCAGGTGTCACTTGATAACCCTCTGCCTCTAAACCATAGTTTCTGGCAGCTAATACAATGTCTTTTGCAGAACTGCCATTACGTGAAACACCACAGGCTGCACGTACCTCTTCCAAGGGCTGCCATTTGCCATAATGCGCCAGAATCATTGTTAGTGAGGCTGCGCCACACTCCACAGATTCCATCTGCATCACCATTGGCATTTTCACGACCTTGCTCATATCAATTGCCTGTAGCCGATTCTACTGCATTGTCGACGGCTCCTATGAGCACACGCCAAACAGGCTTCTGCTGGGTGATAATCTGAATGTTACAGAGCGAACCTGTATTGATCTTTAAACCTTGGCTCTTTTCACGGCTCCATACCAGATGACCGTTTTTCTCTTCAAGAATGACACGTACCTCATAAATGGCTTCACCATCTTTGATAAAGGCAGCAAGAGGATCCAACTTTAAACGTCGTATTACATCGTCCTTGGTTGTTGGATATTCTTCGATGCCTTCTACTTTACCAAAGGCATAACCCCAGTTCTCGCGCTGCAAGTCTGCAGGTGTAGCCTGTACCTGTTGCCCGGGTTTCAACTTTCGCAGGTCGTTAAAAGTTACATAGCAAAGCATCTCCCGTCTTTTTGTTGGGGGCATCAGCCAGGTTTGTCCGTGGCTTGCTAATACATTATCGTGGGCTGAGATGTTAGAGTCGTTCATGGCTATCACTTCGCCAAAAGGAAAGATAATACCTTGAGCTGTTACCTTGTCGTTGATAGTGCCGAAGGCGCACCAATAAATGCCTACAACAACCATGGCTAACATAGCACCCAGTACCAGTTTCAGCTTCGGTGAGGCCACGCGTGCCATTTCCTCGGCCTCACTATGATCGTTAAGAGCTTCCACGGCTTCTTTGTTGAATATGTCAGCCATATCTCAGTTATTTTTCAATGGTGATAATTCGTGTGAATCCAGTCATGTGGAAAATCTTGAAGATAGAAGCACTCACATGTGTCACCTTAATCTGTCCATTGAGCTTACGCGTCACAATGCGCATCATCTCCTGAATCACGCGCAAGCCAGAGCTTGAGATGTATTGCAGGTTCGTACAATCAAATTCCAAGTCGATGCCTTTTTCCAATATGGCCTCTACCTCACGCTCAAACTGTGTGGCATTCAGGGTATCTATACGCTCACCGGTCTTTACTATGGTCTTTCCCCCTTCTTTAACAATTTGTGTCATAAATCCGAGTATTCTGAGTAATCCGAGTAGTATTATATGATTTCATCAAAAGGCGTCGAACTCACACAACGCAGGTTCTTCTCTAACTGGCTCGTACTGCTGGCGCCTATCAGCACCGAAGTAACACCTTTTTGGTGAAGGATCCATGCCAAGGCCATTTCTGCCAGCGTTTCTCCACGGCCTTGAGCCACTTCGTTGTAATGACGCAGTTTTTCGAGTAACTCTGGTGTAAGCATCTCCTTTTTCAGGAACTGGCCCTTTGACATGCGAGAGTCCTGAGGGATACCATTTAAGTAGCGGTCTGTGAGCAGACCCTGTGCCAATGGCGAGAACGAGATAAAGCCGATGCCTTCCTCTGCACAGAAATCAAGGATGCCCTCTTCTTGAGGCTCGCGGTCGAGCATGTTCAGCTTGCCTTGATAGATGAGCAGGGGCACATCGCGTTCCTTCAGATATTTGGCAGCAAAACGGGTGGCCTCCAAAGGCCAGCGGGAAATGCCGACATAGAGTGCCTTGCCCTGATGTACAATATCTACCAAGGCCTGAAGCGTCTCCTCTAAAGGTGTATTTGGGTCGTAGCGGTGGCTGTAGAAGAGGTCCACATAGTCAATCTTCATCCGCTTCAGACTCTGGTCGAGCGAAGCCATTAGATATTTTCTAGATCCCCAGTTACCATAAGGCCCTGGCCACATGTCGTAACCTGCCTTCGATGAGATGAAAAGCTCGTCACGATACGGACGGAAGTCCTCTTCCATCAGTCGTCCCATGGTCTCTTCTGCCGAGCCGTAAACTGGGCCATAGTTGTTGGCCAGATCAAAGTGGGTAATGCCGTGATCAAAAGCATAGTGCGTAATCTCACGGCTGCGTTCGTAAGGATCAACACTACCAAAATTATGCCAGAAGCCAAGGCTTACCTTAGGCAATAACACACCCGAACGCCCACAACGTTCATATTCCATTCCGTTAGAGTAACGGTCCTTGTTAGCGTAATAGATTTCCTTCATATTGGTTGATTTTCTGCAAAGGTAAGCATTTTATTGGAAAAAACGTTGTACTTTTGAAAAAAGTTTGTATATTTGCACACAAAAAGCAAGGAAATAATGACTAACCACACCACTGATACCTCATTTGCTAAGATCCGATCACAAGCAATGCAAGAAAAAATGCAGCGCTTTACGGATGCAGGGAAATACGAGCAAGACCAGTTTATCGATTTTGAGCCTGAGCGGCATATCTATACTTTTAATGGCGAGAACCGACTCTTGCCAGTGAGTTCATTGATTGCCTATTTCTTTGAAAAGTTTAATGCACAGGCAGCAGCCCAGCGACAGTTCGAACGCTATGGTATCCCCATTGAAGAGACTTTGAGGAAATGGGAGCGAATAGGCAAGATGGCCCGTGAGGTAGGCACCTTCGTTCATGAACAGACGGAAAACTATTTTCGTGATGGGACTTTTGCCAATACCTGTCCTTTTACTTTTGAAGAAACAACAGAGATGATCAGTGTGGAAAAGGAGCGACAGCACTTTCTCCGTTTTGTTAGCGACTATGATATCCGTCCTTATAGACAAGAGTGGCCTGTCTATGACACAGAACTGAACATCGCAGGTACTATTGATATGGTGTGTAAAGAGATTGATGGAGAGTTTACCATCTATGATTGGAAACGCAGCAGCAAAGTGGTAAATGTACTAGGTCAACCTGTGGTAGAATCCTTTGGCGGTAAACGGAGTTTCAATGGCATTTCTCTGCCCGATACTCCTTTCTATCACTACTGTATCCAACAGAACCTCTATCGCTATATGCTCGAGGCTCACTATGGGGTAAAGGTCAAAGCTATGAACCTGGTGGTATTATGTGCAGATTATCCCACGTATGTTGTCGTGAATGTGCCTAAAATGGACGAAGTTATCAGACAGATCATTGCTATCTGCCATGAAAAAGACCTGGGTCATCAGTTGTTGCCAGACTAACGGCCCAGGCCATATTTTTTTTATCTGTTTTTTATCCTACTTGGCTGCCAGGCTTGACGTCCTTGGTGGTGGTGACCACGCTGAGGCTTTCGTCAGCATCGACGGCAGAGAGAATCATGCCCTGACTTTCAATACCCATCATGGTGCGAGGAGCAAAGTTGGCTACGAAGAGAATACGTTTGCCAATCAACTCCTCAGGATTCTCGTAGAAAGCGGCGATGCCAGAGCAAATAGTGCGATCAGTACCAGAACCATCGTCGATGGTGAATTGAAGGAGTTTCTTGCTCTTCTTCACCTTCTGACAATCTTTAACCAAGCCAACACGAATATCGAGCTTTTCGAACTCCTCGAAGCTAACGGTATCCTTTATAGGGGCGGCCTTATAGGCAGCAGCTTCGTTAGCTTTCTTGGTGGCTTCGAGTTTGTCGAGCTGCTTCTGAATAACCTCATCCTCAATCTTCTCGAATAGCAGGGTAGGTTCACCAAGTTGATGTCCTGCCTTCAGCAAATCTGTGCTACCAAGTTGCTCCCACTCGAAGCTATCGATAGCAAGCATCTCACGTAGTTTCTTTGAAGAGAATGGCAGGAAGGGCTCGAAAGCAATAGCGAGGTTAGCTGTCAACTGCAAGCAGATGTTCAGAATGGTCTCGCAACGCTTAGGATCAGTTTTCCAAACCTTCCAGGGTTCACACTCTGTGATATAGCGATTGCCAATACGAGCCAGATTCATAGCCTCGAACTGAGCATCACGGAACTTGAACTGCTCAAGCAGTGCCTCAACTTTCTCCTTCACATCCTTGAACTCCTCAAGAGCCTGCTTATCTGCATCCTGCAATTCACCACAAGCAGGAACCACACCATTCCAGTACTTCTTGGTCAATTGGAGTGCACGGTTCACAAAGTTACCATAAATAGCCACAAGTTCATTGTTATTTCGATCCTGGAAATCCTTCCAAGTGAAGTTGTTGTCCTTAGTCTCAGGCGCATTGGCAGTCAGTACATAACGCAAGACATCCTGCTTACCGGGCATATCTACCAGATACTCATGGAGCCATACAGCCCAGTTGCGAGAAGTAGAAATCTTATCGTTTTCAAGGTTCAAAAACTCGTTGGCAGGCACATTATCAGGCATGATATACTTGCCGTGAGCCTTCATCATGACTGGGAAGATAATGCAGTGGAATACGATGTTGTCCTTACCAATAAAATGTACCAGACGCGTATCCTCATCCTGCCACCACTTTTCCCAGTTACCCCATTTCTCAGGCTCTTTCTGACACAACTCAACGGTATTCGACACATAGCCGATAGGTGCATCGAACCATACATAGAGTACTTTACCCTCAGCATCCTTCACAGGCACGGGGATACCCCAATCCAAGTCGCGGGTCATGGCACGAGGCTGCAGATCCATATCGAGCCAGCTCTTACACTGTCCGTATACATTCGGACGCCATTCTTTATGCTCCTCAAGGATCCACTGTTTCAGCCAATCCTGATATTCATTCAGAGGCAGATACCAGTTCTTGGTCTTCTTCAGTACAGGCGTAGAGCCACTGATGGTTGACTTTGGATTAATCAGCTCTGTGGGCGAGAGGTCGCGTCCGCACTTCTCACACTGGTCACCATAGGCTCCTTCATTGTGACAATGGGGACACTCACCAGTGACATAACGGTCAGCTAAGAACTGCTTCGCCTCCTCGTCGTACAGCTGCTCTGTGGTCTCCTCAGTCAGTTTGCCCTCGTCGTAGAGTTTCTTAAACCAATCAGCAGCAAACTTGTGATGCGTCTCGCTGGTGGTACGGCTATAGATATCAAATGAGATGCCGAACTCCTCGAAAGAGTCTTTGATCATCTTATGATAACGATCGACCACATCCTGCGGTGTGATACCCTCCTTACGGGCACGCACAGTGATGGGCACACCATGCTCATCGGATCCTCCAATAAACAGCACCTCGCGCTTCTTCAGTCTGAGATAGCGCACATAGATATCAGCGGGCACATACACACCAGCCAGATGTCCGATATGTACACCGCCATTAGCATAGGGCAGCGCCGACGTCACCGTCGTACGCTTAAAAGTCTTGTTTTCCATTCCTAAATACGTATTTACTTTTTCGTCTGCAAAGGTACTAATAAACAAGCGAAATGCAAAACAAATCAAGACTTATTTTGCATTTCGCTTATATGAAGTACCTAAGGCAAACTTATTTGTTTAATCTCTTCTTACCATTCTGGATGATAATGCCTCGATAGTTGGCATCCACCTTCTGACCAGAAAGATTATAAAGTACACCATCTGACGAATAATCCATGATTACATCGCTGATGCCAGATGCTGTGCATTTTAATTCTATTTTGTCGATGTTGCAATAAGGACCAGAGATTTGTAGACGGATAATCTGTGGACCGGCTTCAAGCTTCCGACTAAGTTTGCCGGTAATAGTCTTATAGGTACTCCAATCACCCGTATTGGGCACGTTAACCTTACAAAGTTGAGTCGTTTTCCCATCATTGACGAGACTCAAGGTAAATCCAGAGTTGTTGCTTCCTGAGGAAGCTGTTGCAATATATTCATATTCACCCGCTTCTTTGACATCAATGCTATATTCTAGCCATTCATCATTTGAAGAGGTGTATCCAAGAGCATAACCACTACCACCTCTCACAATATCAACACCTTCGTTGTCTGAGCGATAATTCACTCCACCCTCATCATTAGAATCTGCATCGTGGAAGGTAAAGCCCTCGCCGCCTTTGTCGAAGTTTTCTGCCTCTATAACACCTGGGATAGCTATTACTCCTTTGTATGCAGTGCGTTTGTTATTGACCTTCAATGTGAATGAAACGAGATCCGAACATTTGTCTTGTGCATCGATGGCCTCAACAGTGAAATTGAATGTACCTTTCTGCGTAGGCTTATAGGTATATTCGAATGGAGATGCTTTTATGGTCGTCTTCAGAACATTGTCGAGATAGATTCTGACTTCCTTGATGTCACTATTTGGTGAGGAAGCATCGACTTTAATCGTTGCATTCTCATTGATGGTGGCAGGAGAAGGTTCAGAAGTGGCCGTAACCTTAATGTTCTTGTCTACATCGATGCGGTTGAAAACAATCTTATCAATATTACAACTGCTACCCGTGATATTGATACGGATAACCTGCTTGCCTGCTTCCAGAGGAACGGAAAGACGACCATGCAGGGAAACATATTTACCCCAATCATTGTTTCCTGTTTGAGGCACAACAAGAGAAGGTGTCAGGTTTGTTGTCTTACCATTGTTGATGAGCGAGATACTGAAGCCGGAATTAGTAGTACCAGATGATACGACTGCATCATACTCATAAACGCCAGCCTCCTTCACATCAACCGTATATTCCATCCATTCACCATTGTTCGTATAGCCGAGAGCATAACCACCATTACCTTTTACAATGTCTATACCACCATCAGAACGGTATGAAGCGGCATCACCTTCTTTATTGCTATTAGAGTCGTGGTAGGCAATACCGTCGGCTCCTGTGTCAAAGTTCTCTGCCTGAAGGGTTCCTGGTAACTCCGCAATCTGGTCTTTATAAGTTCCGCGAGGCTCATACGCTGTGACGCTTGAAAGACGTTCGAATGCCGTACCATCAGTAGCTACCACTATGGCTTTCAAGTTATACTTTTTCTTTTCAGTTGGCGTAAACTCTACTCTGTAGGGCTCATCAGCTGTAAACGTTTTGTATAATTTATTATCAATGTAGAAATCAATATGATCAATAGTTTTTGTCCTAAGACTGGCACGAATATCAATGGGCACAACATCATTTTGTGTCACTTTTATACAAGATGGTTTCACATATACGGAAGCCTCTTTCTTCATGCCAGGGAAGGGACTCTTGGCGTTTTTAGCGTCATCACTGGCCATATATTTGCGTAACCATTCCATGGCAGGACGATCTGCGCCATTTTTGATGATACCAGAGTTTCCGTCAGTAGTCCATGTGGCTCCATAAATATAGCCCCATAAGGTGATACCTGCACAATAGTCTGCTTCAAACAAATAAGGTATCTGCTCTTTATAACGCTTTTCCTGAAGTTTATCATCCGTTGTGCCAATATCGTACTCCGTACTGTACATCGGCATCTTCAGAGCGTTCTGTATTTCTATCATAGCAGCTTTGAAATCATTAAACTCCATATCTGTCAAGTCATGCGACTGACAACCATAAGCATCGATTGGTGCACCAGCATCACGAAGGGTTCTTACCAGATCTATGAATTCTGTCTTTTGCCATCGGAAGGTATTATAATCATTATAGACAAGAATGGCGTCTGGCCAGCGTTCGTGTGCCATTTCAAATGCTGTGATAATCCAATCATATCCTGTTACACCCTCACCACCTAAAGCGGCTCTGTAGGGTGCTGGCTGATGACCTGTGATAGCTTCGTTGACAACATCGATTATCTCCAGATTGGGATAGTGTTTCTTTACCGCGTCAAAATACTCTACAAGAGCCTTCGTCTGTTCCTCTGTGGAGAGGTTATTCATCCAACTGGGATATTGGGCTCCCCAAATAAGGGTGTGATATTTAAAGGGGAAACCATGCTGCCTCGCATAGTTAGCTGATCTATCTGCACCTCCAAAAGTAAAATTGCCTCGTGAGGGTTCAATAGCATCCCATTTTGTCTCATTCTCTGGTGTAATCTGGTTCCAGAGTTGATAGAATTTTTCGTTTCCATAATCTACTTGTCCTCGGGTGGTGATGTTACCCAGGAACTTGTCAGAATTGGTTGATAATTGAGCGCTGGAAGTTATGGTAAAAAGACCAGCAACACTTGCTAAAATAGTTTTTTTCAGATAATGGTTCATTGTTGTTTGATAATAAGTTTTTATTTCGCTGCAAAGTTAGTGATTTATTGTTATTACTTTATTGTATCATGTTTCAAATAATTTAGGAAATGTGTCAACCATAGTCCAACAAAGGTTAGCAGGCCATTGAGCATCAGCAGTTCATAACCAAAGCGATAGTCCCAAAAATACTGTGTGGCCGAGTCGAGTGCATAGCAAATCAAGGGAGAAGCGATGCAGATATAAGGCACAAAACGGTCGTCAGGCTGCTGTTTGGTGAAGAGCCCAAAAGTAAACAATCCGAGCAACGGACCATAAGTGTATGAAGCGAGGATATATACGGCATCGATAAGCGAAGTGGAGTTGACAGCCCTGAATAAAAGGATAAACAGAATAAAGATAAAACACATCACGACATGCATACGTTTGCGAAGAAGCTCATTATCAGGCTGACGACGTATATCGACGCAATAGCAGGTAGTAAGCGATGTCAGAGCGGAGTCGGCACTCGAGAACGAAGCAGCCACAATACCTAAAACAAACAAGTAAACCGCACTGGTGCCTTGGACGAAAGTGGGGAGCAACTCATCGCCTTTCATGTCCGTACCCAGTGCCATCGTCAGCAACACACCTAAAGAGAGGAAGAGCAGATTGGCAGGCACGAAGGCAACGCCATAGGTACACATATCTTTCTGCGCATCTTTCAGGGTCTTACAGGTCAGGTTTTTCTGCATCATATCCTGATCAAGGCCTGTCATTACGATGGCGATGAAGGCACCGCTCAGAAACTGTTTCCAGAAATTATGCGGCGACACCCAGTCGTCAAATACAAAAATGCGGCTCATTGCGCTGTTGGCAATGCTACTGACAGTCTCGCCTATAGCAAGGTTCAGATGTCCGATTACTTCCAGGATGATGAGCACCAGCGCCGTGAACAAACAGATAGTCTGGAAAGAATCCGTAAACACCAGTGTCCCGATGCCACCGCGACGGGTGTAGAGCCAGATCAGCAGCACCATACCCACCACATTCACGATAAAAGGAATACCTGCAGGCTCAAACACAAATTGCTGGAGAATAATACAAACCACATAAAACCTCACAGATGCACCCACCATTTTCGACAACAGAAAGAACCAAGCGCCCGTCTGATAAGAACGGTTGCCCAACCGTTGGCCCAGATAGGTGTAGATACTCGTCAGTTGTAATCGATAATAGAGTGGTAGCAGCACAAAGGCGATAACAAAGTAGCCCACGATAAAGCCGAGGCACATCTGCAGATAGGTCATCTGCGACGTCAGCACCATACCAGGTACTGATACGAAGGTGACACCTGAAATCGAGGCGCCGATCATACCGAAGGCCACCATATACCAAGGTGCCCGACGGTTGGCACGATAGAACATATCATTGTTGGCCTTGCGACTCGTCAGGTGACTGATGCCGAAAAGCACGATAAAATAAGCCAGGACTATCAGCAGTATCGTCATAACAGCGTGCAAAGTTAATCAAAATTTTTGCACGCGCCAAAAAAATGCTTAACTTTGCAGCCGATATGAACCAGCGAGACCGTCAGATACTGCAAATTGCCCTGCCCTCAATTGTGTCGAACATCACTGTACCCTTACTTGGGATGATCGATGTGGCCATTGTGGGTCACATGGGCAGTCCCGTCTATATCGGTGCTGTAGCCGTGGGCTCGATGATCTTCAATCTCGTCTATTGGCTTTTCGGCTTCCTCCGCATGGGCTCCAGTGGTCTGACTGCCCAGGCTTTAGGGCGCAGGGATTTCACAGAAATCACAAGATTATTGGTTCGTTCGGTGTCGATAGCCTTTGGCATCGCTTTGCTGATGATCGTTTTTCAAGGGCCACTCAAGTGGTTGATGTTCTGGCTGATCAGTCCGACAACCGATGTCGCTCCATTCGCCTCCACATATTTTAATATTGTCATCTGGGGCGCACCGGCCTCACTCGCCCTGTTCAGTCTGATGGGCTGGTATATCGGCATGCAGAACACCCGCATCCCGATGCTCATCAGTATCATGCAGAATGTGGTCAACATCCTCGCTTCGCTGACACTTGTCTATGGCTTGGGCATGAAGATTGAGGGTGTGGCCTTGGGAACGGTCATTGCGCAATATGCCGGATTGCTGATGGCTTTGGGATTATTGGTGCATCGTTATGGCCGACTGCGCAGATATCTTGTCCTCAAAGGTACCTTTGTCCGCCAGGCCATGGGGCGGTTCTTCAATGTCAACCGCGACATCTTCCTTCGCACCCTCTGTCTCGTGGCTGTCAACCTCTTCTTCACTTCTGCAGGTGCCCGTCAGGGTGCCGTCATCCTGTCTGTCAATACAGTGCTGATACAGTTGTATCTCTTCTTCTCCTACTTCATGGATGGCTTTGCCTATGCTGGCGAAGCGTTGGGCGGCAAAGCTTACGGCGCTCACAACATCACTGCTTTCCGCGAGATCCTGCGCAGACTTTGGATGTGGATGCTTGTCGTCACCACTGCCTATACTTTATTATATGTCGTTGGCGGACAGGGAATCATTGCCCTGTTGACAGATGATCCTCAGGTACTCGATGCCTCCCGTGAATACCTCTGGTGGGCTTGGCTGATACCGGCAGCGGGTTGTATCGCCTTTATCTGGGATGGCATCTTCATCGGCATCACAGCTACGCGTGGCATGCTCGTCTCCTCGTTTTGTTCTGCCATTGTCTTCTTCGCTGCCTATCTGTCAACGGTCGGGGCGATAGGCAATCATGGCTTATGGCTGGCGCAGGTTGTCTACCTGGCCATGCGAGGCATACTGCAGACCATCTGGTACAATCATTTTAAGCATCTTTAGGGGCTCAATCACTATTTCGTTGCAAAATTAACATTTAAAGTTTCTTAATTCTGTTAAATAATCACAAATACCGGCTACTTTCGACTTCAGCCGACTCACATTCCACATATTGTTTGTACCTTTGCAGTCCGATTTAGGGGAGAGACTTAGAATCCCCGTGAAATGTTGTGTGAATAGCGGCGTCTTTGGCCGGGCGTAGCGGTTCGTGAATCAGCGTTTCTTGCGTTCGTTAGACTTGCAGCCGGGAGTTAGACCTCGGATGTGGGTTTATGCGCGTACATTAAATAATAAGTTAAACTGTTTTTTAGTAGTAAAATTTAAAAATGAACACTTTAAGTTACAAGACTATTTCCGTGAACAAGGAAACAGCGAAGAAGGAGTGGGTGGTAATCGATGCCACAGACCAGGTTGTTGGTCGCCTCGCTTCTAAGGTAGCAAAGCTGATTCGCGGAAAGTACAAGCCAACTTTCACCCCGCATGTTGATTGCGGTGACAACGTCATCCTTATCAATGCCGATAAGGTGGTATTCACTGGTAAGAAAGAGACCGACAAGGTCTATACCCGCTACACAGGTTATCCTGGTGGTCAGCGCTTCCAGACGCCTGCTGAGCTTCGCAAGCGCAATGGTGGTGTGGAGAAGTTCCTCCGTCACGCCGTGAAGGGTATGCTGCCAAAGGGTCCCCTCGGACGCAGCCTGCTGAACAACCTCTATATTTATGAGGGTACAGAACATCCGCACGAGGCTCAGAAGCCAAAGGCAATTGATATTAACCAGTATAAATAATAAGGAAAGATGGAAGTAATTAACGCAATAGGTCGTCGCAAGAGTTCTGTAGCCCGCGTATATGTCACTGAGGGTACAGGCAAGATCACGATCAACAAGAAGGATTTAGAAGTTTATTTCCCGTCAGCCATCCTGCAGTATGTGGTGAAGCAGCCGCTGAACCTGCTGGAAGTCGCTGAGAAGTATGACATCAAGGCCAACCTCGATGGTGGTGGTTTCACTGGTCAGAGCCAGGCTCTGCGTCTCGCTATCGCCCGCGCTTTGGTGAAGATCAACGAAGAGGATAAGAAGAAGCTGAAGGACGAAGGTTTCCTGACACGCGACAGCCGTGAGGTAGAGCGTAAGAAGCCAGGTCAGCCCAAGGCTCGTCGTCGCTTCCAGTTCAGTAAGCG
>CACWSX010000022.1 GCA_902763615.1 uncultured Prevotellaceae bacterium | reverse complement strand
CTCCCCACCAGATGAGTGGAATTGCCGAGTTTTTGTTGATGGTGCGTTGGCTGCGCTCTATAGATTCTCTGATTATCTCCAGGCTGCGCTCGGCAGTCATGTTATTCTTTTCTTCCATTGTTGTTTCATTTTTTAATGATGTTCTACTTTTGGTTTACTACTCTCTGGCCTTGTCTGTGCTCCTGCAGAAAGCACATCGAAGGCCATTGTGTCCGGTTCACGGTGCAAATATAGAGAAGTTTATAATATAAACCAAATTATATCGTAAATATTTTGCTCTAGAAGCTAATATTTAACATTTAGTAAGAGATAGTGTAGATGTAATAGGGTGATTTTAGGGTAAAAAGAACCTTTCAGGTAACAATGATCTTCCAGAACAGCCTTCTCGTGGGTGTCAAGGATAAGTACATGAAGAAACTCCGCGACAATGGCTATATCGGCTATTCGCGTGAAGGTGACAAGTACTGGTACACTCAGGATGACATAGACAAGTTTTTGCGTCGCTTTCATTATGAAGTGTTTGCTACTAATTGCAACTAGCGGTGTGATAAAGTTTTTACCAACGTTGCAAGGTGATATAGATGATTTGACAAAGAAGAAATATCAGAAGCCCGGAATGCCAGTTTATCCGCTGATGAGACATGCACAACTGCTTAATAATAGTCATCCCGGCGGTGGCACTTCCAATGCCCGAAGATTCGGATCCCCTTGGGAAGACGAGGAAGAGTAAAGATATCCCCCTGCATAATAAAATATGTAGGGGGATTCTTTTTTAGAGAGTAATGGGTCCGTAGCCCATGCAGCTTGTGGTCGTGATGGCCGTCAGAAAGGCCGTGAGCGCGGCTACTATCACCTTCACCGCCACCTCAATGACTCTTTTTTTCATAAGGCGGAAAAATTTACATCATCCATCTTCCATCTTACATCTTCCATCGCTTTAGTCCTTGTCGAGACCATCGTCGCCGTCGTCGTCACCGCCGCTGGCAGTGCCGGTGTTCACCACGAGCACAGCGGCTGCATCGGGCATGGCGAAGTTGCCGGTCCATACACCGTTGTCCTCGGTCAGTTCGATCTCGCTGCCGTCGAGCGTAGCGTTAGGTGTCATACCTGCAGCAGGCGTCACACTCAGTTCGCACTCGGCATCCTCTTCAAGCAGGGCGCCGCTGGCGATGGTCTGGCCGCTGGAGCGAACCATGGCAGTACCGCTACCGTTCTTGGTGATGGTCAGGGCGTGGCCGGTAGTCTGCTGATTGCCGCCGCCGTTGCTGTCACTACCGCCATTACCGCCCTCGCCGCTATCGTTGTCAGTGGGGGCGTTGCCCGTCAGCTGCTTGATCAGGGCCTTGGTCTTCGAGGTGAACTGAAGCTGCGCCTCGGCGTTCATGTTGGTGATGGTGGTCTCACCGGTGGCCTGCATGATCATCTTCACAGCGCCCACGGCAAACTGCATGGCGGCGGGGTTCTCGGCCAACTGCCCGTCGGTCTTCTGAGCACCGCGACCGGCAGAGATGCGTGAGCCCTGCTCCAGCGTCAGACCGTTGGCGTCGATCGAGGCCTTGAACAGTCCGAGGTCGTCGATCTTCACCACATAGCCCATCAGGGCGTACTCCTTGATCAGGGCGGCCAGGTCGAGCAGCATGCCCGTGATTTCACCGAGCGAGAAAGCCGTGGTGTGCTTCTTCATGATCTTGGCAAGGTCCTTCACGCCGAGCGTGCCCTTGTACTCCACACGGCCGTAATACTTGCCCAATGTGCCGTTCAGCACTTCATTGGTGTTCTTGGTCAAATTGATTTCCAACATAACGTTTCAAATTTTAAATGGTTTATAAATCAGTTTTCCTTCGGGGCATTCCGGAATTCTTTTGGAATATCGCGCGCTACTTCGTCAGAAACGGAACTGCCCGTTTGCGCTGCAAAGATACGACATTTGATTTTGGCGAAATGTGCATTCGACGCTATTCGATGCTTTTCGATGCTTTTCGATGCAATTCATTCCTTTTCAAATTTCTCAAGTTCGCAGTTTTCTTTTCAACACAGAGGACACAGAGGTCACAGAGATGATTTGTAATAGACACAGAGTTTATCAAGAGAAACCTAAAGGTTCTTCACAGAGCCATGCGGCAGTCTGGTCGCGCAGCCTCTGTGTCCTCTGTGTTGAAAAACATACGATTATTACTTCTTCTTTGTCGCTTTGTAGATCTTCGCCATGAGCGAGTCTTCCACCGCTGCAGACGCTTTTCCAGATTCGACAAAGGCAAAGAAAGAGCGCGCCCCGCAGAGAGAGTAGTTTTCTTTTCTTTTTCTTTTTTTCTTTTTCTTTAAGAAGGGGGGTAGGGGGGAGGAATTCTTTTTCTGTTTTTCGTTTTCTTTCTTTTAGTTTGAAATTCGACGAAAAAAAAATACTTCAAATTAGTCATGAGGCACCTGGGTATGTGCACAAAAGTGGGTCAGGGAATGAAGTCCCCCTGACCCATTGAAAATCCCCTGTCTGTGTCACATTAGGGCCACGTCTTTATTACCAATCGTCGTCATCCGCACCGGTGATGCCGTTCTTGAGTGCCTCTTCTACCTTGTCGATGATGGTGTTCGAGTAGGCGTGTGTCATCACGAGTGCTTTCGAGCAAGTGCGCTTCTGGGCGTCTTTTTCCACGAAGGGATAATGCTTGGTGATTTCCCATTGCTCATCGTAGAGTCGACGATCGGTATTATCGTTTTTCAGGCGTTTGCCGTCGCTGTAAATGGTCTGGTTCCGCCGTTTCTGGTCATCCTTGTCGCCGCCGATGCCGCCTAACCAGCCACCGTCCTCCACTTTCAGTACGTCATAGTTCTGTACCGTATAGGTCACGCGCACCTTACCTTCCTTGATGTCGAGTTTGATCAATGGTGTGATGCTAACCACATAGCGGAAGAGCGTGCCCATATGGTCGGCTATGGCATCGATGGTCGACGAGACGATGATGCACCCCGCTTCCTTATCGTTCAGCGTGATGGCCTGCTTATCCTTGAAGGTCGCTGTCACCCAGTAATTCAGAGCCACGTAGAGCTGTTCTTTCGTTTTGCCCGGTACCTCAATTACCTGCTGGTAGGTCAGGGCCTCGTTCTTGTCAAACGTCAGGCCTTTACTCAAATTGGCAGCAGCGTCGAGCCACTTGTCACCATATTTACTTTTGGCATACTTTTCCAGGTCGGCTGCTTTCATCACCTGAGCCTGAACTCTCATCGAGCCACCGAAGGTAAAGATAGTGGCAATTATAAAAAAAATTACTTTTCTCATTTTGTCAGTTGTTAGTCGAATGACACATTTTGGCTGCAAATATACGATTTTCTCAACAAACCTCCAAATTTTTCTTGGTTAAATGCTTTCGTGGACTCACAGGGGACTCTAACATTTTAACTTTATTTCGATATGGAAACAACAAAAAAGAAAAGGACCGTAGATCGCGGGGACAGGTGATTGATCTTTTCACAAAGAAATCAAAGACCTGTCCCTCCGATCTAACAATCTGTGATTTCCATTCTTCGATATCCTTTTTTGTCATTTGAAACATGAAGTCGGAAGGGAAACGTCTCACATTTCGTTTTACCTTCTGATTTAATGTTCTCGTTTCAACACCATACAGTTCTGCCAAATCTCTGTCCAGCATCACTTTCTTCCCACGAATCACATAAATCTTGCTTTGGATGTAAGCCAGCAAATCTTCTTTTTTGATAATGTTATTCATAATCTTACATTTAAATGTTATACATTTGATGGTGCAAAGATACGGCATTTTTCTGAATAATCAAACTTTTCTCGGTCTTTTTTCGAAATAAAATAATGTTTTTCTTATAAGTATCGATGAACCTGCGGGGACAGGTTCGGTAAGTTGTAGGCATTAACGCGTTTACTATCTAGTGGCAATTATTGGAACTGCCATTATTAAGTATTTGGATAAGAAGGAAGCAAATAGTGCTCAATAGACACAATATGTAACACGGGGCGGTTCTTTTATAATGGAAGAACCGCCCCGCATATTATACCTAGCCCCGTGACCACACCGTATTAGTAATATCCTCTTTAATTGGTATTTTTATTTAATACAATACGAAATCATAATATACCCCTTCTTATCCGTGCTTATCCCTATGACACATTTTTCACCACTGACAACAGCCTCGCCATTAAATGAATATAATACGTCATTTTTCTCAAGAGATACGGTCTCTTCTAAGACGACTCCAAACTTTTCTTTTATTTCTTGGATAAAATTATCTAACTTTTTCTTTGAGTATTTTAAGGAATAAAACACCATTTCAAGTTTATTTTGGATGAATGAGTAGTTTACTTCTTTTGTGTTATCTGCATTCTTATACGTAGTTGACCAGTTGTCTTCATAGTCTTTTTTCCAGTTGTATTGCTTCATATATTCCTCTACATCATCTGATGAACATCCCCATTTAAAACATGGAGTAAATTCCGAATCATCTTCTTTCACAGGATTATGAGGGTCATCATCTTTAAATTTGAAAGGATTATCTATTCGATCTGCATTAGAAACTCTTCTTAACAAGACATTTGCAGTAAGTCCCAACATTTCTATATCGAAATTAAAAACATCATCATTAAGTTCCCATATATTAATTTTAAAATAAATGAGGTATTCTTCTGAGTCAGACAAAGCATATGGCCCACCCTTTTTCCATACAGCGAATTCGCCCAATTTGTCATAGACCCTTCCGTTAGAACAAATCTGAATTCTATCTCCTGGCAGTAAGTCTGAAGTGTTATTATCCCATTCAGTCATTCCATTTATGGATACAAATTCCCATTCTCCAACAGGTGATGCGAATTCAACATCCGGTTCACAATTAAATACTATGCCATTTATCCCTCTGCTATATGATTCACTTGAACCGTTGACAGACTTTAGGATAAACGAGTCATCTGAATTAAATTCAATATGGCTAATACTCTCCCAATCAATATGCTGAACAGAGCCATTATCTCCAACAATATCAATTGTCCGTTTTTGCGCTTCCATGTGGTATGTTACGCATAATATAGCCCAAATCAAAAGAAAATATCTCATTATTTTGTAAACTTTATAGACTTATTATTTATCTTTAAAACATATATACCGTTTGCATACCCACTCATATCAAATATTACAGAGCTACCTACAGAACGTGAAGAAGAGAGCAAAACACCTTTCCCTGAGTATAGAAGTATGTTATCTCCAGACTTAAGCCCCTCTATTTTCATTTGATTTCCTACTTCGCTTTTCAATATGAAATAGTCTGGCATGCATATTCTCTCTATACCTGCTGAATTATTAAACCTGATGATAGTATCATCCATCCTAGACATAATAGATGAGTTGTCGTCAAATGTGATTCGAAGATAGATACCCACTGCCTCAATCTTATATGGGGCTTTCTCAACTTCATTATTATTAATCGTAATTGTTGTTTTTGCAAAGCAGAGTGATAGAGAAAAAATGCTGAGCCACGTTAAGATAATAAATCTTCTTTCCATAATAATAGTGTATTTAAGTTTCTATTTGAACAATACGTCTACATTTTCTGTCTTAAGTCTTTTCATAATCGTCTTGTAATCCATCAGGTTGGCGATATTCTCCAAATCTTCAGCGGATAGAATTAGATAGGTAATTTGATCAATATCAATAGCTTTTATCGTTTCTGTCAGGCATAGGTTTGGGCCTGCATTCAAATCTCTCATAACGAACGAAAACTTCTTATTGCTCGGGTCTGACCACTTGAAGTTCTTGTTGGTATAGTTTCGCATAGACATGTATTTGAGCGGTATCTCAATGTCAATGTCCTTAACTAACTCTGCAGTTTGATGTTCAATAGCTATTTTATGCCACTCCCTGAACTTTTCGACTACTTTATGAAGAGTCGTCGATAGAGTATCTGAGAATTCAAAATAGAAGAATGGATCCCTGTCGGACATTAATTTGGGATAGTTACGTGTAGGTTTTACTACTGCATAATAGATCTTCGAACTGTCATTTGATACTATCAGCCTTATGGAGATATTTTTGTTTTGGTTTGAAGCATAGTTGGAAACCAATGCATATGTAGTATAATTAATGATTTTGCTATCTTTAGGCTTAGACTGGGCATGAAGTGTAGAGATAGTAATAAAACACATAGAAATTAGAGTTGATAAAACTCGTGCTTTTTTGTTATTCATATTGATATAGTTTAATAATTAGTTAATAAATGAATCTTATATATGATGGTGCAAATATAGCAAGAAACTTTGAGAAAACAAAATAAATATCACTTTTTCTCATAATAATTTGGAAGTTTCTGTAATATAGGGGAGATCGCGGGGACCTGTCCCTCCGATCTACCTCAATAAAAATGCAAGCATTTATTGCGTTCGCTGCTCGAAAATTTGGAAGTTATTGATTTTTTCCTTATCTTTGCAGCGTCAACAAGACAATATGTTAAACTTAAACATTTTGATTATGGGAAACTCAAGACAGCAAAAAGCTGAAAATCGTGTTAAATTTCCAAGATCGCTTGGTAGTGTGGAACTTTTTATGTACTTTTGCCATGAGTAATCGAAGAGAAAAGGCGAAAGTCAAGAGCCAAGTGCTGCATAATCAGCAAAGGAGAGAAGAAGTAAAACCCATTCAGAAAGAAAAACTGATCTATGAGGGTGGTAAGTTCTGTCTTGACATGGCAAAACTCATATTAGGTGGAGTTGTGTTGGGAAGTGTGATGCAGCAAAATGTAAATGTTTGGTTGTTGGTCTCTATTGGATTAGGCGCAGTTTTGGCGTTTGTAATATTCGGATTTATATTGATAGGAAAAATAAAGAATAACTGATATGGCATTAATTGTATTATTTGCAATCTTAGGTATTATTGCTGTTGCAGGAATAGTATGGTCTCATTACTATTTTCAGAAATCTGCATGAGTCATCGAAACACACGGAATTTCCTCCGCTATTCCATAGATGGGTTAGGGGACTTCATTCTTGGTCCGTTAGAATAGAGAAACGGAAGTCAGCGGCTTCCGTTTCTTTGTGTCTTGGCTTTTGAAATAAATCGCCAAATATTTTGTAGATTCAAAAGAATTGCTTACTTTTGCCGGTAGATCGCGGGGAGTAGATCGCGGGGACCATTTGAAAACAATTGAACCGATGGAAGTGCACAGGGGGTCAGGAACTATGTGTAATACAAAAACTTCAAAAGTGATCAGTAGAACCGACCCCATGATTGACGCGATGAAAAGTACTATACGCTTTAAAGCCCTGCAATCCCTGCGAGGCTTCCAATTTCTGTCCAAAGTGGTTAAATTTTACTAATTCCTTTTCCCTTTTTCCTTTTTTTTGTAATTTTGCCGTAGCTATCAATATATGTATATAATCCAATGCAATCATGATGAAAAAGTCTTTAATAATGGTCGTTGCTGCGCTGATGATTTCCGCAAGCGCCATGGCTCAGATTCCAGCCAATATCATGGACGTGCTGAACAAGTGCGATCAGAAGATGGACGATCCCAACGGCATGATAATCGACATGACGCTGAAGACAAAGATTCTGGTGCTTTCCCTCAACGGCACGATGAGGATGTATGAGAAAGGCGACAAGTCGTTCTGCGAGGTCAATATCAAGGCCTTGGGTAAGGAGATGCGCACGGAGCAGGGCTTCGACGGTCAGCAGAACTGGGAGTTCGAGGCAGCCCTCTCGAAGAAGGAGCGCGACACGCTGACCATCACGAAGACCACGAAAGCCAACAAGGGCGAATACAACATTGACTTCGACTTCGAGAAGATGTACAAGTCGGCGAAGATGAGGGAGAAGGGCCTTTATTACGAGATTGATTTCTCCGACCGCATCGATGCCGAGGCGCCGAAGAAGATGTCGGTGAAGATTGCCAAGAGCAACTACAACCTGCGCGAGGTCACCATGAGCGACAAGGGTCCCAAGGTCAAACTGACCATCACGAAGATCACGCACGGTTGCAGTGACAAATGGTTCAAGCTCGACATGAACCGCTATAAGAACGCCGTCATCGTAAGGAAGTAAACGGATTATGCTCTGACGGTGAGAGATCACGGGGACAGGTCCCTCCGATCTATGGGGCGCTATACTTGATATGTTGGAGATCTTATGTCTGGAATTAGTGGCACAATAATGGCACAGGGCCTCTTCTTGCAGGTGTTGTCCGGTATGGTGGCGGCATTGGTCTGCTTTAGGTGGTGGGTTCTATTGGTTTGATATTTTGAAATCCGGCACTTTTTCTGGCGATTCTCTTGTTTTTTCGCAAAAAGTTCATACCTTTGCCGACGAAACGAGCAAATAACATCATTATGAAGACTGACATACAGATTGCAAGGGAATGCGAATTGAAGCCCATTGGCGACATCGCAACACAGTTGGGAATTGCCCCGGAGAAGATTGAACCCTACGGACGTTATATGGCCAAGGTGCCTGTGACACTCATCGATGAGGAGAAGGTCAAGCAGAGCCGTCTGATCTTGGTGACGGCCATCAGTCCGACGAAGGCAGGTATTGGTAAGACCACGGTGAGCATCGGTTTGACGCTGGGTCTTAACAAGATTGGCAAGAAGGCGGCAGTAGCCCTTCGCGAACCTTCGCTGGGTCCTTGCTTCGGCATCAAGGGCGGTGCTGCTGGTGGCGGCTATGCTCAGGTGTTGCCAATGGAGAAGATCAACCTCCACTTCACCGGCGATTTCCATGCGGTGACCTCTGCTCACAACACAATCAGCGCCTTGCTCGACAACTATATCTACCAGCATCGCAAAGATGGCTTTTCTTTGCGTGAGATCTACTGGAAGCGTGTGCTCGATGTGAACGACCGTGCGCTGCGCAATGTGGTGACAGGTCTGCGAGGCGACGGTGTGGTTTCGGAAACAGGTTTCGACATTACGCCAGCATCAGAACTGATGGCTATCCTCTGTCTGGCCACCAGTGAGGAGGATCTGCAGCGTCGTATTGAGAACATCGTGCTGGGCATCACTTCCGATGGCAAGCCCTTCCGTGTCAGTGATCTTGGTGTCGCTGGTGCCATCACCGTATTGTTGCGCGATGCCCTCTCTCCCAATCTGGTACAGACGACGGAGCATACACCGGCCTTTATCCACGGCGGACCGTTTGCGAATATTGCTCACGGCTGTTCCAGTCTGTTGGCTACGAAAATGGCGATGAGCTACTGCGACTATGTGGTGACAGAGGCTGGCTTCGGTGCTGATCTCGGTGCGGAGAAGTTCTTCGATATCAAATGCCGGAAGGCTGGTCTTCAACCTCGGTTGGTGGTGATCGTGGCTACTACTCAGGGACTGAAGATGCATGGCGGCGTGGACCTCGATCATATTAAGGAACCGAATGCCAATGGACTGAAGGAAGGCCTGAAGAACCTGAACCGCCATATCAATAATATGCAGGGCTTCGGCCAGCCCGTTATCGTGACGTTGAACCGATTCGACTTTGACACCGACGAAGAGATTGACATCGTGCGTAAGAACTGCGAAGACCTCGGTGTGGGCTTTGCCGTTAACGAAGCCTTCCTGAAAGGCGGCGAGGGGGCTGTTGATCTGGCACAGAAAGTGGTGGATACCATCGACCAGATACAACCTCTGCCCATTCATTTCACTTATCCCGAGAACGATACGATTGAGGGCAAGATTGAGAAGGTCTGCAAGCGTATTTACGGCGCAGCAGCCGTCGTGTACACCAAGACCGGCAAGAAGCGTTTGGAGGCCATCAGGGAGATCTTCGGCGACGACAAAGAGATTGCCCGCTATCCCGTCTGCATCGCCAAGACGCAGTTCTCCTTCTCTGCCGACTCAACCCTCTACGGTTCGCCCGAGGGCTTTACCATCCGTATCCGCGATGTCATCCTCAACTGTGGCAGCGAGATGATCGTCGCCATCGCTGGCGATATGCTCCGTATGCCAGGTTTGCCCAAGAGTCCGCAGGCCGAGCGCATCACCATCGTGAACGGCGAAATCGAGGGACTATCGTAGGTCGCCCGTGCGGGTGAGTTTGAAGTCGGTGGCCGAGAACCACTGGGCGCGGCATTCCTGTCCGGTGAACTCGGGCACGGTGGAGACACCATAGACGATGGGGATAGAGTCGGCGGTGACGATGATGTCGTCTATATGGACGATGGACCATCCGAAACCGCGGCTGTGATTGGCTTTAACGATCTTTTTCCATTCCTCCTGCTTCGACAAAGGTTCATCCTTCATCATCTTCTCAATCTTCCGATGGTTTTCCTCTACGCTGCCATGATTCTCTGATGGCGGTAGCAGGTGGGTGCCCATCCACAGCTCGCCGCCCTTCCGACCATAGGGGGGAATCTCTTTGAGCTGCTTCTCATCGTCAACCTGGGTATAGACGAAGGCGCCTCGGTCGTCGGCGCGTACGATGCAGTTGAGCGAGTAGACGCCGGGCTCCACCCACTCGGTATGCTCAGCTTGATATACGAGTTGTGGCCTTTCCCCGATATGGCCTTCGAGATAGCGTGTGATAGAGTCGCCAGTAAAATATTCGCAAGCGCCGGTGAAAGAAGCATAGTAATCGTCGGTGTTGCTGTGTTTCACCATCACCCAGTTGTTCGTCGAGAAATAGTCGAAGTCCTCCATATCCATCGGCACGTTGTTGATGCTGTAGTGAGACCAAGGGCTGCCTGACACTATTGTTTGACTATAGCGCTCATTATATCGCTCTTTTTCCTGCTCCTGAATCCAGACAAGTGCCGGGAATAGGCAGCACAGCGATGCCACCCATAGCACAATCCACAGAATGCGCTGGCCGATGCCCATCGGCTGCACCTTTCCTGCCCGTGAGAACAACATGTGGGCGATGGCATAAAGAGGAATGCAAAGGGCAAGCAGCAGTCCGATGATGAAAACGATGACAATCCAGGGATGCACGCTCATCAACTCGGCCAGATGCAGATCCTCGAAGTCAAAGGGCAGAGACGTCCGGACAGAAGGAACCGTAAAGACGACTACCAGCGACACGATGATGAGCAGCAGACATACCAGTAGCACCAGCCCGACGATGGCTGCGATGCCTACGAAGATACCCACGAATATGGAGATGATCACGGAGAAGAACGAGCCCAGACAACCGCGACGATGCTGCGCAGGCTGTTTGTCCTCGACCACCACATCGGCCAGATTCTGCGGCGTTACCTCTTTACCTTCCATCTCCAGCACCTGCTTGGGCGTATCAGCCACGGGGATGGCAATGGCCAGCACGAAGTAGAAGATGATAAAGGCCAGATTGATGTGGAGGAAGAATCCGAAGTTAAACCATATTCCAAACAAGGGGAACAGGAAGTTGGAGGCCAGTATCAACATGGCATAGCCGATGCGCCACCATGTGACGTCAGAGCCAGTATAGGCCGCAATGCCTGAGAGCACACCGGCCACCATCTTGTCGTTGGGGTTGCGGTAGAGCCGTTTACCGGCTGTCCTTGCGCGTACATTATCTCTAAAGCCCTGTGCTGCCGAGCGGAAGGAGTCGTACTTATGTCCGCCGTTATCCTGCTTTTCTTCCTCGCCCTTGAGTTCCTCGGGCTTGCCGATGCGGGTAATGATATCCTTCACATGCTCAATGGTGATGGCCTCGATACCTTGCTGGTTCAACTCCAAGAACAGCTCGGCGATACGGGCCTCGATGTCGTTGACGATTTCCTCGCCGCCTTCCTCATGGCCGAACGACTGTCGGAGCGAATCGATATACTGCTGCAGCAGTTCATAGGCATCCTCGTCGATTTGGAAAAGACGCCCACACAAGTTGATGGTGATGTTCTTCTTCATTTTGCTTCTAATAGTTTGGGGGTGATGGTTTTGAGAAAATTAATGGTGTTAGAGAGTTCGTTCCAGGCGCCGTCGAGGCCTTCGAGGAACTTTTCGCCCTCAGCACTGAGGGCATAGTACTTGCGGGGAGGACCCTGCGTCGACTCCTGCCACTCGTATTGCAGCAGACCGTCGTTCTTCAGTCGGGTGAGCAGGGGATAGAGCGTCCCTTCTACCACGAGCAGCTCTGCATTCTTCAGTTGTTGGATGATGTCACTGGCGTATGATGGGCGATGCTTCAGCAACAGCAACACGCAGTACTCCAGCATTCCTTTCCTCATCTGTGACTTTGCATTCTCGATGTTCATAATCTTGCTTATGATTTGATTTCGGATGCAAAGATAGGCAAAACTTTAGTACCTTGCAATACAAAGTACTAAGTTTTTGCCAAGAATTATATCTATTTAACAATTGGGGCCTTACAACGATATTTCAGTTTCCAGGCCATCGACGTGATCTTTTACTCAAGCATTGACAAGTAGTGATCGCGGATGGGCTTTACTACAGGCTCGCCCTTGAGCGTTATGTTCTCTTGCAATTTGATGTCTGTCGATGAGGCGCCAATCTTGACGACGAACGTGCCTGGTTGGATGTTCCATTGACGCTGGCCCTGATTACTATAGTAGCCGAACTGCTCTGTCCAAAGCTTTACTTTCACCGTCTTGGTCTCTCCGGGTTGGAGCGACACACGGGCAAAACCCTGCAATTGGATAGGACGGATATTCTGGTCTGCTGATGTGGGCGATAGATAGATCTGGGCGATTTCGTCTGCCGCCATCTTGCCGGTGTTCTTCACGTCGAATGTAAGGCTGATGCTCTCATCAGTTGTTGAAGCTTCACCGTTCACCTTCAGGTTACTGTATTCGAAGGTGGTATAACTCAGACCATAACCGAAGGGCCATTGGATGCGCTGATCCTTCTCTGCAGAGCGGTTATAACAGATGGGCTCGTCGATCTCTGTATTCGGATAGCTCACGGAGAGTTTGGCTGAGGGCGATATCTTACCATAAAGGATATCGGCCACAGCATTGCCGCCTTCCTCACCAGGATACCAGGCCTGAATGACGGCAGCACACTTCTCTGCAAGACCGGAAATCACCTGAGCCCTGCCACCGAACATTACCAATACGACTGGCTTACCCGTTTTGATCAGTTCTTCCACGAACTGCTCCTGCTTGCCTGGCAGACGGAGTCCCTGACGGTCGCGGTTCTCGCCACAGAGCATCACATTCTCACCCACGGCAGCCACAATCACATCAGCCTGTTTAGCTAGATTGAGCGCTTCTGCCTTGTTGGCCTTCTCGCCTGAATCCACTTTACGGTGCAGAATCTCGTACTCCCAAGCGCGTTCGTCGCCGAGTTCGCTATACTTGGTCTCAATCTCTTCCGTCCAGTCGCAACCACGTGAATAGAGAATATTGACTCCCTCGGGCTTGCGGCCATTCATGCCTTCCAAAAGTTTGATGATATGAGGATTGTCGCGTCCGGCCACATCCTCCATCTTCTTCCAGAAGTATGACATCGCAGGATAGGTATAGTCGCCGCACATGGCCCAGATGGTGTTGGCATTAGGTCCGGTAACGAGTATGTTTTTGGCATCTTTCAAAGGCAGTACGCCATTGTTCTCCAGCAATACGATTGATTGTGTGGCAATGTCGTAAGCCGTCTGGCGCTCTTCGGGGGTATCGAGTTTGATATCCTCTTTGCTATAGAGGTAGGCATCCTTGTCGAACAGACCAGCGCGGAACTTCTGCCGGAGCACATTCTTTACAGCCCGTTCCAGCACTTCGGGCTTTACCAGTCCCTGATCGATAGCCTTTTGCAGATGCTGATAGTTGGCACCGTGGGGGAAGTCCACATCGTTGCCGCCGTTGATGGCTGCTGCCGCCTTCTTGACAACATCGTCTAAGTCGGGCAACTGGTCGATGGCAGTATAGTCGCTTACCACCATGCCGTCGAAGCCTACATAGTCGCGAAGGATATCTTGCAGAATCTCACTGTTGGCCACGCACTTCGTGCCATGTACGGCATGATAACCCGGCATGACGACTTTGCTACCTGCCAGTCGGATCATCGCCTCGTGGGGCAATAGGATTTCCTCCATCATCTCTTTCTCTTCGGCATCACCGCCACCGCCATAGCCGAGGTAATGCTTCGAACAGGCTCCTACGCCCTTTTTCAGGTCGCCTTGCTGCAAACCCTTCACAAAAGCCACGCCCATCGCTGCCGACAAATAGCCATCTTCGCCATACGACTCCTCCAAGCGGTTGAACGAGGGGATGCGGCACACGTCGACCATCGGTGAGAGCGCCAACACGCCACCCATCTTTCGCATGGCGGTGCTGGTCTGGACGGTCTTCAGTTCAGCCAGTTCTGGATTGAACGAGCAGGCCTGACCAATTTGTTGGGGATAGATGGTAGAGCCCAGGGTGTTCACACCCGAGAGCACCTCTTCGTGCAATAATGCCGGGATGCCGTTGGGCGTATTCTTCATCAACCATTCCTGTACGGCTGCGGTGCGGTCACGCAGCTCATTCGGGTCGCGGGGCTGCTGCATACAGAACTGCGAGAAGTGTCCGATGCCGTTGGGAATCAGTTCGCGGCATTTCGCCTCGTCCAACTTCCCCTGTTCGTCGAACAAATCGTCCATATACATACTTCTCAACTGGGCGATGCGCTCTTCCTGCGACATCTTGCCGTAGAGTTCGTCAATCTGCTGCTCCATATCGGGAGCCGTGCTGCATGCAGTCAATAATGAAGCCATGCCAATCATTGTTAGCTTTTTCATTTGCTTAGTTTTAGAATTGTGCTGCAAAGATAGTTATTTTTCTTATTATTACCAAACAATCTTGGCGATATCGCAAATTCTTCTTACCTTTGCAAGGTCAAAAAGAAAACGAATGAAAGATAATAGCGAAGAGCGTTTCCCTGTGGTCGACGAAATGGGTAAGGTCGTCGGCTCTGCCACCAGGGGCGAATGTCATAACGGTTCCCGGCTGCTTCATCCGGTGGTTCATCTCCATGTGTTCAACTCTCGTGGCGAGGTCTATCTGCAACGTCGGCCGGAGTGGAAAGATATCCAGCCTGGCAAGTGGGATACCAGCGTGGGCGGACATGTGGATTTTGGTGAGACGCCCGAACAGGCGCTGTTGCGTGAGGTGCGCGAAGAACTCGGCATCACCGATTTCTGTCCAGAGCGGGTGGGGCAATATGTCTTCGACAGTCGTCGCGAACGGGAATTGGTCTATGTCAATCGTACGATCTATGACGGACCAGTCACGCCCTCTGCCGAAGAACTCGATGGAGGGCGTTTCTGGACGCTCGATGAGATTCGCGCTGCCATCGGCCAGAACATCCTCACTCCCAACTTCGAGTCCGAATTCCAACGGTTCTTTCTATAGAGGGCGATTTTATCGGTGATTGGTCTTGCGGTAGAAGAAACTTCCGATGGCGAGGGCAATGATGAGGAATGTGACGATATAGGCCCAGATATTGGTAACGCGCGAAGTGATGGTTACCTGGTAGGGGTGGGGGATGAGCCGCTCGCCGGAGAACCTGTAGCTGACCACCTGGCCATCGACTTCGCCGCCACCCCCGTCGATTACCTTGCCTGGCATCACATAATCCAGGCGCGGAGCCATCATCATGAGATATTCGTAGCTCTTGTACTTTCGGTCGAGCACTCGTTCCCACGCCTTGGCATCGCTGAACAGTTGCGTATAGGCTTCGGAATGGTAAAATTTGTTCAGAATCTCGCCGATCTGGCTGATGTCGGTGAACAGATTCATGTTGCGCACTGCCGCCGACATGACAATGGAATCCTTTAAGGCCAGAAACTGCTCTTTGCTGACGGGGGGATTCTTGATCTCGTCGTAGCGCCGGCCGACCGTGGTATAGACATAATCCATCGTGCAGGCATTAAACCACTGGCTGATCTTGGGCTCAATCTCGTCGAGCAATTCCTTCTGCTCCGCTCCGGTGAGTCCTGCCGAAAGGTTGGGCTGGCCAGTGAACCAATATGATGCGGTGTCGGCACTCACAAATCGGTCTAGGGGGATGGAGAAGATATGCTCGATGTCGGTGATGGCAAAAGTCTCTTGATAGACGTAGTCGGTATGGAACCACCTGAAGTGCTTGTCGAGCGATGATGTCGCCTTGAACAAGTGGTCAACCACATGGGTAAGCGAGTCGCCCATCTGGCTCACCTGCTCGAAGCTTCGCCTGGTGTGCATCAGGATCTTGCTGCGGACGATCTGTCCGGGGAACACAGTCTGCAGGCTGTCCCACTGATTTTGCGTTATCGGGCAGGGATGGCGTACTGAATCGCCGACCACCGACCATGTACGCTCCCAATCGGAGTTGAATTGCAGACCGTCGCAGTTGATTGGTTCATCGAGCGGAGCCATGATGTCTTGTGGATAAGGATGAAACGACATCTCGCGACTGCAGGTGCCATCGTCGTTGATGATGGTGAGCATGCTTGAATCGTTGTTTCGGCATGATGTCATCAGCAGCACTGCGACTGCCAGGATGATAAAAAATCTATTGGTTTTCATAACTCATTCGTTTTAATTGTTTGTAAGTATCGGGTTGTGCCTGTCTGCGCTCCAGATAGCACATCAGGATTTCCCGGGGTGTTCCTTCTGTGCAGTATGCTGGTTGTGGAGCAGGCTGATGATTCTCTACCTTATTATTATTTGATAGTGCCATTGCTGGCTTAGTTGGCGACTCCGTTTGCAGATAGATGAACAGGCCTACCAAGTAGATGGCTGCGATGGTCGATATAGTGCGCAGGGCAATGATGAGGGCAGAGGTTTTTTCTTTCCTTTGTGCCATGATAGCGTCGTATTCGGCTTCGCCTAACGTGAGTTCGCCGAGCATCAGACAGACGGCCTGCCACTCTTCGGGCAGATTTTGATGCTGCTGCAGTTCGAGAGCCAGTTTTTTTTCTTCGGCCGGCGAGGTCTCGCCTGCGAGATATTTGTCGATCAGAATTTGTATTTGTTTGTTAGTCATTGTTTCATCCTCCTTTTGAGTTCTGTTAATACTTTCTTTCGTGCGGCCGAGACCATGGCGGTGACTGAGGGCTTGGGGATGCCTGTCTGCGAGGCGACTTCATCGGTGGAGAGCCCGTCCATCTGTCGCAATTCGAACAGCTGTCGTTCTCGTGGCTTCAGCAGAGCCATCGCCTCCGACAGCAGCCGCTGGGCATCCTGAACCTCGAGGAGAGCCTGAGGCGAAACGGAGCTCTCAAGACGGTTGTCGGCTTGCTGGTCGATATCAATGGTGTCAGCCTTTCCCGATTGTCGGCGGTACATGTTCACGCAGCAGTTCTTGGCCACTCTGACAGCCAGCGCTTCTATGTTCCGCTCCGCATCGATATGCTCCAGATAGCGCCACAGTTGTACCATCGTCTCCTGGGCTACGTCCTCAGCATCCTCCTTGTTGCTAAAGAAATCGAGTCCGACTTTCAGCACTCTCTGGCGCAACTGCGCGGCGATATGTTCGAATTCTGAGCGTGTCATACATCTATAATACGCAAGAACTGAAGAATTATTAAGTTGAAAGATGAACTTTTTTACAATAATCCGTTCTTATTCGCTAATAACCCGTTCTTATTCAGCAATAACCCGTCCTTATTTGGCGATAAGGACGGGTTATCTGCAGAGGCTATATCACTATCTTTTAAAACTCATGTCCTTTCTATTGGATGCCGAAGTCTTGCTGCTGCTGTTCCACTTCCTCAAGCATTTTGCGCCGTTCGGCATCGGTGATGGTAGGGGCGTTGGGTGAAAGGCTATGGGTATTGGTGGATAGTTTTAGACCATTGCTTGCCTCTTGATAACACATACGTCCTTCGTAGGGAATGCTCTCGATGGTGAGCGTGTCGGCTGCTGGGGCATGGATGCCCTCGAAGGTGCTACGGGCGATAATGCGGACGGGGCCGGCTTTATGAGTGCTACGGATGAGGACTGGTGCTGTGCCCCATTCTACCTGACGGGGATTAGCGGCTATAGAGGCATCGCCAATGATACGACCTTCACCCTCGACGGTGAATGATACATGCTCACGAGCCAGACGGCGCACATTGCCGTTGTCGTCGGTAATCTCAGCCACCACGACAATGAAGTCAGAGCCGTCGGCAACAAGTTGGCGCCCCATCTCGTCGGCAATAAGGCGAATCTTCGTGCTACGACGGGAAGGCATTTTTTCGGCGGTGCAGACGACCTCTCCGTTTTTGATGCCTTCGGCCACGAACTTCACACTTTGCCAGGATTTCTTGTTGTAACTCAGTTCACGGGCTTTCCAGGAATCCCAGAAATCCTTGAAGATTACCGGAGCGTTGGGCTGGCCATTGGAGTTGTGAACTACAGGCAGGGTTGCTGATTTCCAACCATTGAGGGCAGTCAGACGGACACTGTCGCAATTACTGAAAATGGTAACGTCGGAGGGAGAGAAAGGCGTCAACTCATGGGCGATTGAGATGAAATAGGCCGGAGCGCTCTGATTATTCGGCGTAATCTGAGCCTTGAACATATCGAGGGCATATTTCGGTTGGCGGAAGGCATCATAGATTCCTCCTAAGTAGGCATCAGGATGATAGCCACGCTGGTGGTCGAAGGGATGCCACAGACAGCCTCCGATAAACTGACGCTGACTTTGGAACATCATGCCGTATGTATCAGCGAGTGAAAGAGCGGCAGCTACCTGCGCTTGCTCGCCCCAGCCGCGGGCTGCCCGGTTGACGGCATTATGGGCATACCAGTCATCGACATACTCACCCCATTCACGGGTAAAGATGCATTTGTCGATATCGTATTTGCCGTTGGCTATATTATAAGGCCAGTCATATAATACATCGTAGTTGTCTTTGACACCGGCAGAATTCATGTCAGCCGCAGCCACGGGACGACCAGGCCAGGGATATTCCTCGCGAGTGACTTGCAGGGCTTTCAAGGCGAAGTCTTGTGGGTAGCGGGTCTCATTCAAAATCGGTTCCCACATGAGCACGCAGGGATGGTTGCGGTCGCGACGGATAATGTCGCGGGTGTTCTGATGCACCATCTCGCCCCATTTCGGATCCTGGTTCCAGAACTGCCAGCCAGGTGTGGGTACGATGATAAAGAGCCCCAGCTCGTCGCAGGCATCCATAAACGACGGGTCTTGTGGATAGTGGGCTGCGCGGATGATGGTCATGCCGGCCTGCTTCAGACGCATCACATCGCGCCACTGCTGGGAGTTGGGCACGGCATTACCCACATAGGCGAAGTCCTGATGACGGTTGCCACCCACCAGTTGGTGATATGGTTTGCCGTTGAGCCAGAAGCCGTCCTTCCCGCGGAACTCTGCCTTGCGGATGCCCATGCGTACGATACCACCATCAATACTTTTCTTTCCATCCATCACCTGGAGTTCGACGGTGTAGAGGTAAGGATTCTCAGGCGACCATAGATGGGGGAATGTGATGGATGATGCCAGACGGAAGACGGTTGACGTGACTATCGCCTTAGATTGTTTAAGGGTCTTGATAATCTTGCCGTCAGTATCTTTGATGCGTGCGAGCAATGTGATAGCCTTCCCAGAAGATTTGGAATTTTCAGAGATTGCGGACACTTTCCCAACCTCTACATCTATGAAGACGTCTGCTTTCTTCTCAGAAATATTGTCATAGTGGATGAATACACCACCGCCAGCCACTTGATTGCGCTCAATGGCATCTGTGATGGCAAAGGCTGACTTACCGATGAGCCACGCATCGCGGTACATTCCGCCATGATAAGCAAAGTCGAGTTGGTTTTGCTGCTTGCCAGGGGGATAGTTCTTATCGTCGCTATTGTCGGCCTTCACGGCGATGAGACATTTGTCACCCGCCTTCACTCCCTCTGCGGAGAGGTCGATGGTAATGGGAAGATAGCCGCCCAAGTGTTCTTTTACAAGTCGGCCGTTGACATAGACCCATTGCTTGCCCATGATGGCCTCGAAATGGATGATTATCTGTTTGCCGGCCATATCCTCAGGTACGGCGAAGTGTTTGCGATACCAACAAACACCTTGGTAATTTCGGCCACCACTGGCCTCCGAGGGTTCCAGACGGTCGATATGCGGGGCACAGACCACTTCCCATTTGCTATCGTCGAAAGCCATAGACTCTGCACCTTTGGCATCGCCGAGCCAGAAGCGCCACCCTTCATTGAAATTATAAACGATTCGTCCGCAACCCTCTAAGGGATACAGACCTGCTACAGATTCTTGTTGTGTCGCCGTGGCGGTCAGGGCCATGAATGCGACAAAGAGAATAAAAATGGTTCGTTTCATATTTGCTTGATTTGTTTCTGGTGGCAAAGGTACGACATTATTCTGAAATTCGCAAATTTCCCTGGGACTTTTAAAACACCGCTTACAATAAATAGTTGTCGTTTTGCGTTATTATAGCGTGAAACGAGTTGCCCTTTTCACAATTCTTCTGCTGACGACTGTCGGGATGAGGGCGCAGCAAGATGTGTCGTTCGGTCATTACTGGGCGATGGAACCATCGTTTAATCCCGCTTCCGTGGGCAAGGAGGATAAACTGAATGTAGCAGTGGCATATGCGATGCAATTTGCCGGTTTTGAGCATAATCCCAAGACGATGTATGCTGCCGGTGACATGCCCTTTTACGGACTTGGCGCTTATCATGGTGTGGGACTTCAACTGCTCAACGATGCTATAGGACTTTTCTCTCATAAGCGTCTTGGTGTGCAGTATGCCTATAAAAAGTCGCTCTTCGGAGGAAGACTCAGTATGGGTGTTGAGGCTAATATCCTCAGCGAGGGCTTCGATGGCTCAAAGGCAGAAATGCCAGAAAACAATACAGACCCGGCTATCGCTACAACCGATGTCACGGGAACCGGTATCGACTTTGGTGCCGGACTCTATTACACCCACAAGAACTGGTATGTCGGCGTATCAGCTATGCATTTGAATTCGCCTACCGTGGAATTAGGTGAAACCAATGAATTGGAGGTCCCCGCTACATTTTATTTGACTGGCGGATACAATATTCGGCTTAGAAATCCGTTTTTATCAATACACACCTCTGCTTTGGGACGTACGGATGGCGTGGCGTGGCGTGCTGATGTCACAGGCCGTCTGAAGTACACCCACGAGAAGCGGATGATGTACGCAGGCGTGTCGTATAGTCCAACGAACTCAGTGACGGTAATGATTGGTGGTAACTTCCACGGCATCCATCTCGGCTACAGCTACGAGATTTATACCACAGCGATTAATGTTGGTAATGGCAGTCATGAACTGTTTGTTGGATATCAGACAGACCTGAACCTTTTCAAAAAGGGGAAGAACCTGCATAAGAGTGTGAGACTATTATAACGACAAAAGATATGAAACAGTATTTGTTTGGTTGTGCCTTTATGCTACTGCTGACAGGTTGTTTTGGTGGTAAGCTGGCCTCTTCACAAGGTGGAGAGGTGACGGGCGCCGGCGGCAGAGCTTTTACAGAACCAACTCCCTATGGTATGACGCTCGTTAAGCGTGGACATCTGAAGATGGGCATTGAACAGCAGGATAGCCTTTGGGGTAAGCAGACGCCTATCCGCGACATTTCCGTCGATGGGTTCTGGATGGATGAGACTGAGGTCACAAACTCGAAGTACCGCCAGTTTGTGAATTACGTGCGCGATTCTATTCTTCGTGAGCGTCTGGCCGATCCCAATTATGGAGGCGACGAGACTTACAAGATTGAGGAGGATAAGAATGGTGAGCCCATCACTCCTCATCTGAATTGGAAGAAGCCATTGCCACGTAAGCCGAACGAGGATGAACAGCGTGCTATTGAGAGCCTCTATGTCACCAATCCTGTGACGGGTGAAAAGATGCTCGATGCTTCGCAGATGAACTACCGTTACGAGATTTACGATTATACGGCTGCTGCTCTGCGTCGTAACCGTTTGAATCCTGAAGAGCGCAACCTGAATACGGATATCGAGGTGGATCCCGATGAGGAAGTGTGGATTTCGAAGGACACAGCCTATATTGACGATGAAGGAAAGATTATCAGAGAAACCATTAACCGTCAGTTGACGGGTCCTTGGGATTTTCTGAATACCTATATCGTGAATATCTATCCTGATACAACCTGCTGGGTGAACGATTTCCCCAACTCGGATAATGAAATGTACATGCGCTATTATTTCTCGAATCCAGCTTATAATGACTATCCTGTAGTAGGTGTTTCATGGGAGCAGGCCAATGCTTTTTGCGCTTGGCGCACGGAATATTTGTTGAAGGGACTGGGAGCTGCAGCAAGGTTTGTGCAGCGCTATCGTTTACCGACAGAGGCTGAATGGGAATTTGCTGCCCGCGGTAAAGATCAGAACGAGTTCCCTTGGGAGAATGAGGATGTGGCCAGCGGCAAGGGCTGTTTCTATGCTAACTTCAAACCCGACAATGGTAACTATACCAAAGACGGCAATTTGATAACAAGCAAAGTAGGTATCTATTCTGCCAATAGCAATGGCTTGTTTGATATGGCCGGTAATGTGGCGGAGTGGACGAGTACCATATATACGGAAGCTGGTGTGGAAGCGATGAATGACATCAATCCGCAGCTGAAGTACAATGCTGCTATCGAGGATCCTTATCGGTTGAAGAAAAAGAGCGTACGTGGTGGCTCCTGGAAGGATCCGGAGTCGTACATCCGTTCTGCCTGGCGTTCTTCAGAGTATCAGAACCAGCCACGATCATACATCGGCTTCCGTTGTGTGCGCAGCCTGGCCAACTCTACTAGCGACAAGGTCCGAATCTCTAAAAAGAAATAAAAAAACGTAGATATATATGACAACCTATAGTAAATACAATCTTGTTTATCGTTTGCAGAAGTGGATGGACAGTGTCCCTGGGCAGACGTTCCTGAACTATGCCTATAGCTGGGGCGCCTCGATCGTGATCTTGGGTACTCTCTTTAAACTGACCCATCTGCCTGGTGCCAACTTCTTTCTGTTCCTGGGCATGGGAACCGAAGTGTTTGTGTTCTTTATTTCGGCCTTTGATCGTCCCTTCGACAAGACGACCGACGGTATGGAATTGGATACCCATGTGAAAACCGCAGAAGAAGAGATGGAGACTGTCCACGCAGAATCGGCCAGTGCCACTATCGTAGGTGGCAATGGTGGCACGATTATTATCGGTGGTGGTGCCGGTTCATCAAGTCCTTCTAGCCCGGCCAGCGAAGTAAGTACTCCTGCCCAGACGAGCCAGACAGGTGTCGATACCGAGGCTATTGCTGCCGTTTCTTCATCCGTAACAACGATGGCTGGTGGAGCTGCAACCGTATTGCCTCAGGTGAACCCTGAACTCGAAGAGGCTACAGCCAACTATGTCGATGAGTTGAAACGTCTGACGGAGATGCTCTCGAAGGTGTCTGAACAAAGTGAACGTTTGGCTCGCGACTCTGAAGAGATGGAAAATCTGAACCGTACGCTGACTGGTATATGTAAGATATACGAGTTGCAGTTGAAGAGTGCCAGCTCACAGATTAGCACCATCGATGAGATCAATGAACAGACTCGTAAGATGGCTGAGCAGATAGCAGAGCTCAACAAGATTTATACACGAATGATAGAGGCAATGACGGTGAACATGAAAGCCGCCGCTCCCCTCGGTCAATAATTAAATGGTAAATTGTCAAACAGTATATTAAAGTGGCAATAAAGAAAAGACCTGTATCTCCTCGCCAGAAGATGATCAATCTGATGTATGTCGTCTTGATGGCCATGCTCGCGCTGAATGTTTCCAACGAAGTGCTCAACGGCTTCTCGATTGTGGAGGAAAGTCTGAAGCGCACGACGGTGAATGCCACCAACGAGAATCTGGCTATCTATGATGATTTTGCCGTGCAGATGAAGAAGAATCCTCAGAAGGTCGAGCAATGGTACAACAAGTCACAGCAGGTGAAACATATGAGCGACTCGCTCTATAATATGATTGCTGATTTGAAGGAGGCAATTGTCCGCGAGGCCGATGGTGATGATGGTGACGTGAAGAATATCCGCAACAAAGAAGACTTGGAAGCTGCCAGTCAGGTGATGTTGGCACCTGGGCGTGGACAAGGTCAGAAACTCTTTGAGGCTATCAATAACTACCGTGCCAAACTCTTGCCGATGGTAACGACACCCAGACAGAAACAGATGTTGGTGTCGAACCTGACAACAGAGGTACCTAAGAGTGCCAAGGCGATGGGAAAGAATTGGCAGGAATATATGTTTGAGGCGATGCCTGCTGCAGCTGCCGTCACCCTGCTCTCGAAGTTGCAGAGCGATGTGCGTTATGCAGAGGGTGAAGTGCTGCATACATTGGTGCAGAACATTGACGTGAAGGATATCCGTGTGAATGCTCTTGAGGCCTTTGTCATCCCCAATTCGCAGACTATAGTACGTGGTGATAAGTTCTCGGCTCATATCGTGATGGCTGCTGTGGATACCACACAGGTGCCCGATATTTATATAGGCAATCAGAAAGTGACGCTCCATGACAATCTCTATGAGCGCATCTGTACGGCTACGGGTGATTTCACTTTGGCTGGCTATATGGAGACTGTGAATGGCAATGGCGACAAGATTCGTCGTGATTTCTCACAGAAATATACGGTGGTGGATCCCAGTGCAACGGTGAGTGCCGATCTGATGAACGTACTGTATGCTGGTTATAACAACCCCATCAGCATCAGTGTGCCAGGTGTACCGTTGAATAAGATCTCGGCAACAATGAGTGGTGGCTCGTTGCAACCCCAAGGCCCAGGACGCTATATCGCACGTCCGTCGTCAGTGGGACAGAATGTAACCTTCACCGTCACTTCTACGAATACGGGCCGCCCGCAACAGATGGGACAGTTTACGTTTAAGGTGCGGAAATTGCCCGATCCCCGACCTTACATTAATATGAAAGATGAACACGGCAATCCTACACGTTATTTTGGTGGCGGTCTGGCAAAAGGTCAGTTGGTGGCAGCAACGGCTCTCGGTGCCGCTATCGACGATGGTATCCTCGATGTCGCCTTCCGTGTACAGAGTTTCGAGACCGTGTTCTTCGACAATATGGGTAATGCCGTTCCGATGGCTTCCAATGGAGCCTCGTTCTCTTCGCGACAGATGGAGACCTTCCGTAAGTTGACCCGTAACCGCCGCTTTTATATCTCGCGTGTGACGGTGGTGGGGCCTGATGGCCTGACACGTACTTTACAGAATCCCATGGAGGTCATTGTGAAGTGAAAAGTTAATAGTGAAATAATAATAGTTAAGATATGAAGACGATAAGTTATATGATAGGCAGAATGAGTAGCATGTGTCTGGTGAGAATGGTGATGATACTGTTCACTATTCACTGTTCATTATTCACTGCAACTGCCCAACCGAAGGCTCGCCGTGTTCAGCAACAGCAGAAAGAACAACAGCAACAGCCGCAGAAAAAGAAGAGCACGCCATCGTCGGCTATGACAAGACGTGCCCAGATCTCTTTTCCGACGGCAGTGGACATGCCTGAAGATGTGGTTTGGCGTCGTGATATCTATCGTGAGATCAATCTCGAAGACGATGCAAATGCGGGCCTGTATTATCCCGTAGAGCCGCAAGGGAAACAGTTGAATCTGTTTACCTATATTTTCAAGTTGGCACAGAATGGCTACATACCCATCTATGAGTATCCTACAGATGGCAGCGATGTGTTTGAAGAGACCTCAAAGATTGAGATGAAAACCATGCTCGACAACTATCATATCTTTTATGAGGAGCAAAACGGTAAGTTGAAGGTCGACAACAGCGACATTCCTTCTGCTGAGGTGAAGAAGCTCTATCTGAAGGAGAGCGCCTACTACGATCAGGCTAATTCCTCGTTTCATATCAAGGTGTTGGCTCTTTGTCCAGTGATGATGCGCAGCGATGACTTTATCATCAGCGATGACCCCAACAGCCTGGGTACGGCTTATCCGTTGTTCTGGGTGAAATACAGCGATTTGGAACCCTACCTGAATCGTCAGACCGTAATGGTTAGTAGTCTGAATAATGCCGCTACCATGTCAATGGATGATTTCTTCACTACCAATCAGTATCGTGGCAAGATTTATAAGACGACCAACCGACTTGGTAAGACGCTGGCGCAGATTTGTGATGGTGATACTGCGAAGATGTCTGCCGAACAGAAACGCATTGAGGCGGAGCTGGAGGCTTTCCGCAAGAATATCTTCGGCGATCCCGAAAAGAAGGATTCACTTGATAGCATCGCCAACGCCAATCCTCAGAACGTGAAAGCCGCTCAGAAGGCGAAGGCAAAGACGGCCAAAAAGACAGGTCGCCGTTCGTCGGTGGGCAGTTCAAAGAGCCGTGGTAATTCGTCATCTCCTAGCAATAGTTCAGCTCGTGTGAGTGTACGTAGACAGAGGCATTAAACACGATAAGAAAAGTTTTTCTGTAAAAAAGAGCGTTCATTCGCTCTTTTTTAGTATCTTTGCAACGTCAAACATTAAAAATGGGATTTATTATGAAAAGAATTATTACGTTAGTTGTACTGGCTGTTGCAATGGCAGCGTCTGTTCAGGCGCAAGGTATTAAGTTTGGTGTGAAGGGTGGTCTTGACATCATCAATATGAGTTTTGACCAGAAAGTCTTCGATACCTCTAACAAAGTGGGATGGTTTATTGGCCCGTCTGTGAAGGTGGCTCTTCCTATTGCAGGACTTGGTGTTGACATTGCTGCTTTTTACGATCAGAAGAAGTCTGAGGTAAACAATGAGACCATCAAGCAACAGAATATTCTCATCCCCGTCAATGCGCGTTTTAACTTCGGATTGGGCAGTACAGCTAGCATCTATCTGGCAGCAGGTCCTCAGGTCAGCTTCAACGTGGGTGATGATAGTTTCAAGTGGAATAAAGACAACGTGGAGAATACTTTCCAGTTGAAGAAGTCTGCCTTCAGCATTAATCTCGGTGCCGGTGTCTCTCTCTTAAATCATCTGGAGATTGGCTTTGCATACAATCTCGGTTTGGGTAAGACCGCTGATGCTACTTTCAAGCAGGCTACCCAGGATATCAAGGATGACACTGCGCCTAAGTCCTGGCAGATCTCGGCTGCTTATTACTTCTAAGTAGGCTTTGTTCGTCGACGTTATCCTACCTGTGCCGCTTGACGGCTTCTTTACCTATTCCGTACCATCGTCGGCAAATGAACAGGTAGAGGTGGGGAAACGCGTACTTGTACCTTTCGGAAGGAACAAAACATACGTAGGCATCATTGCCTCGATGCACCATCAACAACCTGAAGGATATCAGACCAAGGATATCCTTCAGGTTTTGGATTCTACACCGATGCTTCTTGGCAACCAGCTTCGCCTCTGGCAATGGATCGCTGACTATTATATGTCGCCGATAGGTGAGGTTTTCAAGGCTGCACTTCCCTCAGGCTTGAAAGCCGAAGACGGTTATAAGCCGAAGACAGAGACCTATATCCGTCTGGTACCTCAGTTTCGTAGCGAACAGGCGCTTCACATCGCCCTTGATATGTTACGGCGAGCTCCCAAGCAGCAGGCAGCCTTAATTGATTATATGGCTCTTTCTGGAATAGAAGAGTATGGCGCGACAGCGACGACAATCCTGACCCGCGATGAACTGCTGAACCAAGGTCATAGCCTTCAAACGGTAGCGGCTCTCGTCCAACGAGGACTTCTGGAAACCTATGAACAGGAAGTAGGACGTCTGAATCATGGTGGTGAACCCCATTTAGACAGAATCCAGCCATTAAGCCCAATTCAGCAGGATGCCTATAACCAGATTCACTTCTCGTTTCTGAAAAAGAATGTGACCCTTCTGCATGGAGTGACATCCAGCGGTAAAACAGAAATCTATATCCATTTGATTCGTCAGGCGCTGGAACAGAAACGGCAGGTGCTTTATCTTCTGCCTGAGATAGCTCTTACCGTACAGATTATGGACCGTTTGCAGCGTGTCTTTGGCAATCGACTGGGCATCTATCACTCCAAATACTCTGATGCGGAACGCGTTGAGATCTGGCAGAAGCAACTGTCTGGCCATCCCTACGACGTGATACTTGGTGCGCGAAGTGCCGTCTTCCTGCCTTTTCAGCAGTTAGGGTTGGTGATAATCGATGAGGAACACGAAACCAGCTACAAGCAGCAAGACCCCATGCCCCGTTACCATGCTCGCAGTGCTGCCATCATGCTTGCCCAGATGCAAAAGGCAAAGGTGCTACTCGGTACGGCTACACCATCACTTGAGACTTATCATAATGCCAAAACAGGCAAATATGGTCTTGTGGAATTGTTCCAACGCTATAAAGGTATCGAACTGCCTGAGATACAGGTAGTGGACACCAAGGATTTGCAGCATCGTAAGATGATGAACGGGCTCTTCTCGCCATTACTGCTAAGCAAGGTGCGTGAAGCTCTGGAACATGGTGAACAAGTTATTCTCTTCCAGAACCGTCGAGGCTATGCCCCTATGATTGAATGCAAGCAGTGCGGATGGGTGCCTCATTGCCAGCATTGCGACGTATCGCTCACCCTCCATCGCAATCTGAACCAACTGACGTGTCATTATTGTGGCAATACCTATCAGGTACCTACTGAATGTCCTAATTGCGGTTGCACGCAGTTGCAGACACGGGGATATGGTACGGAGAAAATCGAGGCCGAGGTGCACGATATCTTCCCCGATGCTCGTATCTCCAGGATGGATCTCGATACCACCCGCAGTCGCCAGGCTTATGAACGCATCATCAATGACTTTTCTTCAGGCCGGACCAATCTGCTCATCGGCACGCAGATGATTAGCAAAGGACTTGATTTCGATAAAGTATCTGTGGTGGGTATCCTCAATGCCGATACCATGCTGAATTATCCCGATTTCAGGGCTTATGAACATGCGTTTATGATGATGTCGCAAGTCAGTGGCCGCGCAGGACGCAAGGGCAAGCGTGGACTTGTAATCCTGCAGACCAAGAGCCCTGATTTGCCATTGATTGGTCAGGTGGTTCACAATGATTATGCCGCTTTCTATCGTTCGCTGATAGCCGAGCGCCAGCAGTTCCGCTATCCGCCTTATTATCGCCTTGTCTACGTCTATCTGAAGCATCGCCAAAATGCCATTGTCGAAGCGGCTGGTGTAGAGATGGGCGCTCACTTGCGTCAATGGTTCTCAGGTCGCGTCCTGGGCCCTGACAAACCTGGTATCTCGAAAGTCAAGTCGCTCTCCATCCGAAAAATCGTATTGAAGCTAGAGCCTAGTCTCAACATGGCCGAAGTCCGTAAATATTTAGCGCTTGCCCAACATCAAATGCTGCAAGACAAGCGCTATGCCTCCCTCCAAATCTACTATGACGTCGATCCGCTATGACGTCAAACCAATTCTGAATCCGAAGTGTTTTTAGAAACTGACCTCGCAACCGATACCGAGAACGCGGTTGGTGCGGGTGAAGGAGTCGCTTACACCAGCTGTAGGATAGTCGGTACGGTTGTAATCGTCGTAGTTGGTCTGAAAATATGCGGCTTTCAGGGTAATCTGCTCGTTGGCCTTATAGTTGAAGCCAAAGCCGATGCTGCTTGAGTTGACCACAAACGACATATCGTTCATATAATTATCGGTGAGCTGGTAGTGCGTGAGCTGTCCTCCTGCAGAGATGGTCAGACGGTCGGTCACATCCCATTCCACACCGCCAAGGTACTCGTCTGTACCGCCATCGAGCAAGTCTTGGGCGTTGTTATACCAACGGGCGTTCTTGTCGTAAAAATGGTGGTAGCCTATGTTCAGACGCACCTGGTCTACAGGACTCCACATGGCACCAAGGGCAAGTTGCGCGGGAGAGTCTTCATCAATCTTCTCACCATCGCGGAACTTGTTGACAGCTGCAATCTCGCTGGCCTCGTTGACAGTTGACTCGTTTAACATACGGATCTGCGTTTTTGCCTCGTACTTGGCTGCAAGGTTAAAGCGGCCGAACTTATAGTCGATACCGATAATGGGAGCCACGCCTACGCTCGACTGGTTGCAGAGCAGGTTCACACCCTGAGAGTATTTCTGCAACGCATTTAGGTTCTGGCTGGTGCCTTGAAGGGTGGCGGCAGTATCTTCGAGCTGTGCTTTCTTGGCAACCAGTTGCTGGTACTCGGGTAGGGCTGTGGCACCTGCGGTCTCATATTGCGCCATACCGGCAATGACCTGTGCTAAACCATTGTTGACCGTGCTGATACCGCCATCAACTAATGCTGTGGCTGATTGTAGGAAACTGCCGAAATCAACATAGCCGCCAGCGGTCTTCACCTGGATGTTGCTGATCTTAGCCTTGTAGGTAGCGGTGCCGTAAAGCACTCGCAGACCGCCATAGACAGAGAGGTTGGGTAAAATCTTATAGGCAGTTCCGAGCTGGAATCCGAAATAATACTGACGGCCCTGCATATAGCCATCCATGTCGTAGCCGGTCACACCGGGGGCCTGTTGGCCAAGGGCCGTGGCAATCTGGTCGAGTCCGCTGAGCTGATGGGCGATGCCACCGACAACACTCTCGAAAGAACCCAGACCGTCGGCAAACTCACAGCTACCGCCACCGCCAGGTACGGAGAAGTTGAACTGTATGCTCCAGTCGCCTTTGTTATAGGCAGCCTGAAGGGAGGGAATGAAAGGGGCGTCGGCCACACCTTCGAATATCTTGGTGGTCTGTCCTTGATTCTTACGACCTAAAGCAAAGACGGGATTCGTACTGGTAATGGTACGGGTCTGGTGGGCATACTGCCAGTTAAATCCTAAATGGAATCCTTCTGGGAGAAAGGCCACGCCAGCGGGGTTGCTATACACACCGTCGAGGCCGATGGCGGCATCACGGGCTGGGTTGCGTAAAAAGTCGATACTCTGGTTGGTGTTGGTTAAGATGCCACCTGCTGTGGCGGTTGTTACTGATGCCAGCATCACGCCGAACATCATTTCTTTAATTTTGTTCATAATCCTAAAACAATCTTTAAAAATCGGCTGCAAAGGTATGGAGATTGTTCTAAACAAGATTGTTTGCGTGCACAAAGTTAACGAATATTAACGAAAATTGCACACAAACATGCACAAATGTGCAGTTTTGTGCAAATCTGAAAGCCAAGACAATCAACTATTTCTTGAGTTCGGGATACGAGATACGGGTGTGATAGATGGTTTTCAGCTTTTCAATAAGGACGGTTTTTGCGTAGGCAATGTCGCGGAAGGTGATGGGACATTCTTTGAAGTAACCCTCTGCCACTTGTGTGTCTATCAGACGGTTCACCATTTCACGGATGCTTTTTTCCGTGTAGTCGGGCAATGAACGAGAGGCAGCTTCCACGGAATCGGCCATCATCAGAATGGCCTGCTCCTTGGTGAAGGGATTGGGACCAGGATAGGTAAACAGAAGATCGTCGACAGCCTCGTCGGGGAAGGCGTTCTTTTGTTTGACATAAAAATATTTGGCCTTTCCGAGACCATGATGCGTGGCAATAAAGTCCTTAATGACATCGGGCAGATTGTATTTTTCTGCCAGTTTGAGACCTTCTGTCACATGGCTGATAATCATCTGGGCACTATCCACAAAGGTCATACTCTCATGGGGATTGACGCCCGACTGGTTCTCAGTATAATAGATGGGATTCTGGATCTTTCCTATGTCATGATAATAGGCACCCGTACGCACGAGTTGACTCTTGGCGCCGATCTTTCTGGCAATCTCTGCTGCCAAGTTGCCTACCTGAATGGAATGTTGGAAGGTTCCTGGCGCTACCTCACTCATCTTACGGAGAATCTCCTTGTTCATATCCGAGAGCTCGATCAGCGTGATATTTGAGATGAAGCCGAACGTTTTCTCGATGAGGTACAGTAGCGGGTAGGAACAGAATAGGAAAATGCCATTGACAAACAGATAGTTGTACTCGCTGACATTGATCTCCGAGAAGTTATCGTTCTGTATCCAGTCGAGTGCAAGGTTCATCAGTGAGGCTGCTAAAGTCACCAATACTGCTGTCCAGAACAACTGTGAACGGCTGGATAGTTCTCTCAGTGCAAAGATAGCCACAATGCCAGCCACCGTTTCAACGGCCACAAACTCCAAGGGGTGCTGTAATGCGCAGGCACAGATGAGGATCATAATGGCATGGGTCATGAAAGCCGTGCGCGAGTCCATAAATACGCGGATGAAAATGGGAACCATCACAAACGGTATAATATAGACATGCAGGAAATTGTGCGTAACCATTACCGACGAGATGACAGTGAAGAAAATGACCAGTGAGTAGAGCATGGCTATTGACCTGATTTTCTCGAAATAGTCATTGCGGAAAAGCGTTAGGAAAACGGTCAAGCAAATCACAAGGATGGTAACATATAGAATCTGTCCCATGATCGTGACGCTGATCTGCTGGTCGTTTTTATTGCGTCGCTCCATCTCTTTCTGGTATGACATGAGGATATTGTAAGTCTTGCTATCCACAATATCTCCTCTGTCGATGATCTTTTGTCCATGCTGGGCAATACCGGTGGCCAGCGGAATGCTGTTGGTCAGATCACTCAGGCTGGCTTCGCTGCGCTCCTTGTCGTAGTTCAGATTAGGCGAAATGTAATCATTTAGGTTGCACTTCTGTAAGATTTCCCGATGACTATCCAGTTCTGGGTCTAGGAATAGTTGTTCGTAGGCCGAGACTGTCGAATAAACTTTGTTTATCTTTACGCTGATGGCGGTCTTGCCGCTGACAATCCTGATCATTCGGGTGGTATCTTTGTTGACTGACGCATAATCGGTCGTACTCATCACACCTTTTTGGTAAATGGCGTGAAGACGGTTAGCGATGATACTGATATAGTCGTTGGATATACCAGGGATACCTTGGTTATAGTCTTTTACAAACTGCCGGATTTGCGTGCTCTCTGTGCTCTTGTTCAAATTGAAATAGGGCTCATATTGTTTCAACAGACTGTCGCGTTCTTCCTTAACGGCCTCGTCGGTCTTTAAGATCGGGAAGTCAAAGGGCGCCCGCAGGTCAGCATAATTCCAGGGCTTCCCTTTTTCTACCTTGAAGGTGTTATTGGTGTCGCTTGGAAGGAACCAGGTAATAATGGCTACCGTGACAATAATGAGTCCGACGCGAATCAGGAAGTCGCGCCAGGTAATGTCTGTTTTCAGGTTAAAATTGTTCATGACGGTATATTTTTGCTGCAAAGATACAAATATTTCTAAAAAAAAGATTAACTTTGCAGCAAAATTCAATATAAGCATGTCAGAAAGAAGAGTCAGGGTGCGTTTTGCACCGAGTCCAACAGGAGCATTGCACATCGGTGGTGTGCGTACTGCCTTGTATAATTATCTGTTTGCCCGCCAGCATCAGGGCGACCTTGTGTTCCGCATAGAAGATACCGATTCTACACGTTTCGTACCTGGGGCAGAGGAGTATATCATCGAATCGTTCAAGTGGTTGGGCATTCAGTTTGATGAGGGCGTCAGCTTTGGAGGCGACAAAGGACCTTATCGTCAGAGTGAGCGTAGAGAAATCTATAAGAAATATGTCCAGCAGTTGTTGGATGCGGGAAAGGCCTATATTGCCTTCGATACCCCTCAGGAACTGGAGACCAAGCGTGCGGAGATACAAAACTTCCAATACGACTGTCATACGCGTAGTCAGATGCGTAACTCATTGACCCTTCCCAAGGAGGAGGTGGAGCAGTTGATTGCCGGTGGTCAGCAGTATGTGGTGCGTTTTAAGATTGAGGCTGGACAAGAGGTGCTAGTCAATGACCTGATTCGTGGTGAGGTGCGTGTGAAGAGTGATATCCTCGACGATAAGGTGCTCTTCAAGAGTGCCGACCAGTTGCCGACCTATCACCTGGCCAACATTGTTGATGACCATCTGATGGAGATTTCACATGTTATCCGTGGTGAGGAATGGCTACCCAGTGCACCGCTGCACGTACTGCTCTATCAAGCCTTTGGCTGGGAGGACACAATGCCACAGTTTGCCCACTTGCCATTGTTGCTGAAACCTGATGGTAAGGGTAAACTCTCCAAACGCGATGGCGATCGTCTTGGCTTCCCCGTGTTCCCTTTGTTGTGGAAAGATCCCAAGTCGGGGGAAACCTCTCGTGGCTATCGTGAGGATGGCTATTTCCCAGAGGCCGTCATTAATTTTCTGGCCTTGTTGGGATGGAATCCCGGAACGGAGCAGGAATTATTTACGCTTGATGAACTCGTACCGCTCTTTGATATCACCAAGTGTTCGAAGGCAGGTGCCAAGTTCGCTTATGAGAAAGCCATTTGGTTTAATCACGAGTATATCCTGAAAAAGTCGAACGAGGAGATTGCTGCTTTGTTTGAGCCGATGGTCAAGGCACATTGTCCCAATGAGCCCCCGGAACGTATTCTGCAGGTAACGGCCATGATGAAAGACCGTGTGTCGTTTGTGCATGAGTTGTGGCCTTTGTGCTCATTCTTCTTCGTGGCACCGACGGAATATGATGAAAAGACAGCCAAGAAACGCTGGAAGGAAGATTCGGCAGCTGTCATGACCGAACTGATGAGCGTATTGGAGGACATTGACGACTTCTCGCTCGAGAATCAGGAGAAGATCGTCCATGCATGGGTGGAGCAGAAGGAATACAAACTCGGCAACGTGATGAATGCGTGGCGCCTGACACTTGTTGGCGAAGGCAAAGGACCGGGTATGTTTGATATTTCTGCCTTCTTGGGCAAGGAGGAGACACTTGCAAGAATGAAACGTGCAATCGAAGTACTTGGCTGATGATCTATAATCTGATCATATATCTCTATCTCTTTGGCGTGGCGATTTACAGTCGCTTTAATGAGAAGGTACGGAAAATGTGGCGTGGTGAACGTGAGGCTTTCCGTATTCTTAAGGAGAAGGTAGACCCAGATGCCAAGTATGTGTGGTTCCATGCCGCCTCGTTGGGCGAGTTTGAACAAGGGCGTCCATTGATAGAGCAACTTCGGAAGAAACATCCAGAGTATAAGATTCTATTGACATTCTTTTCTCCCTCTGGTTATGAAGTGCGAAAGAATTATGAAGGTGCCGACATCATTACCTATCTGCCCTTGGATACCATTGCGAATGCCCGCCGTTTTTTGCGTGCCGTCCATCCGGTGATGGCGTTCTTCATCAAGTATGAGTTCTGGTATAATTATCTGCATATTCTGAAACACAGAAATGTACCGGTCTATAGTGTATCGAGTATCTTCCGTCCTGATCAGGTGTTCTTCAAGTGGTATGGCCGTCAGTATGGTCGTGTGCTGAACTGCTTTACACATTTCTTTGTGCAGAATGAACAGAGCAAGGAACTGCTGGGCAAGATCGGTATTCATAACGTGTCAATCGTTGGTGATACCCGTTTTGACCGTGTGCTCCAGATAAAGGAGGCGTCTAAGCAACTTCCTGTTATTAAAGCTTTCAAGCAGGATGCCAAAGTGTTTGTGGCAGGATCATCATGGCCGCCTGATGAGGAGATTTTCATCAAGTATTTTGATAAGCATCGCGACTGGAAACTTATTATCGCTCCACACGTTATTGGCGAGGATCACCTCAAGCAGATAGAGGCTTTGCTCGAGGGACGCAAGGTGATAAGATATTCTGAGTATTCCGGACTCTCTGAGAACGCTGGCTATTCCGATGAGTTGGCTAATGCTGAGGTGCTGATCGTGAATTGTTTCGGCCTCTTGTCAAGTATCTACCATTATGGTGATGTGGCCTATGTCGGTGGTGGCTTTGGCGTGGGTATTCATAATCTTCTGGAAGCGGCAGTCTGGGATGTGCCTGTGTTCTTTGGCCCCAACAACCAACGGTTCCAGGAGGCTCAAGGCTTAAAGAAAGGTGGCGGCTTTGAAATCGCCAATTACGACGATTTCCAGAAGCAGATGGATCGCTTTATGACCGATGAGGCTTATCTTGCCGACCAGGGACGATTAGCTGGACGGTTCGTAAAGGGTCAGGCTGGTGCTACTCAAGAGGTCTTATCTTCAGTCTGCTGACACCTTGGTAGCTCACAACCTTCTTTTTCTCTAGGAATTGCATGATGATATTGCTTGTCTCTAGATTCAGTATATGGTCGGAACCTTCAGGAATCTCGCTAGTGGCGGGGATATAGTTGTTGGTTACTACCTTATACTTCTTTTTCATGTTTAACTTCTTGCCGTCGAGTGTCAGCAACTTGATACACTTGATTTTCTCTGGAAATTGTTCTTCAAGGGTGATCTCACATGTGATGCCGCCAACATATGGGAAACTATGAAGCGTGTTGTGGCAATAGGTCAGCATCATATGGGCAATCTCGTTGCCTGTCAGTTCCAGCACAACGGCGTGGTTGTCGAAGGGATCCATTTCCAGTACGTCGCGCACAGTGATATCTCCCTGTGGGTGTGATTCGATACGGACGCCCCCAGGGTTCACAATGCCGATTTCTGCTCCGGTTTCTTCCATGAAGGCATCGCACATCATGCAACCCAGTTCCTCGCGGGTCTCAAAGGGCGTATCGGCAATAGCCAGGATACGGCGCAGCGTGGGGTTGTCATTGTAGAATCGAGCCATCTCCTCGACCACTTTCACAGTTTTAGGGTATTTCCTGACATCGATATATTCAGCCTTCTTATCAACGACTTTGCCATCTTCCACGGTAAGGGTGATATAGGTCACACGGTGAAGTTTGTTTCTGTTCTGGGTGATTAGCACGCCGTTTTTTACTTCGTTGCCATTTAGTTGGGTATGAGTATGGCCGCCAATGATAAGGTCGAGCCAGGGAAACTTCTCAGCCATCTTGATGTCGTCGGGATAGCCTAAGTGCGACAGGAGAATGGTGGCATCACATTCCTTGCTGAGATACTCGTATTGGGGGAGAATCTCCTCGGCAGGCTTGAAGCTGATGCCATTGAGGTTGTCGGGATGGGTGCTGGGAATACCCTTTGGATTTAACTGAATGCAACCGATGACCCCAACTTTCAATCCCTCTACATCAAACACCTGACACGGCACAATCTTGAGGCCGCTGGAATCAGAGGGAAAGGCATTGGCACAGATATACCTGAAGTTGGACAGTCCTATCAGTCGTCTCAACGATAGGGCATCGAACTCATGGTTGCCTAAGGCGGAGCCGTTGAATCCCACTTGGTTCATCAGGGCCACCATCGGATAGCCTTGCAGAATATATTTGTCGTTGATAGGATTTCCGGTGCGGTTGTCGCCTGCTGAAAAGATCAATAGCGACGGGTCTATGGTACGCAGACTATCGGCCAGGGCAGCCAACTGAGGGAATACCTCGATCTGGGCATGCATATCATTGGCTGCAAGGATGTGTATTTCACGCTTTTCTGCATAGGTAATAACGGCCAGCATCAGCGCCAACCAAGTCATGGTAAACTTCTTCATGATTCCTTATTTTGCGCTAAAAGTTATTAATCTGGTTGCAAAATTACAAAAAAAAGTTGAACTTCATGTGAGGAACACTAAACTTTTTAGTAACTTTGCCGTCAAAATAGTGTAAACGTTTATAAGAAATAATAAAAAATGAAGAAGTATTTTATCATTGTGATTGCCGCTGTGGCCATGATTAGTGCCGGTCAGCAGAACAGTCCAATAACGAAGGAAAATGGTACTGATGTGGTTAACACGACGACCCTCGCCAAGGATGTGGAGGGCTATAATGGCGCAGTGCCCGTTAAAATTTATATTAAGAAAAATAAGATTGAAAAGATAGAGGTGCTCAAGAATCAGGAGACGCCGAAATATCTGGCTATGGTTAAAAAGAGTCTGCTGAATGCATGGGATGGTCTGACCGTCAAGAATGCTAAAGCCAAGAAGGTGGATGCCGTTACAGGGGCCACCTTTACATCGGAAGCCCTCATCGAGAATGTCAATAAAGGGCTCGATTATTATCAGAAGAACAAAAAATAAACAAGAGAGGAGAAATCACTCCTCTCTTGTTTTTCTTTTCTGCCAGATTTCAATGCTATTGACGATGTTCTGCCAAAGGATATAGCATCCCGGTCCCACTGACGATAACGGATTCAGATACGTATAGGCCATCCAAATGGCAAAAGCCGTGTTTTTCTGTCCGAGAGCCTGACCTGCTTCTTGTGTGTGATTGAAGTAATGTCCGATGAAACGGCCTACGGCAAACTGCACCACACACATCAGAAGACCCATGAAGGCAATAGCCATCAGGAGTGCGATCGTCGTATTGGCATGGACGATATTCTTCACCGTCGTGCCAGTGACAATCATCAGCGAACAGGCCCAGAGGTAATAACTGAGGTCTTTTACTGAGATGATTCGCTTGTGCAGTTGTTGGGCATGGTGTTTTACGATATAGGCCAGCAACATCGGCACGAGCAACACAATGGCTACCTCATAGAGTATCTTCGAGAAAGCCGTCCAGAAGGTCATGTCGGCCCCTTTCTCGATAAGCGGGAAACAGATGGGCACCATCATCGCGGTGATGAAGTTCGAGATAAAAGTGTAGGTGGTCATTTGCTCCAGCGACCCGCCCAGTTTCTGGGTGACGACGGCCGCCGCTGCTGCACAGGGTGAGATGATGCACATCAGGATGGCCTCCATCAGAATCAGGGCGTCAGGGCTGATGGCCGATGGCAGGAGGATGATACCCATTAGGGCACCGATGAATAGCAGTTGAAAAACACAGATCCAGAAATGCCAGGCTACGGGGCGCAGTTTGTGGAAGTCTACTTTACAGAAGGTGACAAAAAGAATCAAGAACATGAACATCGGCAGGATGGTGTCGAAGATAGGGTCGAAGAAAACGGCAGCCTCCTCCAACTGCGGGATGAGACCGAAGACGAGGTAAATCACCGTCCCCAGACCCATCGCCACCGGTAATGTCCAGTCTTTGATAAACCTGATAATTCCCTTACTCCTTCTCTCCTTCACTCCTTCTCTCCTTCTCTCCTTACTCCTTCTCTTCTTGCAAATAAATCTTCGAATAAGCTACGTAGTGCTCGGCATTGTCAGTCTGCCCTGGGCGCACGGGCTTGAGGTACTTGGCCGGTACACCACCCCAGATTTCACCAGCAGGAATCTTTGTGTTCTGAAGCACCAGAGCACCGGCGGCTACGATAGAACCTTCGCCCACCTCACAGCCATCGAGTAGGGTAGAGCCCATACCGATAAGCGCATGGTCGTGGATGGTGCAGGCATGCACAGTCACATTGTGGCCGATGGTCACATAGTTGCCGATGTGTGTGGGACCGGTATCAAAGGTCACATGCACACACGAACCATCCTGGATATTCGTACAGTTGCCGATGGTGATAGGAGCTACATCGCCACGAACCACCGCATTGAACCATACAGAGCATTCGTCACCCATCGTCACGTCGCCCACAATCGTGGCGTTCTCGCTGAAATAACAGTCTCGCCCCCATTTGGGAGCGAGACCTTTATAACTTTTAATCAAAGCCATGCCTCTGTAGATTAGAGGTTCGGATTGATCTTGCTCCACTCAGAGATGGGAGGAACGATGTTCAGTGTCACCAACTCGTCGCGCATCTTGCAGAGGTGCTCGTAGCTCTGATCCAGCTTGGCGTTCTCCTCGGCAGTACCTTGAGGCACCTCATACTTAGCACCCTCGGCAGTCATGGTGGTCTTCATGGCCATCATGATGTGGTCGTACTTGTCGGTCTTCACGTATGTACCAACGGGGAAACGGAAAGGCTCACCACCCATAGCGGCACGGATCATCTCAACAGAGAGATAAGCGGGGCTCTGGAAAGAGCTGCGTCCGCGGAGCTCGATGATCTTGGCACCACCCTTGGTCACGTCGACCTTCATCTGCTCCCACTCCTCAGCGGGGAACTCAGCGGTACCGATGATATCAGTCAGCTTGCGGCCGGCAATCTCGACGTGGCTGCCGAATACAGCCATCTGCTCTCCGTGGCCACCATAGGTAGCACAACCCTTGATCTGGTTCTGCATCACACCAAACTTCTTGGCCAGTGCGCTCTGCAGACGGGTGGTGTCGAGGCCTGCGAGGGTCGTCACCTGACCAGGCTTCAAACCAGAGTACAGCAATGTTACCAGACCTGTCAGGTCGGCGGGGTTGAAAATAATCACCACGTGCTTCACGTCGGGGCAGAACTTCTTGATGTTCTGGCCGAGCTCCTCGGCGATCTTACAGTTGCCGGCGAGCAGATCCTCACGGGTCATACCAGCCTTACGGGGAGCACCACCTGAAGAGATGATGTACTTCGCATTCTTGAAAGCCTCCTCAGCATCAGTGGTAGCCACGATGTTCACATCGTCGAAACCACTCTGGCGCATCTCCTCTGCCACACCCTCGGGAGAGAATACGTCGTAAAGACAGATTTCACTTGTCAGACCCATCATCAGGGCGGTCTGAGCCATGTTCGAACCAATCATACCGGCAGCACCGACGATGGTCAATTTCTCATTTGTTAATGCCATAATTGTATTATTATAATTAGAATGAATAATCAAAAGTGCTGCAAAGATACAAAAAAAGCCCCATACTTTACTGATTTTTAATATTAATCTTAGTTAATCCGTTGAAACTCTGCTCAAAACTTTGTACCTTTGTAAACTCGAAATGACAAAAGTGAATATAATATGAATATAAATCAACGACTATCCGATCTCCGTGAAGTGATGCAACGGGAACATCTTGCAGCGTTTATTTTCCCCAGTGCTGACCCCCATCAGAGTGAATATGTGGCCGAGCATTGGAAAGGCCGTGAGTGGATCAGCGGTTTCGATGGTTCGGCGGGAACGGCTGTGGTCACAATGAATGCTGCAGCCCTGTGGACGGACTCGCGGTATTTCTTGGCTGCTGAAGAGCAGTTGAAGGGAACGGAGTTTCAGCTGATGCGTTTGAAGATCGAGGGCACACCCACCATCGCTGAATGGATAGGCCGCGAGTGTGGCGCCGGTGCTGAAGTTGGCATCGACGGGTGGTGCAGTTCTGTCAGCGATGTGAAGGACATGATTGCCACTCTCCGTAAACAAGGTGGCATCACGCTCCGTACGAACTTCGATCCGCTGAAGCTGATCTGGCGGGATCGTCCGGCCATTCCCGAAAATCCTGTGGAGATTTATCCGCTGCAGTATGCTGGCGAGGCGACTCACGACAAGATAGCGCGTATCCGGCAGGCGCTACGTGAAACGCATGCCGATGGTATGTTGATGGCAGCCCTCGACGACATCGCCTGGACGCTGAACCTGCGTGGTACAGATGTACATTGCAGCCCTGTCTTCGTGAGTTATCTGCTCATCTCCACAACTGACGTCACATTATATATTAATAAGGTTAAGCTCTCGCCTGAGGTTGTGGAATACCTGAAATCCGAGGGCGTAGCCGTGGCACCTTACGATGAAATCAGCAAGGGACTGAAAGACTACTTTGAGTATAACATCCTGCTCGATCCCAACGAAGTGAATTATGCCCTTTACAAATCGGCTGTTCGTGAGATCGTGGAAGAGGAATCGCCCGTCAAGCGGATGAAGACCGTAAAGAATGAAAGGGAGATCTCGGGTTTTAGGTCGGCGATGCTGAAAGATGGCATCGCAATGGTTAAATTCCTGAAATGGATCGATGAGTGGAAAGAGAATAGCTCGATGGCTGGGGGGCAGCAAACAGAAATCTCCATTTCCGAAAGGCTTGAGGCGCTGCGGGCGGAGCAGCCCTTGTACAAGGGACTCAGTTTCGATACCATTGCCGGCTATCAGGCTCATGGGGCTATCGTGCATTATGAGGCGACGCCTGAGACCGATATTCCCCTTAAGCCCGAGGGTTTCCTTCTGCTCGACAGTGGTGCCCAGTATCTTGATGGCACTACCGACATCACCCGTACCATCGCCCTCGGACCTCTCACAGAAGAGCAAAAGCGTGTCTATACCCTCGTGCTGAAGGGACATATCCAGATAGAACTATGCAAGTTCCCCTCTGGTGCCAGTGGTACCCAACTCGATATTCTGGCCCGTGAGGCTTTGTGGCGCGAGGGCTTGAACTATCTGCACGGCACAGGCCACGGCGTGGGCACATTCCTCAACGTCCATGAGGGTCCTCATCAGCTCCGTATGGAGTGGAAACCGGCACCCTTGGTGGCTGGCATGACCCTCACCGACGAGCCCGGCATCTATCTCGCAGGGAAGTTTGGCGTGCGCATCGAGAACACGCTGCTCATCACCCCGTATAAGGAGACCGAATTCGGCAGGTTCCTTCAGTTCGAACCACTCACACTCTGTCCCATCGACAAGTCTCCCATCATTGCCGACATGCTCCTTCCAGAAGAGCTCTCTTGGCTCAATGCCTATCATCAGCACGTCTTCGTCACCCTCTCGCCTCATCTCTCCCCGACTGAGTCCGACTGGCTCCGCATCGCCTGTGCACCTCTACGGTGAGGACGCACGGCGCTTTGAGGCACGCATGAAGGAGCACCGCCGCATACCTCGTCTTCCAGATAGGGGCGCTTTTCTAAGAACAAGACAATCTCTATGCTTTCACGCTAAAAGTTACATGTCTTAACAACCGATTTTTTGAAAAGTCAGCGAAGATTTTTTGAAAAGTCAGCGAAGAATTTTTGAAAAGCCAGCGAAGAATTTTTAAAAAGTCAGCGAAGAATTTTTAAAAAGTCAGCGAAGAATTTTTCAATTTCCTGTTAAGAGCCTCTGAATCAGCAGTTAAAGATCTGTTTTATGCAACATAAGAATCGACCCTTTTGATTGTCACAAAGTATCCTGTAACTGTTGTGACATGCTGTCGGCACGGGTTTACTGTGTTGCAAGTCTTGGCCAGAATTCGTGAATCACCTCAAATCGAATGGTGTGGAAGTGGAACTTGTCATGAGACGGGATGGCAGCAAAGACCTGAAAGACTTACAAGGTATGCGCTTCAAGAAAGACGGCTATACTTTCAAGGCTTCACAAATCAGAAGAGGTCTGTCTTATGCGGCTATTTTGTCAAAATTGGATTCCAATGCAGAAAAGGAGCAGCAACGGACAATCAACAGCCAGGCACGTCTAATCCAGGCAGAACAGCCAAGATAAGATACTTATTCTGAGCGACAAAAGCATAACGAGCCGTCAATAGGAATACCGTCATTAGGATTGTTCGACACCACGAATCCCGTCTATGACCCAGCAGAAGAAGAATTCAGAAGGCGGATGCAGAAGAAGAAAAAGAAACGTGGACCAAGACTATGAAGTACAGATGGAATCTATCGCCATAGAGGCTCATTTTGCCAGTCCTTAACAAACCCCATTGCAGCAGGATCGACAGTTGGGTATTTAGATAAGAGAACTTTGAGGTCGGCCGTGAATGTATTCTTTGGCTCGATGCTGTTCAGTAGATATACGATGCAACATAACTGTGCATACAACTTATTGAAGGGGGCTTTGGTATTTGTCAACCATGTTTGGGGCAAGTTGACTGGTATGTCAGGTGTCACGGGATAATTGCGATTCCATATACGGGCATGATGGGCGCAATAGTTACGAAGGGAAGCCATACATGCCAGCCAACTTTCAAAAGCCTTGAATACCGTGCAATCGAAATCCAACGCTATAGCCTTCTTGGTTTTTGTGGCTGAACTGTTTGTGAATATCTTGGTCAGCGTTCCCAGAGACAAAAGCTCAAGGGTCTTCCATGCAGGTGGATAGGCAGGCTTAGTGTATTTCTTGTAATGTTGCTTGATGAAGTCTTCCTTGCTCCGATGAATCTCACGGTCAATGGAACTCAGATTCTCCAGGAACAGATGTTCGTCCTTGCATATCGACATCTTCAAAAACCAAAAAGCATTGTAGGCCAGCGAGAAGTGATGTATCATCTTGGTACGGAGAGCAATCTCAATCTTGCCAATGGCACGGAATACCATCTCACGTAACTCCGCATCAAACTCATACAGCGAAACCGCATTCTCAAACGAGGCATCTGGTTTGTATTGGTGTGTATTCTTGTCTGCTTCCATTGGACGCAGATATGCCGCCAGACGGAAATAACTAATCTTGTTTAGGGTCTTTTTGGCTGCTTGCTCATCAGCGATGACAAGGCCACGTCCCTTAAGCATGGCTATCTGTGCAGGAATATCGAGTGGTTGCTTGTTGTACTTCATATATCTACAAATAAAAAAGTTCCACCCTGGTACGCTGTTCTGATGGGAAGCGTGGTGGACTCTGACGGTGCAAAGATAGGTATTTTTCTCTTATCATCCAAATATTATCCTAAGATTTTATAAGTTTTTTGCTAATTTGGAACTATTCTCATGGAAAATTACTATCTTTGCATCGTGTTTTCGTAAGGGACACAATACATATTGGCAACGAATTAGCGTTCAGCTATCTCTTTCAAAATCCGGGAACGTAGGAAATTCAAGGATTGAGTTGCCCGAAGGCAATACGTTGAATAGATAGAGTGAATGCTTACGCGATAGCGTGAGCTTTACTTATCTCGTATTGCAAGGCGATTCCTACGGCCTCCGGATTAAGAGAAGTTAGTTCACGCTTCTTCTATTCCAACTGTAGCATATAGAATTGGTACTAACAAATAAAGCATAAATGTAATGAATAAATCTATTGTAATCAAGTTATTGCTGATGGTGATGATTGTCTTTGTCTCTCACACGACTGGTATAGCGCAAGATATAGAAACAAAGATGACACAACGCCTTACTATCACAGACGTTAATTGGAACAAAGTTCTTAATGACGGAGATACTGTCACTATCTTTTCTTACAAGCAGAAGAATGGAATACATTCTTTTGGTGTATATTCTGATGATTACGTTGGGGAATTTGATATGAAAACAATTCCGTTTAGCATAGACCAAAATCAACTTAAGAAACTACCTAAAAATTCCAAGAAGAAACTGGCCTATTATACCGAAAAGGCTTGTTCAAAGGCCCGCGAGAAAGCATTGTCAGGCAAATATACATTAAATTCTCCTGATCAGTTGTTGTCTAAGGACCAGGGTGCTTATGTAAGTAGACTTGATCCTATCACAATTATAGGATATAGAGCAGAGCAGAGTTTATCAACTCGTTATTACTATTATTATGCAGTCTTAACGGAGGGTGGTGCTGGTGTTTGCTACAACTATGACATGGATAAAATTGTAATGAACAACGTTCCACTCCCATTTCTGCCTTCTATTGACGACCCACAGGTTAAGGCTGCCTTTGTTAGACACAAACAAATTCTCAAAGAACGTTATGAGGCTGCAGCAGTAGCTCGGCAAGCAGAACAACGTAGACTTGCAGAAGAAAAAGCAGCTCAACGAAAGGCTTTAGAAGAACAAAGGATGGAGAATCTGAAGCTGATGAATCCGGCATATATTGAAGTAAAAGGATGGAATATGGATAGTGCAGGAGGAATCGCGGTTAATATTACTTTTACAAACTGCGATAGATTTCATAGTATCAAATATGTATATTTCCAAGGGTACTTCTTCAATGCTGTCGGAGATAAATGCAGAAATTCTGTCAACGGAAGTACTATCTGGAAATATACAGGAGTAGGACCAATTAACCCATTTCCTTCGAAGCCTGGACAATATGGCAAGTCATATATAATTAATTACTGTTTTGATGACCCACTATTTTATGCTAAGACCGCACACTCTTTCCGCCTCTCATCCGTTACTATTGAATATACGAATGGGAAAAAGAAGGTTCTGACAGGAGATGAGCTAGATGTTAGAGTCGATTATGAAGATTAATATATAAACACAAATTATTTCTTTTGGGCATAATTCTTAAACATTATAATTATGGCATTGATTAGTTGTCCAGAATGCGGAAAAGAGATAAGTGACAAAGCCGTTGCTTGTCCTCATTGTGGAAATCCTATGAATCCACAAGTTCAGAAAACTCAGCAAGAGGAATACCTATGCTGTCCAAAATGTGGCTCACGTGAACTTCACGCAGAACACAAAGGATTCAGCGGAGGTAAAGCACTTGCTGGTGTAGTTTTAACGGGTGGTATCGGACTACTTGCTGGCACCATTGGAAGTAGAGATACACAAATCACTTGTCTCAAATGCGGAAAGAAGTTTAAAGCCGGCGAAGCTAAAGTTGTAAGGAATACTTCAAATGCTACTGGTGCCACTACTGAAGAGGCTGAAATACTTGACATGGTGAAAACACAAGGTAAGTTGAGTACGGTTAAGTGGTACAAAGAAACCCACAACTGCGGTTTGGCAGAAGCAAAAGATGCAGTTGACGAAATCTGTGCGAAAGATTATGTGGAAGGTGGAGGTAATGGTAGTGGTAATGGTTGCTCAATTATTGTGCTTATTGGTATCAGTTTAACGCTGGGTGCTTTGGCTTTATTATAAATTGTATCACCTGTGTAAATGGAAATTAGTGACTCTCGTGGACAGAACCCCGTGAGTCATAAAGAACAAAATAGTCATGAAGAAAGGGGTTATTGCTATAATTGTTGTACTCTTTGTATATTCATTTCTAAGCTCTGTGAGATTTGGCTTTCCTAATAGCAGAAATCCAGAAGTAACAAAGCGTTGGAGTAATTACGGCTCTCCGAACTATGACTTATTTGATGAAAATGTGGAGTGCTATTGTTCGCATAATAGTTTTTGATTACCAAACCTGGCACAACTATTGAGCGTGATGACAAATGCGATCGTTGTGGAATGAAATGGAAATGGCATTGTAACAAATGAACTGAACTTACGGAGACAATTTGAATCTAACGTTGATAACCTTTGGAATCAACACCCTCTCTGTGTTATTTGCATTGATAATAAAACTTAATTTTGTTAAATAACCGTAATTCTTTGCGCATAATTGAGAAAACTTCTAACGCGAACGCGTAATAAAACGGGTTACGCGCGCACGCGAAGCGATTATGAGGCAAATTTTGTCGATTCCTTTTTTTTCTTTATATTTGCACCGCAATTATCGCAAGAGTCGGCAGTAGTAGGCATCTGTCGTCATGTTGCTACGTTTCGGCAGTGAACGAGCCTAGCGTGTACATTAATAATTATAAAAGAATGGAAAGAATGAAAAAGAATGTTCTGATTACAGGAATCCCTGTGGTAATCAGCTACAAAGACGTGGATGAATCTATAAGGTTGTGGATTGAGACAATTTTATTAGATGAGATTCCTCATTATATTTTCATTTTTGCAAAAGCAAGGTATGAAGATAATTCCATCTTGTTTTATACAGAGGAAGGACTCGAGTTTTATGAGATACCTTTTGAGCATAGATTATCTGCTGAATTGTTCAGTGAAGATTTGTTAGTGGGCGTCATTTATCCTGACTATCCAAATAAGAATTTTGAAGGAGTGAGTATGACAGCCAAAATTGTGGCTAATCCTAAAGGAAATGATAAGCAAAGTGCCGAATTAGTTAAGTTCAGAAAAGAAATGATGCAAAAGTTTGGATTAAATGAGTTGTAATAAGAACTATAAATAATAAACAGAACTATCATCACCTATTTTATGTACAAACATTTTGACAATCAATTTGATCCGATTCGTTATATTTCTTTAGGAAATAGCTTTTTATCGCAAAAGTCAAATGTTCTTTTGATTAACTATATGTATTCATTGCTACATCAGCAAATGGATACACAGGCTGTATCGTCCATCACAGAATTAAAAAGTACAGACTATTTATGTTTAGTAGATGATGAAGAAGATAAGACTCGTAAAAAAATCGTATTTAGTATTCGATTAAGCAAATGTGGTTTTAGCCCTGAGAGGCTAAAAGAGACATATTCCAAATTGAGCACTCCTATTGTATCTGTAAATGGAGGGGAACCTTCTCCATTTTATACCTGTTTGGCACGTGAATACCGTCCAATCATACAACTGGAAGTGTCATCAGAAGTCGTTTCATGTTGGGAATCATGGTTTATTCCATACATTTCCAATGATGGCAGCAAATATGACATTCCTATGTTCCTATCTTTATATAGCCGAATCAACCAAAAGGAAATAATTATAGACATAGAAACATTAAAAAGGGAATTAGAGGCCTCTACTTACTCATATTATTGTGATTTTGATAAGCGTTGCTTAAAATCTGCACAAAAGCATATTAACAAAGCTTTTGATGACGGAAAAAGTGTCCTGAAATTTGACTACAAACCTGTCAAACAACACGGCTTTAATAATTCTACGACCCATTTGTCTTTTAGTATTGTAAAGAAAGATATGGATGATGCCGGTAAGTCTGACGTAAGTGAGGAAAATGTACCAAAGGCTGTTCAAAGAAAAGAGTATCCCAAATCAGAAAACAGCACAATTTCTAACTTTCAATCATCCATTGAGAACATTCGGAATTACATACTTGAAGTTATAAAGCACCAATCATGGAAGTCATTTGAGTCTTTTGTATGCAGCCTTATGTTAAAAATGGAGTACGGTGACTTCCATCCACTTAAAGCTTCTGTGACTTCTTCAACTCGCGACAACGGGATAGACGGCTACTTGGAACTTGACGAATTTGGGCAGAAGAAAATATATTTTCAGGCCAAAAGATGGGACAGCACAAAGGTTGGTCGCCCTGAATTACAAAAATTTGTGGGAGCTTTACACTCTTATAATAATGCAATAGCAGGGTTCTTTGTGACAACATCTACCTTCACTAATGACGCATTAGCCTATGCTGATAGTCTTTCTTGTTCATTTGATCTTGTCTTAATTGACAAATACAAATTGTGCAAACTGATAGGAAAGAATTTGTTATAGAGATAAATAAATGAGATAATCCACATTGTATGAAACGGTTTTTAGAAATACTTGATAGAGTCCTTGGTGATTCCAGAACTCTTAGCAAAACTGAGTTTGAAAACAAGTACAAGGGAAAGGCTATACCGATTATCTTAAACGCTCCGTGTGTTTTCAATGGCTCAACGTTCCTTTATCGTGGCCGACTTGCAAAGGATGTCGACTTGAATGAGGATTTGTCAAGTCCTGCGACATTTTCCTACGTTCCCCTATTCTTGAACAAAATCGGGAAGCCCCAAATGGGGAGGGCAAACTATGAAGGTCAGTCAATCTTCTATGCTTCTGAACATATGAAGACCAACTTCAAGGAGATAAGCAAAGACAGCAACATCGGTGACGAAGCATATATGGCGAAATGGAGAATTAAGCCCAACTCAAATCTACATTTGTTTCGCACAGTGCCAGCATGTGGAATAAGCACCGCCAATGACCCTAATGGTACATTTTCAATCACAGACCCAAGTGTCGTAAATAGTGAACTGGGACTATATTTGAAACGGTTGGGTTCTATAATGATGTTAGACGAGGAAGTTGGGAAATATCTTGGTTCTTCATTTATCGCCAATTGTATATATTCAATCAATGTTCCTACCATAGGCGATACAGGGAATAATATTGGCCCTCACTATGATGGCATTGCTTATCCAAGTGTTGCTGCAGGTGGCACTGAGGAAGTAAATATCGCCCTAAAGCCTGAATTTGTTGACAAGTACCTCGAACTGGAATGTGTCATAAAAGGGCGATTGGCGCCAGATATGCGGTCTGTAAAATACGAGAAGATTGGAATCAATGAGGGTGGTAGAATCGTTTGGTATTCATCCTTTATTGACGAGAGTTCCATAATTGACGTTGTGCCGACGTATTTCGACACTACTGGACGCAGTGTTGATTTGACGGGCGGAAAAATACTTGATGCCGATGATAAGGTGGTAAGTTCAGAGATGGTGCCATTAACCCAAGCCGTCAATTTTCATCACGACGAACTTTTTAACGGATTAGCAGAATATATGAACACCATGGTTAAGGAGAACCAAATAGGCGATATAGCTGCATTAGATAAGGCTGTCACCATTGGCTTAATAAGAGAATTTACTGGTTGGAAATTGGTCAATAGTGAAAAGATAACTCCGCTGAGCAGAGTCTTGTTTTCCGTCACCTTGAAGAACCAACTAATAAAACTTTCACCAGATGAAGTAAGGTGATGGTTAGATTAAGATTGGCGATGCCAGAAGTGTCATCTTGACATCGCCAATCTCCAAAGCGTGAAACATTACTGATAACAGATACCATCAATGTTATGAGTTATTTCTCCGAGAAAACACTCAACCACTTACGGCTACAGCAAGGCTTGTCTGCTCCTCATCGCCAGCGCAGTCTTGACATTACGCTGGCGTGCAAACTGACGCTGACGTATGGCAAGTATCACCTGATGATGGACTACAGACGGTTGGCTATGAGCAAGCATCAGATGACGTACCAGGAGGCAGAACGCCAGACGGAGATGATGAACCAGATAACCATCGTACACCATTCGGCTGCGGACTTCCTCGATACGCCAGACGACAGGGTGAACGAGTCCATCGACACGTATAAGGAGTATAAGAGGTTGTTAGAGGAATATAGCGATGAGGTGTTTGTACCTTCCGTCGTGGAGGAGTTCTGCAAGAGGGTGTATGAGGACGATGAGCACTTCATCTTTTTCAAGCCGTTCTGCAACCTCTATTTCTCTGTATATGCTGATGCGTTGCTATGGTACCAGCAGGGCAAGATAGGCTACGAAGAGTTTTGTATGCAGTTTCAAGAACTTAGTTGGATGGACGGCAGTCGCACACCTCTCGACGGTAAGAGGCTCAAAATGTACATCATGTCAATGCGAGAAGTGGTGGACTTTTATAAACAACAGATGAATAAATAGTAAAAAAGGAAAGGCTGTAGAAAATAAAAAGAGAACAGGCCCAGGAAAAAGATGTGAATAGATTTTGTTCTTTCAGAAAGAATGATTACCTTTGCACCCGATGATGGGTCATAAAACGGCTGGTGACACATCATCGGGTGTTCATTGAGTGCATTTCATAGCAGAATGTGGAATTCAGAACGGTCTCTTATCCGTAACCCTCAAATTCCTCAATCTCCCGAACTGCCCTTATACAAAGAAATCCTGCAAATCTTTCCAAAGTTACGAAAAAAGATTGTAATAAAGAAGCGATTTCGGAAGATTAATGCAAATTGTTTCTTAGAAACGGTTGCACGTGTCTGCTTTTCTGAAATTTTTGCCTTTACTTTAATAAAAATAGACTAAAAAACTTGGCGGTTTCGCAAAAAAGTAGTAATTTTGCACCCGCTTTTCGTGGCACCTGTGTCCGAAGCGTTAAGTTTAACATAAAATTTTAAAACAAAAAGACAAATGATTATTGTACCAGTAAAAGAAGGCGAGAACATCGAAAAGGCCCTCAAGAAGTTTAAGAGAAAGTTTGAAAAGACAGGCGTGGTGAAGGAACTCCGTCGCCGTCAGCAGTTCGACAAACCTTCTGTACTTAAGCGCCTTAAGATGGAGCATGCCATCTACGTACAGCAGTTGCGCACGAACGAGGAATAATAAAGTTCCTTAAAAATTTGGTAGTCTCAAAAATTTTCCGTAAATTCGTAGCCGAAAAGGATGATATAGTCCTTTGAAGGCAAAAGAATGATAAACCAGTTTCTGAACTACCTGCGCTATGAGCGGAATCATTCCGTGCAGACTGTGCAGACATACGAGGAGGCTTTAAACGAGTTCGAATCGTATATCATACTTAAGGATAGCGGACTCTCGCTGGCAACGGCAGACACCGATCTCATCCGCGATTGGATGGAGAGTCTGATGGATAAAGGAAACACCGCGTCAACGATCAATAAGAAGTTGAGCGCCTTGCGTTCCTTTTATCGCTTTGCCCTTAAGCGGAAGCTGGTGGAGCGTGATCCGGCCCACTGCGTGACCGGTCCCAAGAAGTCGAACCCCCTGCCGCAGTTCCTTCGCGAAGGCGAAATGGACAGGCTGCTCGATGATCTGAAGTGGGATGATAATTATGATAACGTGCGCGCGCGTACCATTATATTATTATTCTATGAGGCCGGCTTGCGACGCTCGGAACTGATAGGATTGAATGACGGGGATGTTGACTTCGCGAGCGGTCAGTTGAAGGTGACCGGTAAGCGCAACAAACAGCGTATCATTCCCTTCGGCGAGGAGCTGGCAACGGAGCTGCACCACTATATGGCGGTGCGCGACGCCCAGTTCGGTGGCACGGGCGAGGCCCTCTTCTTGAGTGACAAGGGCGAGCGGATTGCCGATTATCAGGTCTACGGCATCGTGCGGAAGTATCTGTCGGCGGTTACCTCTTTGAAAAAGCGCTCGCCGCATGTGCTTCGTCATACCTTTGCCACGGCCATGCTGAACAATGGTGCCGGTCTTGAGGAGATCAAGAACCTGCTGGGTCATGAGAGCGTCAGTACGACGGAGATATACACCCACACCACGTTCGAACAGTTGAAACGAGTTTATAAAGAGGCTCATCCCAGAGCCTGATCCTAATTAATAACTATCTTAAAATAGGAGGTAACTATGGACATTAAGATTAAGTCGATTCACTTCGACACTACCGAGAAGTTGCAGGCATTCATCGAAAAGAAGGTTGCCAAGTTGGAAAAATCGTTTGAGGATATACAGAAGGTAGAGGTGCAGTTGAAAGTAGAGAAACCTGCAACTGCCGACAACAAGACTGTGAGTCTGTCGGTCGTGGTACCTGGAAATACGTTGTTCGTGGAGAAGACGAGCGATACCTTTGAGGAAAGTACCGATCTCTGCGTTGATAGCATGCGTAACCAACTGCAGAAATTCAAGGAAAAATTAAGGGATAGATAAAAAAATCCCAGAAAAGTTTTGGTATTTCAAAAATTAGTAGTAACTTTGCAGCCGTTTTCCGACAGGTCGTAAATCTGAATCAGAGAGCGGCTGTATAGAAACGCCTCTTTAGCTCAGTTGGCCAGAGCACGTGATTTGTAATCTCGGGGTCGTTGGTTCGAATCCGACAAGAGGCTCTCCTAGCAAGTTCGGACAACAATTTTGGGTGTTTTCCAGAGTGGCCAAATGGGGCAGACTGTAAATCTGCTGTCTTTCGACTTCGGTGGTTCGAATCCATCAGCACCCACACTCAAGGGTGATTGCGGAAATAGCTCAGTTGATAGAGCACTAGCCTTCCAAGCTGGGGGTCGCGGGTTTGAGCCCCGTTTTCCGCTCAAAAGACATGCTGTAATAGCTCAGTGGTAGAGCACTTCCTTGGTAAGGAAGAGGTCCTGAGTTCAACTCTCAGTTACAGCTCTCTTGATTTTAAGGAGGAAACTGTAAATTCAGAATTATAAACAATTTAATAAACAATTAAAAAATGGCAAAAGAGCAATTTGTGCGTACCAAACCGCACGTAAACATTGGTACTATCGGTCACGTTGACCACGGTAAGACAACTCTGACTGCTGCTATCACCACCGTTCTGGCTAAGCAGGGTCTCTCTGAGGTTAAGTCATTCGAT
>CACWSX010000021.1 GCA_902763615.1 uncultured Prevotellaceae bacterium | reverse complement strand
AAGAAAGAGGTAGAACGGTTCATTGAGGAACACCGCGAGTGGATAGCCGAGGCACGTAAGAAAACCTACGAGAGCCAGAAGCGCAGGGCTGACTTTTATAATCAGCTGCCGCTAAAGACGAGGGAACAGGCTGACGATGCCCTACGACGACTGAAAGCCCTGATAGAGCCGATGGTGGAGAGCCACTCCAAGGAGATGGGCGTGAAGCCGTCAGCAGTCCATTACAAGGCGATGATTTCACGATGGGGTGTCTGCAATGTCAGGGTTGTTTATAATCAATTATTTTCCGATGCAAAAGTGTGTAAAGATATTTCTTAATACTTCGTCGGCTAAAATGCGATTTTGACCGGTAATGTTTGCAAGGTCGTCTAAAACGAGCCTCAAGTCTTCAGAGACCAAATCTCCGCTTAGGCCGGATTCCAGGGAGGACAGCACTCGTGAGAGATTTTCTTGGGCGCTGAGCAAAGAGTGGTATTGCCTGGCTGATGTAACGATGATGTCTTGCTCGGAGAGTTCAGGGATGTTGGCTGATTCGAAGATGGTCTTTTCCAGTCTGTCAATGTTAGTACCTTGCTTGGCAGAAATTTGTAAGATTGAAAATTGAGGGTTATTGGACGGGACAAGTGGCGAAGACAAACTGAAAATGGAAGAATCTACAGGTGATTGTATGTCGATTTTATTTTGTATGATTATCAATGGTTTGCCTTTGCTTCGCTCAAGCATATCTTTAATTTCTTCGGCAGTGGGTTCAACATCGATGAGCCATAGCACGATGCGCGCTTTATCGATGGCTGCATAGGTGCGACTGATGCCTATCTGCTCAACCTCGTCAGTGGTCTGACGGATGCCAGCTGTATCGATGAATCTGAAGGTGACGCCCTGGATGTCTATCACATCCTCCACCGTATCTCTCGTAGTCCCGTGTACTGAAGAGACAATTGCCCGATCATCACGAAGTAATTTGTTAAGGAGCGTTGACTTACCCACATTTGTTTTGCCGACTATGGCAACGGGGATGCCGTTTTTAAGAGCCTGTCCGGTCTCGAATGATTGGGTGAGGTATGTGATGCGTTTGTTGATTTTATTCGCAATATCCAACAGTTCGCTTCGGTCGGCAAATTCGAGGTCTTCATGGTCGGAGAAATCGAGTTCGAGTTCCAAAAGTGACGTGAGTTTCAACAGCTGTTCACGCAGGCGGGAAAGTTCGGATGAGAAGTTACCACGAAGTTGAGACATGGCAATCTGATGTGTTGCTTTGTTGCCGGATGCAATGAGGTCGGCTACGGCTTCGGCCTGCGAGAGATCCATCTTGCCATTGAGGAATGCCCGCTGGGTATACTCACCTGGCTGGGCCATACGACAGCCGTTCTGGATCAGAAGTTCTAACACCTTATTTAATATATAGCGTGAACCATGACATGAGATCTCTGCAGAGTCTTCGCCTGTATAGGAGTGGGGAGCACGGAAGATGCTCACCAATACTTCGTCGATGATTTCTGAACCATCTTTGATATGTCCGTAGTGGATGGTATTGGGTTGAGCCTGAGTGAGATTCCTGGTGAAGATATGAGAAAGAATCTCAAGCGACTGAGGGCCTGAGATTCTTATGATGCCAAGGGCTCCGCCTGGAGCAGTAGCTAATGCACAAATTGTATCTGTCATCAGATGCGGTCGAGGACTTTTTCGATGAGGGTATCGATGGAGTTCTTGTATTCTGTGTTCATCTTCTGGGCATAACGGTTGGCGATGACCATACAGCAGGTCATGGCACGATGGCCCAGCAATGAGGCAAGACCGGCAACGGCAGAGGATTCCATCTCGAAGTTGCAGATTTTCAGACCGTCGTATTCGAAGGCCTCAATCTTTTCGTTCTGCTGGGGATCGGCAATGTCGGCACGGAGTACACGTCCCTGAGGACCATAGAATCCACCACAAGAGATTGTGTAACCACGTACCATATCATCCTGTGCTATCTGATTGATAAGGTCGGCATCAGCCACAGACACATAGGGTGCACCCTTGATGGGATCCCACGCCATGTGCTTGGTGAAGGCCTCTTCGAGTTGTAGGTCACAGACCTGATTACGTCCGGCATAGTAGTTGAGCAGGCCATCGAAACCGATGCTCTTCACGGATGCCACAAAACAGCCTGTCGGCGTGTTGGGCTGCAGTCCGCCACAGGTGCCGATGCGTACCATCGTGAGTGTGCGATGCTCAGGAAATTCCTCGCGCGTCTTGTAGTCGATGTTGGCAAGGGTGTCGAGTTCGTTGACGACGATATCGATGTTGTCGCAGCCAATGCCGTGACTCTGACAAGTGATGCGTTTGCCTTTATACATACCAGTGATGGTGTGGAACTCACGGCTGCTGACCTCGCACTCCTTCGAGTCGAAATGGGCAGCAACGGTGTCAACACGGGCAGGATCACCCACGAGCACCACCTTGTCGGCCAGCTGCTCTGGCTTCAGATGCAGGTGGAAACAAGAACCGTCAGCATTGATGATCAGTTCGGATTCAGGAAATGTTCTTTTCATAAGCTTTTAATTATTTAGAATTGTTGATAATGTTATTCTCAGCTTGTCGGATGCGCTTTTCGAGCGTCTTCACATCAGCCGTGAGCCTTACGAATTGCTTTTCTGCATCAAGGATTTCCGTACGAAGCACGCGCTTGTCCTCTGACTTGGCCTTGGCGTAGAAATTGCGTGATTTCTCCAGCAGCTGCTCAGTATCCTTGAGTTGTTTCTTAGTGCTTTGCAGCTCACGATAGAGATCGGCTGACTCAGGCGCCTGAAACTGACTGATGTCGGTGTAGGTCACACGATCGTTGATGATGAAATGGATAGCCGACTTCGATTGCTTGGCAGCACTCGTCTTACCGATGGTCTTGAGGCGCTCGAGGGCCAGTTTGCGCTCAGTGCCCTTCCCCCAAGTGTTGGCAATGCGGCTGATATCGGCAAATCCACGCAGTTGCTCATCGGTGTAGGCATCGCTGTTGTAGATATGACGTGAGGTGGGAGGGATGAACATATAGACGCACACCTTTCCGGCAGGCTGACGACGGTCGGTGACGAAATAGCCGATATTGCTCAGTTCGTCGACGACGTACATATAGTCGTTGGCCTCTGAATTAAAGGGCATGCCGATGTTCTCAGGCTTGAGGAACTGGCCGTTCTCCGTATCGGCCCGTGTCACGAAGATGTCGTAGCCGCCTATGCTCTCCTCACCTTTGGCAGCAAAATAGAACGTGGTGCCGTCGGTCATCATGAAGGGATAGTTGGCTTCGCTGATGCCGTCGCTGATGCCCTTCAGGGCCAGTGGCTCGCTCCAGTCGTCGCCCAGCTTATCGAGGGTATAGAGTTGCATCCGGCTGTTGGCATTTTCGTCAGAGAAATAGCACTTGTTGCCCATCTCGTTGATATAGACATAACTCTCTTCGTGGCCTTCGCTTCGGAAGAACTGATCGTAAGAGTCGAGTCGTCCGGATTCAGCATTAAGTCGGATGGCAGAAAGGAAATCGTTCTTGGCAACCACGACAGAGTCGATGAAGACGATCTGCTGAGTGGCCTCACGCATCTCAGTGATACGCGGGTCTTCCTGCGGCTCTTCGACTACCACCACGGGAGCCTTCTTGACAACAGGTTTCTTTTTCTTCTGCGCCTGCATCGAAAGGGGTGCAAGCAGCGCAAGAGCGACAACGGCAATGTTCCTTATTTTCATCATTTTTTATTCTTCAATCAGTTTGTTTTCAGCGTTGAGGGCTCTCCAGATACTGAAACGAGCCTCGGGGTTTATCTGTTCCATCTCGTTGTAGAGACGTTTGATGTCTGAACGGTGAGAGTCTGTCTCATAGGGACAGAGCTTCGTTTGTTTCTGATAGCCTCGCATCTCGGCGTAGGCTTTGATGTCTGTCTCTTCCATCATGCAGAGCGGACGGATAATCGTGAGCGGCATCTTGCGCATCTTCAGGCTCGCCGGCATGGTGTCGAATCGGCCTTGGAAGGTGAGATTCATCAGTGCCGTATGGATGAGATCGTCCTGATGGTGGCCGAGGGCAATCTTGTTGCAGCCGAGTTGTTGTGCGAGATTGAACATCTCCTTGCGGCGCTGCCAGGAACAGAGAAAGCAGGGCTGCTTTTGCCTGCGGAGCCTGGCGGCTGTTTCAGAAGACGACTGTGGCTCATCAGTAGACTCCACCTCTGGCGAGGCATCGACATCGAATCGGGTGGTTCTGATGTGGAGCCTGATGCCGAGGGCATCGCAGAACGATTGCAGGTAATTGGTATCGCTCTCGTAACGGATGTTCTCCATACGGACATGCAGCGCCTCTACCTTGAATCGTGGGTGGTCAATTCTGGCACGCTTTGCTAAGAGTTCAGTCAGCAGGAGTGAGTCTTTGCCACCAGAGAGTCCCAAGAGGATGTGATCATCATCTTCTATCAGATGATAAGTAGCCATCGCCTTGACGAACCGTTCGTTCAAACGCTTCTCCAGGCGACGGCTCTCTATCTCTGAATCACTTTTCACTATTCACTTTTCACTATTCACTTCTCAGGTGCTTGTCCATGTTCAAGGCAGCACGACGACCGTCACCCATAGCGAGAATCACCGTAGCACCACCACGAACGATGTCACCACCGGCGAAGATCTCGGCACGCGAAGACTGCATGTCGTCGTTGACGGCAATCGTATTCTTGCGACCCAGTTCGAGGCCTTGGATAGACTTCGGAACCAACGGGTTGGGGGATACACCGACGGCTACGATTACCTGATCGACATCGAGGGTAACAGTCTTGCCCTCAACGGGAACCGGCGAACGACGCCCTGATGCATCAGGCTCGCCAAGCTCCATCACCTGCAGCACAGCCTGCTTCACGGCACCTGTCTCATCGGCGATATACTCGATAGGATTGTGCAGCGTCAGGAAGTTGATACCTTCCTCCTTGGCGTGCTTCACCTCTTCAAGACGGGCAGGCATCTCCACCTCAGAACGGCGATAAACCAATGTGACCTCAGCACCTAAGCGCTTGGCAGTACGGCAGGAGTCCATAGCGGTGTTACCACCACCCACCACGAGCACGCTCTTGGCTGGGTTCAATGGCGTATCGGTTGTAGGATTGGCAGCATCCATCAGGTTCACACGCGTCAGATATTCGTTAGAAGACATGATGTTGATGCTGTTCTCACCAGGGATATTCATGAAGTTGGGCAGACCAGCGCCTGAGCCAACGAAGATGCCCTTGAAGCCCTGAGCCTCCAGCTGTTCCACGCTGATGGTCTTGCCTACGATGACGTCAGTCTGGAAGTGAACTCCCATTTTGGCAAGGTTGTCGATTTCCACGTCGACGATCTTGTTCGGCAGACGGAATTCAGGAATGCCATATTTCAGCACACCACCGATCTCGTGCAGAGCCTCGAAGACATACACATCGTAGCCCTTCTTCACCATATCGCCAGCGAACGAAAGTCCGGCAGGGCCAGAACCCACGACGGCGATCTTGATGCCGTTGGCTGGTGCAATCTCAGGCAGGGAGATATTTCCACTCTCGCGCTCGAAGTCTGCAGCAAAACGCTCCAGATAGCCGATGGCCACAGCAGGTTCGTTCATCTTCAGGTGGATACACTTGCTCTCACACTGCTTCTCCTGCGGACAGACACGGCCACAAACAGCGGGTAGGGCAGAGGTGTCCTTCAGTACCTTGGCAGCAGCCAGGAACTGTCCTCGCTCGATGTTCTTGATGAACGACGGGATGTTGATATTCACAGGACAGCCCTCTACACAACTGGGGTTAGCGCAGTCCAGACAACGCTTGGCCTCGGTCATTGCCATCTCCTTAGTCAGACCGATGTTGACTTCCTCAGTACGAGTTGTGGCACGATAAACGGGGTCGAGCTCAGGCATGATGACACGCTCTATCTGCGTGCGCTCCTTTGGTTTCATCGAAGCACGAAGCTCCTTACGCCATTCAGCATCACGGTCGGTGAGTACATCAATCGTATCATTGGTAGGATCGCTGTCCATCACGACATCGGCGGTAGCAAATTTTTCACTATTCACTTTTACCTCTTCACTTTTATCGAGGTGCTCCTCGTAGTGCGCCAGTTCTTCCTGCTCCTCGCGCTTGAAGGTACCCATGCGCTTGAACATCTCGTCCCAGTCGACTAAAGCACCATCGAACTCAGGACCATCGATGCAGACGAACTTGGTCTTGCCACCTATCGTCAGACGGCAGGCACCACACATACCCGTACCATCCACCATAATGGTGTTGAGCGATACTTCGCAGGGGATATTGTGCTTCTGAGCAGTGAGGTTAGAGAACTTCATCATGATGGGAGGACCGATGGCAAATACCTTGTCAACGTGCTCCTGCTCAAAGAACTTCTCCATACCGACGGTCACTACGCCTTTCTCACCATAAGAACCATCATCGGTCATGATGATCACTTCGTCAGAACTCTCACGAACCTTGTCTTCGAGGATAATCAGATCCTTCGAACGACCGGCCATCACGGAGAGCACTCTGTTGCCAGCAGCCTTCAGTGCCTGGATGATGGGCAGCATAGGTGCTACACCGAGTCCGCCACCAGCACAGACGACCGTACCGTATTTCTCAATCTTCGTGGGATTGCCCAGAGGACCTACCACATCTGTCACATAGTCGCCTTCGTTGAGGGCACAGAGTTTCTTCGATGAAAGTCCCACCATCTGAACCACCAGTGTAATCGTACCTTTCTCGATGTCGGCACCAGCAATGGTCAGCGGCATACGCTCACCTTTCTTGCCTACGCGCACAATCACGAAGTTACCAGCCATGCGGCTCTTGGCAATCAGCGGAGCCTCAATCTCAAAAAGGAAGACCTTCTCGGAGAACTGCTCTTTTCTTACTATTTTATTCATTTAAAATATTGAATATTGAAGATTGAAGATTGAAATTAAACCAATGCTTCTTTCTTCGTTTTAATAATTTTAACTAATGTAGCTACAATCCGACTGCAATCAGCATATATAGAGTCAAATTCTTCTTTGCTAATAAAGCCAGATTCATATAAGAGTTCAAGCCAATATTGTGTTTCATTTGCTTCTTTTAAAGCAATACTGAGCTTGTTGATGAAGTCCATGTCGCTTTGAGCATTAATGCTCTCACGTGCATTAGCACCGATACTCGTACCGCTTCTTAGCACTTGCTTTGACAATACATATTCTTTTTTGTTGTCTTTCAAATATGTATATAATTTGATGATGCGTAGTGCAAAAGATTTGCAAAGTACTTGTATCGTATTATCTTCCCGCATGGACTTTCAATTTTCAATGTTCAATTTTCAATCAATCAAGTCGCAACCCATGTATGGAACGAGGGCAGCGGGAATCTTGATGCCATTTTCGGTCTGGTTGTTCTCCAGCAAGGCAGCCACGATACGAGGCAGAGCGAGGGCTGAGCCGTTGAGTGTGTGACAGAGTTCTGGCTTCTTGCTGCCTTCAGGACGATAACGGCATTTCAGACGATTGGCCTGATAGGTATCGAAATTGGATACAGATGACACCTCGAGCCAGCGGCCCTGAGCCTCAGAATACACCTCGAAGTCGTAGCAGATGGCTGAAGTGAAGCTCTGGTCACCACCACAAAGCAACAGAATACGATACGGCAGTTCCAGCTTTTTCAGCAGACCTTCCACATGTGCCAGCATCTCCTTGTGGCTCTCTTTCGAGTGTTCTGGCTTGTCGATGCGCACAATCTCAATCTTCGAAAATTCATGCAGGCGGTTCAATCCACGCACGTCCTTGCCATACGAGCCGGCCTCACGACGGAAGCACTCTGTATAGGCACAGTTCTTGATCGGCAAATCCTTCTCATCGAGAATCACGTCACGATAGATATTCGTGACAGGCACCTCAGCTGTCGGAATCAGATAGAAATCATCGATCTCGCAGTGATACATCTGACCTTCCTTGTCAGGCAGCTGACCAGTACCATATCCAGAGGCGGCATTCACCACCGTCGGCGGCATGATCTCCGTATAACCGGCCTTATTGGCTTCAGCGAGGAAGAAATTGATCAGCGCTCGCTGCAACTGGGCTCCCTTGCCGATGTAAACGGGGAATCCGGCGCCTGTGATCTTCACGCCGAGATCGAAGTCGATGAGGTTATATTTCTTGGCGAGTTCCCAGTGGGGCAGGGGATTGGCAATCCCTAATGAGGGGTTCACGTCCCAATTGCCAACGGTGTCGCTATCGGTACATTCCTTCAGATTTGATTTCACCACATGGTTGTCCTCAGCGGCCTTACCCTCAGGTACCTCATCGTATGGGATATTGGGTATCTGACAGAGCAGAGTGGTCATCTCTTCCTGTGCCTTGGCCATCGTGTCGTCGAGCTGCTTCGATTTCTCCTTGAGCTCAGCTACCTGTGCCTTCACCTGCTCGGCTTCGTCTTTCTTTCCTTCTTTCATTAATCGGCCAATCTGACCAGACAGCTGCTTCTGCTCGTTCAGGCTCTTATCGAGTTCCTGCTGAGCCTCGCGGCGTTTCTTATCTACGGCCAATACTTCGTCGATAGCCTGTTGTGCATTAGGGAAATGCTTCTTCTCCAGACCACGAACCACACGTTCAGTTTGCTCACTGATGAGTTTGAGTGTTAACATGTTAAATACGTATTTATTTGTTTGAATTCAGTTTCTAAGGTGCAAAGGTAATAATTATCGTTGAAATATCAAAGGAAAAGGGCATAAAAAAGCAGAAATCCCTCTCTCCATAGGAGAGAAGGACTCTGTTGTTTGTTTGGAATAAGTTTTTCTTGTTTGAAACTGTTTAGGCCTCAGCGTTTGGAATCACTGAAACAACGCTCTTATCGCGCTTGCCCTTGTGGAAGTTTACTGTGCCATCTACAAGTGCGTAGAGGGTGTCGTCCTTACCAATGGCAACGTTGTTACCAGGATTGTGTTTTGTACCGCGCTGGCGAACAATGATGTTACCAGCCAGACACTGCTGACCGCCGAAAATCTTAATGCCGAGTCGCTGAGCTGCGCTCTCACGACCGTTCTTAGAACTACCTACACCTTTCTTATGAGCCATTTCTAAGTCCTCCTTTGATTAAGCGATTACTGATTTAACTTCAACCTGTGTGAACTGCTCACGATGACCGTTGCGCTTACGAGAGTCTTTGCGGCGCTTCATCTTGAATACAATCACCTTGTCGCCCTTCACGAGCGGGTTCAATACCTCACACACTACCTTTGCTCCTTCTACGGTCGGAGCACCTACCGTCACTGCACCGTCAGCATCTACGAGCAGCACCTTGTCAAATTCAACAGTCTTGCCTTCCTCGGCATCCTTAATGTGGTGAACGAAGAGCTTCTGGCCCTGTTCTACCTTAAACTGCTGACCCTGAATGTCTACAATTGCGTACATTATTTATTGTATTAAAGGGTTTTTTCCGCGAGGCGGCGTACGTTCGTACACACTTCACTCGGCCCCAACGGACTCAAATCGGGGTGCAAAGGTACTAATTTTTAGTGAAGATATAAGATTTAAGATGTAAGATGTATATAGATTTATGAAAGTTTAACATTTTGCGAAGGTGCAAAAAATAAAGCGATGACTTTCTCAAGCAATCGCTCCATATCTTCAATAGGTATTAGCTTTTTTAAGGTAAAAAGATTGTTTTCAGGATAACGAGTGCAAAGGTATACGATTTTTTTTTATTCCACAAACTTTTTCTGCATTTTTTTTATAAGAAACCTTCCGTGCTCCCGCACAACCCTAAATTTTATCAAATATTAACACTTAATTCTGCGCAAACGTTTGATATTTCTACTAAATAGTCATTTCTCCACGAATGGATTGTTGCATGAGTTTTCGAACTGTTTCTGGCGCATCGGGATATTGTGATTGTAGAAACATCAGTTTTGTTACAGCACTTTCCACAGTCATGTCTCTTCCGCTAATGACACCAGCCTCTTGAAGATGATAGCCGCAGTCATACCTCGACATCTCCACTGCTCCCTGAAGACATTGGCTGATGTTGACAATAATCTTTCCATTGGCGGTTCCTTCTTTGAGAGCTTTCAGCAACCACGTTGATTGTGGTGCATTGCCGCTGCCGAAGGTCCGCATCACGATCGCTTTCAGGTTGGGCGTGTGTATGATATGGCGGATGAGGTCTTCACGGATACCAGGGAAGAGTGAGAAGATGATCACATTGTTGTCCAGACGGAAATGCGGCACCATGGGCTTATCCCATTGTGGCGTCAGTATGCGCTCGTGGTGATAGATGATGTTCACGCCGGCATCTACCAGATGCGGATAGTTAAAAGATTCGAAAGCATTGAATTCCTCAGCGCTCTGTTTGGTGGTACGATTGCCTCGCAACAGATGGGAGTTGAAATAGATGCCTACCTCTGGTACCAAAGCGCGACCCTCGGAATCGCAGGCCGCAGCGATCTCAATGGATGAGATGAGATTCTCCTTGCCGTCAGTGCGCAGCTGGCCGATGGGTAACTGCGAACCGGTGAAAATCACAGGCTTTGTCAGATTCTCCAGCATATAGGAGAGGGCAGAGGCGGTGTAGGCCATTGTGTCCGTACCATGCAGCACCACAAAACCGTCATAGTTGTCATAATGATCGGCAATGCAGTGTGAGATGTCTGTCCATCTCGCAGGCGTCATGTCACTCGAGTCGATGGGAGGATTAAACTGATAGGTTTCAATGATCGTATCAAACTGCTTCAGTTCGGGCACATTATATAAAAGATGTTCGAAATCGAAGGGCTCTAAGGCACCTGTCTGTGGATTCCGGTTCATGCCGATGGTGCCGCCCGTGTAGATGAGAAGAACTTTTCGCTGCATAGAAAACGTTTACGTTTATTTTTGCTGCAAAGATAGTTCTTTTATGCGAGATTATTGCTATCTTTGCAGAAAATTTTAAATGCAACTTAAAAACAAGTCATATTTATGAAAGCTTTCAATGACAAGAATTTCGTCCTGGAGACCGAGGTGGCTCAGGATTTGTATCACAACCATGCGGCTAAGATGCCGATTATCGACTATCACTGTCACTTGATCCCTGAGATGGTAGCCAACGACCATCGTTTCAAGAGTATCACCGAACTTTGGTTGGGTGGTGACCACTATAAGTGGCGCGCTATGCGTACTAACGGTATTGACGAGAAGTACTGCACAGGCAAGGACACCAGTGATTGGGAGAAATTTGAGAAGTGGGCTGAGACGGTGCCTTACACGCTTCGTAATCCCCTTTATCACTGGACCCACCTGGAGTTGAAGACCGCCTTCGGCATCGAGAAACTGCTCTCTCCCAAGACCGCCCGCGAGATTTTCGACGAGTGTAATGAAAAACTGCAGCAGCCCGAGTTCTCAGCCCGCGGGTTGATGCGCCACTACAACGTGGAGTGCGTCTGCACTACTGACGACCCTGTGGATGATTTGCATAACCATATTGAGTATGCCAAGCATAAGGCTGCGAATGACCCGATGATGATTCCAGCATGGCGTCCTGACAAGGCCATGAATATCGAAAAGCCCGAATTTGCAAAATATGTGGAGCAACTGGCTGAAGTGTCAGGTGTAACTATTACTAAATTCTCTGATATGGTCGACGCCCTTCAGAAGCGTCACGACTTCTTCGCTACCAATGGCTGCAAACTCTCTGACCACGGCATCGAGGAATTTTACGACGAGGAATATACTGACTCGCAGATTGAGACCATCTTCGAGAAGGCTATGCGTGGTCAGCAACTGTCTAATTTCGAGGTCCGTCAGTACAAGAACTGTTTCCTCACCGTGATGGCCGAGATGGATGCTGATTCCAACTGGACACAGCAGTTTCATTACGGTGCCATTCGTGACAACAATACTGCTATGTACAATCAACTTGGTCCAGACACGGGCTTTGATAGCATCGGCGAGTTCAATACCGCCAAGGCTATGTCAAAGTTCCTCAACAAACTGAACATGAAGGGCAAACTTACACGAACCATATTGTATACATTGAATCCTTGTGCCAACGAAGTCATTGCCACCATGCTCGGTAATTTCCAGGGTGGTGAGCCCGGAAAGATACAGTTCGGCAGCGGCTGGTGGTTTAACGACCAGATGGATGGTATGGTGAAGCAGATGAATGCCCTGTCCGTTCTCGGCCTGTTGAGCCGCTTCGTGGGTATGCTTACCGATAGCCGTTCGTTCCTCTCTTATCCGCGTCATGAGTATTTCCGTCGCATCCTCTGTAACTTACTTGGCAATGATGTAGAAAAGGGACTGCTACCTGATGATCGCGAACTGTTGGGTAGGATGGTTGAGGACATCAGTTATAACAACGCACGACGTTATTTCAAATTTTATTAATAATGCATAAACATGAAAAATCCCCTTGTATGAGGCAAGGGGATTTTTTATATGATAAACCTAATATAAGTTCGATCGTCGAAGGAATGGTTGCCTGGGGTGAATCCTTTCGTAGCCTTGAAAGAACCAATATTTAAAGGGTCTGTTTCCCGTTGGTGATCAAGACGAACTTCCGATTCGTTGAGGGTTGGACAAAGGAAAGGATACCCATCGCTAGCAAATACAATCTCATGTGGACTGAAATCGAGTGTTATGATAGGCACTAATTGTATTGGAATGGGGAAACCATCGACCACTGAATAGGTGATATTTTGATTCTTCATCTCCTGCAGCATATGAGGAATGATTGAAGCTCGCGCTTCATCGTTGGTGAGGAGTTCTTCCTGTGTCTTGCCTTCTGCCAGCAGTTCTTTTATTATTGCGGCCCGCATCTCTGCCAAGGTCTGTTCGTAGGGTTTGGGATTTTCAAACAGTTCGCCGTTGACAAGACACAGGCAGTCGCCAATCATCCATATTTCTCGCCGTAGACGTGAGAAGAGGATCACAGAAGCTGTCATCCGTTCTTCTGGATGCACGGCAAGTTCCGTTATGCGACGTCCGTAATGTTTTCTGATAGCACGGGTGGCACCAATACAGAACTGATGACAGGAGATGTCGGCTGGCATTTTGCGGATATAGTGTGCAATGATCTTCATGGCAAAGCGGCCATTGCTCATCATAAAAGAGTAACGGCGGGTGGTTTTCGAGGTGGAACCGTCTATAACAGCGATGAAATCACTTGTGATAACGAGACCGTCCTCGCTTTTCTTTTGGGGGGTCTTTGCGATCTGGTTTTGCTCGATGATGGTCATAGGGATGAGCGGTTTTCGATGAGGGGTGAGCGTACGGTGGTGATGGGTAAGAGTCGTAAAGCTTTTTGATGAGGTCTGGACGGCCGATGCGTTTGAGACTCTGTTCGATGCCGCGACGTTCTTCGGGCTTGTACCAAAAAAAATATTGGCGTTGGGCAAGTTTGTCGCGTTGACTTTTGGCAGAGAACACGGGTTCGAGGGTATAAGGGTCGTAACCTGTGTACCACGTTTCGGTTGCAACAGTCATTGGAGTGGGGGTGAAGTCTTGTACCTGCTCGAGATGGAAATCCAATTGCTTGGTGATTACAGCCAACTCCGCCATATCCTCCTCCAGACATCCAGGGTGGGAGGAGATAAAGTATGGGATGATTTGCTGATGCAGGTTCTCCTCGCGATTGATTCGGTCAAAGATGCGTTTGAATTCATAAAACTGTTGGAACGAAGGCTTGCGCATCAGGCGGAGCACGCGGTCACTGGTATGTTCAGGTGCCACCTTCAAACGTCCGCTGACATGATGGCAGATGAGTTCGTGGGTATATTCCATCGCAGCACGGTTGGCTGCTTCATCCTTACTTTTATATAATAATAAATCGTAACGAACACCACTGCCGATAAAGCTTTTCTTGATACCTTTCACCGCATCGACGGCATGATAGATATCGAGCAGACGTTGGTGATTGGTGTTAAGATTCGGACATATCTGTGGATTAATACAACTGGGACGTTTACATTTTTCGCAGACGTTGAGATTGCGTCCGTGCATTCCATACATATTCGCTGAAGGACCTCCGAGATCTGAGAGATAACCCTTGAAATCAGGCATCTCAGTAATCTGCTTTACTTCTTTTAAGATACTCTCTTTTGAACGACAAGAGATAAACTTGCCTTGATGAGCTGAGATGGTGCAGAAAGCACAGCCTCCGAAACAGCCGCGATGAATATTGACGCTGTGCTTGATCATATCATAGGCAGGAATACGTTTACCCTTGTATTTCGGATGAGGCTGGCGCGTATAGGGCAGGTCGAAAGAGGCATCCAACTCCTGAGTGGTCATAGGTGGGTAGGGGGGATTGATGACAACGAATTTCCCATCGACACCCTGCAGAAGGCGAGAAGCATGCATCATGTTCGATTGTTCCTCGACATAGCGGAAATTCTCGGCTTGCTTACGCTTATCTTTCATGCATTGCTCATGGGAATGCAAGACAATGTCGTCTTCGCGGATACCGCCAGGAATATCTTCCTTCCTAGCAATGTAAACTGTTTGCGGAATGTCGTAAGGGAGAATAGGACTCTCTTGTAGGCGGCTGGCAAGTTCGAGGGTAGGCTTTTCCCCCATACCATATGTAATCATGTCTGCACCAGAATCACAAAGAATACATTTCCGGAGACTATCTTTCCAGTAATCATAGTGCGTAACACGACGAAGAGAGGCTTCAATACCCCCGAGTATTACGGGGACATCGGGATATAGTTGTTTGAGGATTTTTGTATAGACAATTGTTGGATACTCTGGTCGAAGGTCATGTCTGCCATCAGGGCTATACGCATCTTCCGAGCGCAGACGACGGTTAGCCGTGTATTTGTTGACCATCGAATCCATACAGCCTGGTGCCACACCGAAAAAGAGGCGGGGACGACCAAGCTTCTTGAAATCGCGGAAATCACCGTGCCAGTCTGGCTGAGGAACAATGGCCACACGATACCCCGCAGCTTCAAGTGTCCGTCCAATGACGGCAGCACCAAAAGACGGGTGGTCGACATAGGCATCTGCAGAGAACAGGATAATGTCGAGTTCATCCCACCCTTTAAGATCCAACTCTTTTTTCGTAGTTGGTAGAAAGTCTGTCAGTCTATACTCCATCATTTGTTAATTAAATGGAGTGCCTTGGATAGCACGAGTCGTTGCTCCGAGGTTGTCATTTCCTTGGTTCTTCCAATTAATGTATAGGATTACCAACTGCTGAAGCCCGAAGGCTTTCATGTTTGGATGATAGATTACATCGAGGCATAGGTCCAGTAGTGCTTTGTCTTTGCCAGCTTGGCTCTCCAGCATGGAGCGGATGTTTAGTTTTAATTTCTCAAGCACTTGCTCGTCAACATACCCGTTGGAGTCTATCAGATCTCTGAAGAACTGATACTTTTCAATGGTCTCAAGGTGCTCTTCCTTGACCTCAATACTTCTCGTACCAGAAGAATTTGCTTGTATTTTCATAAGCCGATTTGTTGAAATTTATGATTATTGTAACAGAAACATTAATATACCTCGCATCAATACATCCTGCATCTGCTTCGATTTAATACACTCAAAAGGAAAACCGATGGTCAGAGCACGATAGTCATTGCCATTATAGGCTACGCATGCACTTTGAAGATTACTATAAGCCATTGCCGGATAGGCAGGTGCAATTGGTAATAATACGTCAGGGTGTTGGGCAGCATAGTGCATGCCGTTGGGCTGACGGTAGAAAGTAAAAATAGTACCTAAACCCTGAATAGAATCTCTTTCAAGGTAATCGCTGTGCGTACCTCCATATTCGCACTTGAGAAGACTAGCAAGAAAAGCCTTGTCTTGTTCTGACGTCATGTCACGTCCGATATAAGCACCACTTACAAGAAGGGCACCTCCCTGTGCTGTATGAGCAACAAGATGAGGCCTGAGCGCCTTCGGTAAGGCCTGATACTTCACTAACGAATAGCCGTCGTTGCATTCAAGACCAAGAATCAAGTCGACTAGTGCATAACCATCCATCGTCATTATGCCATTCTCGATAGCTTTCGATGAGCAACTGGTAATACTGTAGCGACGGGCAGATGCAATTGCACTCGCGTGGGTACGGATATAATTGAAGTCGTTGCCGGCAATGAACTGGCCTGCAAGTGAGTCGTTGGTAAAGCCAAGGCCTTTAGATGTCGTCTTTCCCATCTGTGAACGGTCGAAACTGGTTTGATAACCGCGCCATCCGGCCGTCAGTCCGTAGCTCACACCGATGTCTTCATTGAGGTCGAAACCTTGTTCTGTGGCATTGTCGCGTACCTTCGGTGAGGCGAGGCGATGGAAACCGTTGACGACAAGCACCTTTTTCTGGGCAGTAGGATTGTAGAGAGCTGATACCACCTCACTAGGGAAACTCTCGCCACCGGCATTCACGGCCGAAACGCGGAAAGAATAGAGTCTATCGGGATCAAGTTGGATAGTGGTACTCGTTTTGTTACTATTCAGGAAAAGACCATTGTCGAAGCCTTCGTCGTCTTTAGCCGTATAGAGGACATAACTGGTTGGTACAGCCGAGGGTTCATAGGGATCTTCTGTCATTGTCCAGCTGATTTTTGCCTCGCCTTTGTCGGTCAAGGTGACACATACATTATCAGGGGCCAAAGGTTGTACGATATAGTCTGTCTGATGCATTCGTGCCGTATATCGCAATAGGGTCTTGTATATGCTACGGGCCAAATCGAAGCGGAAATTCGGATCTTGTGCCATTTTCATATCTGCAAAGTTTTGATGCGACAGAGTTTCCAAAATAGCACTTGGCACTTCTGGTACACGACATTCGGAATAGTTCCTATCGTAGAGCTCCCGTACCTGCCATTGACCATATTTCCTACGAATATCATAGGGAATACTGACAAGCAAGTCGTCTGCCAAGTCACGGGATGCCAAGCGTGTAAAACCTGCATTCACCGTTGAGTCGCGGAAAGTTGTCATGCAGATAGTCAGAGTTCCGGTATTTGTTTTTCCATCGCGGGTATAGCCGGCATCGCTGTGAATGGCCAGCGACAATTCAATGGGAACACCACGTCCAGTCGTATCTGGCATATAGCAGGAACCGCCACTCAATAAATTGGACATATAGGAACGGGCATTGATATCATCACCGTAGTCATCACGACCTTCCTTGGTGCTGTAAACCTCGTAAGGCATACCCGCCCATTGCGCATAATAGCGTGAACCTTCTAAACAGCGTGGCATTCCGCTTACTTGACCGCCTCGCTCGATATTGCCCATACCACCACCAAACCTCACGGCATCAGCAGTCACAATGCCTTGCTTATCGCTGAAATTGGAGAGCACCACACGGTTTTGCTCGTTGCAACCTGCATCGAAATCGAAGGTGCCCAGGTAAACCCAAGTTGAGCCTCCCATTTGCTGATTGACGTGAAACTCTGTGGCAATACCTTTATGCCATACAGTATAGCGGGCATCGTCGATACTTCCTTTAATGGTCTGATAGCTTACATAAACTGCATAGCGTCCAGTTTCTGGTATTGTTGGCTGATAGATGGCATGCCCCAAATGGTGTTTTTGCTTAGTTGCCTCAATCATACGGGCTGTGCCAGCCTCAAAAGGATTCTCATGGTCGACATAGTTACCCGCATGCATACCAAAACCTGGCATCGGTGTTGTCTGCCAAGGATGATGGATGCTTTGTTCTGTGTAACCTATTGCCAGCGAGTCATTGTCGACAATGACCTCATGTTTCTGCCAGTCGCGTTCACGTGGCGTAAACACATTCGCGCCGGCATTTTCTAACATGGGGATGAGATAAGGGTTGACAATGGTCTGTGTAAATAGGTCTTCGCTTGTTGCGAATAAAGGAGCACGTTGCCACATCCATTTGTCGTCGGCGATACTATAATAGATACCGTGACTAGCCCAAACTGTAAAATGTCGGTTGCTAAGCCCGCGCGTAATTGTATATGGTCGCGTTGCATTAAACACCCATGGTTTTCCTGTATAGTCGATATCACCCCATGTGCGACTTTTGTTTATGGGTGTTGATAGACGGTTGGGAATTAGGTCCTCGATGGCCCATCCGCCAGTCTTTATTGTCAATTGATAGTTTTGGAGCGAGTCGGGTAATAGTTTACGTATGTCGTTATAGATGAAGTCTGTCGATGGTTTAGTGAATAATTGTTCACCAAAGGCATTGTTGGCATATACTATTACCGTCTTTAGGGAGTCGTTGACACAAAGACTGTCTAAATGTGATTTCGATCGTATGATTTGTCCTGCTGTCTTGTAATTGGTGAAATAACTCTCCAAAACATTATTTTGAGATTTCTGAGCCACAGAAATCAAGGCTGTGAGACCAACCCATAATGCAAAGACCAGTCTCTTTTTATTCATCATTCAATGTTTCCAATTGTAAAGTTCTCGGGATATTTGCCCTTGAAGTCCTTAAAATATAGTTTAATCTCTCGCATATCATCTTCCAGACTTCCGGTCGGGATAATCGTCTTCGTACACTGAATAAGACGCTTTTCATAATCCACACCATAAAGTAGGATCGGTAGATTTGCCTTTAGGGCAATGAAATAGAAACCCTTCTTCCAATCTGGATTTCTGGAACGGGTACCCTCTGGTGTGATACAAAGGTGGAAAATGCTAGCAGCTTTTGCCATCTCTGCCATAGAATCGGTCATGCTCGTTTTTTTCTGGCGATGCACGGGAATACCACCTAGCCATTTGAAAATGGGGCCCAAGGGCCAGAAAAACCATTCCTTTTTCATTAGGAAATTGCTCTTGAAGCCTTCCGCGCCACTATAGAGCTGCCCCAAGATAAAATCCCAATTGGTCGTATGAGGAGCCAAACAGATGATATATTTGTCTGGATGTTCTTGTGTATTGTTCACCGTCCATCCCATTCGACTATATAACAGCCATTTACAGAATGATTGCCACATCTTTTTTTAGTCTATTTATTACGTTTTCAACCATTTAATTGGTCGATGATTTCACTGACTTGAACTTTGAAGTTCTCTTTCAGGTCATCGAAGTATGCCTTTGCCGAAAGACCTGGTTCCGGATGGGATGTCCGACGGATAAATTCGTCCTCAACCTTCAGGATACTGAAAAGCAATGCTTCGGCATTGCCTTGCTGGCCCTTGGTACCATACAGGGATACTGCAATAGCCTCTGCGAAAAGATCTTCACAAATCGAATGAATCGCACGCTTCAATGTTCTTTTATTTGCCATATTAATTCCTCCTCTATTGTTGTTTTTGATATATTCACTAAGCAAAGATAGAAAAAAATCTTCTTAACTCAAAGAAATGCATCCACAAAAAATATTAAAAAGTTGTTTTTACCCCTTTTTCTTTCCTTTTTTTGTAGAAATTGATTAATTTTGCACGCAAATTTATAATTATTCATTCATTTTTAAGGATAAACATATTATGGAAAAAAGTGCATTGCAGATGGCAAGAGCCGCCTATCAGCCTAAGTTGCCTAAGGCTCTTCAAGGTGCAGTAAAAATCAAGGAAGGTCAGCCTACACAGAGTGTTGGCGACCAGGAAGAAATCAAGAAATTGTTCCCCAACACTTACGGTATGCCTATCGTAGAGTTTGAACCTGCAACCGAGGCTAATCATACCAAAATGAATGTTGGTATCATCCTCAGTGGTGGTCAGGCTCCTGGTGGTCACAACGTGATTACTGGTCTTTTCGATCAAATTAAGAAACTCAATCCTGAGAACCGCCTCTATGGCTTTATCCTCGGTCCTGGTGGTTTAGTTGACCATAATTATATGGAACTCACCAAGGAGATTATCGATGAATATCGTAATACTGGCGGTTTCGATATGATTGGTTCTGGTCGTACAAAATTAGAGAAAGTTGATCAGTTCGAAAAAGGTCTGGAGATTATCCGCAAACTCGACATCAAGGCTATCGTGATCATTGGTGGTGACGACTCCAATACTAATGCCTGCGTATTGGCTGAGTACTATGCCGCTAAAAACTATGGCGTTCAGGTAATCGGTTGTCCTAAGACAATTGATGGTGATCTGAAGAATTCTCAGATTGAGACTTCTTTCGGATTTGATACTGCTTGTAAAACCTATTCAGAACTCATTGGTAACATCGAGCGCGATTGTAACTCTGCACGCAAGTATTGGCACTTCATTAAGGTGATGGGTCGTTCGGCTTCTCATATTGCACTTGAGTGTGCTCTGCAGACACAGCCGAACATCTGCCTTATTTCAGAGGAGATAGAGGAAAAGGCTATGAGTCTTGATGATATCGTCGACTACATTGCCAACGCTGTAGCTGCTCGTGCTACTGATGGTAATAACTTCGGTACAGTCATCATTCCCGAGGGTGTCATTGAGTTCATCCCTGCCATCAAGAAGCTCATTGCTCAACTTAACGATGTGCTTGCTCTGCCCGAGGCTAAGGAGATTAGCCGTGATGAACAGGTGGATTTTGCCAAGAGCCATCTCACTGAGGAAAATTTAAAGGTCTTCAACAGCCTGCCCGTAGGTGTTGCCCGTCAGCTTGCTCTTGATCGCGATCCTCATGGCAATGTTCAGGTATCTCTCATCGAGACTGAGAAACTGCTTTCTACGATGGTAGCCCAGAAACTTGAGAAGATGAAGAAGGAGGGTAAGTATGTTGGCAAGTTCGGTACCCAGCATCACTTCTTTGGCTATGAAGGACGTTGCGCTGCGCCATCTAACTTCGATGCTGACTATTGCTATGCCCTCGGTACTTCAGCTGCCCAACTGATTGCTAATGGCAAGACAGGCTATATGGCTATCGTGAAGAATACTACCGCCCCTGCCGATCAGTGGATTGCTGGTGGCGTGCCCATCACGATGATGATGAACATGGAAAAACGAGCAGGTGAGATGAAACCCGTGATCCGTAAGGCCCTCGTCGAGCTCGATGGCGCACCTTTCAAGGAGTTTGCCGCTCATCGTGATGAGTGGGCTCGCAAGACGGCTTACGTCTATCCTGGTCCTATCCAATATTGGGGCCCCACAGAGGTTTGCGACCAGCCTACTAGAACACTTGCCTTAGAAAAGGCTATATAAATGCAGAAAAAGCGAGTAGTTCGCCGTAAGGGCGTTGGTGTTACCCATACCTATCATGGTGTGGGTAAACGTCAGCGCCCTAACTTTTTTATCCGTCTGCTGCAGAAAGTCCCCTCCTGGGGATGGTGGGTAGGCGGTGTTGTTATCGTGCTGGGCTACGTTTGGTTCTTCTACTATTTCTTTGTCTCTCCCTTCGGTTTCCGTTGGCGTGCCTTATATGGTGATGTTAGCTATCCCGAAGGCTACGAAATTCACGGTATTGATATCTCCCATCATCAGGGACATATTGACTGGGAAGAATTGAAGGACAATGGTATGATTGACAAGTGCCCCGTCCGTTTTGTTATGATTAAGGCCACAGAAGGAGCCACACAGACTGACGAGAACTTCCGCGAGAATTTCTTTCAGGCGCGCGAATATGGTTTTACCCGTGGTGCCTATCATTTCTATAGTGTCCATACGCCAGCCGAGGAACAGGCCTATCATTTTTTGCAGGTTGTCAAACTCGAAAACGGCGACCTCCCGCCTGTGCTTGACGTCGAACACAAACCTAAGAACCAAACTGACGAACAGTTTAAGTCGTCTGTGCTTCAGTGGCTCGACATCGTTGAAAAGCATTATCAGACCAAACCCATTATTTATACTTATTTTAAGTTTAAGACACGCTACCTTAACGATTCTATCTTCGATCAATATCCCTATTGGATTGCTCATTATTATGTCGATTCTCTGGAGTATCAGGGCCCATGGAAGTTCTGGCAGCATACTGATGTTGGCCGTTTGCCCGGCATTAAAGGCAATGTTGATTTTAATATTTACAACGGCTCTTACTACGACCTGCGTCAGATGACTATCGGCTCGCAGGAAACCATTGGCGAGAAAGCTTATGGTATGTAATAACCAAAACGAGGCCACTCATTTGGAAAATTATTGGAACAAATGGTAGCCTCGTTTATGGATTAAAAAGTTCTTATCCGTTCATTGATAAGAGAAATTCTTCATTATCGTGGGTTGCTACCAGACGGTCGCGAATAGTATTCATAGCCTCGATGGGGTTCATCTCAGCAATGTATTTACGCATTATCCACATGCGGTTGAGCGTTGTCTCGTCATGCAGCAGGTCGTCGCGACGTGTTGACGACTGTACCAGGTCGATTGCTGGGAAGATACGCTTATTGGAGAGCATACGATTAAGCTGGATCTCAGAGTTACCGGTTCCCTTGAACTCCTCGAAGATAACTTCGTCCATCTTTGAACCTGTATCAACCAATGCTGTAGCAATGATAGTAAGCGAACCGCCTCCCTCAATGTTACGGGCAGCGCCGAAGAAACGCTTGGGCTTTTGCAGGGCATTGGCGTCGACACCACCAGTGAGCACTTTACCAGAGGCTGGCTGTGCAGTGTTGTAAGCACGTGCCAAACGGGTGATAGAGTCGAGGAAGATCACCACATCGTGACCGCATTCCACCATGCGCTTGGCCTTCTCAAGCACAATGCCAGCAATCTTTACATGACGGTCGGCAGGCTCATCGAAGGTTGAGGCAATGACCTCTGCATCAACAGTGCGGGCCATATCCGTTACCTCTTCAGGACGCTCGTCGATGAGTAGCATCATAATATAAGCCTCGGGATGGTTGGCGGCGATAGCGTTGGCAATGTCCTTCATTAAAATGGTCTTACCGGTCTTGGGCTGAGCCACAATGAGTGCACGCTGACCTTTACCAATAGGTGAGAAGAGGTCAACGATGCGTACACTAGGATTGGTTGTCGCCTTGTCGCCACATAGTGTGAACTTTTCCTCGGGGAAGAGAGGCGTAAGATGCTCAAAGGCTACGCGGTTTCGCACCTCTGACGGGTTACGACCGTTTATAGTCTTTACATTGCACATGGCAAAGTATTTCTCATTGTCAAATGGCGGACGAACAGTACAATCAACCACATCGCCTGTCTTGAGGCCATTGGCCTTAATCTGTGCGGGAGAAACGTAGATGTCGTCGGGAGATGATAAGTAATTGTAATCGCTGGAACGGATGAAACCGTAGCCATCTGCCAGAATCTCAAGCACGCCATTGGCCGTAATAACATCGTTGAATTCGTATTTGGGGGTAGCAGCGGCAGCCTGTGCCTGTCCTCTATCGGGCTGCGAGGTTACGGGACGGTCGAAAATATCGAGAGTGGGGATTGCAGCTTGGTCTTCGATAGGAATGTCAAGCACTGTGATAAAGTCAGTGCCATCACCAGGATCGCCATCCCAGACACCTTCTTCGCTGATCTCAGTTTCTTCAGAAACGTGATACTCATGCCCGCGCTCTAACTTCTGTTTGAGCTGTTCCATCATTTGTAACTGCTCCTCACCTGCCTCCTCCGTATTGTCTGAGAAGTAGGCTTCCTCTGGTACAAAATCGGGAGTGGATTCTACGGGCGCTTCAAACTCTGGTGTTGCGGGTATTTCTGCCTCGGCTTCTTTCTGTGCTGCATCTGCAGCTTCGGTTTCTGCAGCTAACTCAGCCTTTGACTTGCGACCACGACGCTTGGGCTTCTCCTCAGCAGGAGCCTCCTCAGAAGGATTCTTTTCAGTAGCGACTGACGCCTCTTCTTTGGCCTTGGCTTTCTTCTTGGTTAATGGTTCGTCACTAAACAATGAGGGTGCTTCTACTGGCTTACGTTTCTTGATGGAATCGAGGTTCTCGCCATCTTGACCAGTCACAGTATATACACGGCTCGTATCTTTCTTCTGAATTCGTGTTCTTTTCTTTTTGGGGGTCTCATCACCAGTAGCACTGTTTTCAGCAGCCTTATCGAGAATGGCATAGACGACGGTTTCGAGTGAGTCGTCCTGCTTTACCTTAATGCCCAATTCATTTGCGATACCCATCAGTTCGGGTACTGCCATTGATTCTAATTCCTCTTTTGTATACATACATGCAAAGCAGTATTGATAACTGCAATAAGTTTAAAAATTGAGTGAAAAATGCTTCCCGAACGGAAGCGCGTTTTTGAAAATCGAGTGCAAAGATACATATTATTTTCATAACTTCCAAATTTTTCCCGAAAAAATTGTTATCTTTGCACCCACAAAGCAAAAGATATGGAAATTAAGAAAGCAGAATTCACGCTCAGCGCTCCGATGGTGTCGATGTGTCCCAAGGATACCAAGCCCGAATACGCATTTATCGGACGGTCGAATGTCGGCAAGTCTAGCCTGATCAATATGTTGACGAACAACAAAAAGTTGGCCAAGACGAGTGCTACCCCAGGTAAGACATTGCTCATCAACCATTTTATTATTAATAATGAGTGGTACCTGGTCGACCTTCCCGGTTATGGTTTTGCCAAACGTTCGAAGAAGGAGATTGCCAAGCTGAATCAGATGATACAAGGGTATATCCTGCAACGCGAGCAGTTGGTGAATGTGTTCCTGTTAATTGACGTAAGGTTAGAGGCCCAGAAGATTGACCTGGAATTTATCGAGTGGTTGGGACAGTCGAGTGTGCCCTTTGCCATTGTCTTTACCAAGGCCGATAAACTGACGTCCAACAAGGTGAGGCAAAATGTCGAGGCTTATAAGAAGGCGTTGCTGGAGAGCTGGGAGGAACTTCCCCCCCTTTTCGTCACATCTTCAGAGAAAAAACAGGGCCGTGACGAGGTGCTCGCTTATATTGAGCATATCAACCAAGAACTGAAGAATGGCTAAGGAAATACCATATTTAGATGTACAGAACCTGACAAAGTCGTTTGGCTCGCTGGTACTCTTCGAGGATATCAGTTTCTCCATTGCCGAGGGACAGAAGGTGGGACTGATCGCCAAAAATGGTACGGGCAAATCGACACTGCTCTCTGTACTCTCCGGTAAGGAGGGTTACGATAGCGGTAGCATCATCTTCCGTCGCGACCTGAAGGTGGGCATGTTGGAGCAGTCGCCTGTGTTCGACCCTCAGGAGAGTGTGCTCGATGCCTGCTTCAATCATCAGGGCAATCCTGAAAAAGTGTTACGTGCCAAACAGGTGCTTACGCAGTTGAAGATACGCGACCTTCAGCAACCGATGGGTCAGCTGTCAGGTGGTCAGCAGAAGCGTGTCGCCTTAGCCAATGTATTGCTCACAGAGCCAGATCTCTTGATTCTCGATGAACCCACCAACCATCTGGACCTTGAGATGATCGAGTGGCTGGAGGGGTATTTAGCGCGTGGACGCAAGACATTGTTAATGGTGACCCACGACCGCTTCTTCCTCGACCGCGTCTGCTCCGTGATCCTCGAACTCGACGACCAGACCATCTATACCTATCGTGGCAATTATTCCTACTATCTGGAGAAACGCCAGGAGCGTCTCGACAACAAACGGGCGGAGATAGCCCGAGCCAATAACCTCTATCGCACCGAACTCGAATGGATGCGACGCATGCCCCAGGCCCGAGGCCATAAGGCCCGCTATCGTGAGGAGGCCTTCTACGAACTGGAGCGTGTGGCCAAGCAGCGCATCGAGGAGCGGCAGATACGGTTGAAGTCGAGAAACGTCTATATCGGTTCGAAGATCTTCGAGTGCCAATATGTATCGAAACAGTTCGACGACCTCATCATCCTGCGGGATTTCTACTATAATTTCTCACGCTTCGAGAAAATGGGCATTGTCGGCAACAATGGCACAGGCAAGTCCACCTTCCTGAAACTGCTCTTAGGACAGATTTCCCCCGATGAAGGACGCTTCGACATCGGCGACACCGTCCGCTTCGGCTATTTCTCCCAGGAGGGATTACAATTCAATGAACAGCAGAAAGTCATCGACGTGGTTCGCGACATCGCTGAATATATCGATATGGGTGGCGGTAAGCATTTCTCAGCCTCGCAGTTCCTGCAATACTTCCTCTTCACGCCCGAGCAGCAGCACAACTATGTGTATAAACTCTCAGGTGGTGAGCGCCGCAAGCTCTACCTCTGTACGGTGCTGATGAAGAACCCCAACTTCCTCGTGCTTGACGAGCCCACCAACGACCTCGACATCGTGACCCTGCAGATACTCGAGGAATACCTGCAGGATTTCCCCGGCTGTGTGATCGTAGTGAGTCACGACCGCTACTTTATGGATAAGGTGGTCGACCATCTGCTCGTGTTCAAGGGCGATGGTGTGATCAAGGACTTCCCCGGCAACTATACGCAATATCGCGAGTGGCAGAGCCTCCAGCCAAAAGCGTCAAAAGAGTCTGGCCCTTCCAGTCCTTCCAGCCCCTCCAATCCCTCAAAAGAATCTAGACCTTCTAGAGAGTCTAGAAGAAAAATGACCTACAAGGAAAAGACCGAGTTCGAGCGTCTGGAGAAAGAGATCGCAGCCCTTGAAGCGGAGCAGCGACAACTGGAAGAGGCCTTATGCAGTGGCACCCTTTCCATCGACGAGCTGACTGAGAAAAGCAAACGCCTCCCTCTGTTGAAAGACGAACTCGACGAAAAATCCCTCCGTTGGCTTGAACTCTCTGAAATAGAAGGATAGAATATATATGATGCATCAACAATATCCATCTCAATTACTGGAAAAGGCGGTCTCGGAACTTTCGCGACTGCCGGGCATCGGTCGTAAAACAGCCCTTCGTCTGGCCCTTCACTTGCTGAGGCAGGACACTGAGGATGTGGAGCGTTTCTCGGAAGCGGTCCTGCAGATGAAGTACGAGGTGAAATACTGCCGGAAATGCCATAACATCAGTGATACCGAACTATGCCCCATCTGTTCCGACCCTCGTCGCGATAGTTCGCTGGTCTGTGTGGTGGAGAACATCCAGGACGTGATGGCCATCGAGAACACCCAACAGTATCATGGACTCTATCATGTGCTGGGTGGCATCATTTCACCGATGGACGGCATCGGACCAGCCGACATCGAGATCGACTCACTGGTGAAGCGGGTGGGCGAGGGTAGTGTCAGTGAGGTAATCCTCGCGCTGAGTTCCACGATGGAGGGCGATACCACCAACTTCTACATCTACCGCAAGCTGGTACCCTTTACCAACGTGAAGGTGAGCATCATTGCCCGGGGCATCTCGGTAGGCGACGAGCTGGAATATACCGATGAGGTGACGCTGGGCCGCTCTATTCAGAACCGTACCATATTCGAAGGAAAATAAAAAACATAAGATATGAAGAAAATAAGCAAACAACTGACATTCGTTTATGTCCTTTTGGTAGTCATCGCGCTGGCCATCGTCGTGCTCTATGAACTCGGCGTGTGGGAGTCGGGCGCACTGGCCGACAGCAAGCAGACGGAGTTTGTGGCGCTGACGGGGATGGAACTGACCACGCTTGCTGCGGCCTTCCTAGGTCTGCGTCTGTTCCGGTTCCGCATGATCCGCGCCCAGCTGGTCACTGAAAAGGAGCCCGCCATGTTGAAGTGGGGCATGTTGCGACTCTTGGTACTCGAAGTGCCTATGGTCGTTAATACCTATTTATATTATATGTATATGAACCCCACGTTTGGCTATCTGGCCATCATCCTGTTGCTGTGCCTGCCGTTCGTGTTCCCGTCTGAGAGCCGCTGTATCGCTGAGACCACAGAGGAAGAGACTACCGAAGCATGAAACTCTCCATCGTCATCGTCAGCTATAATGTGCGGACGTTTGTGGCCCAGTGCCTCGACAGCGTGCAGAAGGCGTCGGCAGGTATCGACGGCGTAGAGGTGTTTGTCGTCGACAATGCTTCGGCCGATGATACCGTGAGCTATATCGGCAGTCATTACCCCTGGGTCCAGCTGATTGCCAACGACGACAATCTCGGTTTCTCCCGCGCCAACAACATCGCCATCCGTCAGGCTGAGGGCGAATACGTGCTGCTGCTCAATCCCGATACCATCGTGGCCGAGCCCACGCTCTGCGAGTGCGTCAGCTTTATGGATGCCCATCCGCAAGTAGGCGGTCTGGGCGTGAGGATGCATAATGCCGACGGAACGCTGGCCCCCGAGTCGCGACGGGCCATTCCCTCGCCTTGGGTGTCGTGTCTGAAGATGCTGGGCTTCACCAAGCGTTATTACATGAGTCATCTGTCGTGGGACGAGCCCGGCCGTATCGAGGTGGTCAGCGGGGCTTTCTTCCTGTTGCGCAGAAAAGCACTCGATGAAATAGGGCTCCTCGATGAGGACTTCTTCATGTACGGCGAGGATATCGACCTGTCTTACCGCCTGTTGAAGGGCGGCTGGGAAAACTGGTACCAACCCTCAGACATCATCCATTTTAAAGGCGAGTCCACCCAGAAGTCGTCGTTCCGCTATGTGCATATCTTCTATCAGGCCATGCTCATCTTCTTCCGGAAGCACTACGGCCACCAGAGTTTCCTCTTCACCGTGCCTGTCAAACTGGCTATTTATTTCCGCGCAGCCCTCGCGCTGATTGATATTGTCCGTCAAAAACTCCATTTATGAACACCATTCATTTACGGGCCATCGAACCCGAAGACCTCGACCTGCTCTATCGCATCGAGAACGATGTGAATCTCTGGAATGTCGGTATCACCAATGTCCCCTATAGCCGTTATGCCCTTCATGACTATGTGGCCAATGCCACAGGCGACATCTATGCCGACCATCAGGTGCGGCTGATTGTCGAGAATGCGCAGGGTGAGGTGGTAGGCATTGCCGACGTTGTGAATTTCGACGCTGGCAACCGTCGGGCGGAAATCGGACTGGTCATCGAACAGCCTTTCCGCGGACAGGGCTATGGTTTCCGTGCGATGCAGGTACTGGCTAAATATGCGCTTGAAGTGCTTCATTTGCATCAGCTCTATGCCGTGATCGATGCCCGGAATGAGACCTGTCTGCAACTGTTCCGGCAGCTGGGCTATCATGAGTCGTCGCACCTGAAAGAATGGCTCTATGATGGTCGGGAATACCATGATGCCATCGTTATGCAGACTTTTTTTTAAAAAAAGCCCGAAAAAGTTTTGTGGTTTCGGAAATTATTTCTACCTTTGCACCCGCAAAAGAAAAAAAGGCCACTTGGTGCGTTAGTTCAGTAGGTTAGAATGCCTGCCTGTCACGCAGGAGGTCACGAGTTCGAATCTCGTACGCACCGCCTCTTTTTTCCGCCTTGCAAACAAGGTGCGTTAGTTCAGTAGGTTAGAATGCCTGCCTGTCACGCAGGAGGTCACGAGTTCGAATCTCGTACGCACCGCAAAAGAGAATGGTTTCCAAAATCGGAAGCCATTTTTTATTGTTACTCAACACGCTATGTTGTAAAGGCCATTGTTTTTAGAACTTGACTGAGGAGATATCAACAAGGTTGTTGACAATGGCATAGATAGTGAGGCCTGCTGGCGAATGGATCTGCAGTTTGCGGGCGATGTTACGACGGTGGGTGATGACGGTGTTGACGGAGATGCAGAGGTGATCGGCAATCTCTTTGTTCGACATGCCCTGCACCAAGGCGATAATCACATCCTTCTCGCGGTCGCTCAGTGCTTCGTCGCTGTTCATACCGTTTTTAAACACCATATCTGAGATGTTACGTGTCACATCGTTTTGTTTTGTCAGTTGCTCCAGACGACGAATAGCAGGCACGAATATGTGATCCTCTACCATCGCATGCTGACGCAGCCACACCTCGTTTTCGTAGATGTCGTGAAGGGTGGCGGTAAGTTGGTTGTTGCGCAACCCGTCCTGCGGCAGATACTTGATAATCAGTAGCTTCAGTTCGCGTAGTTTCTTGTCGGTCGCACCGTGATGCTTCGAGAAGGTATCCGCATTATAGTCATTGGTGGTCTGCCCGTCAATGAGCGACTGCACGTAAGGGAACAGCGTTTTCTGCTCGTATTTCATGTGACGGCGGATCTCGTGGGCATATTCGTCGTAGAAGCGGAGAATGAGTTTTGCCAACGAATCCCTTTCATCGAGCGACTCCTGTAACTCGCGACGGATATAGGGCAGTTGAAAATCCAGGAAATAGGCATGACTGGCCTCTAAGTAATGCAACAGCGTGGGGATGGAAATCTTCTCGTCGGCTTCAAACTCCCCATAGCCGTTGATTGTGAAATTGACCACCGCCAAGAACGTATAGGTATCTACATTGTTGTCTTCGCACGTATCCTTGACGGTCTTATCGCCAAAACCAAGACTGATGCCGAAACTGCCAAGCATCTGCAACAGGTCGTAGTTGTCGCGGATCAACGAAATCATCTTGTCGTCGGCCTCATACATCTTCTGATTTTTCATATTTACCTATTATTTATTACTGGGTGCAAAGGTAGGCATATTTTTCGATATGCACAATAATCACTATTAGGTATTTTTAGCGGTATGGGGTGAGGGGTAAGCGGAGAGTTTGGGTGATTTCATCATTTTTAGGTATTGCCGGGACTGATAAATTGCAGTACTTTTGCAGTCGTTTTCAGACAGATGATTATATTTGATATAGGGACATATTTTATATTTTTATGAGACAATTCGTGTTGATACTTTTCGCTGCTCACTTTTCGTTGTTTACTGCTTCAGCACAGGTGAATGCTGGTGATAGCGTGATGCAGCATGTGAAAGGAAACCGTTTGAGCGTGGGTGGCTACGGTGAGGTGGCCTATAGTCGTGAGTTCTTCAGTGACCATGTGAATCGCTATAGCTCTCCCACCAATTACAAAAACGACCCCAGTCATGGTAAGTTCGATATCCCCCATGCCGTGATCTACATGGGCTATGACTTCGGTAAAGGCTGGTCGTTAGGCACGGAGATAGAGTTCGAACATACCGGCACGGGTTCTGCCATCGAAAACGAGGCCGACGAAGCAGCTGAATGGGAATACGAACAGGAGAAGGGCGGCGAGGTCGAGCTCGAGCAGTTGTGGATCAACAAGCGCTTTTCGAAGGCTGCCAACCTGAAGTTCGGTCACATCATCGTGCCTGTAGGCTTGAACAATGCCCATCACGAACCATTGAATTATTTCACCGTCTACCGTCCTGAGGGCGAAAACACCATTCTGCCCTCGACGTGGCACGATACGGGCGTGAGTTTTGGGGCCGCTATGGCAAAGTGAAATATGAGTTGCAGATGGTGGCAGGTCTGAATGCGATGCTCTTCAACCGCGACAAGTGGATTCACCATGGGGCTGGATCGCCGTTTGAATTCAAGCCTGCTAACCAGTATGGCTTTGCGGCCCGCGCAGACTATTTTATACTGCCTGGCCTTCGTATGGGCATCAGCGGCTATTACGGCAACTCGGCCCACAATACTTATCCGAATGATTTGAAGGGCGATGGTAAACCCTATGACGATGTGAAGGGGACGGTGGCCATTGGTTCCGTAGATCTGACGCTCAACCGCTGGAACTGGATCGTGCGCGGACAGGCTGACTACGGCTATGTGGGCAATACCGACAAGCTGAACACCATCAAGGATGCGAAGGCACACGCCTCGAACTCGCCCGTAAAGAGTGCGATGATCGGTAAGAATGCCGTCTCTGTGGGCATCGAGGCAGGCTATGACATCTTCTCGCAGATTATGCAACTGCGTCGCGACGAACAGAAACTCTACGTGTTCGGACGCTATGAATATTATGACAGTTATATTCCTGCCAGCAACAAGGAGATGTTCGACTATACCAACGTGCATCGCATGGCTTTTGGCGTGAATTACTATCCCATTCCACAAATCGCCATCAAGGCCGACTATAGCCTACGCAAGTTGAAAACCCCTTATAACAACGAGCCGAGTCTGAATATCGGCGTGGCCTACGAAGGATTCTTTCTTTAGGCGCTGCGCTAGTGATTAGTGAATAATGAACAAAGAATAGTTAATAATTAGTTACAATGAAAAAGATTATTTATTCAATGGCAGTCCTCATGATGGGACTGGCTTTCACTGCCTGCAGCAGTGACGACGACAACAACAGTGACAACAACGTCTCTGAGAAGGAACAGGCCATGCAGGCCATCACCAGCCAGTATGTCAATAACGTGATTTTCCCCATCTACCAGTCGCTGGCTTCGCAGACCTCAACGCTCTTCGACCAGTTGGTAGAAGCCAAGAGCAAGTTCCGCACTGGCACACTTACACAGGGCGATATAGATAAACTCTGCAATACCTTCATTGCCGCCAGGTCGGCTTGGGAACAGAGTGAGTCGTTCCTCTATGGTGCTGCTACTGACTTCGGCATCGACCCCCACATTGATACCTGGCCCCTCGACCGTACAGCCCTGGCAAAGGCTCTGAGCAGTGCAGAGATTATAGAGGATCTCGACGACCTCGACGATGGTGGCATCGACAATGCCCGTGCCCTTGTGGGTGAACAGCAACTGGGCTTCCATGGAATTGAGTTCATTATTTTCCGCGATGGCAAGAACCGTAGTTTGGCAGCCTTGCAAGGTGTCGAGGATGATGAGGCGTTCGAAGGTCGTAACATTACGGGCGAACAGGAACTGGTCTTCGCTGCAGCTGTGGCCGGTGACTTGCGCGACAAGTGTTTCCAGTTGGAAGTCAGCTGGCTCGGCGACAAGGCCCCCAAGGCTCATCAGGAGCGTGTCGAGGAGTGTGAGTTCCCAACGACCGTTGCCGGTGGCGAATCCTCATATGGTGAGAACCTGCTCAATGCCACCAAGGCCGGTAGCACGATGTCTACTTGGCGCGGCGTAATGTCGACCATACTCGTGGCTGGTTGCAGCAATATCTGCGCCGAGGTGGCTGGACAGAAGATCGGACAGGCTTACTTGGGCACCGATCCCGATTATATCGAGTCGCCCTACAGCCAGCGCTCTTACTTTGATTTCTTCGATAACATCAGCAGTATTCAGTATAGTCTCTATGGCCATCAGGGTGCGACAGCTAATACCAACAGCATTATGGCCTACCTGCAGAAATACAACGCTGCGATGGCCGATGATCTGAAAGCGAAACTCGATGCAGCTCTCGCCGCTTTAAGCACCGCCAAGGCTGGCACACCCTTTGTGGTTGATTCTCATAGCACCAATGCCAAGGCAGCGATGGATGCTATCAATGCCCTCGACGACAAAATTAATGAAGTCGCTTCATGGATTGCAGCAAATTAAATAAAACAATATGATTAAGAACAAGAATTATCATTTCTTGGTCATGGCAGCCCTTCTAATGGGGCCTGCCATGACTTCGTGTAGTGACGACAGCACCGAAATGAGCGATGAAGAGTGGTCAGAAGCAAGACATATGGGTAAGGCCGTTGGCAACTTTACTGCCGAAGAATGGTATGCAGGCGGTGAGATGGGCACCACAATGAACGTTACCCAAGGTTGTTACGAGGATGAAACACCTGCTGTCACTCAGATGGGACTCACCGAGGCCTTCAACCGCGGTGAACAGTTCTTCGAGCGTAACGTCACCGAGTTTCAGGCGCCCTTCAGTGGTTTGGGGCCTGCCTATGTCCGTAAATCGTGTCTCGATTGCCATCCTGGTTATGGTCACGGCAAGCGTGTCACACAGTATACGGCTGAGTGGGGTAATGGCTATCTGCTGGTTGTCTATCATCCTGCTGATGGCGTGAACAGCGACGATGGCCCTTACGTCTCTGAGGTTACGGGCATGCCGCAAACGCGTGCCGTCAGTCCCTTCCTGCCACCTATCGACGAGCGGGGCATCCATCTTAAGTGGTTGCCTTTGCTGGCGATGGCCGACGATAGCGAGATCTCTGCCACGCAATTTCCCGATGGCGAGCGTTATGAGTTGATTTACCCTGAACTGAGTATCGACCGCGAGGCCTTCAACACTAGTCCTACGCCTTGGGAGACTGGTAATGGCGCTGTGGCCTTCCGTCTGGAGAGCACCATCGGCATCATTGGCACTGGTCTGCTCGATGCCATCCCCGATGACAGCATCAAGGCACAGTATCAGCGCGAGGCCCGTTTTGTAGAACTGAATCCCGCCTTCTGGGATAAGGAGGCCAACGATTTCGCCGCCTCCGCCTGGTATGTCAATGCGTCGAGTGGGGTAGAGCAGGTGAATCGCCTGAAGAAGTTTACCTATGCCATGACGCGTGGTTCGCTGCAGGACGGCGCTGGTGCCAATGCTATCTGGAATATCACCAACGTCTCACGCTCTGACCGTCCGAAACTCTATACGACGGCTGCTTGGGCGAAGGCCATGTCGGAGAACTCGAAAGTGATTGCTGCCATCAAAGCTGATCCAAAGTCGCCTTACTATGCTGATGGTACAGAAGAGGGTGTCAGCGAGGCGGTCTACAACCTACTGCTGCCCACAACCAACCAGTTCGACAACCAGTGGCACAACTTCGAACCCGAGATGTCCGACGAGAACTTCTGGGCCTTTCAGGTGTGGCATCGTGGACTGGCAATCCCCCGTGCCCGCAACCTTCAGGATCCTGAAGTGCAGCGTGGTAAGCAGGTGTTCAAAGAGATTGGCTGTGCAGCCTGTCATCGTCCGTCGTGGAAGACCACTAGCGATGATTACTGGAGTCCGAAGATCATCACCTCGCAGGGTCGTCAGCTGCCTCAATATAAGAACCAGACCATCTGGCCTTATACCGACATGATCCAGCACCGTCTGTATATGAAGAACGGTATTCACGGTTCGTGGTGCCGTACCACACCACTTTGGGGACGTGGACTCTCGCTTATTAACACAGGCGCCGAAGACCGTCTGCACGACTGTCGTGCTCGCAATGAGATTGAGGCTATCCTTTGGCACGGCTATTCGAAGAAGAGCGATGGTTATGCTGCTACGCTGAAATTCTATAAACTACCAAAGGCCGATCGCGATGCGGTTGTAAAATTTTTAAGAGCTATTTGATAATTCATTCAGATTTCCTGGCATAGACAACTGTCTGATAGAGGGTCGTCTCACTTATCGTCAAAATATGGAGCTTATTATTTCGGATTTGTGCCTCTTTTTCTTGCAAATTCAGTTATAAATTATTAATTTTGCAACCGAAATATGACGAATGAATATCAGATACGTGTGGTGCCAGAGGTGGCGGCGCAGGAAGACAGATTGAAGGTCTGGCTGGCAGATGAGTATGGTTTCGACGTTAGGACCATTTGTGGGTTACGCATCTTGAAACGCAGCATCGATGCTCGGCAGCGGCAGATATTTGTGAATCTGAAAGTGCGGGTGTATGTAAACGAGCAGCCGCACGACGATGAATATTTACGTACGGACTATCCGAACGTGGATGGCAAGCCGCAGGTGATTGTGGTAGGAGCGGGTCCTGGTGGACTCTTTGCCGCCCTGCGGCTGATAGAACTCGGGTTGCGACCCATCGTTCTGGAGCGGGGTAAGAACGTACACGACCGGAAGAAGGACTTGGCTAACATTACCAAGACACAGAAGGTGGATCCAGAGAGTAACTACTGTTTTGGAGAGGGTGGGGCTGGTGCCTATTCGGATGGAAAACTCTATACCCGCTCGAAGAAACGTGGTAATACGGAAAAGATTCTGAATGTGTTTTGTCAGCACGGGGCATCAACGGCCATCCTTGCCGATGCCCATCCGCATATCGGAACCGACAGACTCCCGAAGGTGATTGAGGCGATGCGCAATACCATCATCGGGTGTGGGGGTGAAGTGCACTTCCAGACGAAGATGACGCAGTTGATCCTGAGGGGTGATCAGGTAGTGGGTTGTGTGGCTGACAAGGAATATGAAGGCCCCGTTATATTGGCTACAGGACACTCAGCAAGAGATGTTTATAGATATTTGGCTGAAGCAAAGGTTGAAATGGAAGCGAAAGGGATTGCCGTGGGCGTTCGCTTGGAGCATCCGTCGCAATTGATTGATCAGATACAGTATCATAATAAGCAGGGCAGGGGGAAGTATCTGCCCGCTGCGGAGTATGCGATGGTGGCACAGGTGGAGGGGCGTGGCGTGTACTCATTCTGTATGTGTCCTGGTGGATTTGTGATTCCTGCAGCAACGGACAAACAACAGATTGTGGTGAACGGGATGAGCCCGGCAAGTCGCGGTACGCAGTGGAGTAATTCAGGGATGGTCGTGGAGATTAGGCCAGAGGATGTGTACACTGACAAGTCTTGCAATCGTGACGATATACTGAATGTGATGCATTTTCAAGAGGAGCTGGAGCGAATGTGCTGGCAGCAGGGAAATATGCAGCAGACGGCTCCGGCTCAGCGAATGGCGGATTTTGTGAATGGTAAGCTGAGTTATGACCTTCCCAAATCGTCGTATGCCCCAGGGTTGATTTCGAGTCCTTTGCACTTCTGGATGCCCAAGATGATTACCAAACGCCTGCAAGAGGGCTTTAAGATCTTCGGACGGAATGCCCATGGATTCCTGACCAATGAGGCGGCGCTTATTGCCGTTGAGACACGTACGAGCAGTCCTGTGCGTATCATCAGGAATCATGAAACCCTCCAGCATGTGCGTGTACAGGGCTTGTTTCCCTGTGGCGAGGGAGCTGGTTATGCTGGCGGTATCGTGTCGGCAGGTGTCGATGGGGAACGGTGTGCGGAGATGTGTGCAGCTTACCTTCAGCAAAAATATTAAAAAAAATTTGGTGATTCCATTTTTTATTCTTATCTTTGTGCCATAAATATATACTAACTAAAATGATATGGCACTATGAACAGGCAGGAACAATTTATCATTACCATCAGCCGAATGTTTGGAACGGGCGGCCATGAGATTGGTGCAGAGCTGGCCCGAAGGCTTGATGTAAAACTGATTGACAAACAAGTGTTGAATGAAGTGGCGAAGCGTATGCATGTCGTGGAGGAGGCCATGGAGAAACTTGAGGCACGCAATCCATTATGGCGTGACGACTTTACCAGTTTCTACAGAACTTATATGAGCAAGACGGAGTATAATGGTCTTGAACACGACCGTACCTCGCATGAGCTCTTTGAGGCGCAGGCAGCAGCCATTCGCTCAATCGCTGAAGAGGAGTCGTGTGTGCTCATCGGCCGCTGTGGCTTCCACATCTTCGCTGATCATCCCAATGCTTTGAAGATTTTTATCCATTCTTCGGAAGATTGTCGTAAACGGCGCATTGCGGAGAAGTACGACTTGAGTCTTGCAGATGCCGCTGCAATGGTGGTGGATAATGATTACAGTCGTGAACTCTATACAAAGACGTTTACAGGCAAGGACTGGACGGATGCACGCAACTATGACATCTCCATCGACGTGCGGAAATTCGGTGTGAATGGGGCTGTAGACTTCATTATGAAGTGCATCGAATAGTTTTCTTTGGAAAAATTTGTCTATATACCGATTTTTTAGTACCTTTGCACGCTGAAATTTCACAGTTAGTAATTACTAAAGAATCGGTATAATGAATATTTCCTACAAATGGTTGAAGGAATACGTTGATTTTGACCTGACGGCCCAGCAGGTGTGTGACGCCCTGACATCGACAGGTCTTGAGGTCGACGCATTGGAAGAAGTACAGAGTATCAAAGGTGGTCTGAAGGGCCTTTACGTTGGCAAAGTGCTCACTTGTGAGGCCCATCCGAATAGCGATCATCTGCATGTGACAACGGTAGACTTAGGCAAGGGCGAGCCTTCGCAGATTGTGTGTGGTGCGCCCAATGTGGCAGCTGGTCAGAAGGTGATCGTGGCCGACCTCGGTTGTGTGCTCTACGACGGTGATCAAGAGTTCGTGATCAAGAAGTCGAAGCTGCGCGGTGTGGAGTCAAATGGTATGATCTGTGCGGAGGATGAAATTGGCGTGGGTAGCTCTCACGACGGTATCATCGTACTGCCAGACGATGCTGTTGTAGGCATGCCTGCTGCTGAATATTATCATCTGGAGAGCGATTGGCTCATCGAGGTTGATATTACTGCCAACCGTGCTGACGGCTTGTCGCACTGGGGCGTGGCCCGTGACCTGTATGCCTGGCTGAAGAGTAATGGCTATGAGACCAAAATGCATCGTCCTGACTGCTCTGCCTTTAAAGTGGATAATCATGATTTGCCTATCGAAGTGACCATCGAGAACCAGGATGCCTGTAAGCGCTATGCCTGTGTGAGTGTGACAGGCTGCGAGGTGAAGGAGAGTCCAGACTGGCTGAAAAACAAGCTGACCACCGTAGGCCTGCGTCCGATCAATAATATCGTAGACATCACAAATTATATCATGATGGCCTATGGTCAGCCCTTGCATACGTTTGATGCAGATATGGTGAAAGGGCATAAGATTGTGGTGAAGACGATGCCTGAGGGAACGCCATTCCAGACGCTCGACGGCGAGGAGCATAAGCTCTCTGACCACGACCTGGCTATCTGTAATGCTGAAGATCCGATGTGTATCGCAGGTGTATTCGGAGGAAAGGGTAGTGGTACGTATGAAACTACGAAGAACGTGGTGCTCGAGAGTGCCTATTTCCATCCCACATGGATCCGTAAGTCAGCCCGTCGTCACGGTCTGAGTACCGATGCCTCGTTCCGCTTCGAGCGTGGCGTGGATCCCAATGGCACTATCTATGCTTTGAAGCAGGCAGCTATCCTCTGTCAGGAACTGGCTGGTGGAAAAGTCTCGATGGAGGTCTGCGATGTCTATCCCGAGCCGATGAAGAATGCTATCGTCGAGCTCAACTATGAATATGTTCACAATCTGGTAGGTAAAGTGATTCCCGTTGAGACCATCAAGGCCATCTGCGAGAGTCTGGAGATGAAGGTGCTCAATGAGAATGCTGAGGGCCTGACACTTGAAATACCTGCTTATCGTGTAGATGTGCAGCGCCCTTGTGATGTGGTAGAAGATATCCTGCGCATCTATGGATATAATAATGTGGAAATTCCTACGCAGTTGAAGGGCTCGCTCGTGATCAAAGGCGATGAGGATCAGAAGCACAAGCTGGCCAACCTCGTGAGTGAGCAGTTGGTCGGCGAGGGTTTCAATGAGATTCTGAACAACTCGTTGACGAAAGGTGCCTACTATGAAGGTCGTAACAGCTATCCTTCAGAGAACTGCGTGAAGATTATGAATCCCCTTTCGACCGATCTGAATGTGATGCGTCAGACACTGTTATTCGGTGGTTTGGAGAGCATCCAACATAATGTGAACCGCAAGCGCGGTAACCTGCGTTTCTTCGAGTTCGGAAATGTCTACACCTTTGATCCTGCCAAGCAGAACGACGATGATCCGATGCAGGCCTACAAGGAGCAGTATCACGCTGCCCTTTGGGTAACTGGTAAGCGTGTCGAGGGCTCTTGGGCGCATGCTAATGAAGATTCTACCTATTATGAGTTGTGTGCTTACGTGGAGAATATCCTCCGTCGTATTGGTGTAAAGCCCGGTATGCTGGTTCGCAAGAAGTCGGAGAACGACATCTTCTCGGCTGGTATGACCATCGAGAACCGTGGTGGTAAGAAACTTATCGAGATGGGTATTATCTCAAAGAAACTCCAGAAGCAGTTCGGACTGGATAGTGCTGTCTATTATGCAGAACTGAACTGGACAGCCCTGATGAAGGTTATTAAGAAAAACGAGGTGCTTTATACCGAAGTACCTAAGTTCCCGGCTGTGAGCCGCGACCTGGCACTGTTGGTGGATGACAACGTGGAGTTTGCACAGATTGAGCAGATTGCCCGTCAGACGGAGAAGAAACTGCTGAAGAAAGTGGAACTCTTCGATGTCTACGAGGGTGACAAACTGCCTGCTGGCAAGAAATCGTATGCCGTGAACTTCATCCTTCAGGATGACGAGAAGACGATGGGTGACAAGCAGATCGACGCTATCATGCAGAAGCTGATAGCCAACATCAAGAAACAACTGAGTGCAGAATTAAGATAATCAATAATTAATAAGAAATCCAATGGGAAGAGCATTTGAATATCGTAAAGCTACAAAGCTGAAGCGATGGGGCCACATGGCCAAGACATTTACAAAGATTGGTAAGCAGATTGCCATTGCCGTGAAGGCAGGCGGTCCGGAGCCAGAGAACAATCCTACATTGCGTGCTATCATCGCCAATGCCAAGCGCGAGAACATGCCGAAGGATAACATTGAGCGCGCCATTAAGAATGCGATGGGTAAGGATCAGAGCGACTACAAGGAAGTGACTTATGAGGGATATGGCCCTCACGGCATTGCCATTTTCGTGGAGACCCTGACCGACAATACCACCCGTACGGTAGGTGACGTGCGTTCAGTATTCAACAAGTTTAATGGTAACCTGGGTACACAGGGTTCGCTGTCGTTCCTGTTCGACCACAAGGCAGTGTTTACCTTCAAGAAGAAGGATGATCTGGATATGGACGAGATGATCCTCGACCTGATTGACTTTGGTGTAGAAGATGAGTTCGACGAGGATGAGGAGGAGAACAGCATCACCATCTATGGCGATCCTTCTTCATTCGGTGCCATTCAGAAACACTTGGAGGAGAATGGCTTCGAGGTGACAGGCGCTGAGTTTACCCGTATCCCAAACGACCTGAAAGAAGTGACTGCTGAGCAGCGTGAGACCATTGATAAGATGGTAGAGAAACTGGAGGACTTCGATGATGTCCAGACGGTTTACACAAACATGCAGCCCGAGTGATTAAAATGAATGCCTCGCCAATTGGCGGGGCATTCGTTTTTATTTGTAGTCTTTTTCCGTGAGAAGAATGTCAAGGTAGACTGTCTGCGGATTCTTCTCAGAATAATAGATATATCGGAAGTTATAGCCTTCCTCTTTATACGCCATCACCTGAGTGGTGTTCTTCAGCGCATCTTTCAATGCATTTCTGGCCTCTTCCTTCTGATAGGCATCGCTACGATCGGAGGCTCCTGATAATTTATAATAATACTGGATGGTGTGCGACGTACGTTCGAATGTCATACTGTCGATAACCATATCCTGTGCCACAACAGATGGACACTTCCGTTTTGTAAATTCGACACACTCTCTGGCGCATTTGTCTTCCAGGGATTCCTGACAGGCACCTAATGTGAGGACTGCCAACACAAAAAGTATTACTTTTTTCATAACGAATGTATTTTTTCGGTGCAAAGATACATAAAAAAAGCAAAAATATTGGAGAAACGACAGAAATTTTGTATCTTTGCATCTCAAACTACACATATTATTAATGAATCATATCAGAAATTTCTGTATCATTGCACATATAGACCACGGTAAGTCGACGCTGGCTGACCGAATGCTTGAGTTTACCAAGACCATTCAAGTGACTGAGGGACAGATGCTTGACGACATGGAATTGGAGCGTGAGCGTGGTATTACCATCAAGAGCCACGCCATCCAGATGGAGTATATGCACAATGGTGAAAAATATATCCTCAATTTGATTGATACCCCAGGACATGTAGACTTTTCTTATGAGGTGTCACGTTCGATTGCTGCCTGCGAAGGCGCATTGCTCGTGGTGGATGCCACACAAGGTGTGCAGGCACAGACCATCTCGAACCTATACATGGCTATCGACCATAATCTGGAAATCATCCCTGTGATCAATAAGATTGACATGCCTTCGGCTATGCCTGATGAGGTAGAAGACGAGATTGTCGATCTGATAGGTTGTGACCGTTCCGACATTCTCCGTGCCTCTGGTAAGACGGGCGAGGGAATTGAACAGGTGCTGGATGCCATCGTGGAGCGTATTCCGCATCCCGTAGGTGACGAGACAGCACCGCTCCAGGCTCTTATCTTCGACTCTGTGTTCAACTCGTTCCGAGGCATCATCGCCTATTTCAAGATTGTAAATGGTGTGATTCGTCAGGGTGACCTGGTGAAGTTCTTCAATACCGGAATGGAATACGATGCCGACGAGATTGGCGTGCTGAAGATGGACATGATTCCCCGTAAGGAATTGCGTACAGGCGATGTGGGCTATATCATCTCGGGTATCAAGAATTCGAAGGAGGTGAAGGTGGGTGATACCATCACCCATGTGGCTAAGCCCTGCGACAAGGCCATCGAGGGTTTCCAGGAAGTGAAGCCGATGGTGTTTGCCGGTGTCTATCCCATTGATCCCACAGACTATGAGAACCTGCGTGCATCACTTGAAAAACTGCAGCTCAACGATGCTTCGCTGACCTTCTCACCAGAGAGTTCCGTGGCCCTCGGTTTTGGTTTCCGCTGTGGATTCCTTGGATTGCTCCACATGGAAATTATACAGGAACGCCTTGACCGCGAGTTCGATATGGATGTCATTACCACCGTGCCTAATGTAAGTTATATGTGCTACACGAAGCAGGGTGAGGTGAAAGAGGTGCATAACCCCTCCGGATTGCCAGATCTGACGCTTATCGATCATATCGAGGAACCGTATATCCGTGCCTCGATTATAACGGCTGCCGACTTTATCGGTCCTATTATGACACTTTGTCTGGACAAGCGAGGCGAGCTTATTGATCAGCAGTATGTCAGCGGCAATCGTGTGGAGATCCACTTCATGCTCCCGCTGGGTGAAATCGTGATCGACTTCTACGACAAGTTGAAGTCTATCTCAAAAGGCTATGCCTCGTTTGATTATCACATCGACGGTTTCCGTCCTTCGAAGCTGGCGAAACTCGATATCCTGCTCAATGGTGAGCCTGTGGATGCCCTCTCTACACTCACGCATCAGGACAATGCCGTGACCTTCGGCCGTCGTATGTGTGAAAAACTCAAGGAGCTCATTCCGCGTCAGCAGTTCGATATCGCCATCCAGGCGGCTATCGGGGCGAAGATCATTGCCCGTGAGACGGTGAAACAGGTGCGAAAAGATGTGACAGCCAAGTGCTATGGCGGTGACGTGTCACGTAAGCGTAAGCTGTTGGAGAAGCAGAAGCGCGGTAAGAAGCGCATGAAGCAGATTGGTAACGTGGAAGTGCCTCAGAAGGCTTTCCTCGCAGTGTTGAAATTGGACTAATAACATATTTTATATTTTCATAGACCTATGGCTACTGTTAGTATTACTTCAAGAGACGTTGCCCGTGAGTTGGCCCGTCGTTACAGCACAATGACTCACGAGGAGCTTGATTTGCTGGAAAGCATCCTCGTGCCAATGAAATTTTTAAAGAACGAAATGATTCTCCGCGAAGGAGAAACCTGTACTAATATCTACTGGGTGGTGAAGGGTTTGGTGCGCCAGTTCTATTATAAGAATGGTAAAGAAGTGACAGAGTATATGGCTACCGAGAATAGCATAGTGATGTGTATCGAAAGCTTGTTCCTCGAGCAGCCCACTCATTTGCAGATCAAAGCCATCGAGCCTTCCATCCTGATTGCGATTCCCAAAGCTGATTTGGAGACCGTCGCTATGAAGAGCGTCAACATTCAGATCCTTTATCGTAAGATACTTGAGGAGTCGCTCATCCTGTCGCAGATTCATGCTGATATGTTGCGCTTTGAGAGTGCGCAGGATCGTTATCATAAGCTTATCAAGCGTCAGCCGCAACTCGTACTCCGTGCGCCATTGGTCTATATCGCCAGCTATTTGCAGATGACGCCTGAGACGCTTTCGCGCGTCCGTACGGCTGCACTGATGGAAGATAAATAAAATAAAAGGCTCTCCAAACGGAGGGCCTTTTTAATTTCTTCTCAGATAGAGGGAATTATCGATGCAATTCGGCAACTCGTTTTTGTAATGTGTGACATAGATGAGCGTGCAGTCAGGATTGTCATACATATATCGGTCTACGATAGCCTTTACCAGGTTGCGGTTGCAGAGGTCGAGTCCATGAAGCGGTTCGTCGAGAATCAGCAAGTCAGGACATTTCACGAAAGCGCGAGCCAGCAAAACCAGCCGCTGTTCACCACTCGACATTTCGAGGAATTTGCGATCAACCAGATGCCCGATGCCAAATACGTTCATCCATTCAATACATTGGTCTTTTTCCTTTTGAGTCGGTGTGAAGTAAAGCCCTATGGTATCTTTCAGTCCACTGGCCACAATCTGTAGGGCAGGGATGTTCTGTTTGTAGCTCCGATGCATCTCGGGCGATATGTAGCCGATGCGCTTTTTGATGTCCCAGATGCTCTCGCCAGAGCCACGCTTGTGCCCGAACAGCGAGATGTCGCAGGCATAGCTTTGCGGATTGTCAGCACAGACGAGTGAGAGTAGGGTGGACTTGCCTGAGCCGTTTTGACCAGAAAGTGCCCAATGCTCGCCCTTGAGCACCACCCAGTTCAGATCCTTCAGAATGGTTCGCTCACCATAGCGGATGGTTACGTGATTGAAACTGATCACCTGTTGAGGTATCGGTGGCAGGGGTGATGCTTCCTTTACCTGGATGGCATGCGGGCAATGATCAATCTGGAAATCCGTTTTTACCTTGATGTCAGAAACCACGCGGAGTTTGTCTAATTTCACGACGCGAGTGATGAACGCTGGTATTTCGTCCATCTTCGATAGCACCAGTATGATCTGCATGCCTTGTTCCTCTGCAAGCATCTTGAGGAGATCTTTCACTTGGTCTCGCGTTTCTGCATCCAGTCCGATGAAAGGATTCTCTATGATCAGCACCTTGGGGTTGGTAAACAGATTGGCTGTGAGTTTGTATTTCCGTAGTTCACCACTGCTCAATAGTATGATATACTTATCAAGCAGATCTTCGAGATGAAACAGCTGATAGAGGTTCTTTTGGAATTCTCGGCGCTCAGGCGTATCGTCACCAGCTAACAGGAATGCCTCTTCGAGCTTCTGGCCAACGGTGGGCGTCTCTTCGTCGATCTCCATCTGATTCCAGCGCTGTTGGAGGAAATAGGTGCGATCATTGTCACCGCCGTAGGTATCGCGGAAGGTGATATGCTTGAGGTTGTTATACGGTTCGTCGAAGGCATAGCTGATCATTCCGGGAAATACCGGATGTCGCCCTGTGATCATATCTACAAGCATTGATTTCCCAGCTCCATTTCTACCAACGATAGCGATATGTTCGCCCTCGTTGAGGCAGAAATTCACGGGTTCAGCCAAACTCCATTCCGGTTTCCTGGCCCTTGCATTCACCAGCTCAATCGTCTTCATCCTTCGTTTTGCGTTTTGACACTTTCTCTTTGTTCTTGTTCACGAAATCCTTCCAGCCCCGGTATTTCACATCGCTCTCTGGCCTGCCAATCTGCAGATAGTGGCAATAGGCTGCAGCGAGGGCATCCGTCGCATCCATGAATTTCGACATGTCTTCGTTGGGAATCTTCAGCAGCCGTTGCAGCATGCCCGCCACCTGTTCCTTCGAAGCCCCGCCATTACCGGTTAATGCCATCTTGATTTTCATCGGCGCATATTCGTGGATGGGCACACCGTGATGAATGGCAGCAGCGATGGCAGTACCTTGTGCACGACCCAGTTTCAGCATCGACTGTACGTTCTTGCCGAAGAAAGGAGCCTCGATGGCCATCTCGTCGGGCAGGAAGCCGTCGATGATGCTGGTTACACGTTCGAAGATGTGGCCGAGCTTCAGATAGGCATCAGGAAACTTCCGCAGGTCGATGACACCCATCGTTATCATCTGCGCCTTTCCGTCCACCACCTTCAGCAGACCATATCCCATCAGGTTCGTGCCTGGATCGATACCTAAAATGACTTTCTCCATTCAGGCTGCAAAATTACTACTTTTATTCCGATTTCCCAAATTCTCGTGAAGAATAATTAAAGGAGCGCCCACTCCGAGCGCTCCCGATTCTTGGCTTTTATTCAGGCTGCAGATCGGCATACTCACGGGCGACGTTCTTGATGCAGGGGCAATCCTTCTGGGGATTCAGGTCGTGATGGCCTACAATCACGGCTTTAGGATAGCGTGCATGCAGTTCTTCGAGGAGTCGTCGCATGGCAGCCTTCTGAGCCTCGGTGCGCGTGTCGGCGGGTTGACCGCGGATGTCGAGCCCGCCCTCGTAGCAGATGCCGATCGAGTGGGCATTGTGGTTCTTGCAGTGGGCACCTATTAGCCATTCCGGACGGCCTGGCTCTATGCTTCCGTCACGACGGATCACGTAGTGGTAGCCGATACCGAGCTTCCAGCCCTGACGGCGATGCCACGTGTCGATCTGAGCGGCCGAGCTTGTCTGGTCGGGCTTCACTGCAGAACAGTGGATAATGATCATAGTGATGGTTCTCATACGCAACTGCCAACAAAGAAGGTGGTGATCACAAGGGTAATCAGCGACCCCACAAACTTCAAAACTTTCCCAATTTTACTACGATTAATTTTCATACGTCTTACTTCTTACATCTTACATCATCCATCTAACATCTTCCATCGCTCTAGTCCTTGTCAAGGCCGTCGTCACCATCGTCGCCGTTGCTAACAGTGCCAGTGTTGATCACGAGGGTAGAGGCCTGTCCGGGCATGGCGAAGTTACCAGTATAGACGCCGTCGTTCTCGGTGAGCTCGATGCTGGAGCCGTTCAGCGTGGCTGTCGGCACCTGACCTGTTGCTGGTGTGATGCTGATCTCCACCTCGTCATCCTCATTGAGGTTTGAGCCCGATGTTACGGCACTGCCGTTGATGGTGACGGATGCCGAGCCGCTACCGCTCGTCGAGATGGTCAGCGCGAAATTCTCAGCGGTCTCTGAGCCCGTCGAAGAGCCGCCCTGATTCTGCGAACCACCATTGCCACTCTGACTCTCGCTGCCTTCGGAGGCGCTGGATGACGTTCCCTTGGCAGCAGCGATCTCGGCCTTGGTCTTGTCGGTCCAGGCCAGCTTCACGTCCTTCTTCAGCTCGTCGCGGGTGAAGTCGCCCGTGCTCTGTGCCAGCAGCTTGATCACCTTCACGGCGGGACCGGTCTTGGCACCCTCCGCCAGGTTGCCGATGGTAGCCGAAGCCACCTTGTCCTGCTCGGCGTCGTACATCGTCTCAAGGGCATTCGCCTCGACGGTGGCCTTGAAGATGGCCAGGTTGTCGATCTTCACGGTGTTGCCCATGAGCACCTGCTCGCGCACGCACTTCACGAAGTCGATGAGGATACCGGTGATGGAGCCTTCCGAGAACATCGTGTTGTGCTCGGCCATGTGGTGGGCCATGTCCTGTACGCTCAGCGTCTGCTTGTAACTCACGCGGGCATAGAGTTTGCCCGCCTGTTCCGATTCCGTAGTCTCGGTCACTTTCGATAGATACAATTCAATCATAATGCAACGTTTTTAAAAGAATTAAACTTATTGTTCACTTAGCCTCCGGAGCTGATACAAAGATACGAAATTTTCAAGCCAAAAGCAAGTGTTTCCGGTGCCCCAAATCCGTTATCAACGCTTGATATGAGTTATTGTGAATTGTATGCTTTTTTATCACTACGGCCGTACGGAGCTGGCCCAGCTCTATTTCCCGGCCATCTGTCCCCGCGCAGCGTGGGCCAAGCTGCGCCTCTACATGCATGACTATCCCCAGCTACGCAAACTGCTGGCCTGCAAGCGCCGCACCTTTCTCCCCGTCGAGGTGTCCCTTATCTTCGACACCCTCGGCCGCCCCTGAACATCAATCGCTCGAGCTAGCTCGTTTGCTACCAACGGGACGCAATAACCCTGCCTTATCGCGCGATAAGGCAGGGTTATTTTCAAATAAGGCTTGGTTATTGGACAGTGGACAGTACTGGACAGTAGAATTATAAAAAAACCTCCTGCGTACGTATAGGCGCGCACGTACGCATAAGGACTTTACTAGAAGTACTGTCCACTACTGTCCACTGACCCTGACTCCTTCTCCGCCTGCATGGCCATCGACTGCTGCGCGGCGTGTATCTCGTCACCGCTGCGGCATACCACGACATAGCCCCGCACGCCGTTGTACTTCACACGCTGGAAGCCCAGTTCACCCAGGGCACGACCGAGATAGACGGCCGACAGCTTCTGCGAGATATTAGCACTGACGATCTGCATGGCCCTGGCCACGCTCATGAACTCGCCCGGTTTGGCACCTGTAGGATGGGCGAAATAGAGGCTCGCCAGCTCGTACTCCAGCCGCGGTGTCTCAAAGTGGCGGTTGTGCGCCGAGAGCTTGGCGATCTCCTCACGGGAGAACCAGTACTGGAAACCCTCCTGATAGAGGGCATACGCCTGCGCGTAGATGGCCTCGTAGTCGAAGGGATGGTCCCTCGGCGACTCGATGCTCTCCACCTCGAAGGGCAGCCAGCGGCGGTTGCCCGTCGGATCGCTGAGGAACTGCGCATTATTGCCCGTGCCACAGAATGAGGCGATGTGCTTGCGGTGTTCGTGGTAGTGGGCATAGGCCGCCCGTTCGTCGATCGATGGCATGGTGACGGCGGCCTTCAGCTGGTTGAGTTCCGAGGGCCGCATGGTGTCCAGCTCCTCACAGCACACGAGGCCGTACTGTGCCAGTGTCAGCAGGTCGTCGCGTCCCATGCGGTTGGCGTTGGTCTTCGTATAGAAGTAGCAGCGCAGTTCGGGCGGTAAAAGGTAGTTGAACCAAGTGGTTTTATAACTGCCCTGTTCGCCTATCAGCACCAGGATCACATTGTTCACCACCGCGTCGTCCACCCAGCCGGCCACCATACCCACGAGCCACTTCGTCAGGTATTCGGCGAAGCGCATCTGGGTATCCACGTCGCCCCTGACCGAAACCGACAGCGACATGGCGAGGATATGGTTCTCGCCGTCCCACGGCGGCAGGTGCTCCAGATAGAATCGGAACGGGTGGTACTCGGGCACGAAGTCTGACTCTATCACCCTGTAGACGTCCTGCACCCTCGCAGGCTTCTCTTTCGACAGCTCTGCCCACAGGGAGTTGACGATGCGGTCGGTCACCGGCTGCCAGTCCGTGCCGTCGCGCTCGTAGTTAGAGGGCAGCCGGCACTCCACGCGTCGGGTGATGACGTTGTGCCGCAAATAGACATGGTCGCTGAGAAATGCCTTGATGTCCTCCACACTAGCGGTATATTCCTTCCAATTGGCCTTCCGCTCCTTATTCCCCTCAGCGGCCTTCTGCTTTCGTTTCTTTTTAGGCTTTTCTTCATTCATAGGTAAATCATGTTGATGGCGGCAAAGATACGAAAAACGAAGCAAAGTAATTAAGAAAAGAATGATAGCATGTACCCCAAAAGGGTACTATAGAATAGAAATGAACAAAAAACTAACCGATAATTTGGCGGATTTGAAAATAATGCGTATATTTGCACCGTCATATAAACAAACCCTTAATTCAAGAAAATATGGAAACAACAATTAAAAGAACCCGCGAAGAGGTAAGAGCCGCATTCCGGGAAGTCATGCGAAAGAAACGCGAACGCGTTCAAAAATCGAGAGAGAACTTAGAAGTTATGTACCAACAAGGACTGTTCAACTATTAAGCAACAGTCCTTTATATTTTAGTGCTATCATAATGGTCGTTCTTGTCGGTATTTCTTGAGTTGACGATAGAGTGTGGCATGGCTACTACTCAGGTTGGAGTGATCTGCGAGATAGCAGGCGAGTTGGCTTAATGAAACTTGCAGGGCACCAAGGGCATCCAGATCAAGTAAGTCGTAATAGACACGGTTGGAGTACATCCGTTTCTTGTCGAACTCATTTATCGAAAACGGGATCTGCTGCTGACGGCTGATCATCCGCAACTACTTTATTTTGAAGTGCCTTAATCCACTTATCACCATAGAAGTACTGGTTATCTACATGATCCACATGGAGACTGCCTTTTTCGTAGATGTTAAATACTATGCCGCCTTGGTGATCTTTCTCTTTCCGGTGCAGTTGCTCCAGCAGTTCGTTCACCAACTTCAGGACATCGGCGGGCAGCATGTCGCCAAGTCCTCCCAGAAAGTCTGGGACTTCTTCATTTTGATTCATTTTCATACAAATAAAAATATAGTAAATACTTGACCTTATAAAAAAAAGGATGCGGGGCAATAGCGGCAAGTACATCTCGCTTTCAGGTATCGCCAACACCTTGTACACAGATGGATACCGCTAAAGCCCACATCCATATTGCTATGTGATGTGAGCTAACAGCAGTCTTTCTGTGTACTATTTCTTTTTTGGCGATTTCGAAAGCGTACAGAAAGCTGTCGCTCTATCTACTATATTTTAAGGTGCAAAGATAATGGAAATCTTTCACGCATCCAAATATTTGAGATTATTTCTTCTATGGGCTCATTACTTTTTCGTCGTTAAAGGGTTCAACATTATAATTGTTTATATATTATAGAATAACCTCATCAAAAACTCACGAGGGCGGAGTTGATTGAAGACCATGATGTCAGCATAGTCGGTGGTGTAGTGGCGGTGGTAGTTACATGTGTCAAAGAGGTTAGAGCATAAAAGTCCAGCCTCGAAGGTTTTGGTGCGATAGGAAATTGAGAAATCGCTAAAGTAATTGGTTGAAACGGATTTGTCGTTACTATGATAGAGTTCATTCGTCCATTCTATCTGCCACTTACCTGGCAATAGGAACAGTTTTAACTCATGGTTCCACGATTGAAGTGCGTTTGTCATCGACTGATGGCTGTAGTGGTAAGCTGACTCTTCCTCTATGGAAAGCCATCGAGTAGGCTTCAATGAGAACCGCAACGAGGCTCTGCCATTGCGGGTATGCTGACGAGCAAGAGATTGATTGATCAACAGGTCGTAATTAGTCCAGGAGTAACTTCCGTTCAGCGTCATACTGAGTTTTGCCAAAAAGATTGATTTGCCCAAACTGCCAGAAAGACTATAGGTCTCACGGTTCTGACGGAAATCAGTAGCCTGACGAATATAGACATTATTCACAAGTTGGCTATGATAGATAACGGCATCACGCAGATTGCTGTACCCAGAAGTGAGCCTGCAGAACATTCCTGTCATCACGTTACGATAGCCTAATCCTAAACTTGCCATTTGTCCCGTAGTGTTTTCAAACTGTCCTGATCCTTGCTGACAAGAGATGTAATCGGTGTAGTAAAGCTGACGGGTGATAGTGGTAATGTCGCTGGGAGTCCATCGGTAACTATAACTGCCGCTGATGTCAAGTTTGGGAGTCAGACTGTAGCGGATGAAAAGGCGCGGCTCTACCAGAAGATCCTGGCTATGAGTTTCATGATACTGACGTATTAACCAGTTAAGCCGTCCGTTCAGGCTGATGGTCCACGCCCCTTCACGATAACTGAGCGATGGCTCCACGTATGGCTGGTATTCACTGTAGCGGTCTTTACTGTTTAGTGTCATCCATTGCGTTTTGGTTTCAAAGCCAGCCTGCCATGTTACTTTTACCTGCTTGATGCTGTGTTGATAATAGGCGTATGCATTCCAATATAGCATTTGTTGAGTGATTTGTTGAGTACCATCATTGGTTAGTAGTAACGTGCCTGGCAGATAATTATAACTAAATAATGAGGTGACGGAATAACTTTGCCCATTCTTCAGTTTGTTGATGAGTTCGAAGTTATCCACGATGTATCGTTTGCGAGGCTCAACCCGCTGGGGCGTCGGGCACCCGTTTAGCATAGAAAGTCCCTCACTCTTTTTAAAGTCAATATAGCCTTTTAGTGTGTTCGACAGATAATGATTGTCGCGATTGGCCTTATAGAGCAGTTCTGCCTGCCACTCGCTACGGGTACTTTTTGCCGTTTGCTCTTCGGTGATAACGGCTGAGTCGGCATCAAGATAGACAGTCTTTCTGTCCTGTTTCTGTTGGTTACGGTCATAAAGGCCAGTAAACTGCAACTTCAGGTCATCATCCTTCTTAGTCTTGAATAGCCAGTTGGTGGCAGCAATATAGGTATCGTTGAACTTGCTGCGACGCGCATCGAGACTTGGTGCCCCCAGACTAATATTTTCCAATATACCGTCCTCTGTAGGGGCAGTCTTGTCGGATTGTGTCAGGTCTGTCACTTCATGCTCTATATCTTTACCAGTATTGTTGGCCTTCACCATCGAAATGCTCTGTTTCTTGCGTCCAAACACCATTTCCAATAACCTACCATCTCGCAGCCACTCGTCACCATAACCTGTAGCCACATCCACCACTCCTTGCCATACATTCTTGGCTTCGTCTTTCAGTACCAGATTGAGTGCAGCCTGTTCAGAGAACTTTATATCTTTGAGGGCTTTCACGGGTTGATGATTCTCATACACCTGTACGCTCTTCACTTTGTCGGCTGAAAGGTTTTCACTCGCCATAGCATACTTACCACCCAACAGATCCATCCCCTCAATATAGAACTTGTTGATTGCCTTGCCCTGATACCTGATAGTACCTGATGGGAGAACTTCCAATCCCGGCATTTTCGCTATGACATCTGCAATCGAACGGTCTTGCTTCTGCATGAATCCTGCTACTGAATAAGTTAGCGTATCACCTTGTTCGCGGATGCGCTGTGGCGTTACTTTTACTTCCTTTAAGGCAATGGCCTGTTCTTGCATCTTGATGGTCTGACCATTCTCATAGTCTTTAAGCGGAATCACCATCTTTCCAAAACCCATCATCAGGAACTCAATACTCTTTGCTTCTTTCCCTTGTGGAATGGTCAGCGAGAAATGTCCATCCTGACCAGCCCTTGCAAATGCCACAACAAAGCCACTATCCCCTTTTGCCACGACGGAGGCGGACACAAGCGGTTTTCCGCTCTTGTCAATCACCCGCCCTGTGAAGGTCTGCGCATTACCAGTAAGAGAGACTAATATAATAAGGTATAGCAGCAAGCGCTTCATTTTTTCTTTTTAGTAGATCTTTTCTTCTGTGAATATTTCTTCTTGACATTGACACCTGGAAACTTCTCATATAGAATTCGCGTTTTAGGAACTATCTTAACTTCATTCCCCTGAGGATCCCACATTCTTGTTACCCGTCCTGACATTCCTGTCATTTGTGAAAAATGAGCGGAAGGATCCCAATATTCTAACATCATGATTTCGGCCACGCGTTCCGGCATAACAGTGTCTATCACACCTGAACTTGGTGTCTTCATTTTAATTTCATGCCCATCACCTTTCTCTATACCGATACAATTGAAACGGAAATAGCCATCTGAATCGTATGCATGAAGAACTAACCCTGGTAAACCACAGAATTTCCACGGACCATCGCTGTATGGCAAATCAAGTGTGTACCATACAGTCCATGTCCGGCCTCTGAATGTGGTGACAGCCTTATGACAAGGGTATTTGCAAACAATGGAATCTCCTTCTAATAATTTCCATTCAAACAACCCGTCTATCTTGTCACGGCAGGAGATCCAACCCGGCATGTGAATAAACTTTATATAGCCACTTTGGGGAGTGTTCTTATAAACTTCATCCCTCAATGTTGTATAACCCTCATAAGGAATCTTGATTTTCTTTGCAATGATGTCATTCTTATGCTTGGAAACATATTCTAGTCTTACGCTAACATATTGCGATGAGTGCTCTCCAATATCCAAGCGCATAAGGTCTTTCTCAATCTTTGGCTCTTCTTCGAACTTTTGATAAAAAACATCATAAGTCACTGAAAGAATGGTTTCATCCAGCTTCGACTCAGCCGCTTTCACTTTCTTATTATTTTGCTGTGCATCAACTCCTGCCATGAATAGCATTGTCATCAGTAATAACAAGATAATCTTTTTCATATCGCAATTATTTTGGCGGCAAAGGTACAGAAAAAGTTCGATAGCCTGATACTATCGGAGTTTGCATTAAGTTTGCATTTGGTATTTAAAGGGTGCGGATTACCTCATCCCAATCTTTGGCACTGCCTTTTTTGCCAAATGTCTTTTCGTATAGACGGCTGCGAACGGTAGAGATAGCAGCCTTGCTACGAAGAGTGAGTGAGGCAATACGAACGGGTTCGAAGCCTGCTTTCAGCAGGAGACAGACATGATACTCGTGGGGAGAAGGATGGCAGAGCCGCATCAGTCGCGTCGAGAAGCCTTCGTAAGTTTGGTTGACGGTTTCTGATAGCTTTTGCCAGTCTTCATCCGATGGATGATCGTTATCTGAAAGGGTGGCAAGTCGCTGCCATATACTGGTGGATTCTAATGTCTCAACGGCCTGTTTCAGCGCATCCACGTCAGCCTTGGCATAGTCGCGCTTCAGCTGTTCCAGATGCTCTATGCGCATCTCCATCAGTTCCTGACGGCGACGATGGCGATAGATATAGGTAACATAAAGTGCTGTCAAAACCACCAACAATGCCATACCTAATACAATGATATAGTACTTTTTATCATTATCAGCCCTTAGTTTCTCGTTCTCCTGTTCCTGCTTCTGGTTGTGGTAGAAAGCATCAGCCTGTGCTATGGCCTCGCTGTTGGCGATGTGCTTCAGTTCGTCATCCAACTCTATATATTGGTCCAAATGCCTCACGGCTTCATTCCTCTGCCCTCTGAGAATATCGATATAAGCAAGAATCTTGTGGGCATCGCGCTTACTCTCGGAGTTGCCGTTTTCCATCACTTTCTCTCCATAATAACAGGCAGAGTCGGGCTGTCCCGTTTGATAGTAAATCTGGCAGAGCAGGGCATTCAACTTATGTTGTTCGCTTGCAGGCATCCTTTCTCTTAACGACACTGCCAGGGGTTTAGCCGTAAGATAGTGGCCTCTTTCTACAAAGTATGTGGCCAAAGCGAACTGGATTGAGTTCTGCAAACTGTCTTGCCCAAACTCCTTCGCAAGTTTGTTCGCTTTTTGGAGATGAGTAATTTCCTCTGGCAAGTTATGATATGTGGCGCTGATAAACAGTAATGCTTCCATCATGCCTGCCGTGTCGTTCTGCTGCCGGCAATAGTTAAAAACCAGTTTGGCATGTACCCTCGCGGCCTCTGGCATATTATGCCGCAACTGTAGTTTCGCCATCTTACCATAGAGTTTGTTTCTCAACTCCAAATCTTTTCTCTCGGCCAGCATGTCTTCTGCCTTGTAGAAATAGCTAAGCGCCTTGGGACTGTCGCTGCAGTTGGCATAGATTGTGCCCGCAACAATATAACTGCGTAACAGTTTCATCTTATCGCCCGATTCTTCATAATAGTCTATCAGTTTGCGAGCGGTGTCGATATTACGATTAGGTTTCACCTCCTCGCTCATCTCAGCTACGAGCAGAAGGTGATACATCCTAAGATCTTCCGATTGTCGGACAATCTCTCCACTGATGGCTGCAACCTCTTTCCTTGCCAGCTCTCTGTTCTGACGATGATCTATCTTTTCGAGTTCATGATAATAGTAGTCATGTCCCGTCTGGTGACAACTCACCATTGAGAATGCCAATATCAGGACTATTATGATAATCTTCGTTTCCCTCATGGCCTGCAAAGTTAGGCAATAAATACGAAAAACTCTCAGGGAATGAGCAAAAATCTGCCTTTGCAAACTATTTGCAAACTATTTCAGACCATCAATTGACAAGAAAGGCCCTTTGGTTCATCATTCGATGTGGTTGCTAAAAGCATGCACGCGGGGTCAGAAACAATGGGGAATCACGGGGTCGGTTCTCCTGATCATATTCAGGAGTCTGATATCTCTATGCTTTATTACTTGTCTCATTCGCATTTCACTTAATTTGAAAAATGATCAGAAGAACTGACCCCACGATGACCTATTCTACGTTTTCGCGGAAATATCCCGTTCGGGGCAGTAGTCGCAGGGTCAGGTACTTGGGTATGACGGCTGCTATACCCCAGGTGCCCCACGGCTACGTTAGAAAATTACCAACCGAAAATATCTGCGTGGGTGCCAGTTTCAAGGAACAAAAGCGTTAACTGTTTGTCATTCTGTTCCCAGGTCATCAACCAGTTGGGCTGGATATGACACTCCCATTGCCCTTTATGATCGCCTTTCAATTGGTGAGGGCGATACTCTTCGGGAAGTGTACCTGTGGCAGAGAGTATCTTTATTGCATGCTTAATGGCATCTATATCCAAGCCTCTCTTGGCACACTTTCTTAAATCCTTCTTGAACTGATGAGTATAGTCAATACTGTACATTAGCCAAGAA
>CACWSX010000020.1 GCA_902763615.1 uncultured Prevotellaceae bacterium | reverse complement strand
TGAACTGACCGCACTCGATGTCTCCAAGAATACAGCATTGAGGTCGCTGGATTGCGGTTTCAATGAACTGACCGCGCTCGATATTTCCAAAAATACAGCATTGACAGAACTGTCTTGCAGCGGCAATAAGCTGACCTCGCTCGACATCTCCGCGAATACGGCATTGACATACCTGCAATGTTCTGGCAATGATCTGACCGCGCTCGATATTTCCAAAAATACGGCCTTGACAGTTCTGCGTTGCGCCAACAATGAACTGACCTCGCTCGACCTTTCCGTGAATAAGGCATTGACAGAGCTGTCTTGCGGCAACAATGAACTGACCTCGCTCGATATCTCCGTGAATAAGGCATTGACAGAGCTGTCTTGCGGCAACAATGAACTGACCGCGCTCGATATCTCCGTGAATAAGGCATTGACAGAGCTGTCTTGCGATGACAATAAGCTGACCGCGCTCGATATCTCCAAGAATACGGCATTGACATACCTGTCTTGCGATGACAATAAGCTGACCGCGCTCGATATTTCCAAAAATACGGCCTTGACAGTTCTGTCTTGCAGCGGCAATAGTCTGACCTCGCTCGACATCTCCAAGAATACCGCATTGGAGCTTCTGCAATGTTCTGGCAATGATCTGACCGCGCTCGACGTTTCCGCCAATACATCATTGGTCTATGTGGCCTGCGATTCCAATCAACTTGCCACACTCGACCTCTCCAAGAATATGGCATTGAAAAAACTGTTATGCTGTAATAACCAGATCAGCGGGCAGAATATGGATGCCCTGATAGGCAGCCTTCGGCAGAATGAATCCGAAGAGTTCTGTGAATTCTATGTTATGGACGGTAACGAACCCAACCAGAATGTCTGCACCAAGAGCCAGGCAGCAGCCGCCAAGGCAAAGGGCTGGCTGCCTCAGTATTGGGATGAAGATGAAGAAGACTGGCTGGAGTACGAAGGCAGCGAATAAAGTGACATCCTGAGTATCAAACACTTAGGCATTAATGCGGTATCACGGGTATCACGGTATCACGGTATCATTGGTATCATGAATGGGTTCTGGATTTTGGAAAGATTTTTCCATTTATATATGACATTACTTATTTATTATTTATTAATATATAAAATAAAAATAATAATAATATATATATAATAAAAATAATAGGAATTTTTTCGCTCGATGTCGGTCGTGATACCGATGATACCGTGATACCGTGATACCCGTGATACCGTTTTGATAACAGATCTTTGCCTACATACGCGTATGCGATAGGCTTATAAAAGGAAAAATGCTTACCTGAAAACGAAAATTCTCTTAACTGATTTTCCAGATCCGCTTAATTGGAAATCACATAAAAACCCAAGACAAACGAAATTTTGGTAAATTTTTACCAAGTTTTTTCATCAAAATCGAAATAATTCTGCAAAAGGTTTGGAAATAGGTGAATTATGTCCGAACTTTGCAGTGCTTTTAAATTTTCGTGAGTTATTAACAATTAAAATCGTTTGTTTATGGGACAAATCAAAGTTCGTGGAAAAATGCAGCGCGTTGCCGTGATCAACGACAACCGTGTTGTGGCACGTGCTGTGCGCTACAGCACTGTGAAGGGTGACGAACTGACCTCCTACGCGGCTCAGTCAAGTCACATCCCTGAATCGACCCTCCGCGCCTGTACTCTGGCCATGCGCGAGGCTATCTCTTATTTCGTGCTCAACGGTCACCATGTGAACCTGGGCAAGTTTGGAATCCTCGGTATCCGTTCTACGCAGAAGGCTGCGACTGATGCCGAAGAGGTAAATGCAAATCTCGTCAAGCATGTGACGATAGGATTCACCCCCTCCGTGGAGATCAAGAATGCCATCGCACAGATGCGTATCGAGACTGAAGTCTAACCCTGAAAAAGTATGTTGCTATGACTAAGAAAGGACAAATCAACATTGGCTACAAGGCCCGCCGCATCGGCTTCAACGACACCGAGAAGCTCGTTGGCCAGGCCAGCCGCTACTCCACGATTGCCTATGACGCCATCGTGGCCTACGCTGCCAAGGCAGCTGCCGTTCCCGAGTCGAGCATCGAGATGGCCATGGAGGCCCTATTTGATGCCATGAACTACTTCGTGCTCAACGGCCATTCGGTGCAGATTCCGAACCTCGGTACCTTCTCCATCGGCGTCCGCGCCAAGAGTACCGGCAGCGAGGCTGAGTTCACCGCCGACTTCTCGAAGAATCTGCGTGGTATTAACATCCGCTTCCTGCCCGATCCTGACCTGAAGGCGATGATTGCCAACACCGCCATCTCTACCGACGTGGAACAGGAGGGCTATGTGAGCGACGGCGTGATTGCCGTGAAGAGCATGGCCTTCGGCAAGGGGGCACAGCTCATCCCGCTCACCGCAGGACGCACCTATATGGTGCCGCCCGTCACCCGACTGGTGATGAACGGTACGCGCCTCTCGCAGACCTATCTGGGCAGCACCCCCATGCGCGTGGTGATGCTCGACGGGGAGGGTGCGGAGCATTCGAGCCTGCTGGCCGGCAAGCTGCTCAGCCTGAGCTACAACCAGCTGTCGGTGAACCTCAAGGAACTGCTGAAGTCGTATCCCGATTATGTGGCCATCAAGAGCTTCCAGCTCAAGGACAAGGACGGCAACGTGATCGTGGAGCGTGCCTTCGGCAATCTCCAGACGCTGCCCTACATCTCGGCCGTGATTATCGACGGTGCACCTGTGCCTGTAGGTGGTACGGTGAAGTATGAGGCAGGCAAGGAGGTGAAGATCCGACTCATCGGTGCCAACTTCAGCGATGCCACCGTGATCAAGGTGGGCAATACGGTGGTGGAGCCCTCGGCTCTCAACGAGACTGAGATGGTGATTCTCTTCACGCCCTCGGGCAGCGGCAACTGGCCTGTGAGCGTACAGGCAGCAACGGGCGAGCCCTGCGTGTATAACCTGTCGTTCGGTGCGGCTGGCGGTACCTCGATCGTGTCTGTCACCGCCAACGGCGATGCTCTGAACAACGGCGGCTCGACCACCATCACCGCCGGCAACAACTATAGCATCGCTATCTCTGGCTCCGGACTGGCAGAGCTGACAGCCGAGAACTTCGTGGTGCCTGCTGGCTCGCAGATCACCCTCGGTTCGCAGTCGGACACCTTGATCCAGGCCACCATCTCCAATGCCCAGCCGGGTGACTTCAAGGTGGTGGTTGATGAGCAGGCCATCTTCGTGGCCGCCCTCGTGGCTGTCACCCCGAGCGTGAGCATCACCGGTTTGAAGCTGACCGCTGAGGGTGCTACGCAGCCCGTATCGACGACCATCATCGCCGATCAGGAGACGGGTGCCTTCGAGGTGTTCCTCGTCGGCCAGAACCTCGACGAGCTGCAGGCCAGCGACATGTCGGGTACTCACCTCACCAGCATCACCTACGATGATGAGCATGCGCAGGTATCGGGCGCGCTCTCGCAGAGCGGCACCTCGCATCTCGTGATTACCAACGATGGCACGACCATTGCGTCGATCACCATCCAGCGTAGCAGTAGTGAGGATGACGGCGACGACGGCCTCGACAAGGACTAGTCAAACACTCGATCCCCAAAAAGGTATCACGGGTATCACGGTATCACGGTATCATTGGTATCACGATCGACTAAAAAAGAATTCCCCCGCATTTGCGAGGGAATTTTTTTGTGGATTATCCACCGAAGTTATCGTACATGATCGACTCGGGATCGACACCGAGCGAGTCGAGCATCGAGACGACGGCTGCCGACATCGGGCCGGGACCGCACATGTAGTACTCCACATCCTCGGGGGCCTCGTGGTCCTTCAGATAGGTGTTGAGCATCACCTGATGGACGAAGCCCGGGGTGTACTTCACGCCAGCGGCATCGGCTGCCGGGTCGGGACGGTCGAGGGCCAGGTGGAAGTGGAAGTTGGGATACTCCTTCTCCAGTCCCAGGAAGTCGTCGAGATAGAACACCTCGTTGAGGGCGCGGGCGCCATAGAAATAGTGCATCTCGCGATCGGTGGTATGGAGCGTCTTCGTCATGTGCATGATCTGTGCGCGCAGCGGAGCCATACCGGCACCACCACCAACCCAAATCATCTCCTTCTTAGAATCGAAGTGCGGATGGAAATCACCGAACGGACCGCTCATGATGACCTTGTCGCCGGGTTTCAGCGAGAAGATATATGAAGATGCGATACCCGGGTTGACCTCCATGAAGCCGCTCTTGTCGGGCTTGAACGGCGGTGTGGCAATACGTACGGTAAGCATGAAGACATCGCCCTCGGCCGGATAGTTGGCCATGGAGTAAGCACGGATGGTGTCCTCGGGGTTCTTACACTTCAGCGGGAACAGACCGAACTTCTCCCAGCTGGGCAGATACTCGTCGCCGATGAGGCTCTTGTCGAAATCCTTATCATAGTCGATGCAGTCGAACTTAGGAATCTTGATCTGAGCGTAAGAGCCAGGCAGGAAGTCCATGTGCTCGCCCGGAGGCAGCTGTACCTTGAACTCCTTGATAAACGTAGCCACGTTCTTGTTGGAGATGACGGTACACTCGTACTCCTTGACGCCAAGGATACTTTCGTCGACATGGATCTTCAGATCGCCCTTCACCTTACACTGACAACCCAGACGCCAGTGGTCCTTGATCTGCTTACGGGTGAAGTGGGGCTTCTCGGAGTCGAGGATTTCTCCCCCACCCTCAAGCACCTGTACCTTACACTGTCCGCAGCTGGCCTTACCACCACAGGCTGAAGGCAGGAAGATGCCGTTCTGATTCAGCGTCGCCATCAGGTTATTACCCTGGGCTACAGAGATGGTACGGTCGCCGTTGATCTCGATATTCACATTGCCCGAGGGCGAGAGATACTTCTTCGCTACGAGCAGGACAATCACCAGGAGGATAATCACCAGGAGAAATACTCCTATACTATATGCTATAAACTGTGCCATACCTTATCAAATATTAAGTCCAGAGAAACACATCATCGCCATAGCCATGAGGCCGACGGTGATAAACACAATGCCGAGGCCCTGCAAGGGCTTGGGAGAAGCCATAGACAACGGCATCGAGGATAGAGGTAATGGCCTGCGAGTTGGAAGGATCCATGAGGATGCGCTGCTGCATGAAGAGCGAAGCACCCATGATAGCGCAGTTTACAGCAATCAGCGGCAGGAAGATACCCAGCGCAGCATAGAGCGAGGGCGAATACTTCTCGACCGTCATCTCAACGAGCTGCACCATACCGGCAATCACGGCGATGAAGAGGATAAACGACAGGTAGCTCAGGTCGACGCCCTCAGCGAGACAGTCAGGACCCAAGACCTTGGTCTGCAACAGATAGTTCACAGGAACGGTCACTGTCAACACGAAGGTCACAGCAAGACCGAGTCCCAGAGAGGTCTTCACGGTCTTCGACACAGCCAGATATGAGCACATGCCGAGGAAGAAAGCGAAGATCATATTGTCGACAAATATCGACCGGAATAATAAACTGATTATATGTTCCATATCTTACTTCTCCTTATAAAAATATGCACGATGTACCCAAATCACACAACCAACGAGGATGAGTGCCATAGCTGGCATCGTCATCATACCGTTGTTCACATAGCCGAAGTCGTAGCAGGCGTCGGGGATAATCTGGAAGCCCAGCAACGAACCGCGACCGAGCAATTCACGGACAGCACCCACAATCACCAGAATCATGGCATAGCCAAGGCCGTTGCCCACACCGTCGAGGAACGAAGGCCAGGGCTTGTTCTGCATGGCGAAGGCCTCGAGGCGACCCATGAGGATACAGTTGGTAATGATCAGACCTACATACACGCTCAACTGAACGCTCACGTCATAAGCGAAAGCCTTCAGGATCTGAGAAACGATAGTAACAAGAGCCGCCACGACCACCAGCTGCACCACAATACGGATGCGGTTAGGAATGGTGTTGCGGATAATTGAGATAATCACATTCGCGAAGGCGGTAATGACCGTCACAGCGAGTCCCATCACGATAGCTGGCTTCAGCTGCGAAGTGACGGCGAGTGCCGAGCAGATACCCAATACCTGTCCGAGGATCGGGTGGTCGAGGTTCAACGGATTAGTAAAGACCTCTTTATTCTGTTTACTTAACAATGCCATAGTTATTCCTCCCTAACTTTAAGTTCAGGTTCTGAGCAACAGTCCTTGGATTTGTCGCCGGTACAGCACGAGTCTGCTTTCTCAGATTCGCAGCAGTCAGCTTGCGACTTTTTCAGAAATCGTTGTGCAGCGATCTTCAGTCCCTGTTTAATCATGTCATTCACACCATTACTGGTCAAGGTAGCTCCCGTAACACAATCCACCTGAGTCTCAGGATCATCCACCTTCTTTACGACAGAAAGAGCCACGTCACCATCGGCAAAAACCTTCTTGCCAATGAACTTCTCCTGCCAGGCCTGCGAGTCCTTGATTTCAGCACCTAGGCCGGCCGTCTCGCTCTCATGGTTGAAATAGGCTCCGTAGACGGTGGGATCATCTTCACCATGAAGAGCGATATAACCGCTGATTCCACCCCAAAGGCCCATACCCTTCAGGCTAAAGACCATAATCTCCTCGCCTTCCACAAGGCAGGCATAGGCTTTCTGTCCGTCAACCTCAGTCTCTGATTTTACTACCTCTGCATACTTGGCTTCGGCCTCTGCACCGTCTAAGTCGCGGATGTTGAGTGAATAGAGAATCTGTTTCTTTACATCGAGGGCCACATTGGCGTCCTGCATAGGCTTCAGCGCCTGATAGACGAATGCCAGCAGGAAGGCCACGATGACCACGAGTATCGCACTATATATAATAATGTACGAATTCGAATTAGTATTCAGTTTCATTTGGTACCTCCTCTCTTTAAACGTTTCGAGATATTGCGCTCCACAATGAAGTGGTCGATGGTGGGAGCAAACATATTACCAAAGAAGATGGCCAGCATCATACCCTCGGGATAGCCGGCATTCATCACACGGATGATGATGGCCATCGCACCGATGAGGAAGCCATAGATGAACTGACCGGTGGTGGTACGGCACGAGGTGACAGGGTCGGTAGCCATGAACACAGCACCGAAGGCGAAGCCACCCATGACGAAATGCTTCCACCACTCTATCGACGAGCCTGTGGCCTGGAAGATGTATGCAAATACAGCACCGCCAACAAACACGCTCAGCATCGTGCGCCAAGAGGCAATACCCGTCCACAGCAGGATAACGGCACCAATGGCAATGGCGATGAGCGATGTCTCACCGATAGAACCGGGAATAAAGCCAAGCACCATATCCATCACTGAAGCATCGGGGGTGATACCCTGTCCGATCTGACCGAGTGGTGTGGCAGCGGTAAAGCCATCGGGCAGATCGTTGCCCAGACCGAAGAAGCTGCTCTGAGCCACCCAGATGGTGTCGCCTGTCATCTTCGACGGATAGGCGAAGAAGAGGAACATACGGGCTGCGATGGCGGGGTTGAAGATATTCATACCGGTGCCACCGAAAATCTCCTTACAGAAAATGACACTGAAAGCGCAGGCCAGAGCCAGCATCCACAGCGGACAGCCAATGGGGATGATCAGCGGAATGATGATACCCGATACGAGGTAACCCTCCTGAATCTCCTCGCCCTTCCACTGGGCCCAGGCAAACTCGATACCCAGACCGACGATATAGCTGACGAGAATCTTGGGCAGTACAGCCAGGAAGCCATAGAAGAAGATCTCGAAGAAACCAGCACTTGCGAGGGTGCCAGAAGCGAGATAGTTCTGATAGCCGATATTGTACATACCGAACAGCATGGCTGGCATCAGAGCGATGACCACCATACTCATAATGCGCTTCGAGTCGATGGCATCGTGAATGTTCACGCCACCAGCCTTCGCCGTGTCGTTGGGCACGTAAAGGAAGGTCTCAAAGCCGTCGAACACCGAGCGGAAGGCATGTAGCTTGCCACCCTCCTCGAAGTTCGGCTTGATTTTATTGAGGTAATTTCTTAAAAAGCTCATAGTGTTATGCGTTTTCTTTACGTAAAATGTTGAGACCTTCACGCACGATGCGCTGCAATTCAAGCTTCGAGGAGTCGACGAACTCTGCCAGGGCGAAGTCCTCGGGCGCTACCTCGTAGATGCCCAACTGCTCCTGACGGTCGATGTCGCCAGAGATGATGGCCTTGATGAGATATTCGCCGTAGATGTCCATCGGCAGCACACGGTCGTATTCACCGCTCATGATCATGTGACGCTCGCCACCCTTGACGCGGGCATCAAGCGCATACTGCTTCTTGCCTAAAAGCCAGGAGAAGTAGCTGCGGTTCACGGAGAACTGCTTGAAGCGTGGGAGAATCCATCCCAGCATCTCGTCGGCATCGTTGCCCTCGGGAATCACGGTGATTTCGCTGGTATGAGCGCCGAGGAAGCCTTCCTTCGTGGTGGGCTTGCCCGTCAACACGTTACCATTGATGATACGCACGCTTTTTGAAGCATCATAGCTGTTGCTCAGAAGCGTTGAGAGTTCCTCACCCACCAGCATGTCGACGTAGGCAGGACTGGTGATCTCGCTGCCACAAAGGGCTACGGTACGAGAGAGGTTCACCTTACCGGTGTTGAAGAGACGTCCGATGAAGAGCACCACAGTAGGATCGCCGATGGTCCATACCACCTCACCCTTGTTCACAGGGTCGACATGGTTCACCTGAACACCGACATTGCCTGCAGGGCATTTGCCGTCGAAGACATTCACCACGACATCGTTCATGCCTTTCAAGGCAGAATTAACACCGACACCCAAGTAGGTCTTGGCGATCTTCGAAAGCGCCGTCAGACCAGTCTGGAAATCCTGTTCCTGACCTTTCACCTCGTATTCGAAATCAGCAGCGAGGGGTTTGTCCCTAAGGGCAGAAACAAAAATTGCCTTCGGCTGGACACTCGGATTGGTGGACACAGCATAAGGCAACTGATTGATGTAACCAAACAAGCCTGCTTCCAGCAGCGCATTTATCACTTGCTCGCCACTCATGCTGCCAACGTCGCGCTTTCCGAAGTCCGCAAACTCCTGCTGAGCATCGGCATCAACCTTGATGCAGAGCACTTTCCTGCGTTCACCACGCACCACTTCGCGGACGGTACCGCTCACAGGCGAGGCAAACTTCACATCGGGATACTGTTTGTTGACAAACAAGGCATCCCCGGCTTTAACCTTGTCACCCTCCTTGACAACGACTTTTGGAGTGACCCCCTCGAAATCGTCAGGCACTAATGCATATTTGCCATTCGACTTCAACTGGATCTTTTTCTCCTCAGCCTTGCCTTGAAGATGAATGTCCAAGCCTTTGCTTAATTTAATTAAGTTACCTTCCATTTATATAAATGTTTGTGAATAGTTGTACCAAGATGGATGCAAAATTAATAAAAAATATGAATATGCAGCGTAATTTCTTTCCGAAAAATGTAGAAATCACAACTTTTTATCGTACATTTGCGGAGAATTTCGCGGAAACCTGCAATTGTTTGCTATCCGTATCTAACAGAAATAGCTAATTTGAAGACATTGAAGCACATCATCAGCTGGACTGTATGGAGTCTTTTGGCTCTATACCTCTTGGTGATGGGTGCAACCCGTCTGCCTTTCTGTCAGGACTTGATAGGCAGCAAGATTGCCCAGATACTTAGCGACAAGCTTGGCACCTATGTGAGTGTCGGGCGTGTAGACATCGGACTGTTTAATCGTATGATCATCGATGATGTGACCATACTGGACCAACAGAATAAGCGGATGCTGAAAATTTCACGTCTTTCGGCGAGCATCGACCTGCTTCCGCTATCAACTGGAAAAATACGCATTTCATCGGCACAATTATTTGGTGCCAATGCCCATTTTTATCAGAAAGATTCGTTGTCGAAGCCCAATTTCCAGTTTGTGATCGATTCGCTGGCATCGAAGGACACCACCAGCCACACACCTCTCGACTTACGAGTGAACACTTTTATCATGCGACATTCGAGTGTGAGATTCGACCGTCAGGATGTAGCCAAAACACCGGGACAGTTTAATCCGCAGCATCTGTATGTTTCAGATATCAGTGCCCACATTCTGTTGAAGGCCTTGACCGACGACTCGTTGAATGTTCAGATTAAGCGACTTGGTTTTAAGGAACACTCCGGTATTGCAGTGAATCGTCTGTCGCTTCGTCTGCATGCTGACAAGAAGCAAGCCGAATTGCGTGAATTCCTGTTGGAAATGCCTAGCTCACGCTTGCAGATAGACTCCTTGGATGCGAGCTATCAATGGGATGAAAAGGGACTTGTGACATCATCGCTCATCTATTGTGGTGCTATCGACAATTCTTCCATAACGCCCTCTGACCTAAGAGCTTTCTATCCTTCGCTAAAGAATTTCCAGAGGCAGTTATCGTTCTCGTCACGTTTCAATGGCACCTACCGACATATTGATATTCCACACTTGGATATCGCCTCGGAGGCAGGCGACATCAAACTCTCGGCCAACGGCTTTTTCGATGGTTGGCAGGATAAGACACCAGCATGGAAACTGGACTTACCCCAGTTGCTGTTGTCGGAAACGGTTATTGACTTCCTTCATAAGAATATCGAGGCCATTCCAGAAGAAATAACCAGAATCGGTTCACTGAAGATACATGGTCTGTTCAGCGGAGATCATAACGGTATGATGATGGCCCGAGGCAATCTTGCTACCACCATTGGAGAAGCCGAGCTGAACCTCCACAAGAATGGCAATGGCGAGTTTGAAGGTACCGTCACCACCCCGGAATTCGACCTGAAACAGTTGACAAACAATGAGCGTTTCGGAAAACTGGTTGCAGACTTGTCATTTGCAGGGAAACTACGAACAGGAGGGACACCTGACCTGAAAGTCAATGGCAAGGTGCCTACATTTGATTATAATGGCTATTCGTTTAGCAACATCGAACTGAATGGTAATTATTCGCCTCAAGGATATGATGGTTTGGTAAAAATCGACGATTCTAATATTATCGCATCGTTGGAAGGCGGTGTTACAGGCATTAAAGGCGAACAGAAACATTTGAATCTCTCGGGCACCATCGAACATTTCGTACCTCAGGCCTTAGGTTTTACTGACCAATGGGGCCCTGCAGTCTTTTCTGGGAACATACAAGCCGATGTAACTGCCAGTAAGCTGAAAGACGCCATCGGCAGCCTGAGGATCAGCAATTTCTCAATGACAGAAGACGACCAGTCGCAGCCCTACCGTATCGACAACCTGCTGCTGACATCGGATATTGAGGAGGGACGACGTGTACTATCACTCATCAGCGACTTTGCAAAGGTTGATTTACAGGGTGATTTCGAGTTAGGCACCCTACCCCAGAGTTTTATCAATATGATAGGCTCGAAGTTACCAACATTGCCTGGACTGCCGAAATACAAAGACAATGCGCGCAATAATTTCATAGCGAGGTTACAGGTGTACAAGTCGGACTGGCTACAACGGCTGCTGAAGGTAAATTTAAACATCATGCAACCAGCCACACTCGACATGCGAGTGAACGACAACACCCATACCTTCAACCTCGACAGCCATCTACCGGCTTTCACCTATGATGGTTCTGCCTATTACAATGGTGAGGTGCATCTCTCATCACCCACAGACACACTGCTCTGCGATGTAAACGTAACACAAGGCAGTGGAAGCGATAAGCTAGATCTCAGCATCCTGGCTAAGGCCATAGACAACAATCTCGATACCCGTATCAGTTGGAATGGCGGCAATACGACAAACCATATGAGTGGCGAGTTGAACTCCATCACGACTCTTTATCGCAATCTTGCGGAGAAACCTGAGGCTCATGTCCGTATACAGCCTTCGCATATCATCCTCAATGACACTGTTTGGAACGTGGAACCTTCCGATATCCTTTATTCGGAGAACAACTTGCTCATCGATCATTTTAATGTGCACCATCACCAGCAGCACATCACCATCGACGGCAGAGCCAGTAAGAATTCACAAGACTCGCTGACAATAGATCTGAATGAGGTTGAGGTGTCGTATATTCTTGATCTTGTGAATTTCGATGCAGTAGAATTCAGCGGCAAGATTACTGGTACAGCGGTTGCCAAGTCTGTCTTCGACGAATTTGACGCACATGCCAAACTCGATGTGAACAACTTCAAGTTTGAACGTGGACGCATGGGAACACTTCATGCATTTGTATTCTGGAACAAACAAAAGGAACAAATTGATATTAATGCCCAAGCCAACGACGGGCCTGGTGTCTTTACTGATATTTACGGTTTTGTATCGCCAACCCACAATACCATTGCCTTGAACATTGATGCCCATCAGACCTACATCGATTTCATGCACAACTTCACCAATTCCTTCCTTAGTCATATCACGGGGCATGCCGATGGCAGTCTGTTGCTTGCAGGAACCCTCGATGAGATGAATCTGACGGGAAAGTTGGCTGTAGAGGGAGAAGCCAGTGTGACTGCACTGAATACCACCTACCAGATGGATCGCGACACGGTGGTCTTTATTCCCGACGAGATAGAATTACGTGGTCTTCCTCTCACCGATCGCTATGGACATCGTGCAACGCTAAGCGGCGGTATTCATCATAAGCATCTCACCAGTCTGACCTTCGACTTGTTTGTCAATGCCGACAATCTGCTGGCCTACGATTTCAAGGACTTTGATGATAGCAATTTCTATGGCACGGTCTTTGCAACGGGAGATGTCAGTATCAAAGGGCGCCCAGGCGAAGTGACCATCGACTGTAATATCACACCACAGGAGAACAGTGTATTTGTTTATAATGCTTCCTCACCGGATGCCATCTCCAATCAGGAGTTCATCCAATGGGGTTCTGGCTCTTCACAGAAGGTAGTGAGAAACCTCACTTCAGCAAACAGCGATGATGAGGAAATCGACATTCCTACGGATATCTATATCAACTTTCTCATTAACTGCACACCAGCGGCGACCTTGCGCTTGTTGATGGATGCCAATACCAACGACTATATTACCCTGAATGGCGATGGCACAATCCGTGCTACTTTTTATAATAAAGGACCTTTCAATATGTTTGGTACCTATACCGTCGATCACGGTACATACGGGGTAACTATCCAGAATATCATCAAAAAGAATTTTACCTTCAACCCTGGGGGAACTATTGTATTTGGGGGCGATCCATATATGGCCGCTCTCAACCTGCAGGCCCTTCACACTGTTAGTGGCGTGTCGCTATCAGACCTGAATATCGGCAGTTCGTTTGCTTCGAACACAATCCGCGTGAATTGTCTGATGAATATCACCGGACAGCCAGAATCGCCACAAGTGGACTTCGACTTGGAGATGCCAACGGTGAATGCCGACGAACAGCAGATGATTCGTTCTGTGATTAACGGTCAACAGGAAATGAACCAGCAAGTACTCTATCTTTTGGGTATAGGACGATTTTACAACCGTGGTCTGAACAATGCCACCACCCAGCAGGATCAGACATCACTCGCTATGCAGAGTCTGCTCTCAGGAACGCTTTCCGCTCAGATTAACACCCTGTTGAACACCGTTATCAAGAACGACAACTGGAATTTTGGAGCGAATATTACAACAGGTAACGAGGGTTGGCATAATGCAGAATACGAGGGACTCATCAGTGGACGTATGCTTAACAACCGTCTGCTGCTGAACGGACAGTTTGGCTATCGTGATAATGCCACACGGGCTACCAAGTCGTTTATCGGTGATTTCGACATTCAGTATCTGCTTTTCCCCAATGGCAACCTCTCAGTGAAGATGTATAATATGACCAACGACCGCTATTTCACCAAATCATCGCTGAACACTCAGGGCATTGGTCTTATTATGAAGAAAGACTTCAATGGCCTTGGAGATCTTTTCTCGAGTGAGAAAAAGAAACGCAAGAAGAAAAACTAACGCAATTTCAGGCCTTGTCCGACGTGGATATCGTCGTTTGGTGACATATGGTTCAACTTATAAAGACTCTTCAGACGTATACCATAGGACTGTGCGATAGAGTACATGGACTCACCCTGACGGACATAATGTAAGCGACCCTTATAGTCTTTCGGCGCTTTCTTCTGCTTTTTCTTCAGCCAGATAACCTCACCCTCGGTAAGACGGTCATTCTTCGATCGTTCATTGTACTTGGCCAGTTTGCGGTAACTGATTTCCACTTCCTCACCAATACTCTTGAACGTATCGCCTCGACGAGCTATGAGATAATAATTCTTATTGAAGGTTTTGATAGGGTGCAAGGCTTCGCCACCTACATTCCGATCTTTTGTGTGCTCTACCATAAAGCGGTCTGCACGCTTGGCAGTGTCGTATTCGTAGAGTTTGTAGAGCTGAATAATCTCGATGAGCTTGTCAGCATACTGCGGATTGGTAGCATAACCGGCAGCCTTCAAACCGCGAGCCCATCCTTTATAATCTGTAGTTTTCAGATTAAACAGGTTACGATAACGCTGGCCATTGACGAGGAAACGCGAGTGGTCTTCAAACGACTCGAAGGGTGAGTCGTAAGCACGGAAGCACTCGTTGCGGGCATCATCGTCATGATAGATCTTACGACCAGTCCAACCATTGCACTTGATACCGAAATGATTATTGCCTTTCCTGGCAAGCTCACTCTGCCCCGCTCCACTCTCAAAGAGACCTTGTGCGAGGGTGATACTGGCAGGAATCTTCCAACGATGCATCTCCTCGATAGCGATATCCTTATATTGATTGATATACTGCTGATAGCGTTCATTCCACCTAATCTGTGCATGAGCAGCGAAGAGTGAACTGTAAATCGTGAATATTATTAATAGGGCTTTCTTCATGCTTCTTAAGTTTTTTCGCTGCAAAGATATAAAAAAAGCCACAGATTTCGCAGATTATCGCAGATTATTTGTATCTTTGCCCAAAATATCAGCAATATATGGAAAATCTGGAACTTAAATCCCTTATCAAGGTCTGTCAGATCGAAGAACTCTCTCAAGAAGAGCACCATTTGATAGAACTAGCCATCGCTGCTACCGACCGCAGTTATTCGCCTTATTCCCATTTTAAGGTAGGAGCCGCTGTACTTCTTGAAAATGGCGTTGAGTTGTCAGGCAGTAATCAGGAAAATGCAGCTTACCCTTCGGGCACTTGTGCAGAGCGTACAACGTTGTTTTATGCAGGTGCACAGTATCCGGATGTTCCCGTGAAGATGCTGGCCATCGCAGCTCGTGGTACAGATGGTGAACTGACAGAGGAACCAACAGGACCCTGCGGAGCATGCAGGCAGGTGATTCTTGAGTCGGAAACAAGAGCAAAGAAGCCCATCCGTATCCTACTCTATGGTCGCAAGCATATCTATAAGATGGATGGCATCGAAACGTTATTGCCACTCTGTTTCTCAGAGTTTTAATAGCATCCTAATCCTTTGGCAGTAGAAAGACTGTCGAGATGAAAATCGTAGATTAAGTTATCTTCGTCGATGAGGCGGAAGTGGCGAGTGCCCTGAATGCTGTCTTTAGACGATTCCCATATGATATTGGAGAAACGGACGGAATCGGCAGTTTCCACACGTGGTGTACGGATGAGTGTATGCATGAACTGATATTCGAATTGGGTAGAATCTATTGGTATACCCATCAGCACATCCTCGGCATAACCTGTTATGATACTGCTATCGCAGAAGAGTTGATGTAACGGCAAGGTGTTAGTAAAGAACAGAGCCGCTCCACGATTGCCATCGAATGGATAGAATTGAGCAAGTGTGCACCGATGAATTTGTGCCTGTCCGCCATCGATGGCTAAGCAATCACCTCCCATATTCGTTATCTGACACTGCTGCAGACGGATATTCGCATTTCTGCAGGCAATGCCCATACCTTCGCCATTATGAACGACACATCGTAACATATCCAAACGCAATTCATTCGCATTATAATCAGCAGAATCGCACAAAATGGCATAATCGCCAGAATTACGGATCTCAGTATCTATCAAGGAGTTTTTTGTAGAAGTCTCATGAAAATGGATGCCACTCCATTGGCCACTCACACGGTCATATGGAAGATAAGAGAACATACGGTCGAGACGATCGCCACGAAACAGGCAACTATCGGTTACCAATGTTCCATACACGTCAATACCTGCCTGATCGTGAAAATAAAGCGTAGTATTCTTTAATGTAAGCGTTACGCCACTGGCAATAGTCAGAGGACCATACACAATGATAGGACGCACTGAAGTGATGGTCGTGTCACGTTGCAAGATAAGATGGTCCCATCGTTCTGCATCCCACGCCCACGCCCGAAGGTTCACTTTTTGAACTGTACCACTTTCTAGCGAGAACACCAAGTCATCCTCTACCAATCGCGGTTCCAACTGTCGGGCATCAGAGGGGGTCAGTTCTACAAAAACAAGGATAGAATCTTTGCGACGGATTTCCAAATCGTTCACAATAGAACCATTAGAGTTGTCGAGATAAGAACCGTCAACATTCACGCGGAAGCCCGTTTGGTTGCCTTTTGATAGTCTGACACTCGAGAGCTTCAAGCCCTTGTTGTTATAATTATGCACCCCAAAACAGTAGGTTGACGACGACGATTTTGAGAATACAGTGTCCATTTTGAGGGTGTCATTCTCAAAAGTCAGCATCAGTCCGCCTGCTGATGAGAAACTGTCATCGTCTTCGCAGGCTACTAGGGCAGAAAGGATAAGAAAGAAATAAAAAATCCGTTTCATCAATAGATAAAACGGATTTCTTAATGATTTATTGTATGTCTACTTACCAAAGTAGCGTTTCAGCAAACCAGCAAAACCTGCACCATGGCGAGCTTCGTCCTTGGCCATCTCATGAACGGTGTCGTGGATTGCATCGAAACCTGCAGCCTTAGCATTCTTGGCAATACGGAACTTATCCTCGCAGGCACCAGCCTCTGCTGCGGCACGCTTCTCGAGATTAGTCTTCGTATCCCATACACACTCACCCAGCAGTTCAGCAAACTTCGAAGCGTGCTCAGCCTCTTCGAAAGCATAGCGTTTGAATGCCTCGGCGATTTCGGGATAACCCTCACGGTCAGCCTGACGTGACATCGCTAAATACATACCAACCTCGCCACACTCTCCATTGAAGTGGTTACGCAGGTCATCGATCATTTCCTGTGACACGCCCTCTGGTTTGCCATCACCGATACGATGAACGGTGGCATAAGTGGTCTCACCCTCATCTTTTAGTTCTGAGAATTTCGAAGCAGGTGCTTTACAGATTGGGCACTTCTCAGGAGCAGCATCGCCTTCATAGATATATCCACAAACGGCGCAGATAAATTTTTTCTTCATAATCGAATTTGTTTTTTGTTTAGTTATTAATATAATAATGTGTAACGTTTGCAAATATACGAACAAAAAACAAATCCTGCAAATATTTTGCAGGATTTGTTACTAATTTATACAATTTCTAAAATAGAAACTTAGAAGAAGAGGTAACGGTTGTCAACCACATTCGCCTTCTGATAAAGCTCAGAGACAAAACGGCTGGCAGCCTGAGCGGCCTGCTGCTGCAGACGCATCTCAACAGCCTTAGCATCGAACTTCTCACCCTTACGAGCAGCCTTGCGGTTAACCTGGAAGAGATAAGCACCGGCATTACCCTTTACGAGAGCAGGACTAAACTCACCCTGCTTCACACCAGCTACAGCGCCTGACAGAGCAGGCTCGCTAGCACCGGTAGCCTGTACGAATACAGGTGCACCGAAGGTAATCTGGTTTACAGAGTCAATCTTGGCACCAGCCTTCTGAGCATCAGCCAAACTCTTGACATTAGCATATTTTGTCTTGATCAGCTCAAACTTCTTGTCGTTGAGCACCTCAGTCTTCAACATATCCTTCACGCTTTCGAGGTCGCGGTAGCCAATATGATGAATCTTGGTCAGAGCCAGAACGAGCAAATGGTCATTATTACCACACTCATACAGCGGGCTGACTTCACCTTCCTTAGCATCGAAGAGCCACTTCATTGCCTCACGGGTAGAACGCAGGCCTACCACATTGTGCTCAGAGTTGAAGATATCCTTACGCTCCAGGACCTTGAAACCAAACTTATCAGCGTTCTTCTCCAAATCAGCCAAAGTTTTGTTCTCGCTGACATACTGGCTGAACTTGTTGTATGCGTCAGAATAAGTACCCTTCGAGAAATCGATGGTGTGCTTGATGACAGCCACATCATACTTGTCGACCATAGCCTTACGGCTCAACACTTGCATCACAATATTGCCCTGAGAGAACTCCAGGTTCTTTACCTCATTCACACCGAGGGCGTTAATGCTAGCCAGATAGTTCTTTGACTCCTCGTCCATACTGTTGGAATTCTCATACATAGCAGAAGTCAGCCACTGAGACTTACCCTCCTGGCCATACTTTTTGGCAAGTTCCTCAAAGTTGGCACCAGCCTTCAGAGCGGTAGTGATGCTGTCAGCAGTCTTACGGATAGCCTCAAGTGTTTCACCGGTAACCTGAATCTGTCGGTATTCGATAGAATCAGGAGCCTGTGTCTTGGCAATCAGTTTTACAACATTCAGCGTATTATCCGATGTGGTTTCAAATGGACGGCTGGTCTCACCAACAGACATAGAGTCGAAACGGTTGATGATATCACGTGGAAAAGCGTTCTTGGTAGCGACAATACCGGTATAAGGTATCAGAGACTGTGACTTGCGAACGACCTCAGCAGGATTAGCACCGCTCTGGAGTTTCTCATAAGCCTCGTTCATCGTCTTCATCAGTGCATCGCGGTCAGCAGCAGAGGGAAGCACCTGAAAATCAACATACTTGAAGTCACGGGTTTCCATCGTCTGCTTATACATTTCCTTTTCTGCATCAAACTTTGCCTTGATGTCAGCGTCACTTACCTGCACGTCGTTATCGTTGATTGAGCTGTAAGGGATGCTAGCCAGCAAAATATCATTCTCCTGATTCTGAGCATCAAAAGACATTTTAGCAGAAACGGGATTTGAGAGCAGAGAGCCAACCAAAAGACCCTGGAACTTCTGAGCCAGTGTCTGTGAACGCAGCTGCTTCTCAATAAACTGCCAATACTTATAAATGCGCTCATATGACTCTGAAAGCTGGGGGTTGCCAGCATTCTTTTTATATTCTCCCAAGAACTTCGTGAGCATCGTGACGTCGAAACGACCAGTCTGCTGATTCACAAAGGGAGACTGTCTCAACATGGGGTTCGTACCTTCCTTGAGGATATTCTGCAATTCCTCATCAGTAACGGTCAGACCCAATTTCTCTGCCTCATTGGAGATCAACTGGTCGTTGACAAACTGGTTCCAGACCTGATCCTTCACCTGATTCAACTCTTCTTCAGAGAGGTTGTCACGACCCTGAGTCATCTTAATGACTTCCTGATACTCATCTACAAGAGCCTGAAACTCCTGCACATTGATCTTGTTACCTAACACCTCGCCTACCTGCTGACGCTGTTGGTTCTTAGTTGCTTCACAAGAACGGAAAGCCTCTTCAGCAATGAAGGCGAACAGGCCGAGTCCGATGATGATCACCAGAGTCACGCCTCTTTTTCTAATTTTTCCTAATGCTGCCATTTTGTTTTAATTTTTTATTTTTATTTTCTTATTATACAATTTGTTATTCATGCGCAATGCGCAATTCAGTCGGCAAAATTACTAAAATTGTCGGAAACAGCGAAATTTTTCAGCAAAAAAAAGCATGCGCCAACAAATTTCATGGGTTAAAAATGCTTATTCCATCACTTTTAGTCGCACGAGTTCAATTTTTGTGGCTGTATTCTTTAATATTTTGAACTCATATGATTTGATTCGGATCACCTCATTGAGTTTTGGGAAAGACTGATATTCGTGAAGAATAAGGCCGCCAATTGTCATATATTCGTCACTCTCAGGCAACTCCAAAGCAAACATTTCATTGACCTTTTCTATCTCCAGACGTGCAGAGAGTACATATTCGCCTTCCGCTACCTGTTTGGCAACATGACTTTTATTATCATGCTCATCTTCTATTTCGCCCGTAATCTCCTCCATGATATCTTCGAGTGATACCAAGCCGCTAGTACCGCCAAACTCGTCGACGACAATAGCCAGTGAGCGTTTCTGCTGCATCAGTGACTTCATGAGCTTAGAAGCAAACATCGTCTCTGGAACAAAACTGATTTCGCGTATAATCTGCGTCTTTAATTCCGTGATCCGCACATTATCCGATGCTGTCAGACGGAACATATCGGAAGAGTGAATATAACCTATGACATGGTCAATATCCTCATGATAAACGACAATTTTTGAGTGCCCACTTTCAGTGAACACCTGTTTCAGTTCTGAAATAGTATCTGTATCCTCAACAGAATCAATTTCCGTACGGGGAACCATACAGTCTCTGACCCTCGTCTCTGAGAAATCGAGTGCATTCTGAAAGATTCTGACCTCCTCTCCGATCTCCTCATCATCCTTCGCATTGTCGATACTGGATTGAACAAGATAGTCCAAGTCGACTTTCGTAAATTCCTTGTCTCCAATGTTTTTATTCATCTTGACACCACAGATACGGAGGATGCCTTTTGAAAGCAGGGTAGCAATTCGACTGATAGGATACAATATCACATAGCACAGCCAGGCGGGAATGGCGAAAATCGTCAGCATCATGTTCGGATTGCTCTTAAAGATGGTCTTAGGCAGGAATTCGCCCGTAAAAAGTACAATCAGCGTCGACAACAGTGTGTCACAAGTTACCCGCCAACCATCGTCAAGGTGATAGAACAACGTCTGGTCAAAAATCTGCGCAAAAATGATACCATAGATGACTAATGCGATGTTGTTACCCACAAGCATCGTTGAGACGAAGTTGCTAGGATGCTGATAAAACATACTGATAGCCCTTTGTGACAAGCCGCCTTTCTCTCGGTCCATCTCTGCCAGCATCCTATTACTCGTCACAAAGGCTATTTCCATGCCTGAAAAGAAGGCAGAGAACAGCATCGAAATAAGTAATCCTATAATGAGTGTCGACATGTCTGAGTAGCGTTATTGTGAAATCTCTTGTGAGGTCTTCGCATGTTTCTGTGCCTGTGGGCGAAGAATGGGTTCTGTCTGTTGTTGTGTGGTGTCGCCAGGAGCCGTCTCCTGATTCTTATTATCGCCAGTCATATCCTCAGCCATAAAAGACCCCTTGGAATTGCTGACCGTATAATGACGCATCTGCTCATCGCTACGGAAGTAAGTACCTTGCAAGGTGCGCTCGGGGGTTGTCACTCTAGAGAATACATTCGAATAAAGTTCATGTTTGAGACCGTCCCAGTATAGTTCTTCGCTCTGATATATCAGGCCATTAACATTTCTGATTCTCACACGACCACGCAGATGCCACAACTTCTGTTGATCATAATACCAAGCCGTATCAGCCTGAACATAAGCTTCGACATGGAATTGCTGGTCAAACTGCTCGAAAAACACACCTTTCTCAAAAGTCCAGCGTGTGGGTTGCTTGACCGTATTCACATCCCAGCGCTCTGTTACAATCTTATATTTGATGACACCCGAGTCACTGATCAGGGTGTTAACGCCATAAGAGACCATCATCGACACAGAATCCCTATCGTAGATGGCGGGAGCCGTATGCTCCTGTGCTTCCTCACAGGAGAAAAGCGCTATATGGGCAAGCATCAGACTCGCCCATATACCACGCTGAATATGTTTTATTCCACTTTCCACTTGGCGAACCAACGCTCATTAAAGGTAATACCAAGATTGATACGGAAAGTATTTTCTTTCAACAAACCGTCAATCGACTGATTCACCCATTGGGCACTGATATTCAGATAGGAGCGTGCATTAATCTGATTCTGAATGGGAATACCGAATCCGGCACTGATACTATATTGCTTCGGACCGTCTATATTACCTATTTTATAATAAGGAGTCGCATAACTGGCACCGATTCTGTATTTGACACGATCGATCAGTCGACGACTGTTATAGCGGGGTGTCCATTCCGTACCTAGCGTTACCTTATAGGCATCTTTCAGCAAGCCAGATGCCAACTGATATTGCCCGTCTGTTTCCTTGGGGAATTTCAAATCGCCCCAACGCTGCATGGTGCCATCCACACCTATTGTCAATTGATTCTGACGCGTATAAGCCAGACCTACACCGATGGTATGGGGCAGCTCAAATGCATCACCAATCTTCCAATGTGTCGTATCGGCTTTGCTGATGGTTGAATTCGAATTGACGATGTCACAAGTTGCATCAGCATTCAACTTATGGCCAAGTCCATAGGTTGCACCAATCGTCACCCTATCTGTTTTATTCAGACGGAGATTATACTGCAGGCCAAAGTCCAATACGTAATTTGAAATATCCGTTTCGTATTTCTTCAGCAGTGTATTGACAGAAGAGGAACCTGACAAAGTGACGCGGTGAGTATAGCCGCCCCAGAGATAACCGACATTGAATCCTGCTGAGAGATTACCCACACGTGCTCCCAAACCTACAAATAGTTTTTGCATACCACCATCTCCCGTATACATTGTCGACATAGCGGTCTGTGCATCAGCAATATATTTGGAACTGGAATAGTTGTAACCGACATTCGTGATGGGCAGAATACCAAAGGATGCGCCCACGTTCTTCAAGAGACGGAATGAACCAACTGCGTATTCGAAGCCACCTGTGCGGGCATTCTTCTTCACGCCATTCTCCTCAAAATTCGTGATGGAACCAGAAAGCCCCATATCAAAAAGCATTGTCAAAGAATCAACATAAGCATAAGATGCGGGGTTTGAGGTATTCACATGGTTACCACTTTGAAGGGCGATACCGAGACCGTCCATTCCTCTGTTCTGACTGGCACCTTGCTGGGCTATCTCACCCAAGCCGAACTGGCTATAGGGAGAGTTCGTGGCACCTTGGGCAAAGGCAGTCATCGCAGACGATGCGATCAGAAAACTGACCAGAATTCTATTCATATTGTATTTCACTATCTGTTGAAAATCATTTCAGCGTGCAAAATTATTGAAAAAAAATTGAAATATTCGCTTTTTACTGAAAAATATAAGTTATTTTTGCATCGTGAAACATTTAAAAATGACATTTAAGACATTTGCAATAGCATCTATCCTACTGATAATCAGTGGCATATTGCCTATTTGTGCTCAAAATCAGTCTACATCGGATTTAGATTCCGTTGACATCAGCCTGCTCACCTGCTCACCGCATGAAGAGATTTACAGCCTCTATGGTCATTCTGCGATCCGCTATCATGATCTCCGTACGGGCGAAGATGTGGTCTTTAATTGGGGACTCTTCAATTTCAAAGCACCTTATTTTGTACTCCGCTTTGTTTTCGGTCTGACCGACTATGAACTGGGCACCACACCAATGCCCTATTTCTGCAACTATTATCGCAAATGGGGCAGCAGTGTGACAGAACAGAAGCTCAACCTGACGGCTGAAGAGAAGAAGGCTGTCATACAGGCCCTAAATGATAACCTACAACCAGAAAATCGCACCTATCGTTATAATTTCTTCTACGACAACTGCTCTACCCGTCCGCGTGACATCATCCTAAGAAGCATCAACGGAAAGATAGAGTACCAACTGCGTGAAGATTTCTTCCCCACTTATCGCGAGATGGTGCATGAATGCGTCAGAAACCATCCTTGGGCAAAATTTGGCAACGACATCCTATTAGGCGTCAAGGCCGACCAGCCGACCAATTACCAGCAGCAAGAGTTTCTGCCGCATAATCTGATGTACGACTTCGATCATACGCAAATCTATAAGGATGGCGAATACCGCCCACTTGTTGGCCAGCGTGATATCCTGGTACCCCCGGGTGTACAGATTATCGAAGACGATTTCCCCATTTCACCTTTGGCTGCTTTTTTGATATTTCTGGCTGTTTCGCTCTTCGTGCTGGTTCTCGAATGGCGTAGACATAAGACCTACAAATACTGGGACACCCTGCTCATGTTGTTGCAGGGATTGGCAGGCTGCGTGCTCTTTGCGATGCTCTTCTCTGAACATCCCACCACCAGCACCAATCTTCAGATTCTGCTGTTGAACCCCTTACCTTTATTCTTTATACCCGCCATCCTGAAACGCAAGAAAACCTTGTGGTGGACCATTCTCCTCACGATGGTCGTTCTGTTTTATCTCGGCGCCATTTTCCAGGAGTATGCTGAGGGGATGATGCTTTTGGCATTATGTTTGCTAATTAGATTTTGGAGTCATTATAGAAATGCATAAAAACAAGTACCTATACATCACATTGTTCTCCGTATTGGGATTCAATACGGAAGTTCTCAGTGCACAAGACACCATCAAGTATGCACCGCGACTAGTGGTCAATATCACAATCGACCAGTTGCGTAGTGATTATCTGGAGGCCTTTACACCCCTTTATGGCAAAGGCGGATTCAAGCGATTGTTAAACGAGGGTCTGGTCTACGATAATGCCTCTTACCCCTTTATCACCATTAATCGTGCTTCTGCCATTTCGTCAATCTTTACTGGTGTCTCACCTTATTACCATAGTGTTGTTGGTGAAAAATGGCTCGACAAAGAGACACTGCGCTCTGTGCTTTGCACTGAAGACAAACGGAAGCCCGGACAGGATTCACCTGTTCAGATGCAGGTGTCGTCAATCTGCGATGAACTTAAAGTGGCCACCGATGGACAGTCAAAAATTTTCGCAATTGCTCCACAGAAGGATGCTGCTATTCTCTCAGCCGGACATGCTGCCGATGCGGCCTTCTGGCTGGATGATTTTAGCGGCCAATGGAACACCTCCGAGTATTACTTAAAGTCATTGCCTTCATGGCTTTTGTATATTAATGAGTTACAATCACCTAAGGCTAAAATACAATCCCAGTTTTGGGAACCGGTCTTTGCGCTAGCTGGCACCTTTAACTATTATCAGCATGTTGGTGATCAGAAACCCTTCAAACATGTCTTCAAGGATGAAAGAAAATTCATAGAATATAAAGCCAGCGGGCTGGTCAATACAGATGTGACCGATCTCGCTACACAGTGTGTCACGAACAACGCGTTGGGCTATGATCGCGTCACAGATATGCTTTGCCTTACTTACTACGCAGGCACTTACGATCACAAGCCAGTGTCAGAATGTCAGATGGAACTTCAGGACACCTACGTCCGTATCGATCGTGAACTGTCGCGTTTGATCACAGCTCTAGAGCAGCGTTTGGGTGCTGAGCATATTATGTTTGTGCTCACTAGCACAGGCTACAGTGATGTGGAGAGTGCCGATTACGAGAAATACCATATCCCCTCGGGGGTCTTTTACATCAACCGTACGGCCAATTTGCTGAACATGTATTTCGGTGCTATCTGGGGACAAGGACAATATGTCGAGACCTGTTTTAGCAACGAGATTTACCTGAACCATAAGCTGTTGGAATCCAAGCGTATCAGTTTGACCGATGCCACACAACGGGCCCAGGAGTTTATTTCCCAGATGTCTGGTGTCCGAAATGTCTATACCTCCCTGCAACTGCTCAGCGGCAACAATCTACAGATCAGCAAGATACGCAATGGTTTCAATCCTGAGCGCAATGGTGACATCCTCATTGAGGTATCTCCAGGCTGGCAGTTGCAGAACGAGAATACCAAAGAAGACTATCTTTCGAGAGCCTCTTTTGTACAATTTCCCATTATCATCTATGGAGCCGGTACGAAAGCCGAGCGAATAAAAACGCCTGTCACCATTGATCGCATCGCACCGACCATCGCAAAAACCATCCGTATCAGGGCGCCAAACGCCTGCTCTTCGGAACCGTTGTTCTGATATGCAGAACTTTGTTCTGGCATTTATCCAAAAATATTTGGTTTTTCGCTCATTTATTCGTAACTTTGCACCCGTTTTCGTGTTTTTAGTAGCAAATTATAAAAAATAAGAATAAAAAAATGAATTTCAACAAGATCTTAAAGTCATTGTTTGGCGACAAGTCATCACGCGACATGAAACTGATTCAGCCGCTTGTGGAAAAGGCTAAAGCCATTACCCCCAAGATTGAAGCCATGAGCAATGACGAACTCCGTCAGCGTACGAAGGAGTTGCAGCAACAGGTACAGTCGTCTGCTACAGAGCAGAAAAACAAGATTGCCGAACTGAAGGCCACCATCGAGAACACATCGATCGATGAGCGTGCCGACATTTTCGCACAGATTGACAAGATAGAAAAAGAAGTGCTGGAAATCTACGAGAAGGCCCTCGATGAAGTAATGTACGAGGTGTTTGCTATCGTCAAGGAGACCGCCCGTCGTTTTGCAGAGAATGAGGAGACCATTGTCACAGCCACCGACTTCGACCGCGAACTGGCAGCCGATCCCAGCAAGGATTTCATCACCATCGATGGCGACAAAGCCATCTATCATAATCATTGGACAGCAGGCGGCAACGATCTGAAATGGGAGATGATCCATTATGACGTGCAGTTATTTGGTGGTTTCGTTCTCCATCAGGGAAAGATTGCCGAGATGGCCACTGGTGAAGGTAAGACCCTTGTGGCTACCCTACCCGTGTTTCTCAATGCCCTCACTGGTAATGGTGTTCACGTCGTCACGGTAAACGACTATTTGGCCAAGCGTGACTCTGAGTGGATGGGTCCGCTCTATATGTTCCATGGTCTGAGTGTCGACTGTATCGACAAGCACCAGCCCAACTCCGAAGCGCGTCGTAAGGCTTATCAGGCTGATATTACCTTTGGTACCAACAATGAGTTCGGTTTCGACTATCTGCGTGACAACATGGCTATCTCGCCTGCCGACCTTGTGCAGCGCGCCCATAACTACGCCATCGTAGACGAGGTAGACTCCGTGTTGATCGACGATGCCCGAACCCCGCTCATTATTTCTGGTCCGATACCAAAGGGCGACGACCAGATGTTCGAGGAATACCAGCCGTTGGTAGAGCGCCTCGTGGGTGTACAGAAGCAGTTGGCCACACAGTATCTTGCTGATGCCAAGACGCTGATCACAGCAGGTAACGAACTGATGGAGGCCGGTAACAAAAAAGAAGGTCAGGAGAAGCTCGATCAGGGTTTCCTCTCGCTCTACCGTTCACATAAGGCCATGCCGAAAAACAAACCCTTGATCAAATACCTTTCAGAGGAAGGTATAAAGGCAGGTATGCTGAAGACCGAGGAGATCTATATGGAGAACAACAACCGTCGTATGCCGGAGTGTGTGGAACCTCTCTACTTCGTCGTCGACGAGAAGCTGAATTCCTGCGACCTCACAGATAAGGGTACAGCCTGGCTGGCCAAACAAGTGAACGATGCCGAGCTCTTCGTGCTGCCCGATATCACCTCCGAGCTCTCTGCCCTTGAGGCTGAGACAGGCCTTAGCGATCAGGAACGCGTCGACAAGAAGGACGAATTGATGAGCCATTATGCCGTTCAGAGTGAGCGTGTACATACTCTCCAGCAGTTGCTGAAGGCCTACTGTATGTTTAATAAGGACGACGAATATGTGGTAATCGATGGTGAAGTGAAAATCGTCGACGAGCAGACGGGCCGTATCATGGAAGGCCGTCGCTGGAGCGATGGCCTGCACCAGGCCGTTGAGGCTAAGGAGCATGTGAAGGTGGAGGCAGCCACACAGACCTTTGCCACCATCACCTTGCAGAACTATTTCCGTATGTACCACAAGCTTGCTGGTATGACCGGTACCGCTTCTACCGAGGCTGGTGAGTTCTGGGATATCTATAAGCTCGATGTGGTGGAGATTCCCACCAACCGTCCTGTAATTCGTAACGACCAGGACGACCGTGTCTACAAGACCGCCCGCGAGAAATACCGCGCCGTCATCGAGGAAATCGTGAAGATGCGTAATTCTGGCCGTCCAACGCTGATTGGTACCACCTCGGTGGAAATCTCAGAGTTGCTCAGCCGTATGCTTGATATGTATGTGAATCCCGAAACCGGCAAGCGAGAGGGTATCCCCCATCAGGTGCTGAATGCCAAGCTCCACCAGAAGGAGGCCGACATTGTGGCCCTCGCTGGTCAGAGCACCAACGGCAAGGGAGCCGTCACCATCGCCACCAACATGGCCGGTCGTGGTACCGATATCAAGCTTTCGCCTGAGGTGAAGGAAGCCGGTGGTCTTGCCATCATCGGTACCGAGCGTCATGAGAGCCGACGTGTAGACCGTCAGCTGCGTGGTCGTGCCGGACGTCAGGGAGACCCGGGAAGCTCTGTCTTCTACGTATCACTTGAGGATAAACTGATGCGTCTGTTCGCCTCTGAGCGTATCGCTTCCGTGATGGACCGCTTAGGTTTCAAAGATGGTGAGATGATTGAGAGTCCGATGATTTCGAAGAGCATCGAGCGCGCCCAGAAGAAGGTAGAGGAGAACAACTTTGGTATCCGTAAGCGCCTGATTGAGTACGATGATGTGATGAACAAGCAGCGTACCGTCATTTATGAGAAGCGTCGTCACGCCCTCATGGGTGAGCGTATCGGTATGGATATTGCCAACATCATCTGGGACCGTGTGGTGAACATCATCGAAAACAATGATTACGATGGCTGCAAGGAAGAATTTCTGCATATTCTCTCGATGGAAGTGCCCTTCACCAGCGAGGAGTTCATCAACCAGCCGCGTGAGACACTCACCGAGAATGCTTTCCAAGCTGCCATTGGCAACTTCAACCGCAAGACCGAGCGCATCCAGCAGGTTGCACAGCCCATCATCCAGCAGGTCTACGAGAATCAAGGCCACATGTACGAACGCATCATGGTTCCCATCACCGACGGTCGCCGTATGTTCAATATCCCCTGTAACCTCAAGGAAGCCTACGAGACCGAGTCGAAGTCAGTCGTCAAGGAGTTCGAGAAGGCCATCCTGCTCCATATCATCGACGACTCGTGGAAGGAGAACCTCCGTCAGCTCGACGAACTGAAGCACTCCGTACAGAATGCCTCTTACGAGCAGAAAGACCCGCTTTTGATCTTTAAACTCGAGAGTGCGAAGGTATGGGATGCGATGATCAACGAGATGTACAACCGCATCACTTCCATTCTCACACGTGCCCAGATTCCTGAGGTGCAGCAGGTGCAGGAGGCAGCTCCCGAACAGCACACCCAGCGCCAGCAGTATACCGAGTCGAAGCAGGAGGTTGGCGAGGAGCAGCTCGTCGACCGCAATCAGCAGGCAGCCGCTCAGCACGACACTCGTGCCCAGCAGCCCCGCACACCTATTATCAAGGATAAGCTCCCCGGCCGCAACGATCCATGTCCCTGCGGCTCAGGCAAGAAGTTTAAGAACTGTCACGGAAAAGGTATTGTATAATGATAAAGATTGAGAACATCAAGAAGGCCTTCGGGCAGACTATAGCCAGCGATATCCCCTCGTTCGTCATCAACGATGGGGATATCCTTGGGCTTGTAGGTAACAACGGTGCTGGTAAGACCACATTGTTCCGTATGATTCTCGACCTGCTGAAGCCCGACGAAGGCGAAGTGATATTGACCTTCCCTTCAGACGCCCGATTCAGCAAGAATGAGGAATCCCTCGTCATCAACCCCGCAAACTCCGAGGAATGGAAAGACTACACCGGTGCTTATATCGACGATACCTTCCTCATAGACTTCCTCACCCCCGAGGAGTTATTCGCTTTTCTGGGAAAAATCAAAGGTCTCCCTCAGACTGAGATCGACGAGCGTCTGAAGGCCTACGAGCGTCTGGCAGGTGGCGAGATATTCGGGCAGAAAAAGCTCATCCGCAACCTCTCTGCTGGTAACAAACAGAAGGTGGGCATCATCTCAGCTCTCATCATGCGCCCGCAACTGGTTATCCTCGACGAGCCCTTCAATTTTCTCGATCCCTCGTCGCAAAACATCCTGAAGCATATCCTCACCGACTATAATCATGAGACGGGAGCCACCATTCTCATCTCCAGCCATAATCTTGCCCATACCATTGACATCTCCACACGTATCGTCCTTTTGGAGAAAGGTCAAATCATCCGCGACCTGCCCAACAGCGAAGGCAGCGCCCGCACTGAACTCGAGAACTATTTCGAGACAGCCGCAGAAAGTTAAGGCACCTATGGCTCCGATGCCGTCTCGGCCGACTCGTTGAGATAGTCCTTCATCGACGTCATAAAGCTGAACGAATCCTCTTTGTCGTCAGGTTCGTTATAGAAACGTATGATATCGTGTATAAGCCAGTCACCGTCATCACGACAGAACACAAACTTCATGTACACTGTCTGAACAGAGCTTTGCAGTATGAAATTGACCATTGCCCTACCCTGTTCTGTGTCCAACTGCTCGAACTGAATATCTCGCGCCTCCAGATCGTTGGGGTTGTCATCCTGCATCATGGTCCAATAGTCGTCGTTGAAAAAGCCGATCTCCGCCACATCATTATCCTTTTTATTCACCGCAGCCACCATGCCGCACCATGCACGACAGGCAAACCTGCTGTCAATATCAGATTGGTTCTGTGAAGCTGCTACATACAGGTCATGGATAATCCCCACAATTTTCTCCTTCGTCCTCTCATCAACAGTGATGTCCTGCCTTACTATGCTATCAGAGTCCACCTTCACGCTGTAATCAGCAGAGTCACGCTCCATGCCCGGGCCATCGAGTATTTGGCCTCTGAAATACTTACAACTCACAAACACCGCTGCCACAAGAGCAACAGTCACTACCATAACGATTGTCATCCTTCTCATAAATGCTGGTTTATAGTTCATTCACGGTTGCAAAGATAGTTCAATTTGAGTAAATAACCAAATATTTTCGGGCAAAACGTGAAAAATCGGGTTATAACAACGAATGTCAGAGAGGGGAAAAGCAAAACCGCCATAGGATATTGCGGCGGCTTGGAAGGTTTCTTCTGAGGTGTGATGCTCTTAGTATGTAGCGAGGGAGAAGGAAGGGCATAGCGAGGACTGAGTTTCGGTTGAGTTTCGGTTAATTCCATATGAAGTGCCGATTCTTTCTCGATATTCTTCCTTTCAGAGGAAATCATCAAGAACCCAATTGGCAATGCTGAAAGAGACAACGGTGAAATTTCTGCGGAAAGGTGATGCTGACACCGCTCAGCGTGGACTTGGCATAAGCTGACGTATCGTCGGCATCTTCCATGTTATGCTCGTATTCATGGCGCTTCTTAGGAACCTGTCGGTTGAAGATGTATTGCTGATTGTTAATCATTCTTAAAGCATAAAATAAATCGTTTGCGATATAAAATATTATTATTACCTTTGCATCGCAAACGACAGAAATAACAATAAATATAAATAAGGTATGCAAAAGATTTATGATTTCAAGGCTTTTTCAAGCAAAGGTAAGGAGATTGATTTCTCACAGTTTCAAGGTAAGGTATTGCTGATTGTCAACACAGCCAGCAAGTGTGGATTCACCCCTCAGTTCGCAGGACTGGAGGAACTGAACCAGAAGTACAAAGACAAGGGGCTCGTTATCATCGGTTTCCCCTGCAATCAGTTCAAGGAGCAAGATCCTGAGGGCGATGCACAGATTGAGGAGTTCTGCCAGCTGAACTATGGTGTGACCTTCCAAATCATGAGAAAGGGTGATGTCAACGGCCCCGATGCCCAGCCCATTTTCGAGTATCTGAAGGCACAGGCTCCCACCGAGGAGTACAACGGTCTGAAGGCAAAGGCCGCCAAGACGCTCTTCAAGGCTATCAGCAAGAGTGTGGAGAAAGATAGTGACATCAAGTGGAACTTCACCAAATTCCTGATCTCAAAGGATGGTGAGACCATCAAGCGCTTTGCGCCCACTACCGAGCCCAAAGACTTCGAGAAAGACATTGAAGAAATGCTTGGCTAATTAATTATCGACAATTATGCACACAGAAATGCAGCTTGACAATCAGATCTGCTTCCGTCTCTATACGGCAGCAAGACTCATTACGCAGGCCTATACGCCGATGCTCACGGAACTAGGCATCACCTATCCGCAGTACCTCGTACTGATGGTGTTGTGGGAGAAAGACTGCCAGCCTGTGAACGACATCGCCCACCGGTTGCTGCTGGAGACGAACACCGTGACTCCCCTACTCCAACGCATGGAGAAGCTGGGCATTGTCAGCCGCAAGAAGGGTGAGCAGGACAAGCGCCAGCAGATAGTCAGCCTCACAGAGAAAGGTCGCGACATGGAGGAAGAAGCCTACAAACTCATCCCTGCAGGTATGGGTGAAACATTGAAGGCCTGTCCGCTCCAGATGGATGACTACACGCATCTGGCCTGTGAATTAGACTCAATCATCGAAACATTAAAGAAATAAACAACCGACCCAAAAATGAAATATTAATATGACTCTAGAAGAAGCAATGAAAGCCCGCCATAGCGTAAGGGCATACAAAGCACAGCCGTTGGCAGAAGACATTGTCAAGGTGCTGGAGAAGGAGATTGAAGAGCAGAACCGTCAGGGGCATCTGCATATCCAATTGGTCAAGAATGAGCCCAAAGCCTTCCAAGGCAAGCTAGCCAAGTACGGGAAGTTCTCCAACGTGACCAACTATCTGGTCATGGCTGGCCAAAAGGCAGAAGACCTCGATGAACGTATCGGCTACTACGGCGAGCATCTGGTACTTCTGGCTCAGACACTCGGTTTGAATACCTGTTGGGTGGGACTCAGCTACTCAAAGATACCTGGAACCTACGTACTCGAAGAGGGCGAGGTTATCAAGGCCTATATCGCCATCGGCTATGGTGAGACACAGGGAGTCGGTCATAAGATCAAGACCGTAGGAAAAGCGAGCAACGCCAGCGACATCACCCCTTCGTGGTTCCGCAAGGGTGTCGAAGCAGCCCTGCTTGCCCCGACAGCCGTGAACCAACAGAAGTTCTTCTTTGAATATGTATCCGCCAGAGACAGCAAGCCAGCCCAAGTAATCGCCAAAAGAAACTTCTCGCTGATTGGTTATACCCAATTGGATCTCGGCATCGCGAAGTATCATTTCGAGGTCGGTGCTGGAAAGGACAACTTCGAATGGGCATAAGATGCTGCTGCCCATCAGCACAACAGCAAAGGGCATCCTGTGGGCAGTGCTCTTCGGACTGGCCAAGACCTGTCAGTATGGAGGTCTGACCATTCTGGGCGTTGAAGGCTATAAACGGCTACGGAATAGATTCAGAAAGCATTAAATAAAAACAAGAACAATTGTTATGAAGAAATTTATGAAATCATCAGCCCTTGTGCTGACAGGCGCACTGCTCATCGCCGCCTGTGGAAATAAGGAGCAGAAGAGTGAGGCAAACATCAACGAGAACCCCACTCAGGAGAAAATTGAGGTAAAGGCCGTTGAGGGGCGCAAGAACTTCAGTGACAAGGCAGTTATCACGCCCTTGCCCGCCATCATGATCGCCACATGGGACGAGAACAAGAATCCCGACGTGATGATGGCTGCATGGGGTGGCCAGTGCGGTCCCAAGCACATCACCTTCGAACTCTCCAAGCACAAGACCACCGAAAACATCCGTCTGAAGAAGGCATTCACCATCAGCTTTGCCACGAAGGATGACATCGTTCAGAGCGACTATTTCGGCATCGTGTCCGGCAACGACGTGCCCGATAAGGTGGCCAAGTCAGGATTCACCATCACACCAAGTCCCAATGTCGATGCACCTATCATCAACGAGTACAAACTGACGCTGGAGTGCAAGGTCGTGACCTTCGATGAAGACGAGAACGGTGGTGCCCGTGTCATTGGCGAGATTGTCAACATGAGTGCTGACGAGAGCATCCTCGACGAAGAGGGTAACATCGACCTCGGCAAGCTTCAGCCCGTCATCTTCGACTCTGCCAAGAACGAATACCGTGTTGTCGGCGAGAAGGTTGGTACAGCTTGGGGGTCAGGCAAGTCCATTCAGGAGCGTGAAGTTAAATAACCGTCACAAAGGCGCTGCCAGTCTTTTTTAAATGAAAAAAAATATTGTATTAACAGTATTCAGCATAATGGCTGCTATCAGTGGAGCGCAGACCGCAGATTCACTATCACTGCAGGAAGTAGTTGTAACAGGAACAAGAAACGCAACAGATGTACGCCATCTGCCGATGACGGTGAACGTGATAGGGCGCCAACAGCTGACAGAACAGCACCAGACGAGCGTATTACCAACGGTAATGCAGCAGGTGCCAGGCTTCTTTGTCACCTCACGCTCGATGATGTGCTATGGTGTGTCAACGGGTGCCGCTGGCGGTATCAACCTTCGTGGTATCTCGGGCGGTGCAGGTCAACTGCTCGTTCTCATCGATGGTCATCCACAGTATCAAGGTATCTATGGTCACCCCATTTCCGACAGTTATCAGACACTGATGGCTGAGCGCATCGAGGTGTTGCGAGGCCCCGCATCAGTACTTTACGGAAGCAATGCGATGGGAGGTGTGATGAACATTGTGACCCGTCAGGCCCGTGAAGATGGTGTCCGCACAGACATCAACCTTGGCGCGGGCAGTTATGGTACTGTCCAGGCAGAAGCATCCAACCAGATACGCAGCGGAAAGTTCAGTAGCACTGTGTCTGCCCAGTATGGCCGCACAGACAATCACCGTCCACGCATGGGTTTCGAGCAGTATGGTGGCTACCTGAAGCTAGGCTTTGATTTCAACGACCATTGGAATGCCTATATCGATGCCGACATTACTCACTTCAACGCATCCAATCCGGGATTGGAAAGCAGTCCTCTCTACAATGCCGACCAGTGGATTACACGTGGAGTCGTGTCAGCAGCCTTGGAGAACCATTACGGCAAGACCAGTGGTGCACTCTCAGTCTATACAAACTTTGGGCGCCACAAGATTGATGATGGTACAGCCGACCCCAGCAAGCCCACACAGCGCTATTTCCGTTCTAAGGATGCACTGACGGGCGTATCGTTATATCAGAGCTTCCAACTGTTTGAAGGCAACCGACTGACTGCAGGTATCGACTACCAGCACATCTACGGTTACGCTTACTATACATCAAAAGAAACTGACGAAGTGCTCGACACACCCAATAAGCAGAGCGGCAAATCGTATCGTAATGAGATAGCGGGCTATGTGGATTTCCGTCAAGACCTGCTGCAGTGGCTCACCATCGATGCCGGTATCCGCATAGATCATCATTCAATTACCGGAACGGAGTGGGTACCGCAGGCTGGTATCGTAATCCGTCCGATGGAAACAGGGCAGATCAAGGCGATGGCAAGTAAAGGTTTCCGCAATCCCACCATGCGTGAAATGTACCTCTACCCCCCTTCAAATACAGATCTGGCCCCCGAACGTCTTTGGAACTACGAACTCTCGTGGCGCCATCACATCAATGCCTTCAACTACGGTATGAACCTCTATTATGTTAAAGGGGACAACATGATTCAGACCATCCCCGTAGATGGTAAGCCCCGTAATGTGAACACGGGAGAGATTGAGAACTACGGTGCAGAGCTGGAAGCCCAGTATCGCATCAATAGCCACTGGGCCCTCTCTACCAATCACTCGCTGCTTCACATGAAGAACCCTGTAGTGGCAGCCCCCGACTATAAAGGATTCCTTGGTGCAGATTATCACTGCAACAAGCTGACCGTGAATGCAGGTCTGCAATACATCGGCGGTCTCTATACAGCCGTAGGGAATGATGAGCAAAAGGAGAACTTCTGTCTTCTGAACCTTTCTGTCAGCTACGCACTGACTCGCAATCTGGCGCTCTGGGCGCGGGGTGAGAACCTGCTGGCACAGAGTTACGAGATCAATCTGGGCTATCCCATGCCCCGAGCAACGGTGATGGGAGGAGTGAATGTCAATTTCTAATTTCTAAACATCTATAATTATGAATGCAAGTGCAAAACTTTACACGTTGAATTATGACGAGGCCAAAACCTATCTGTGGGCGTCCATCTTCGTAGCCTGCAATTTGGTGTTGCCTCATGTGTTCCACCTCATTCCACAGGGTGGTATCATCTTCGCGCCACTCTCGCTGGTCATCCTTATAGGAGCCTATAAGCTTGGATGGAAAGTCGGACTAATAGCCGCCTTGGCATCTCCCTTGGTGAACCATCTGCTCACGGGTATGCCAGCATGGCCTATTCTGGTCGTCATGACTTTCAAGCTGGTAGTGCTGGCTTTGATTGCCGGATTCACAGCCCAACACTTCAAGAGAGTATCGTGGTTCCTACTGATTGGCGTCGTGCTCAGTTCCCTGATAATCGGAGGACTCGGAGAGCTATTGCTGACAGGAGGTATCGAAGCCACCATTCAGGACTTCACCATCGGATGGCCCGGCATCCTTCTACAAGTTGTTGGCGCTTATTTGGTGTGCAAATACGCATAGATAGAATGTAGCCGGTGAGGATTACTTCTTTCCTGACCGGCTACTGAAGTTGATACGGACACCCTTGTCGTCGACCATCATATCCATGCCTCCGTTGTTGCCATTGCTGGCAGTCGGTTGGCGCTCACCATCCAGTATCTCGCGGCACATGTCCTTGATATCGGTAACACGCTGAAGCGTCTCCAGATTGTCACCGCTGTAATGACCAGGAAAGAGGAAATGGATATCGTTTTTCTTCATATACCGCTCAATCCGCTCGGCGGTGTACATCTCGGTTGAGAGGTTGGTGAACACCAACAGGTTGGTTGAGCCGAAAGCATCACCACTAAATCCGTAATGCCTTGCCCTGTCAAAGAACGTTGTGCTTCCAGCAGTATGACCTGGCGTAAAGATGACCTCTATCTCACGACCACCCAGGTCGATCACTTCCCCGTCGTTGAGATACTTGATCTGTCCCTGATAGTTGCGCATATTATTCGGAACGATAGTCATATCCCCAGCATTCAGATAAACCTCAGGGAAAGGTCCTACGCCACCCGCATGGTCACCATGGGCATGAGTCAACATCATCGTTACAGGCTTGGAAGTAATCTTTGCCACAATCTTGTCCAGCCCAGGTATGCGTGTCCCTGCATCAATCAGAAGTGCACGGTCATTACCCTCAACGAGGTAGAGCGACTCATTATATACCAGATGTCCGTTGCCTATCCATGTATGCTCGTCAAGTTGGCGGAACACCACATTATCATCTTGATAAACCACTTTGCCGCGCAGGTCACGACTGTTAATCTCTGTTCCCTGAGCTCCAGCCGCATACGGCATCAGGCTAAGTAGCATGGCTGCAATAATCGCTACAAAATTCTTTTTCATCTTTATTCAGTTTTTGGATTATTTCGATAAATCAAAGTCTGTTGTATTTAGTACCACGGGAAAAAAGTAAAAAAAAGTAGCTCACTTTATCCTGACGATATTCAGCGAGTAAGGAGGTATTTCGAGCAGAACACTGTCATTATCGGGCGAGAGCAGTTGTTCCACAGGATGGATGACTGTAGGCGTATCGAGCGTATTCTCTTCCATACCGTCGTTGGCTGCCAACCGGACTACCTGGGCACTTGCCGGCTTAAAGTTCTTCAGATTAAGTCGGGCGGTGGTTGCTGCATCGCTTGTATTGGCTACTTTCACGATGAGTTCCCCGCTGGCATCGTCGATAGTGGCTGAGGAGAAGATGCCCTTCGTATCATCATGCTTCAGAATTGTGTCGAAGACAAGTTCGTTGTCAAGCCACGCCTTCACGCTGTCGCCATTTACCTGTAGGGTTATATCGTACCAACGGCCAGCCTCTATACGTCCACGCTTACTGTCAGCCAGCAACTTGCCGCCATTGCTGATTTGCTCGATGGCGTGCTGGGAGTTGGTCCATCCACCGAAGTTCACCCAACAGTAGTTCTTTTCATCCACATAGTTGAAGATAATGATGAAGCCTTCAGCCCCCTCGTCCTTGCGGGCACGGAACTTACAGGTGTAGTGGTCGCTGTCGATGATATTCTTCTCAATGCAGAGCGTGGCATCCTTATGGCCAGTCTGCCGCACGGTATTGCCTTCCTTCTGCCAGTCACCATAGACAAAATCCACATCCTTATCGGTCTCAAACGTGGCGCGTGTGTTCCATGTCCCGAATCCCACACGGCTCCGTTTCGGTGTCAGCGGTTTGCGGACTGTACCCTTGTAGGGATCGTTCTGCTCCACCTTCACCACCTGTGTGCCCAGATGCTGCGGCATGAGTTGCTGCACATAGTAACTTGGAGTGCCCATAACCCGGCTGCTGCTGAAACGAATCATATCGGGACGCCAACGGGCATCGTTCTCGTTGACAAAAATGGGGGCATACGAGGCCAGTTCCACCACGTCGCCGTTGTTCTCCATGCCCATCATATAGACAGCCTCGCCAAGGGCAGCATTCATGTTGCCTAATTTGCCGTAGCCGTTGGTCACAGCATATTCGCCCACATAGACCTTGGGGCTTTTTCTGTCGTAGCTGTCGTACTTGTGGAAAGCGGCGGCAAACCAGTCTGGTGAGCGGTAGTAGTGCTCGTCAAGCAGGTCGACGGGCAGTTTGCTGTTCCACTTGGGATTGTCGTCACCCCATGCCACCACGTTGCCGATGATCTTCATCTCGGGATACTTCGCCCGGATGATTTTGTAGAACTGTTCGTAGCGTTCGTAGTAGTGGTCGCTCTGCTGACGAGGGTCCGGCTGGTTGTTTTCGTTACCTATCTCCAGATATTCTATTCCGAAAGGCTCCGGATGTCCGTTTCTGGCACGCATAGCCCCGTATTTCGATGTAACGGGGCCGTTGGCATACTCCAAGGCATTCATACACTCGTCGATCCACGACTGGATGCTATCATAAGGAGTCATGCCCCCATGCCATATTCCTACATTCACTACATAAAGTGGCTTGGCTCCTAAGTCCTCTGCCAACTGCAGGTATTCATGGTAACCCAGTCCGTCGGAAGTGCGATAGCCCCAGTTCACGTTCCAGTGCCCCTCACGCTCCTCAATCGGGCCGATGGTACGTTCCCAACGAAAAGCATTGTCGGGACTCTCCTGCCCCTCCACAAAGCAGCCTCCCGGGAAGCGCATGAACTTGGGGTGCAACTGCCACAGCATGTTAGCCAGATCTGGTCGCATGCCGTTCTCACGGTTCTTGAATGTGGGTGGGAAAAGGCTCACCATGTCTATTTGTACTTGCCCCACACCGTCGAACACCAGTGCGAACTGCGCCTGCGAATCATTGCCGTTGGCGGTAAGGGTGGCTTCGTACTTCGTCCAGCCCTTGGCCTTAACGGCAGGAAATTGGCTTACTGCCGTCTCAGCATATAGCAGTGAGCCGTCCTTCGAACAGAGCGTGGCCTTCACGGTGCCTTGGTATTTCAGTGTCTTTGCCCAGAACGACAGACGATAACTGCGCCCCTGCACGGCATTGATGCCCCAGTAGCCCTCGTTTACCAGACAGACGGGAATCGTGGGCGAAGCCTTGATGTCGAGTGCCAGAGCGTTGTGCTGCACACTGTTAAGCAACGGCGTCTTTTTCGTGGGTTGTATGAGTCTTGCCTCGAGTTGCGACGGAGCTGCTGCATAGGTTGACCATCCCTGCATATCAGCAGGTGCGCCATAGCGAGGTCCGTCCTCAAACGATCGGTTGCGTATCAGCTCTGCATAGATACCGCCATCGGCAGCATGGTTAATGTCTTCATAGAAGATGCCATAAAGCATCGGGCTCACCTTCGGTCCCCGTTGCAGGGCGTCGATATCGATTGTCACTTGAGCCTGGGCTGTTGCAAAGAATGCAAAACCGACCACGAGAAGAATGTTTTTGTGAGTCATATTTCGCTTGTCTATTTTTTAATTTCTTACGACTTTGCAAAAGTACAAAAATTCATCCGAATAATGAAAGAAAAAATAAAAAAACACAGCAAAGTTTAAAATGGTATGTAGTGAGGGAGAAGGAAGGGCATAGCGAGGACTGAGTTTCGGTTGAGTTTCTGAACATAGAGGGGACGGTTCTTCCTGTTTGACCCGCTGCGCCGTCAGCGGAATCAGTCAAACAAAAAAGAACCGTCCCCGAGTGTTTGATTACCGGCAGTCGAAGAGAATCTTGCGGCGATTATCCTTCGGCCGCACGGCGAAGTGAATCCAATACGTCGTGCCGCACTTCTCCAAAATCAATTCATCAAAGTCACGCTTCGTACCATCGGCGATATCCAGCAATATTCCCGCCATCCTGATCATGTGTTCCGAGCCATAGCAGCGGATATCCACCGCGCATCCCGTCAGGTGATTCGAGCCCTTGGCGCCACCACACAATCTGTTCACCTCTTCACTCCGATACCCGCTATTAATAATAACTGGAATCTCCCCATCCCCATACAGTTTTCCATAACTATAGCGGAGATCCTCCAGCCATCCTTCGCAGATACGCTTCAGATTTTCTATCGCGACACGCGAAGGGATATTCTTATCCAGCGTGTCATAACTTGTTTTCGTCAACTCCCCGAGCGTAAAGTGCTCGGAGAGTTTCATGTTTTTATTAATACTTACTTCATTCATATTTATTCTTTTCTTTTATTATACTTTGGGGCCTTCTGAAAACTGTCAACTGTCAACTGAAGAATATAGCCTCTCGATTTCCATTGCGAGACCATCTTCCCGGTATTCTCAGCCCCCTTACCCTGCTGCTTACGAACCCGCTTGGCGTCCTCAATCGTGAAGACATCCGGCAGCAGTTCCAACAGATTCTTAGGCCCCCGTGAGCCTATGCGATCACCCTCTTGTGAGGCTTTGGCAATATCTTCGCCGAAGAAAGCCATTTTACAATACATGTCATATTCCAGGCTCCAACGAATGAACGAGTCAATGCTCTTTTCCCATTGCTGGCCGTTGGCAACGTAAAGCACACAAGCTTTGAGCCAAGCAATCACAATAGCACGATGCGATAGATTCCAATATATCTTGTCTTGCGATAGTCGGGCGAAATCAGCACACTCTTCCTGCAGTTTCTTTGCCAGCCGATAGGCTTGCGGACATTCAATGAGTCCGCGGGCCGCCACCAGATTGTCGATATAAGGCTTCAGCGCTTCGGTAAACTCCGCATCATACTTGCCGTAAATAGGCTGTTCAGCACCTGGCTCATCATCCGGTATGGTGCAGAAGTTGATTCGTGAGATCGGGCCATCCGTCAGAACCCGACTGAAGAAGCGGCGACCTTTTTGAATCGTTGTACAGGCATTCCAATTAAACCGGCACTTGGGCCTTGCTGTCACACTCTGCGTTCCTACGCGCGTCTGACCGTATTCGGCTCCCGGGTCGAAAGCCAGACACATCAGCTGGAAGTGCTGCTTGCCGGTCTGACCTTTCAGCTGTTCAAACAGATCCAGCTCGTTCAGTTTCACATAGACAAAGTGTCCTTCAGCCTCATCCAGACGGGTCACCAAAGCGGGCTTGGTCATATCCGAGTCTATCTGTTGAATGACAAGTCCTTCAGGCCTGAGCATCTTGTCTTTATTGGCACCCTTGCGCTGACAATCCTTCTTCCACTCATCCTCACGACGGGTGTTTTCCTCGTCCCGACGTTTGATGTCGGCCATAATCATTTCAATCGGCGTATCAATACAACCTTTACCGGAACCGGTGGGAGCCATCAGACAGTTCATCAGCGTGGCCTCATGCTCCACATTGTCAGTATAGCAGAACCTAACATCACACAGATGAGTTGCCAAAGGCGGAAACACGGCATTCACAACAGCAGGCTGATACATTTTCGGCGTCTTCGACATCAGTAGCTGTATTAGCTTTGGCAGCTTTTTCGGCATCTCTGGCGGTGAAGCATTGGTACTGCTCACCTGATCAAAGCGCAACGATACATCAGTATGACCGCCCCCATCATTCGGTTCAACCACTATCCGCTTGCTCTCCTTGAATATCCTCTTCTGCACCTGATTCAGCCGCTGGTTCGGATTGAGATATTCGGTATAAAATGCCTCTACCAAATCCTGAATGTTCTTGTCTTCCCAGTTATTAGGCATCAGTTCGCGAAGCATACCGAGCGTTTCATCCCTAGTGAGCAACTGATTGCATAATCCCAAGACATTCTTCACCGAGTTATGCCTTCCACCCTCATTCAGGAGATCAGCCTCCGTCACATCCTCCTCCTTCATACACTCCTTGAAGATAAACCGCGTCCGATCCGTCGCCTCCGTCACACCTTGGGCCTCTTCAGTCGCACATGGGGACTGAGTCGCACATGGGGACTGGCTCATCTGTGATGTCGCTTGCGATGTCACAGAGGTGCCTGTCCCCTGTGTGCGACCATCCTTTACCGTACGCCCTTCCTCTTCCCACGGCCTATAGTGCTTATTCGCCTTCTTCGCCCCCTTCGGCACCTCCTCCAGCCTCTTCTTCTCGCGCTCTTTCGCCACCTGATACTCCTTCTCGCACTCCTCCGGGCTCAAAGGTTCCTCAAACAGCGCATCATCCAGATAAGGCAGATCCTCCTCCGAACCGCTCGTCGAAAAACACACCCTCGTCAGATCCTTCGTATTGGTATCCATCTCGAGTTTCAGGCTGCAAGCCACTCTGACCTGATTCTCCAAGATAGTCTTACCCAGCTCGCGCCTACACACCAGATGCCAACCGCCACCAGCACTCCTCTCCAACATCATCAGTCCGATCTCATCCTTCTTCGACAGAATCAGCTGCTTAATCGCCTCCGACTGCTCCTTGTCATAACAATCCACATCGTGGAAGAAGAAACTGCCCAGACTCTTGCAGCCGGCTATCAAACCATCCACATGACCGATGTTATAAGCCAACTGAAGAAGTTTGCTTTTGGCTTCGCTATCGCCAGTCCGAGCCTTCTCCAAACGATTCAGATTGGTCTTAGAATTCCTCAATGCCAGCAGCGCCTTGTGGTCTTTCACCGGGTGGGCAAGCTTTTTCTTTTGCCTGCCCTCTCCCACATATTCTATTCTGTAAATCATAGGCCTTTACTTCTTATACCTTTCCTTCATATATGCAACCACCGCTGCAGCTTCCTTATTCAGGAGCTTTGCAAATTCCTCGCGCTGTTCCGAGGGCAGATAGAAGGTGTAGCGGTCGATGCCGTCGCGTCCGAACGACAACGTGCTATGCAGCAGTTTCATCTGCGGCTTCCTGCGGATGCGCCTCTTGCGCACAAAGTCAAACTGGGCGTTGCCCTGCAACTGGGCTTGCCCCATGCCGCTAAACGGCTTCACCAGTCCCTCACGCGGATCATCAGGCAACACCTGAATCAGATCCATACCACTCTCTGTCTTGCTGATCACCATCTGGGCATTCAGCGTAATCGTCTTGTTCTTATCCATCTTTTGTTGAAAGTTTTGCGAGTCTTGAGGTCAGAGCGAAGTAGTAGCTGTCGACAATTTAAACCTGGTACTCTTCCCTCACCCGTTACCTTTCAACTCAGTTAATAAATTCTCTAATTCTCAAATTCTTGATCTTTTACTTCCTGATCAGTTCGGTTGCGACGATATCCATGTAGTTCTGACCGTTGTACTCACGGCCCTGAAAACGCATCGTAGCGAACACGAGCTCACCTTCAGAGAATTCCATTGTGGCCGTATCCCCAAGGGCCGTTACCACGTAGGTTGGTTCATACTTACCACCCAGTTCCTGCAGAACCAGCTGGCGTTTGTTCAATTGGCCGCCTTCGGCCTTCTCAGACTTCACGGAGAACATATCCCCGCAACTGACAACTTTCAATAACATTGTTTGCATAAAAAATTATAAATTAAAATTGTTAATAACTATGGCTCTACATAGATGGAGCCGTTTCTTTCTTCAAAATCTTTCCGTATCTGCTCGATGCTCTTGTGTGGGAACTGAATCTTCAGCTGATCAGCCAAACTCTCGTCCTCCCTTACTTCGAGCACATATTTCAGATACGCTTTCTTCTTCACCTTTCCTCTGCCCGACCCTGCAGCCTCCATCTGCTCGCTCATCTCCCACTGCTTGCAGTACGATCTTGGCTTCACGCTCTTTTGATGCTTCAGGCAGAACCTCGAGGAAATCAACCGCGTCAAGTCCTTATGCCTACACGAAGCGCAGCGCTCCTTGACCTCAATCCCGTATTGATTCTTCATCCATTCAAATCCTTTATTTTAAATTATAATTAATGTGAACTAACTCTCTTTTGAAAATCCACTCTATTCTCCCGAACCGAGTGGTTGTTGCGGTCCGCTGACCGCTAGAAACCAAAATTTCAGAAACATTCATTGAAAAACTCAAAACCTAATCATTATGAAAAAAACTGTATATCTAATCCCTGGGCCTACCCAAGAGAATCTTTTATATCAATAAGTCAATGAACGATTTGTCTTTCGACACTGCAAAATTAGGCATTAAAAACACACCTTCGTTTTTATTCGTAAGCTATTGCGATATTCGTAAGAACTTTCGTAAACAAAGCGTTTTTTCGTTAGTCGTTCGTAAGAATTTGCATTTTTACGATCTCCCAAAACGTGCCACAAAGCATCGCCCAGGGGTTGTTTCTCATCGAGTAGTAAACCCTCTCTCTATCGTCATATTCTACATAGTGAGAAAAGTTGCTCAGTGTAGATTCCCCGATAGTCTGGTCTTCAGGCCAACCAGAAGGTGTCACCTTCTTAGCCCAATCAGCAAAGTCGGTCTTCTTGATACCAGCCTCCAGCCTGTCTCTTAGCACAAGGAAGATGCCGCACCAATGATTTCTTGTCACAAACAAGTTGCGATGCAATTCCATCAGTTGCTTCAAAGAGGCTCGCATCAACTCCACCTTTTTCTCGTCAGGCATACCTCTATACTTCTTTCTTGCCAAATCGTCCGTATCATCCTTCGGCTTGCCATCATCTTTATCTTGATCTGTAAAAGGGATTACCTCTAGATGATATACCTTTCTTATATCATTCACATTTTTGATTGCCTCACGATTGCCATTCAGCACAGCATTTGTGAGGTAAGCACACAAGTAGTGTTCAGCCACAGCCATACTTCCGGCTTGCCTGGCCATTTCCAGTAGCTTTTCTTCCTTCAGCCACAGACCGTCAAGAAATACATAATCTTTATGATAATTCTCCATTGTTCCGATGTCTTTGTGAGAAGCATGGAGGAGTAGCTACTTGATCTCATGAGGACTCTCACACGACTCGGGTTCATAAATTAATTAAACAAATAACTCCACCAGATTCTTTGGGGTTTATTGAGCCCTCTGACTTCTGATTTGCATGCAAAGTTAGCTGGGATTTTTGGTAATTGCAACTTATATCATCATCATAAATAATCCCACTGAAAACGTCTGATTTTCAGTGGGATATCGAAAAGTAGGATTATTCCTTTTGGGCTATTTCTCCCTTTTATTCGCTACTTCAGCAAATAATCTCTCCTGTTCCGTATAGAGATTATCTTTTATGTATTGCTCTGTCCATTTAGCTATTTTAGACGTACGATCAGATGCGCCATCATTAATATACCTTTTCAAAGTATCTGCTTTCCTCTTTTTAACAACAGTAGAGAGTGATTGAGCCAACTCTAATGCAGTTGTCTCTGTCTTGAATACTTTTAACGATGTCTTTAGCATTCCAAGCATGCGGCATATTTGAGTATATAAAGATTGCCCCTTAAGTTTTGCCTGCATTTCCAAACTTATATCACCGTTATATGCTGCCGTTAAGAAATTTGTCAAGAAGTCGCTCGCTACGTCCTTATTTAGATGTGGTTTACATGTATCAATAATAGATAATGCTTTTTCAAGAATCTCTTTTTGTTGATCGTCTTCATAGCCTCCCAGATGCACCTTCAATTCTGGTTTGCATTTTACCATATCAGCATGGATGAAGGCCAACATATAATCAAAATAAATTAGATCATCAACACTCTCATCTTTAATATCCATATAGTGCCTGTAAAGATACTTGCCCAAGGCAGTATAATCAAGACACATGATTTCATCTTTCATTTCAACGTATGTTGATAAACGAGCACACTCCATTTCAATATTATCTGGCAACTTCTCCCCTGCCTCAAGAGCGTCTTCTTGTATTTTGATTATGCTATTATTGATGTCTCTGTTTTTAAGAGGCTTCATGTAAGAAAAGACACCACTTCTCAGAAGACGCAAAATTTCCTGCATGCGTTTATCCTGCAATTCCTGCATATCAGTACAGTCATGCTCCTCTTTCCATTGTTCATAATCATTAATGACTTCTTCTGGTATAAGGTCATCATCTCTCCCTAAAATGTCATACCAGAAATTTTCATACTGATATGGTTTGATATATGTCTTTTTTTTGTTAATAGAGAATAACAAACCAAGTATTCTCTCAACACCATTTCTTAGGGCATAAGTAATATCTCGAGCATCAGCTGCGGCGTCACTACAAAACTGACGCATACCCGTTTTTAGAAAATCTGCTTTCTCCGATGAGAAAACATAGTCTTTCTGATTTAAAGGGAAAGAATCTATCATGTGATTGATAATCGAATCTTTGTCTGCACTATCGTAATATGAATTAGGATTTATTATTTCATCAATTTCAAGTTTGCCATCCAAAAAGGGCATTTGTTTATTAATTGAAGCGTCTTCATAACTGATTTCCGAATCCAGATTATCATCGATGACTTTCAGACTTTGCTCCAACTGATGCAATTCTGATATAAACCCCATAGCAAGCGAACGCTTCATAATAGGGTTATACTCCTTAAAGGATAATGACCAGTCTCTCATCAGTCCAAACAAAGTATCAATTCTATTTCCAATCAACATAATCTATATATTCATAGAAAGCGTGAGCTCATCAGGCAATGCAAAATCACTCCAGGCTTTGCCGACCTTGACAGACTCTCACACTGCACAAATGAAACTCACGCCGTAGTTGTTACTTCTACGCGCAAGCGCCACTTGTCGCATTGTTGGTCTGCGTCTGTCTTATCTTCTTTTTGGCAAATTCGGAGTGATCAGATGAACGCTGCTACCTTCTTGGCGACTCGCTTTCTTGGCTACCTATAGGGATAGCCGCCTATTATCTTTCCTTTTTTCTATTCGTTTGTATTTAAGAATTTATTCAAATATGCTTTCAGTTTCTCTATCACCGTCTGCTTCTTCTCGCCGCTTTCAGGCAGGAAGGGATTAGCTGGCGGCAATATCTTGGCGATGCCTGTTCCGGTTTCAGTCACATAGCCATCAGCAAAAGCACGCTTCATAAACGCTTCAGTTTCCTGAGGACGAAGTTTCTCTTCTGCGATGATGGTATTCAACTGAATCTTCTTTTCCAACTCGATATATCTCTCCCATTCTTCGCCCACATCAGGTCCTCTGTCTGGAGTCATCTGCGCAATAAACCTTTCAATCAGTTCGCGCTTATCTCGCATATCCGGGCTTGCATCTATCTGTTTCTTGATCTTGACAATAATCTCCTTATCCTCACAGTTCGAATCGTGATACTTCTGAACCAATTCCAGAATATAGCGGATATTAATCTGAACCTGCTTCACCAGTTCCATCTCGAAGACGACATCGTCGGAGATATCTTCGCGCTCCTTGCCTCCGGTTTTCGGTCTGAACTCTTCGTAATAAGTATTATACCATCCCAAGTAGTCCTGATAGCGCATTTCGTCGATTATCTTGGCCTCATCGGTAAAGTAGTCGAAGGCAGCCAGTACATTCCTGACTCTCAATATTTCGCCCATCAGATGTACAAATGATTTCTTCTGCTCTTCATCAAAGATATTGGCCATTTCCTCTATCGGATATGTATTGAGCAAACGCTGGATCAGCTCCGTATAAGGTTCATGCCATTTGCCCCTATCGTCTTCATAACCATCGCTATAATACTCCTCATAGGTTTTCAGAAATACCATTCCCGAAGCATTCTCGTCGCCGAAGATGGCCAGACTCTTATTGGTGGCATCTTCCAGATTACGGAAGCAGACGATATTACCACAATTCTTTACGGCATTCAGTATGCGGTTGGTGCGGCTATAGGCCTGAAGCAATCCATGCAGTTTCAGGTTCTTATCCACCCAGAGCGTATTCAGCGTCTTGGCATCGAAGCCCGTCAGGAACATACCCACCACAATCAGGATGTCAATCTGCTTGTTCTTCATCCTGAGCGATACATCCTTATAATACGACTGGAACGAATCTCCATCCGTAGAATAGTTTGTACCAAACGCCTCGTTATAATCTTTGATGGCGGCCTCCAGTGCTTCCCGGCTCTGCGCATCTTTCGGCGTGCCTACATCCTCAGGATTTTCGTCACCTTCAAAGCCCCATTCGTCTACCTCTTCTTCATTAGCGTTATAGGTGTAGATTGTGGCCACACGAAGGGCAGGATTATCACCTTGCTGTTTCTTGAACTCATTATAATAGAGAATTGCAGCCTTAACCGAGTCTACGGCAAAGATACTGTTGAATCCTCTGGTCTTGATCCTTGTTTTCTCTTCTTCTGCTTTCCTGCCTTTTTTTACGACCTCCTCAACATTCAGCAGCTTACTCATCGTATAGGCGTCTGCACTCTGCTTGGTTTTCTCAGCAAAGTGGTCGAGGATATAGCGCGTCACGATTTCGATGCGCTTAGGATCATGCAAAGCTTCTTCCGTATCAATACCCCAGACTTGCTTTCGCTCCACATCATCCTTCATTCGCATCGTGCGGTTATAGTCCACATGGAACTTCAGCACGTTCTTGTCTCTGATGGCATTGATGATAGTATAAGTATGCAGAGCTTTGGTCGGTTTCCCGTCTTTATCAGGCTCTCCGCCAAACAGTTGGGCTGTTGTCGTATATTTACTGCCTGCACTTGTGTTGACGGCAAAGATCGGTGTGCCTGTAAAGCCGAACATGATATACTTCTTCACCCGCTTCACTATCAGCTTGTGCATATCACCAAACTGACTGCGGTGACACTCATCGAATATCAGTACAATATTCTCTTTGGTCAGAATCTCCCGAAGCTTTTCATCCTTATCATAGATACCAGGCTTCATCAGGTTCGACAGCTTTTGTATCGTGGTGATGATAATCGTCGATGTATTATCCTTCAACTGCTTCTGCAAGATTCTGGCCGATGAATTCGAGTTGGCACAATCCTTCTCAAAGTTGTCATACTCCTTCATCGTCTGATAGTCCAGATCCTTACGGTCAACCACAAAGAGCACCTTCTTGATGTTGTCCATCTTCGAAGCCAACTGAGCAGTCTTAAACGATGTCAGCGTCTTCCCCGAGCCCGTTGTGTGCCAGATATAACCGCCAGCTTTGATGGTGCCTTGCCATTTATTGTAGATAGCCGTCTGAATCCTTTGTAATATCTTCTCAGTAGCTGCTATCTGATAAGGGCGCATCACCAGCAGCTGCTTGTCAACATTGAACACGCAGTATTTCGTCAGGATGTTCAGTATGGTATGCTTGGCAAAGAATGTCGCCGTAAAGTCGCGCAAGTCTGTCAGCAGGGTATTCTCTTGATCAGACCAATAAGAGGTAAATTCAAAAGTGTTGCCATCAGTCTTTTGCTTGCGCGGACCACTTACAGACTCTTGTTCTTTAGCATATCTCGTTGTATTCGAATAATATTTGGTTTCTGTACCGTTTGAAATGACGAATATCTGCACATAGTCGAACATTGCTTTCCCTGCCCAGAAGGAATCCCGCTGATAGCGGTTGATCTGATTGAAAGCCTCCTTGATGTCAACGCCTCTGCGTTTCAGTTCGATGTGCACCAAAGGCAGGCCGTTCACCAAAACCGTCACATCATAACGGCTCTTATGGGCACCCTTTTCCTCCTCAAACTGATTCGTAACCTGTAGAGAGTTATTATGGATGTTGGTCTTGTCAATGAGCTTGATGTTCTTCTTCAGGCCATTATCCATCATCAGGTCAATGATATAGCCCTTGCCTTGAATCATCTCAGTCTTGTCCTGAATGGTCATCTGCTCGTTGGTAATCTTAGGCAGCAAACGGTTCCACTCGGCATCGCTCAGCTTAATATCATTGAGCTTCTCCAACTGCATACGCAGATTAACCATCAGAAAAGGCTCACCTGGACCAATAATATATTCATAGCCCTGCCTTATCAACTGGGTAATAAAGGCATCCTCCAGTTTAGCCTCACTCTGATATCCACCATCCGGCTTTTGCTCCACCTCGTAGTGGGCCATCACCGTCGAGTGCTCCTGCTCTACTATGATCTTATAGTCATCCATATTTATAGTTCATCTGATCCTTCTTTATATTCCTTATTAAATATATATTCATCAATATACATAATGGATAAAGATTTAGAGCCATAAGAGAATTCGTAAGATAATTGTATTGTGGTATTATTATCTCTATAAATAAGATAATCATCTTTCGAACGAGAAGGGGCATAATATTCAGAATATTTATTTGAGATATTCTTTTTTATTGTATCCCAAACAATATCTAAGGTTTCTCTTTCAGTACTATTTTCGCTATCAGCGAAATAGACTTTTGATAATACTCCATTATAAAAAGAAAATGCAGCAAATGGCCAAATATGCCCACCAAATCTCAGATCGTTTACATAATTAATACCTTCTTTATCTTTATACAATTTCTTTCCGTTCTTTCTAAAATATTTAGATACTTCTTTCTTGGTAGTAACACCTAGAGTAAAATCAAAGAAATTCCTTTGTATTTGCGCTGATGCACAAATATTCATTAAGAATAACAATACCAATATAAGACCTGATTTCTTCATATCAATCAAACGTCAGAAGTTTATTACGATAATATTCATATTGCTTTTCGCGCTGAGAGAGTTGAGCTTCCAAGTTCTGGATGCTCGCCTCGAAAGTATCGAGGATAGAGACAATGCGCTGCTGCTCTTGGATAGAGGGTACAGGAATAGAAACTGTTACTAAATTCTTCATCGGAACACTTTTAATAGGATCGCCTACTATTAAAATAGATATTTTATCTTTTATGTGATTGCTATGTAATAATTGAATTAAATAACATGAATTAATAACCTCTTTAAAAGGTTTTAACGCATATACTCCTTCCTTAATATTCCAGTTTGTTGGTTTCTCTTTAACCAGAGCTGTTCGACCAATCGTTCCTGTCCCAGAAAAGAGGACATCTCCAACTTCAAGATTAGATCTGTTATTTATGAGTTCCAATGCTTCATCAGACACTTTATCTGTCTTTTCAACTGGAACAATATCAAAAATACCAAGTTCTCGAACCGTAATATAATAGTTTTCACTCCCAGGAGAATTTAATACAAAATTCTTTCTTGGATTTAACCCGGTTTTCAAAGATTTTAAAACCTCCCCCAGTGTTTTCATTTCCACTCCTTCTTTTCCTTCAAGGTCGAGGAGTTGGTCACGATAATACTCATACTGCTTTCGGCGCTGAGCGATTTGCTCTTTCAGGTTTTCGATGGAAGCGGTAAACGTATCGAGTATGCCCACAATCCGTATTTGCTCTGAGAGAGAAGGGATGGGGACAGACATAGACAGTACAGAAAGCATTGAAGGATGCTGGATACCTGCGCCTCTATACATCTTTGCAATCTCATCTTTTTGAGAAAGCATCCAATAATAAAGATATTTATTGCTTAAATAATCTATATTATTCGATGTAGCAATACGATTATCTGCTGTTACAAACTTACCCTTAAAATATTGTATGTTAACATTCCCACCCCAAGGAATTGTTACTACTTCACCTTCTGATATAGTCCCTTCAACATCGATAGAATTAGTGTAAGCTACTTTGTTCGTAGTGTATAAAATTCTGATATCCCCATTAGATCTTTCTAAATCTACCAACTCGTTTGCCAAGTAATAATAGTATTTGATTACATTAGGCTGCATGTGTTTATCAACCCCTGAGAATTTTTTATCCCAGGTAGTTACTTCCCACATTTTTTTCCACTCCACCATAATCAGCCCTCCAAATCCTTAATAATAGCTTCAATCTTCTGATTCAATTCATTGCCTTCAGCTATCAATGATGAGAGTTGAGCATTAACTTCACAAATATTGATCACCTCGCGGGTATCTTCCTGCTCCACATAACTTGAAACACTGAGGTTGGCATCATTTGCGAGGATATCATCATTCTTCACCAGTTTGGCCAGGTATTCTTCATCCTTGCGAGCCTTAAACAGCTCCATTATCTTATCCTGATGCTCAGGCAGGAGCACGTTCTTATTGCCTTCTTTTTGGAACAGTTTACTGGCGTCGATAAAGAGCACGTTAGCATCAGTCTTCGCGCTCTTCTTCAATACAATGATGCAAGTGGCAATACCCACTCCGAAGAACAGATTGGCAGGCAGTTGGATGACTGTATCCACATAGTTGTTCTTCACCAGATACTGCCTAATCTTCTTTTCATCGCCTCCACGATAGAGCACACCCGGGAACTCTACGATAGCAGCTGTGCCTTGCTCGGAGAGGTGCCAAAGCATGTGCATCGTAAAGGCCAGATCGGCAGCGCTCTTAGGTGCCAGCACGCCAGCAGGCGCATAACGCTCATCGTTGATCAATATGGTATTATCTTTACCTTCCCACTTCAACGAATAAGGTGGATTAGAGACGATTGCATCAAACGGCGCATCATCTTTATGTTGCGGCTTCAGCAGCGTATCCTCCAAACGGATATCGAAGTTGTCGTAGTTTACGTTGTGGAGGAACATATTGATGCGGCAAAGGTTGTAAGTGGTAGGATTAACCTCCTGACCAAAGTATTTCAGATTAGGATTCTCTTTGCCTATCGTCTTGGCGAACTTCAACAAAAGCGAGCCGCTTCCACAAGCAGGGTCATAGACCTTATTGATATTAGGATTGTTCCAAGAAGCCAAACGGGCCAACAGTTCACTGACTTGCTGAGGGGTGAAGAACTCGCCGCCGCTCTTGCCTGCGTGAGAGGCATACATCTGCATCAGAAACTCGTAGGTGTCGCCAAAGGTATCATTGTTAGTGTCGTTATACTTCGAGCCTAATTCCATCTGCGAAACAGTATAGAGCACCTTTGCCAACAACTGATTGCGCTTGATGACGGTGCTTCCCAATGCCGCACTGTCTACCGAGAAATCGCTGAACAGTCCACGAAGGTCTTCTTCTGAAGGGGTACCAACAGCCGAAGCCTCAATACTATGAAATATGTTGGTGAGATTCTCGTTCAGGTTTTCATCCTTCTCACAATTCTTCACCACATTCTGGAACAATTGCGAAGGCAGGATAAAATAACCTTTCTCTTCAACCATCTTCTGACGGATATTCTCGGCCATATTGTCATCAATCGCAGCATAGTCGAAATCAGGTTGCCCGGCATCACTCATCAGCTGATGGATATAGTCGCAGATATTCTCTGAGATAAAACGGTAGAAGATAGAACCTAAGACGTATGCCTTAAACTCCCAACCGTCCACGCTTCCACGCAGATCGTTGGCTATCTTCCATATTGTCTTGTGCAGTTCAGCACGTTCTTGTTGCGTTGCCATATATTATATCTTTTTTATTCTTTCATATCAAGTCAGACTCCAGAACCGCACCGAGACCTCGCCTTTTGTATTCCTTAAAGAGGTTCTCCAGACTGTCAACCTTGTTTTTGAGTTTCGTAATTCTGGCAGAGTTGTGCTCTGATTCTTTCTGTTTATTCGCCTTGCATAGGTCGAGGTCGCTTTGCAGCTTCTGATTTTTGGCAGTCAGGGTTTTCTCCTTTTTCTCCAGTTGAGATACCTGTTTCCTCAATTGCTTGATCGTTAGCTTTGCATCATCGTATTGGGGCTTATAGTCTGCCACCTTTTTATACGCTTTCTCAGTCTCGGCCAACTTTTGTTCCAAAATAGCGTATTGGGTTTTTAGGGTTTCCAACTCCTCCAGCTGAGGCTGGCTTTCGAGATAAGCCTTCAACCTTGATTCCACTCTGGCCGTTTCTGCCTTTGCCGCTTTTATCTCCTCTTTCTGACTGCTGATCTTCTGCCTGTAGGCGATAATGAGATGCTGCGATTGACTCCCTTCTTCTCGCGCCTGTATGATTCGATTAGCCTTGTTTTCAAGATTCTTTGCCCTTAAAGTAAGACGGTCAGCGGCTTTTTCTACCTGATAGCGCAACGAACCGTAATTTTTGCCGCTACGCTTTGCCACCTCAAGGATAGTGCCGTATCGCAACACATCTTCCAGGAGTTCCTTGTCTTTAAAACTCAGCTCGTCGTCATCCTCACTACCCGTGAAGACCGCATTGAGCAATTTTCGGAAAATGTGGCATATCGCACTGGAGGCTTTTACATCCAAAGATTCTATATCCGTCATGACATCACACAAAAATCCCTGCCACTAAAGGCCGAAGCCGATAGCAGCAGGGTTATTAGCACTTGCGATTCGGGAGTTATCGCGTAAGAATTTGTCCGTTCATTTAACCTATTTTCACAAATTGGGGGGGGTAATTGTTTGATTACCAACGTTTTACGCGTCAGCAGCCCAATAGTTGTGTATAGGTTTTTCTTTGTCATGATGCAAAGATACGAATAAGCGAGCAAAAAACCAAATAATATTCGAGTTTTTTCGATTCGCCAACAAATAACCGCACAATTCTCACGAACAGTGCTGCCTGGAGGGGACTGTAAAATTATAAGTAAATCAGTGCAAAGATATTATCATCATGTTGTCTTCAGTTGACAGTTGACAGTTTATTTGGGGAGGGGGTATTGGTTTGATGGGAGGAAATGATAGAATTATATAATTACTATATATATAATATATA